>DATGER010000001.1:0-2243 GCA_035309865.1 Chloroflexota bacterium
CCGTGTGGGGCGCCCTGCTTTGTCGACGTAGACGTCGCCAACTTCCCCGTCGAGAAACTCGGCACGTCCCTGGGCTACGGGGTCTACATCGCGGCGCTCATCCTGTTCGTCTTCTTCTTCCTGGCGCTGTACCGCGCGCTCCGGGACGCTAGCCTCGCGCCCGCGCTCTTCGGGGGCGGCATGGGCCTGTTGGGTATTGTCCTGATGGCCGCCGGCGGCGTCCCATCGGTGGCCTTCGCCCACCTGTCTGACCTCTACTACGCTCCAGGCGTGACGCCCCAGGACCAGGCCACCCTGCTGCTCGTGGCGCACGCGGTCCAGGGCGTATTCAACGAAACGGACACCGCGGGCGGCATCTTCCTGGCGATCGCCTTCATCCTGCTCGGGACCGCGATGCTGCGGCACAGCAGTTTTGGCAAGCGATTTGGTGGCACCACCATGGCGCTCGGCGTGGTCGGACTCATCGGCATCGCCGTCATCTCGATCGCTCAGGACAACCCCAACAACTACGCCTTCGTGATCTTCGTCACGATCCTGCCGGTGGTGCTCGGCTGGAAGCTCGTTCGCTTGTCGCGCGCCTCAGTCAGTTGACCGCCCGCGAAGAAGTTGCGCGGATGCTTCGCCCGCCCCCGAAACAGGTAGAGGGAGCGAGCGAAGCGATGCGGAGAGGTTCGATCGTTCGTGGTCCGAGAAGAGCTCAGGCCAGCGTGGCCAGGAGCTCGGCAAGGCGGTCCAGGGTCTCGCGCATGCCTGGCTCCATGCCTGATTGAAGATGCCCGTCACGATCTTCGACCGACTGATAGAGCAACGTATTGGTCAGCGTGGTCTTGCCGTCGTGCTCGTCGAGCGTCAGCGTGGCGAGATACTCGTGGCCCGGCATGCCTTCGAAGCCCTCGGTGGAGACCAGCCGTTCCGGCGGCACGATCTCGCGGTAGACGCCTGAAAACCCATACTCGGCGCCGCTGGGGTCACGCAGGACGTAGCGCCAGGCGCCGCCGACGCGCAGGTCGATCTCGCACAGAACCAGCGTGAAGCGGCGAGGCCCGTACCAGTGCCGCACGTGCTCGGGCCGGGTCATCGCCTCGAACACGAGCGCCCGAGGCGCGTCGAACGTGCGGGTGATAACGAGCTCTCGGTCGGACGGCAATGTCACCGTGGTGTCAGACGTGGTGTTGGTCATCATGGTGCGTGTTCTCCATCGTGTTGAAGTTGGAGCAGGTAGGCGTCCAGACGCTGGAAGCTTTCGTCCCAGAACTGGCGGTACGGCTCGATCCAGTCGGCGACGTCCTTGAGCGGCTCGGCCTGCAGCCGGCAGGGTCGCCACTGCGCCTCGCGGCCCTGCTCGATGAGGCCGGCGCGGCGCAGCACTTTGAGGTGCTTGGACACGCCCGGCAAGCTCATGTTGAAGGGCGCGGCAAGCTCAGAGACGGAGGACTCGCCGGACGCCAGGCGGGCGAGGATGGCGCGCCGGGTGGGGTCGGCGAGCGCGGCGAGGGTGAGGCTCAGGCGGTCGGGCGTCATGGGGCATATATAACCTGATGGTTAATCAACCAATCGGTAATATACGTGCGCGGCGGGCGCCTGTCAACCCCCGGCTACAGCGCCAGCACGCCGGCCGCCAGTCGCCCCGCTTGCCCGCTCACGTACCCCCGCCAGGATCGCCCGCTCGAGCGGGTCGCTCAGCCCGCCGCCGTCGGCGTGCGACAGCTCATGGAAGAATTCGAGGATCGGCGCGGCGGCGGCTTCGCCGGCCCAGGTCCGCGGCGGCTGACCGGGCCTGCGTGCGACGTTGGGGTGCGAGGCGCAGCAGGGCCGGCACGAGATCGGCTGTATTCGTTCGGCGCACGTTCGGCCGTCAGTCGAGTGACCAGCACTTCGGGATCGATCCAGCCGCCAGCATGAGTCGGTGCGCTGACCAGTTGTCGGGCGTTGCCCGACCCCGCGGAGGCGGCAATCGCGTGCATGCGCGCCGAGAGGAAGCCCAGCGCGATTTTCGGCCGCTCACCGCCGACCGGTGTCGGCGCCGAGCCGTCAAGCCACGCGACGACAACCGCCGGGAAATCGAGAGCCCATCCCTGGCCACGAAAGGCCCGGCCCGCGCGATAGAGCTTGCCCGCCCGTTTTCGGAGTGGCGACCAGAGCGCGCGGGATTCGGCGTGCTGCGCCTGGCACAGCCGACTGGTCATGGAAGCAATGCTCGGGCGACAGCTGCGCCCAGGTGAGAACGTCCATCATCGTAACGG
>DATGER010000002.1:0-78156 GCA_035309865.1 Chloroflexota bacterium
CGCTCGCGCGAGGAAGTGGACACGTGGCGCAAGCGAGATCCGATCGCGCGGCTCCGCGCGCACCTGATTACCACTGGCGCCCTCGGTGACGCATCGGCCGCGCACCTCGAGGCCGAGGTGGCCGAAGAAGTCGCCGAAGCCGCGGCGTGGGCCGAAGCGCAGCCCGACGCCCCGCCCGAAGACGCGCTCCTGCATACCTGGGCCGAGCGCCCCGTGCCGGCCCTCGGCTGGATGCAGCCGTCCCGGTCGTCCTGAACGCCCGGGCGGCCACGCTGGCCTGCGCGTGGCTGGCGGCGGTCAACGCCCGGGCGCCGCTCCTGGCGCTGGGCCCGCTACTGCCGCTGGTCATCCCTGACTTGCACCTGTCGTTCACGGTGGCGGGCCTGCTCGGCGGCCTGCCGCTGTTCCTGATGGGCGCCACCGGCCTGCCCGGTGGCTGGCTCACCGATCGCTTTGGTGTTCGGCAACTGATGATCTGGGGTCTGGGCGCGATCACCCTCGCTGGCGTCATCCGTGCCCTTGCCCCGACCGACGTCGTTTTTCTGGCCGGCGCCATCCTGCTCGGCCTGGCCATCGGCACCATGCAGCCGGCGCTGCCGCGCGTCGCCCGCGACACGCTGCCGCAGCGCACGACGCTGGCAACGGCCATCTACTTCAACGGCCTGGTCATCGGCGGCGCGGGCGGCGTGGCGTTGACGCCGCTCCTGCTGAGCGTCGTCGGTAGCTGGCGTGGCGTCTTGTTGGCGTGGGCCGTCGTCGGGGCGGTCGCCGCCGCCGGCTGGATCGCGTTGCGATCGACCCGGCAGTCCGACCTGCACCGCGGTCGGCTGCGGTTCGCCGACATCACCCAGGCCCTGGAGCTCCCCGGCATGGCCGCGCTGACGCTGGCCATGGCGACCCAGAGCGCGATCTTCTACACGTTCTCGTCCTGGGCGCCGACGTATCTGGTCGCGCGTGGCTGGGACGTCGCCAGCGCGGCGCTCCCGGTCGCTGCGTTGCCGTTGACCTCGATCGTCGCCAGCGGGCTGGCGGCGCCGGCGGAGATGCGATTTGGCCGGCGCGCCGTGATTGGCGCGTCCGGGCTGGTGGTCGCGCTGGGCCTGCTGGTGTTTTTGATCTGGCCCGACCAGACCGTCCTGCTGTGCGGCATCACGGCCGGGCTGGGCACCACGCTCGCGTTCAGCGTGTGCCTGGCCGCGCCCGCCGCCGTCGCCCCGGCCCAGCGCGTCGGGATCACGGCCGGGGTGCTGCTGGCCCTGGGCTATGCCGGGAGCGCGATCGGCCCGGTCGCCATCGGCGGCCTGCGCGACGCGTTCGGCTCCTACGAGGTGGGCTGGCTACTCGTGCTGGGCCTGGCGCTGGTCCTGATCGCCGCCGCCTTCGGCATCCCGGGCAGATCGCCCGATCGGCCGCCCCCAGATCAGGTGTAGCGGGCGCTTCGGCTGCGGCTCAGGCAAGTTCGGCGGCATCGCCGCCATCGCGATGATCTGTTCCAGCCGCGCGCGCCGATCCCGCGTCTCGCGTCCCGCCCGCTCGCGCCGCGGCCGCGGCTCCCACCGCGCCTGGTTGTCGTTGCTATCGTCGACCCAGTCGATCTTTGGCACCCGTGGTAGTTTACCGCCGCCGCCCGCCCCGTCATCCGATGCACTAAGCGTAACGCCGAAGCGTCACGTGGGCCGTCACGCCAAAGCCGCAAAGCGTCACGCGAACGCGCCACAGCGTCATGGCGACATCACAGAATCTCAGGTGGTCAGAAACTCGATGACGTCATGCGCAAACCGCTCGGGTTGTTCCGCGGGAATCCCGTGGCCCGTCTGCTCGTACACGATCAGCTTCGCGTTGGGAATTCCGTTGGCCGTCGGGATGCCCATCTCTTCGAACGAGTTGACCGGGTCGTCGCGGCCCCAGAGCACCAGCGTCGGCACGGTGATGTGCGCCAGACGCCGCAGCGTGTTGTACCGCTGGCGGGTGAGCGGGTCGGTCATATGGCGCATGACTTTGGCGAACGCCTGCGGGTGACCCGGCAGCTCGCGCTTGCGAATGAACGTCGCGGCGAGTTCGTCGACGTCGAGTGTGCCGCCGCTCGCATCGGCCAGCCGCTGGTACTGCTGGCGGATCTGCTCCGGCGCCGGCACCTTGAATTCGACCATCGTCTGCAGCGGCCGCACTGCCGCTCCACCGCCGCAGACATTCACCGCCTGGCGCACCCGATTCGGGCTCTCGTAGCACAGCAGGGTCAGAATCCAACCGCCCATCGAGTGGCCGACCACGTTGGCTTGCTCGATGCCCAGCCCGTCCATGAACTCCCGCACGTGGTCGACCAGATAGGCGAACGAGAACTCCTGGTCGAGCACGTCGCCGATGCCCCAGTTCAGGCAGTCCATGGCCAGCACGCGCATGTGCTGGGACAGCGGGCCCATGGCCAGGGCCCAGTTCTCGCAGCCCGAGTTCCAGCCCGCACCGTGCAACAGGATCGTCGGCGTGCCCGTCCCCGCTTCCCAGTAGCGGGTCTTGCCATGGGTCATCTGGAGGTAATTCTCGGTCCAGACCTTCTGCGCAAGCGTCATCAGCACATGGCTCCCTATCGCAAGTTCGCGCGGACAAAGATGCCAGCCACCGCCAGAACCAGCCCCAGGATCATCCCGGTGCCATCCAGCAGGAACTGTTCGAGCGCCTCGGTTTGCTGGATGAGCAGCGCCATCAACGCCAATGGTACGCGCAGGCGCGCGCGACGCCGGTGTACCGTGCGCAGTACATGCCTGCGCTACGTCTCGCGAGCCCGCTTCGCCTGGGCTCGCTGGTGCTCCAACCAGTCTCCGACGGCGTGTTGCACCTCGACCCAGCCAACATCTTTGCCGAAGCCCAGCCCGAAGAGTGGCAGCCCCACGTCCAGCGCGACGCGGACGGTCGGGTGGAACTCGGTCTGACCTGTCTACTGGTGCATGTCGGCGACCGCCGCATCCTGATCGACACCGGCTTCGGGCCGAGATCTGACAACCCGGGCGTCGGGCGCCTGGGCGAGAGCCTCGCCGAGCTCGGCCTGGCAGCGGCCGACATCGACACCGTGGTGCTGAGCCATCCCCACGGCGACCACATCGGCGGGGCCACGACCGGCGCCGGCGAAGCCGCCCAGGTGAGCTACCCCGCCGCGCGCTACTGGCTCAGCCGCATCGATTGGGACCACCACACCCAACCTGAGGTGCTCGCCGAGCGCGCCGGCCTCGCCGACAAAATGCTCCCGCTCGCCAGCGCAGCGCGGCTCGACCTGGCCGACGGCGAACAGGAGATCGCTCCAGGCGTGCGCCTGTTGCCGCTGCCGGGGCACACCCCCGGCCACATGGGCGTCGCCTTCACCACTGGCCAGGAGATGGCGATCTACGTGGGCGACCTGGTCCATCACCCGCTCCAGATCGATCATCCCGACTGGTGTCCCACCTTCGACGCCCTGCCACCACTCTCACGCGCGACGCGCCGCGCGCTCGTCGATCGCGCCCGCCGCGAGCACGCGCTCGTGCTCACTTACCACTTCCCGTTCCCCGGCATCGGCCGCATCGGCACCGCCTGGCAAAACGTCTAGACCGGCCACCGCGAAGTGGGGCATGACCTCGCGTGAGACGCGCTCCATCTGACGCATCGTCTCGGCGTGCGACAGCAGGCCGAAATTGAAGTAACAGATCACTTCTTCAATCCCGGCCGCCTCGACTTGTTCGAACTGGCGGATCACTTCGTCCACGGTGCCCGTTACGATGCTGCGCTCGCCCAGATCCTGGGCCTGCATGCGCTTGACGCGGTCGGCGATGTCGACGAAGTACCGGATATGCGGGGGCGTCTTGGCGGGGTCCTGCGGGACCGCCGGGATGAAATTCGTCAGGTAGTACAGCAACCGCTCCTGCGCCGCGAGTTTTTCCGCGGGCGTGTCGGCAATACAGGTGAAGTACGAGCACATGGCGCGCGAGTCCGGGAAGCCAGCCTCACCGGCGAGCGCTTTGAACTTCGCGACCGCGTTCGCCAGCGAGCCAAACATCATGCTCGCCGCGAACGGCGCAAAGATGATGTGAAAGCCCTGCTCGGCCGCCATGCGCATGGTCGGCTCACTGAAGCACGCGACGTACACCGGCGGATGTGGCTTCTGCACCGGCCTGGGCACGACGGTGATGGGCTCGGCGATCGTGTGGTGCTGGCCGCTGAACGTCCAGTTTTCTTCGGTCCACGCCTTGCGAACCAGCAATAATTCTTCGTCGAAGCGCGTGCGGCTCTCGTGGAACGGGACCTCGAAACCGACGTATTCGCGTTCGTCGTAGCCGCGCCCAGCCGAAAAGATGGCCCGCCCGCCGCTCAGCACGTCGAGCACCGCGTACTCCTCGGCCGTTCTCAGCGGCTGCGTGCACGGCAGCAGCACCGTGGCCGGCGCCAGACGCAGCCGAGTCGTGCGCGCCGCGATAAACGTCAGCGCCTGGGCCGGGGTGGGCAACACGCCGAAGAACCCGAAGTGATGCTCGGGCAGCCAGGCGGAGTTGTAGCCGAGACCTTCGGCGGCAATGGCCTGCGTGACCACGTCCTTGATGAGGTCGCCCGGATCTCGGCGGCGGGCACCGTAGCCAACGGAGTTGTCGGTGAGGGTGAAGTAGCCAAACTTGAGCCGATCGGGCATGGTCCGCAGTGTAGCGAGCGAGGTCAAGCCCAGGCGGTCAGCGTCTATACTCGCGGCGTGGGCGAAAGCGACGGCTACCTGCGGATACTCGAAGATCTCGAGGGATTGCACCTGCGGCGGCCGTTTGCCATCGTCGGCTTCGGGGGCTGGATCGACGCCGGGTTCGCGGCGACCGGCGCGGTGCGCTTCCTGGTCGAACACCTGGCGGCGCAACGGGTGGCCGACATCGATCCCGAACCGTTCTACGCGTTCACCGATACGCGGCCGCGCGTCAGCCATCCCGCGCCCGGGTTGCGCGAGCCCGTCTGGCCACGCGCCGAGTGGTACGTCGTCCACATGCCCGACTCCGCGCGCGACCTGGTGCTGTTCACCGCACCCGAGCCCAACCTGCGCTGGCGCACCTTCACCGGTCTCGTGCTGGACACCTTCGAGCGGCTGGGGACCGAAATGCTCGTGAGCTTCGGGGCGGTCCTCGCCCCGGTCCACCATCGGGCGCAACCTCCGTTACGCGGCTACGCCACCAGCGACTCACTCCGGACGCTGTTGCGGCGGCGCCAGATCAGCTCCGGCCGCTACGAGGGTCCGACCGGCATCACGACCGTCTTGCTGGCGGCCGCCCGCGACCGCGGCCTCGCTGCCTTCAGCCTCAGCACGTCGTCGCCCAGCTACCTGACCGATATGCCGAACCCACGCGCCTCGGCGGCGCTGCTGCGCGTCGCGGGCGAAATCGGGGGCATCGCGTTTCCGCTCGGCGACCTCGAAGCGGACAGCCGGGTGGTTGCCGAACGCGTCGACCAGTTCCTGGCCGAGCGACCCGAGCTGCGCGAGGCGGTCGACCGCCTCCCGTACGCCGCCGAGGCGCAGCCGGCCGTCGAAGAGTCCATCGAGGAGCCACCCGCTGAGCTCCCCAGCTCGGCCGCCGTTCTCCAGGATCTCGAGGACTTCCTCAAGAGCCTGCGCAAGGAAAACGGCGACCCAGCCAGCGACACCAGCTAATTCACTCGGGTACGGTCATGATCTCCATGAGGTGGCCGTCCGGATCCGCGAAGTAGAGTCCGCGGCCGCCGCGGCGGGTATTGATCTCGCCGTTCGCGGCCGAGTTCGGGCCGCTGCCATAGCGAACGTTTTCACTCTTGAGGCGGCCGAAGATGTCGTCGAACTCCTGGTCACTCACCACGAATGCGTAGTGGTGCCCCTCGAAGCCGTCGCGCGCATCCCAGTCGAAGCTGAGATCGGCGTTGACGTGGACTTGCGTGAAGTGGCCATTTGGCTCAGGCGCGGGCACTCCGAAGATCCGCGAGAAGAACTGGGCCGAGCCCTCCTTATCGCGCGACGGGACGATGGTGTGATTCAAAACGAGAGGCATGCGCGTTAGTCGCTCCTTCCGGGCTGATATGGCCATTGTGGCCCAGCCGCGGCACTCAGGCGACCTGATATTGCCGGATCGAGGCGCGACTGAATTCCAGGCCGAGGCCCGGGCCAGTTGGCACGACAAGTTGTCCATCCGCGATGGCGGGGTACGTCTCGAACAGCCGCTGCGTCCACGGCATGTACTCGACCGTCAGGCCGTTCGGGATGGCGGCCACCAGGTGGACGTGGATCTCGGGGATAAGGTGGCTGACCACCGGCATATTGAAGGCCTCGGCCATGCCCGCCACTTTCAGCCACTGGGTGATGCCGCCGACGCGCAGCAGGTCGATCATCACGACGTCGATCGAGCGCGCCTCGAGCAGGTGGCGGAAGGGCACGATCCCATAGTGGTATTCGCCGGCGGCGATGGGCGTGACCAGCGCGTCGGCCACGCGAGCCAGGCCCGGGAAGTCGTCGTGCGCCACCGGATCCTCGAGCCAGAACAGGTGGTACGGCTCGATCCGCTTGCCCACCTCGACAGCGTGCGGCACGCTCCAGAGCTGGTTGATGTCGCACATCAGGTTGACGTCGTCGCCGATCGACTCACGCATGACTCGCACCCGTTCGACCGACGCGCCGATCGTCGGCTCGCTGCCGCACTGCATCTTCATTTGCCTGAAGCCCATGCCGACCAGTCGCGGCCCAGCCTCGGCGAGATAGGCGAGCGGGTGCTGACGCAGAAGCGCGCCGCTGGCATACGTCGGGACGCGGTCGCGCAGACCACCCAGCAACTCGCTCACGCTTTTGCCCGCGGCCTTGCCCCTGAGGTCCCAGCAGGCGATGTCGATCGCCGCGAGCGCCAGCGAAAAGATTCCGCCAGGCCCCGACGTGCCGGCGGCGGCCCGCAGCTTGGCCGCGATCGCCTCGACGCGAGTCGGGTCCTCGCCGATGACCAGCTGGGCGAGTCCATTCACCGCCGACTCGAGCGCCGGCGTCAGCGCGCCGCCGAAGAACGTCAGCCCGAGCCCGATGAGGCCCGCGTCGGTCCCCAACTCCAGGGTGACGAACTCACGCGTACCGCCGCTGCTCGGCAGCCCGATGACCAGGGGATTGTCGGCCGGCGTGCTCAGGATCCGCGTGGTGACGTGGCTGATCTTCATCCGGCGGGAACCAGTCGGTCGCGCAGCGCCTGCATCTGCACATCGAGCCGGGTGCCCGCCGAGGACCGCACCAGAAAACCGTCCTCCGGCTCCGTCCGCACCGAGACGAACACTGGCCCGCGTTGCCGTAGCAAGCCCGGCAGCGCCGCGGCGAAGGCGTCGCCAGCGTCGAACTGCACCGCGTCAGCGTATCCAGCGGCAGCGGCCATCCGCGCGAAGTCGAACCTGCCCTCGGCCGGCAAGGGCTGCGACCCGGACGTCTCGTAGACGCCGTTTTCGAACACGAAATGAAAGAAGTTGGCGGGCGCCGCGCCGGCGATCGTGACGAGCGAGCCAAGCTGCATGAGCAGGCTGCCGTCGCCGTCCACGACGATCACCTTGCGCTGCGGCTGGGCCAGCGCGATGCCAAGTGCGATGGTCGAGGCGCTGCCCATGCAGCCCACGATGTCCAGGTGATCGGGTATCTGATTGGCCGGCTCGGCGACCGCGGCTCGCCAGGCGCCGATGGCTTGCTCGGTCACGACGGTGATGGCATCGGCGCGCTCGGCGACCAGCGCGGCGATGGCGACGCGTCTCTGCATCTCGTTCAGCTCGTCGGAGCGCCGATGAGGATCACGCTCGGGCCGAGGTGCTCGAGACTGTGCTGGTAGGCGCACTGGATGGCGGCCAGGTCATCCGGGCCTTCGATCGGAAAGTACCGGACACCCCAGGTATCGAGTGTGGGTTCGATGAGGTGGATGGCGCGCGCCGGGTTTTGCCGAGCGGGCCGGCTGGTATCGCGGCCAAAGTAGCCGACCAGCATGCAGGTCGGAATGCGGGCGTCCATGGCGATGCCCTTGAGATTGTTCATCGCTGCCAGCAAGCCCACCTGCTGGATCGACAGGATCGGCCGCTGGCCGCCGATGTACAGCCCCGCATTGATGGCGATGGCCTCGTCTTCCGTACACGCCGTGAGCAACCGCATCCGCGACTGTCGCGCCAGCGCCGCGAGCAGCGTCCGCTGGTGCGTATCTGGCACATTGATGACGTGGCTGATCCCGAGCGCCAGCAGCTCATCGACGATCGCATCCGCGGGAACGGAGATGGCCACGGGAGCCGCTTGGACCATGCCCTCGACAGGGTACTCCGACCCGGCGTCCCGCCAACGCGCAGATTCCCCTCGGGGGTGAAAGGCTCGCCGCCGGGGCAAGGCCGCACGCCGCTGGCTCGCCCGACCCGCACGAGTTCCGACCAACGCAAACCTCGCGCTTACCCGCGTTGGACGAGCAGGATCCCGAGCGCGACGGCGACCAGGCCGACGGCGTCGCCTGGGCCGACGGTTTCGCCGAGCAGCATCGCGCCGAACGCCAGGCCGAAGATGGGCGTCAGGAAGTAGAACGCGGACACGCGGCTGGCGGCGCCACGCGACAGCAGCCAGAACCAGAGCAGCGACGCGCCGACGCTCAGCACCGCCACCAGGTAGACGAACGACGCCATCACGGCCGGGTTGATCGCCACGCGTGGCGACGCCTCCAGCAGCAGCGCCACCGGGATCAGCGCCAGCCCAGCCGCGGCCAGCTGGATGGTATTGATCACCAGCAGATCGGTCGAACCTCGGGCGCGTTTGAAGAGAATCGTCGATGCCACGTTCGAGCTCACCCCGATGAGCGCCAGGCCGACTTCGGACGGTCGCGCGCTCTCGGTGCCCGTGCGCGCCAGCACGACCACCAGCACGCCGCCGAAGCCGAGCGCCAGGCCGAGAACTTTGCGCCAGCTCAACGGCTCGCCTAGCAAGCGTGGCGCAACCACCGCCAGGATGAGCGGATTGGTGCTCGCGACGATCGACCCGATGCCCGCGCCGAGCCCGCGGCTGAGCGCGGTGTACGTCAGCCCGAGATACGCGGCGTTGGCGAGCACGCCCAGGGCCCCATACACCAGCCACTCCGACCAGCGCGCCGGAAACGGTCGCCGCAGGGCCACCGCGATCGCCGCCATCACCAGACCCGCCGCCAGAAACCGGGCGACCAGAAACCAGAACGGCGGCACCGCGGTCGCGCCGATCTTGCTCGGCACGTATGCCGAGGCCCACAGCACGATGTAGAAGACCGCCAGCGGCGTCGCCAGGCCGAACGAGACGCGCTGCTTAGCCGTCAGCAGCCACCTGCGGATCCGTCGACCGGCGTCCGGCCGGTTGATCGCTCAGCGCCGACAACTCGTCGCTGGCAGCGGTCAGGCGCTCGATGTGGCCGAACTTCTGGCGGTAGTCCTCGCGGCTCCGCAGGATTACGTCATGCGCGGCGCGGCGACCGTAGACCTCGGCGATCTCGACTAGGCCTCCCACCGACGAGTCGCCCGGGACTTCTTTGTATGTCAGAAAGTAGTGCCGCAGGCGATCGATGAGCGATGGCGGACACTGGTAGATATCGGTCCAGTCGCCGTACGCCGGATCGTCCTTGAGCACGGCGATGATCTTGTCGTCAGCCTGATTGTGGTCGATCATGCGCAGGCCGCCGATGGGGATCGCGCGCAGGAGCACGTCGCCGTGGCTGATCGGACGCTCCGAGAGCACGCAGACGTCCATCGGGTCGCCGTCGCCGACGATGTCCTGTCGGCCGGTCCGCTGACGGCTGGCGTCGGCCACGCGGTCGCCGCAATAGGTCTGCGGAAGCAGCCCGTAGAGCGTCGGGCATACGCTGGAGTACTTCTGCGGGCGATCGATTTTGAGGTGGCCGGTTGTCTTGTCGAGCTCGTATTTGACGGTGTCAGTCGGCACGATCTCGATGTAGCACGTAACCAGGTCCGGTGCCTCGGCCCCCAGCGGCACGCCATGCCAGGGATGCCGCTTGAACAGCTGACTCGCTGGACTCACGAGCGGCTCGGTGCCTGGCTGAGTCACGGATGAATCCTAGCGCACGCGCCCGCGCTCACGACCGTAGCGGCCCCGTAGCGTCGAATGTCGTCCGGCCGTCAACCGGTCGGCCTATGCTGGGGTGATGATGAGTCGGCCGAAAGGGCTGCTGCTGCTGGGCGTGTGGGTGCTCTTGAGCAATCTGCTGCCGCTACTGAGCCTCCGCATCCCCAACAGCACGGTGCTGCTAACGGTGCTCGGCGTCGTGGCCGGGGTGCTCCTGCTCGTCGACCGCTGACTCCGCTAGCCGTCCTGGCGCACAATCGCCAGCACGTCAGCGGCGCCGAGCGACTCCACCTCTCGAAGCGCCGCCCGGACGTCGGGGGCCAGCAGGACGGTCTCGACGCGAAAGTGAATCTGGAAGCGCTGGAGCGCGCGGCCGTCAACCGGTGCGACGCGCACCGTCCGCGGGGTCCGCTTGCGCACCGGCGCGACCGGCGCCGCTGCAGCCGGCACCGCGCGATCAGCCGGCGCCGTGCGTGCAGCCGGCACCGTGCGTGCAGCCGGCACCGTGCGAGCAGCCGGCACCGTGCGTGCAGCCGGCTCGGCGCCATTGGAATACTGCTGGCTGACAACTCCGGCAGTCTGGACTGGCTGGACCTCGAGCGGCGCCGGTTCGCTCGGCCCGCAGAAATCGCACGCGCGGCCGCGCGCATCCGTTTTCTCCCGCATTATCCGTTCGTTGCGTTGGGACGGGCTTTCGCCTTTGAGGCGTGGCAACGTCACCAGGGCCGCGTGCCCGCAGCTGAACTGCAGCCGCGCCGGGATCACCGAGGACATCATGTACGTACTTGCTGGCCTCCCCAGACTATGGATTCACCACACCTCGCACCGGGACCGGTGCAGACCACGGGGGACAGGTACCGTCATCGTACTCCACCCGACGGCCGGCCGCGTGGACGAGGCCGCAGCACCACCAGCGTCGCCGCATCCGTCATCAACGCAGGCATCGACGAGGCCACCGCCGGGTGGTTGCGCAGGACGTCTCGAATCGCTGCCTTCAGCACACCGGTGCCGTGCCCGGTGACGATGCGGACCGCCACACTGCCCCGCGCCTGCTCGCGGAGCAGGAACGCATTCGTCTGACGGACGGCCTCGAGGACGCGCAGCCCATGCAAGTCCAGCACCGGCTCGTCCACCGGATGCGACCGCTATCGACTGCCGATGGGCAGACGCATGGTGAACGTACTGCCGCGACCCTCTTCACTCTGCACGCCAATTGCGCCAGAGTGCAGCTCGACCATCTGGCGGGCACCGGCCAGACCGAGTCCATTACCCGCGATGCATCCGACGACGTTGGCGCCCCGATAGAACCGGTCGAATATGTGGGGGAGGTCCGCGGCCGGAATGCCCAGTCCCGAGTCGTGCACCGCGATGACCGCGCAGGTATTGTCGGCGGTGCTGTTGACGGTGACGCGGATGACGCCCCCGGCGGGACTGTACTTCACCGCATTCGACAGGAGATTTTCGAGCACTCGCTGAATCCGCGGCCCGTCGACCAGGGCCCATAGATCTGTCGGCTCGGCGTCGACGACGAACTGATGCACATCGAAGGCGAGCCGGTGTTCGCTGACGGTATCGCGCGTCAGCGCAACCAGGTCGGTCGGACACAACAGGAGTCCAAGCGGCTGGCCAGCCTGTTCCAGCGCGTTGTCGAGCATCTCCTGGAGCATGCCCCGCATGCGGATAACCGCCGCGTTCACAAAGCCGAGGCCCTGCTCGAGCCTGGCCGCTTCGAGCTCTTGCCCCCGCGCGATCTGGCGCTGAATGAGCTGCACCTGGCCCTTGATGAGCGCCAGCGGCTGCTGGAGATCGTGCGAGACCGCAACGAGAAAGTCACCCGTGGGGACAACCGCCGGGGCGGCGATTCCCAGGGCCACCGGCGCGTCGGCGCGTTCTTTCGCCAGCCGCCGCGCGGTGATGTCGCGGGCAGCGGCGTGTACCAGACCCTCCGGCGTCGGCACCGCGGTCCACGCCAGCCAGCGGTAGGTGCCGTCGCGGCGCCGGAATCGGTTTTCGAGGCCGGGACTCGGCTCGCCACGACTGAGCTTCTCCAGCTCAGCGCGCGTGGCGGCGCGATCCTCGAGATGCACGAACGGGATGAAGGGAGCCCCGAGCAGGTCCGCTTCGGCGTACCCGAACGCCCGCGTGAAGGCCGGATCGAGCCGCTGGAAACAGCCGTCGCTGCCCGCCTCGCTGAACACGTCGAGCGAGAGCGAGAAAAATTGGTCCGGGGCCACGGGTTCTGCGTGTGCCATGACCATCTCCCCCTAACCGCTGCACGGGGGCGTCGCCGTGGGTTCGTATGGGGGTCGTCAACTCTCCCTGCGTCACCGTGTACGGCGCACTGTATTCCCTTGGGATGACGAAGTGATGAAGTTTTGTCATCCGCCTCAAACAGCGCGGCGCAGACGGGGATCCAGCGCGTCGCGCACCCCATCTCCGATGAAGTTGAACGCCATGACCAGCGTCAGGATGGCCAGGCCAGGGAAGGCCCCGACCCACCACTGGTCGAACGACTGAGTGCCGGCGGCGACCATCGCGCCCCACTCGGGCGCCGGCGGCGGCGAGCCGAGCCCCAGGAAACTGAGCCCCGAGAACGTCAGAATGGCATTGCCCAGATCGAGCGTGGCCATGACCACGGCCGGCGCCAGGCAGTTCGGCAGCACCACCCGGGTGAGAATGTGCGGCTCGGTCGCGCCCAGCGCCCGCGACGCATGCACGTACTCGTTTTCCTTGACCGACAGCACCAGCCCCCGCATCACCCGCGCGTACCGCGGCCACGAGACGGCGACGAGCGCGATCATCGTGTGCTCCAGACCTGGCCCCAGCGCGGCCGCGATCGTCATGGCCAGGATGATGATCGGAAACGCCATGACCATGTCGGTGAAGCGCATCAGCAGCCCGTCAGCCCAGCCCGGTCCGAAGCCGGCGATTGCGCCGATCAGGCCGCCGATGACCAGTGACACGCTCACCACCAGAAAACCCACCGGCAGCGAGATGCGCCCGCCGTACAGCACCCGGCTCAGGATGTCTCGACCGAGCGCGTCGGTGCCAAATGGATGGGCCGCACCGGGCGCTTGTAGTCGGTCGACCACCTTCTGGGTCAGCGGGCCGTAGGGCGCAATCACCGGCGCGGCCACGCTGACGGCCACCCACGCCAGGACGACGAGCGCCCCGCCCAGGACGAGCGGGTTGCGCCGGCAGAATTTGACCACCGCCGCGCGCCGCGACGTCGGTCGCCCGCGCAGCAGCACGGTATCCGGCGGCATGGCCGGCAGTGGCGGTGCCGAGGCAAGGGCCGCGTCGGAGAGCGCCATTGGCGCTAGCGGCTGGCCCGCCGCAGCCGGGGGTCGAGCAACACGTACGCCATGTCGGTGGCCAGGTTGACGGTGATGAACACCGCGGCGATCAGCAGGCTCACGCCCATGATGGACGGGAAGTCGAGCGTCACCGCTGACTGATAGGCGTAGCGGCCGATGCCCGGCCAGGAGAAGATGGTCTCGGTCAGCACGGTGCCGGCCAGGATGTCGCCGAAGGCCAGCCCGAGCACGGTAATTGTCGGGATCAACGCGTTGCCGAGGGCATGTCGATAAATCACGGTGCGTCGTCGGAGACCCTTGCCGCGCGCGGTGCGCACATAGTCGGCGGAGAGCACCTCCAACATGCTGGAGCGGGTCATGCGCGTCACCAGGCCGATGTACACGCTCGCCAGCACCAGCCCCGGCAGCATCAGGTGGCGGACGCTGGATACGAGTGTCGTCCAGTTGCCGGTTAGCAGGCTGTCGAACGTGTACATGCCAGTCACGTGGGTCGGCTCGGCCAGGCCGGTATCCAGACGACCGGGGCCCGGTAGCCACCCAAGGCGGAAGTAGAACACGTAGAGCGCAATGAGTCCCAGCCAGAACACCGGGCTGGAGACGCCGAGGAGTGACACGCCGCGCACCACGTGGTCGACCCAATGGTTCCGCCGCACCGCGGATGCGACCCCGAACGGAATGCCGAGCCCGATACCCACCAGAGTGGCCATGATGGCCAGTTCGGCACTGGCGGGCAGGTACCTTCCAAGGTCCTCCGCCACCGGCATATGGGTGCGGATCGACACGCCCAGATTCCCTTGCACTAGATTTCTCAGGTACGTCAGATACTGCTCGGGCAGCGGCTTGTCGAGGCCCCACTGCTGGCGAAAGGCCGCCACAATGGTCGGATCCTCCATTGCCCGCTGACCCAGATGGGCCGCCACCGGGTCAGCCGGCACGCTGTGAGAAACCACAAACGCAATCAGCGACATCCCGATCATCAGCGGGACCATCAGCAGCAGTCGCCGGAGGACTAGCGTTTGCACAGCGAGTTACCGCCTCTCGCCATCATCCACCTGCCCGCATCGCTGCGCTCGCTCGCTGCGGGATCGGAAGTTCCTGTTTCTTCCGAGTGCATCGCGAGACGAGCCGCGCGCAGGGCAGCGGCCGACCTCCACGCACATGCTCCCGCGCGGAGCGAGCGCAGCGATGCTGGCAACCTTCCGCCGGCCCTGTCCCGCCGCTACGCCGCTCGGCATCGGAACTCCTGTGCCTTTATGACTCCCGAAGGGAGCGCGCGAAGCGATGCGGGCCACCGCCTGCCCGCCTGTCCCGCTCGCTACGCGGCTCCGCGGCGGAATCTGTGTGTCTCCTTGAATCCCGACAGGAGCGAGCGAAGCGATGCGGGCCACTACGCACCGGCGGTCCGGCTAGGACTTCGTCAGGACGTACGGATTCACCCGCCACTGGGGGTTGTAGACATAGTTCCCGATGTTCGCGCGCATGGCGATGTAGATGCCGGGTTGGACGACCGATGCGAACGGGCCGTTCTGCATCAAATAATCCTGCGCCTGCTGCCACAGTTGGGCCCGCTTTGCGTTGTCCGTCTCGACGTTGATCTGGTCTCGCAATTGCTGGATCGCGACGTCGGAGTTCGCGTTGGTCCAGCCCGCGCGCTTGCCGACGATACCCTCGGGCAGAAACGCCAGGTAGTCGTTGGAGTCGAAGTAGTCTGGCCCCCACAGCCAGAAACCGAGTCCCTCGGTGCCAGCCCGGTAGTTCGCCAGCTCGGTGTTGATCTCCCCCGGTTTGAGCGTGACCGTGATGCCCGCGTCGCCGAGGTCCGACTGGATCTTCTGGGCCACGATGTCGAAGCTCACGCCGCTGCGCGAGAAGTTGGTCGGGTACTGCAAATCGACGCTGAACCCATTCGGGTAGCCGGCTTGCGCAAGCAAGCTGGTGGCCATCGCGAGGTCACGCTTGAAGGCGTGGTCCGATCCGTACGCGCCGAGAAAACCCAGCGGCAGGATCGACGGTGGCGTCGCCGCGGGACCGCCAACCAGCGCATTGATCCCGTCGTAGTCCAGCGCATAGCGCACCGCGTTCTGCACCACCGGATTGCTCATCGCACCGGAAGTGAGCGCCGGATTCTCATTCATCAACAGGAAAAAGATGTCGGCGCCGACACCCTGGACGACTTTCAGCTGGGAGTTGGATTGCAGGTCCGCGACGGCGTCGGGCGAGACTTCGGTGGCGATGTCGATGTCACCGGCCTGCAGCGTCAACTTCTGCGTCGCGGCCTCGGGAATATTGCGATAGATCACCCGATCGAACGGCGCGTCGCCCTTCCAGTACCCGGTGAACTTCTGCACGTCCACCTCGGAGTCCTGGGTGTATTTGGTCATGATGAATGGTCCGGTGCCCGCCGAGTTCTGGTTCAGCCACGTCTCGGCGGTGTCGGTGGTGTTGGCATCCGGGCCGCTGGTGCCGCCGTGCGCCTGCACCGTCTTGCTGTCCAGGGGCGCAAAGGCCGGGAAGCTGCCCTTGGCGATGAAGGCCGGATCGGGGTCAGACTTGGTGACTTTGACGGTCAAGGCATCGGGAGTTTCGATGCTGGTGATGCCATCGAACAGGAAGAATGGGTTGCCCTTGATCCCGATGGCCCGTTCCCAGGACCACTTCACGTCCGCCGACGTCAGCGGATTGCCGGACGTCTGGAATTTCACTCCCGACCGCAGATGGAACGTGAACGTCTTTGCGTCTGGACTGATGTCCCAGCTCTGGGCGAGGTCCGGCACGATCTTGCTCGTGTCGTTCTCGTCGAGGGTCACTAGCGTGTCGTAGGTGGCCTTGTGGACCATCCCACCGATTTGCTCGAACCCTCGGGCCGGGTCGAGCGATTTGATGTCGAAGGCGGCGCCAACGACGAGGGTTTTGGCATCCGCGACCTGCGCGGCAGGCGCGGCGACCGCCGCGGGCACGCTCGCCCCGATGAGCAGGACGCTGGCCGCAACCGTGATCCATCTACCAACCACGTGTGTCTGCATGGTGACCTCCGAGGTGGGCTCACGTTGGCAGGCGGCTGCTTGCCGTGTCAAGTAGGGCGACCTCGTCGGTGAGGCCCAGCGCTTCCCAACGTTGCAGCGCGATGGGCACGTTGCCGTTCGTCCACAGCGCGTCATGGAAGGCACGCAGGTTGAAGCGCGCGCCGAGCGCGAGTCGGGCGTCAGCCAGAAAGCGCAGGATCTGCAGCTTGCCAACCTGGTACGTGATTGCCTGGCCCGGTGCTGACGCGAAGGACGCGGCCTCTTCGCGCGCGGTCGCCGTGTCCATTGGCACTCGGGTCGCGAGCTCGGCGGCGGCGCTCTCGATCGTCAGCTCGCCGACCGCGAGCCGCACGTCGACGGCAACGCGGACCGCGCGCAAACGCATGAAGTTGTAGATGATCTCGCGAGAACGCGGACTGTCGTCGAACAGGCCCGCCTGCAGGAGCATCTCCTCGGCGTAAAAGCCAATGCCTTCATTGGGACCGGAGTCGTAGTAGTGGCGCCGGATGGGGTTGGCGTGGGCCCACGCTCGCGCCAGCTGGTAGTAGTGCACACCCTCATGCGCGATCAGTGTTCTGGAATCGCGCGCCATGGCCAGATAGAAGTAGGGCAGATCGGCCCTCGGCTCGGGAATGTAACAACTGCCGTTGTCGTCCAGGCGCGTCGCGGAGGTGAGATCGTCGGTGACGCCCAGCCCGCGCAACGGCGCGAGGTAGGCGGGCAGCGGCAGGTTGCGATAGTGCCCGAGCCAGGTCGGAAAGCTGAGCAGAGCGTGTTGCTCGCAAAACTCGCGCAGCTGTTGTTCACCGGCCGCCTCGCGCGCGATCTGGTCGGCCTGCGTCGCGCGCAGCGCAAGGGGCGGCAGATGGCGGTTGCGTTGCTGCTCGAGCGCCTCGAACGCCACGGCGCGCTCGAACTCTTGCTGGCCGGCCGCGGCGATCGCCTCGGGTGACAACGGCACCAGGGCGACGCGCCGCAAGAAGTCCACGTAGGCCGCGCGGCCGATAGCCGTGGGGGCGTCTGCCATTCTTGGCGCGCCTTCAAAAAGCCACTCGCGGAAGTGTTCGAGATCGGTCCCCGCGCGCTGCATCGCCTGGTGGAAGTCGCGCGCCTGAGACGGCTCGAGGAGAGGCGTCAGCTCGCGCGCCACCGTGTGCAGACGCGGTCCGATGTCGTCGAGGGCGCCGATCGCGAGCTGCGCGAAGGGGCGCACCGCGTGTCCGACCAGGTTCGCGCGTGCCGCATCGAGCGTCGCCGGAATGCTTTCGGCCCGGCGCACGAGCTCTTCTACTCGCGCGGCGCCAAACGGGGGCGGTTGCAGGAGTGCCTCGAACACCGGTCCGAGCGTCTGGTGCACGTAGAAGTGCGGGTTGCGACGCCAGCCTTGAACGACGTCGAGCTCCCAGTGGACGCGGGCGAGCGCAGAACCGATCAGCCGAAGGTCGACCTGCTGGTCGACGGGCCAGGCCTGTGCGTCGCTGAACAAATCCTCCCAGCGAGCCGTGAACGCCTCGAGTTGCTTGCGCTGGCGATCGACGGTTTCGGGCGACCAGTCGGGGGTCCAGCCGGCGGGCCGTTCGATCCGCGGAATGTCGTCACCTGAAGCGGGCTGGGTCACGGCGCGCCAGGCCCAGAACTCAGCGGCCAGGGGCGCCAGGTCTGCGTGGCGGCCAGCAGGGGACGGCATCGCGGCCCTAAAGATAGCTGAAGATTTGCCGATGATGAGAGTCGCAACCTATGAACGGTCTGTCCTCTCTCAGCGCCTCAGGCCTGCAGGCCTCGATGCATGCGTTCGACCGCTCCGCGGCCGGCGCGAGCCGAGCGGCCGCGCAGTCGAGCAACGACCTGCCCGATGCGGCCAACGGCGGTCCTGACCTGCTCGATTCCGTGGTCGGCATGCGCGTCGCCGCCAGCGACGTGAAAGCCAACCTCGCCGTCATGCGCACCGCCGACGAGATGCTCGGCACACTCCTGGACATGAAAGCGTAGCCAGGTCTTTTTCTCGCCCCCGACGACGTGACGCCTGGCGTGACGGTTCGCGTGACGCCTGCGCCTCAGACTGCAGGGCGGGCGGACGCTCTGGGGCTGGATTGCTTGTCAGCGGCCAGGTGGCAGCGATATCTTCCATACTCGGTCGGCGGAAGTCGAATGCTGCGCGTCCTGAGCAACGTCGTCAGCCCCATCCTGGTGCTGCTGCTGGTGGTCCTGACCCCCGTCGGGACGGGCCAGGGAGCGCACCGCGACCAACTCCTCGACCCCCTTTTTCCGCACATCCACCTCGCCGGCGGCCTCACCACGCCCCAGAGTGCGGCGCTGAAAACCGCCCAGCGAATCTTCAATGCTGACCGGGCGGGTCCCGCGATCGGCGCCGGCGCCGCGACGGCGGCGTTGAGCCCTGGCCTGACTCCACCCGTGCCTGCCCGGGTCACCCTGGCGCCCAGCGGCGTCTTCGCCTGGCCGCTCATCACGCTGGACGCGCTGCCGCCGGGCGCTTTTGCCGAGCCTCCGCCCGATCCGCCGCCAACCGCCACCTGAATCCGCGTCGCCGGGCCGCGCGGTCCGGCCGGAACGCTAACTGCGTCCTGACGTTATCAGTTGGGCGGTTCGTGGCCGTGCGCCACGGCCGCCGTGGCGGTTGTTCCTGGAGGTTCACGGAACGCGTGTTTGTACGAACGAAACTTCACAGCTCCAGCCTCGTCTTGCCGGTGATCCTGGTCCTGGTGCTCGTCGCACTACCCGCGACGGCACTGGCGCACGAGCGCCGCACCATCGCGGGCGGCAAGTACGACGTGGTCGTCGGCTGGGACGTCGAGCCCACGTACGCCAATACGGAAAACGGCGCCGCCATCCGCATCTCGCAGGCGGGCAGCAATCCGGCCGTGCCTGTCGAGGGCGCGGACAAGACGCTCAAAGTCCAGATCCGCCAGGGCGCCCAGACCAGAGAGTTCGCCCTGGCGGCGGTCTTCGGTCAACCTGGCTACTATCGCGCCGATATCGTCCCGACGCGCGTCGGCGACTACGTATGGACGTTCGTCGGCGGCATCAACGGCGACCAGGTCAACGAAACGTTCGACAGTGCCGATGGCAAGTTCGACGGAGTGGCCGCGGCCACTGGACTCGAATTTCCGGTGGTGCTCCCCGACCCGGTCCAGCTGGCGGCCAGCGTTCAGGCCGCGCAAAGTGACGCGCAATCGACCCGCATACTCGCCTATGCGGGTATCGCCGTGGGGATCCTGGGGCTCGTTGTCGGTTTGGCCGGCTGGGTGACGCGTCCGCGTGGCGCCGCGCCGCTGGCGGAACCTGCCGCTCCCGCCAGGCGAGAACGCTCCCAGGCGAGCGACTAGAAAGGCACCTTCGCGCCTGACTTTTTCACTGGTACCAACTGCTCGAGTCGGGCGGCCATCCGGCCGGGTGCTCGGCTCACTGCTCCTGGCACTGGCGGCGTCCACCGGCTCGGTGCTCGCACACGCGTATCCCAGGACCACCTACGCTGCCGGGTCCGCTGTCACCGCCGGACGGAGCGCACACAAAGTCGCCTCGGCGGCCCGCCGCCCATCGTGAGCCCAGCCGCTCGGTCACCGAGTCAAGATTTGTATCCGATCGGCAGCCGCGCGTAATCGACGCTACAGTTTCGGTTATGTCAGCCAACGACCCATTCCGACTGCTCGCTCGCGCCATCGACCAATGCGGTGCGCTCGTCTCTGGTGTTCGGCCCGAGCAGGCGGGCCTGCCGACTCCGTGCACGGAGTGGGACGTGCGCGCACTGGTCAACCACACCGTGTATGACCTGCAGACCTTTACCGCCGGGCTTACCGGCGCCGAACGCGGGCCAACCGATGCCGACCTGATCGGCAACGACTGGTCGGCCGCCTATCGCGCGGCATCCGACGCGCTCCTGGCCGCATGGCGGCAACGCGGCATTGACGGCACGCTCAAGACCCGCGTCGGTGAGTTTCCGGCAACCTGGGCGGTGGGCCAGCACACCGCCGACCTGGCGGTCCACGGCTGGGACATCGCCACCGCCACCCGCCAATCGACGGACCTCGACCCTGAGGTCGGTCGGGTGGCCCTCGACTGGGCGCACGAGAACCTCAAGCCTCAGTTTCGAGGTGCTGCCTTCGGCCCAGAGGTCGAAGTCCCAGAGAACGCCGCGGTCTACGATCGCCTGGCCGGCTTCTTCGGCCGCGAGCCCTTCTAGGCATAGCGCGCTCGGCCGCCCCGCGGGAATCCCGCTGCCCGCATCCCTTCGCTCGCTCGTTTGACGAGTTCGGGGGATTCCAGGGCATTTCGATGTCGCTTCGGAGCGAGCGCGGCGATGCGGGCAGCCGGACCTTCGCGAGATCGCTGCCGCGGCCCAGGGTCCGGCTAGACGATGCTCGCGGGTGTGCCTGATACTGGCCACGGCGCCATGCCTTTGAACTCAAATCGCGGCTGGTCGTACTCGCCCACGGCGTCCACGCACCGAGTTTCGGCGTATCGGCGGCGTGAGCCGCGCGCGGACCTGCGCGCGCTCGGGCCGGTGCTCGGCGCCCTGGCCCGCCTGGCGCCGCTGCCGATCGCGATCGCGCTGGTCGTTGGGATGAGCTGGTACCACTTCGTGTTCCCGGGCTTCCAGATCGACGGCGTCGTGCGGGAGGCGGGCACGGGCGCGCCGCTGGCCAACGCTCGTGTGGTGACCCGCGCCACCGAAACCACGACCGATGCCGCCGGCTACTTTCGACTTCAGGGGGTCAAGCCGCCCTCGCCCATTCAGGTCCAGCTCAACGGCTACCACGACGGCGAAGCGCGCTTCGTCGACCCGCGTGCGCCGGCCGTGTTCGAGCTCGCGCGCGATCGAGCCCTGATCACGCCAACCGCCCTGCCCACTCAGACCAGCGCCCCGGTGCGGGTGGTGCCCACCGCGCCGATCGACCCGGAGCCAACTCCGCTGCCCACCCCGAATCCCTTCGCGCCACTGCTGCCCGAGCACCGCATCGTGGCGTACTACGGCAACCCGCTCGCGAAAGAAATGGGCGTGCTGGGTGAACTGGCGCCGGCAGACATGCTGAGCCAGCTCAAACAACAGGCCGCGGCCATCGCCGCCGCCGACCGGACGCGGACGGTGGTGCCTGCGCTGGAGCTCGTCACGCCGGCCGCCCAGGCCGACCCGGGTGAGGACGGACTCTACCGCGCGCGCATGAAACCCGAGCTCATCGACCAGGTCGCGCAGTGGGCGGACTCCATCCAGGCCCTGCTGATCATCGACGTGCAGCCAGGGCGTAGCAGTGTCGCGGACGAAGTCAACGTGCTGCTGCCGTTCCTGCGTCGCCCCAACGTCCACCTGGCCCTGGATCCAGAGTTCTCGATGTCCCCGAACAGTGCCCCCGGCGAGGTCGTCGGCACCATGGACGCGGCCGCCGTCAATGGCGCGATTCGCACGCTGGCCGACCTGGTCGTCGCCGAACACCTGCCGCCCAAAATCCTCGTCGTCCACCGCTTCACCGAGGGCATGCTCACCAACTACGCCGAGATCAAGCCCGATCCGAACGTCCAGGTGGTCGTGACCATGGACGGCTTCGGCCCGCCCGAGCTCAAGCTCGCGCAGTACGACGAGTACGTCCACAACCAGCGCGTCGAACGCGCCGGGATCAAGCTCTTCTATCACCATGACCTGCCGCTGCTCACGCCGCAGCAAATCGTCGACCTGGACCCGTTCCCGGACCTCGTGATCTACCAGTAGCGACTCAGGCCGCGGTGGCGCGCTCCTGGGTGAGCTCCCAATCGCGGGCCCAGTCGGCCAGACCGGCGGCCGGCATCGGTCGGGCCAGGAAGAACCCCTGGGCCAGGTCGCAGCCATACAGGCTGAGCAGCGTGAGGGTCGCTTCGTCTTCCACACCTTCGGCGACGACCCGCAGCCCGAGGCTGTGCCCCAGATCGATTGTCGAGCGGACAATTGTTCGGTCGCGTGCCGCGCGCACAATGTCGGACACCAGCGAGCGATCGATCTTGAGTTCCTGGACCGGGAACTGTTTGAGATAGCCGAGCGACGAGTAGCCACTGCCGAAATCGTCGAGCGCGGCGACCACACCGAGCTGCTGGAGCTGCTGCAACACGTCCAGCGCCACGGCCGGATCGGACAATACGGCGCCCTCAGTGATTTCGATCGACAGCAGTCTGGCGGGCACGTTCCAGTCGGCCAGCAGCCCGGCGATGACCGACGGCATGCGAGGGTCCTGCACGTCCCGGGCCGACAGGTTGACGGCGATCGGGATCTCGAAGCCAGCGTCCAGCCAGGTGCGCGTCTGGCGCAGCGCCGCCTCGAGCACCCAGCGCGTCAACGGCGCGATCAAGCCGCTCTCCTCGGCCAGCCCGATGAAGCGGTCCGGCAGGACCATGCCGAGCTCCGGGTGCTGCCAGCGAACGAGCGCCTCGACCCCGACCAGCCGCCGCGAGCCGCACGCGACTTTGGGTTGGTAATACAGCACGAGCTCATCGCGCTCGAGCGCCTGCCGAAGCGTGCCGATCAGTGCCAGCCGCTCGGCCGACTGCCGATCCTGGTCGACTGAATAGACCGCGTACGCGCCGCGAGTCTGCTTGGCAACGTACATGGCCAGTTCGGCGTGCCGCAGCAGCGAGTCAGGGTCGAGGCCATGCTCCGGGTACGCCACGACGCCCACGCTGGCGCCCAGCCCGATCGCGCGTCCGTCGAGCACCACCGGCGCGCTCAACGCCTCGATGACCTTCGCCGCCACCTGCACGGCCGCGACCGCGGTGCACCCGGGCACAAGCAGCACGAACTCATCACCGCCGTGGCGGGCGAGCGTCCCAGGCTCCGGCCACGCCCGCAACAGCCGCTGCGCAACCTCGCACAGCAGAGCGTCGCCGGTGTGGTATCCCAGCGTCTCGTTGACTTCCTTGAAGCGATCGAGGTCCACCAGCAACACCGCGCACGGCTGGGCAAGTTGCCGGGCGGCGGCAATCGCCTCGGCCAGTCGGAGTTGGATCGACGCGCGATTCGGCAATCCGGTGAGCGTGTCGTGGAGGGCGCTGTAGTCGACGGCGGCCCGCAGCCCGCGCGCAGATCGCTGTTCGGACGCGACCCGCTGGGCGGCGGCGCCGCTGAGTGCGACCAGCCCCGCCAGAATCGGGGTCGAGACTGGCAGCAGCAGCCCGAGGGCGTACAGTGCCCAGGCAACGGTGGCCAGGTAGCCGAAGAGCACCACGCACGGCGCGATCCATGCCGCGCGGCCGCCCAGGTTGGCCGCCCCCAGCGCCATCAGCAGCGCGATGGTCAGGATGATCAGGATCGCGAGAGGATGCGAGGCGTTGGCGAGGAACCTTGTCGAGAACAGCGTGGCGGCCACATTGGCGTGGATCTCGACGCCGGCCATCTTGTTGCCCTGGTCGCTCATCGGCGTCCAGTAGTCGTCCGCCAGGCCGACCGCGCCGAGCGTGCCGGTGAACACCACCCCCGCGCCCCAGATCGCGTTCCTCCAGACCGCTGGCGTCACGGTCAATCACGTCATCCCGATGCCTGCCGACGGGAGCTTTCGCACCGATACGCCAGCGGCCACCGGCCTCGTGCGCGGCACGAGCTATATCGTCATCCTCGGCTCGGCGGGTACGTGCGGCGCCACCGGCGACCAGCCGTGTATCGCGTCGATGATTCTGTTGACGGACCGGAACGGACACGTCGGGCGGGTTGACGTCACGCCAAATGGCTCGAGCGCGGCTGTTCCGCTGTCGCGGGCCGGCGATGCCGCGGCGGCGTCCAATTCAACCGCCACCGCGGCGCACATCGACCCGACCGCGCTCGCCAACCTCGAATCCGTAGCCCACGTTCGCAGCGACCCGACGGCCGCGCGGACCACCGAGCAGGACGCCCGGGCGATCGCCGCGACGCTCGTGACCCTGGCGGCTGCGGCAGCGACGCCGGTTGACGGCGCGACCGTCGGCAGTCTGGTTCAGCCGCCCGCCGAGGCGGTGTCTGCGCCGCCCGCGCCGGCCGTCCCCCCGACCAGGTCAACAGGCGATCACACCGATGGCCCAGGCCACGGCAACTCCGGGTCAGCCCACCCAAGCGCGCCGGCCGCGCCCGCGCCGGATAAACACGCCGACTCCGCCGCACCGCCAAAGGTCGCCGCGCCACCGCACGCGGACACAGGCACCGCGTCCAGTGCACCCAGCGCGCCGAACTCAACTCCAGCCTCGAGCCCGGCGCCGCCGTCAACCTCCGTTGACTCGCGCAAACCAGACACGTCCGCCAAAGCCGCCGCGAAGGCAGCCACGGCGGACAACTCAGGCAGCTCGAACAACTAAGGTCCGATAGGGGCCGCTGCACGCGGATGCTCGACGGCCCAGACAGCTGCCTGAGCGCGGGTTGAAAGATCGAGTTTGGCCAGAATGTGAGCCACGTGCGCATCGGCGGTGCGCCCGCTGATGATCAACTCCGCCGCTATCTGGCGGTTGGTAAAGCCCCGTGCGAGCAAGGCAATGACCTGTCGCTCGCGCTGGCTGAGCGGATCTACCGGCGACGTTGGCGGTGGCGCCGACGCGGCGTCTGGCTGGCTGGCGTATTCCACCAGGTGATCGACCGTCATTGCCGAGCCGGCGGCCCACACGGCGGCATACCGGTTGGCGCCAATCGCGCCACGCGCCGTTGCGAGGTCGCGGTCGTACGCGGGCCGCAAGATCGGCGGAATCGGCACCCCGGTATGCTCGCGAATGGAGGCCGCGCCGGAAAGCAGCGTGACCGTACGCTCCGCTAGCCGCTGCTCGCAGGCAATGTCACCGAGCAGTTCCACGCCATTGACCAGAAATGAAATATTGCCCACTCGGTGTTGGAGCAGGACGCCCTCCAGGGCTTGTTGCGCCGCGCCGACGGGGTCGCCTTGCAAACGGGTCAGCCCGGCCAGGTAATACAGTGCCACCCCAGCCCCGCCCTCGCAGTTGATCGCACGCGACACCGCGAGACTTTCTTCAATCAGACGTTGCGCGCCGAGGAGGTCGCCTTGGTCGCGCAGGACGCCGCCCAGATTCAACGTGACGTGGCTGAGGCCATGCGTGTCGCCATTATGTCTGAGAATCGCCTCCACCTCGGCGAGAATGGTGGCCGCCAACTCGAGCTCGGCGTGTTCCCAGGCAGATATGCCCAGCAAAAGCATGGCGTTCGCGGGCCACCACGCCGTGCCTGTCTCACGACAGACCGCGATTGCCTCGTGCAGCAGCGCCTTGCCTCGCTCGTAGTCCGCCGGAGTCTGGGCGGTGGCCGCCACGGCGCGCCCGTAGTATCCAAGCGCCAGGCTCAGCGCGGCCGGATCGCCGACTTCTCGCCAGTACGCCCCGGCCTGCTCGAACCACGTCCGGACGCCGCGGTAGTCGCCCACCGCGTGTGCCATCGCGGCAGCGGTCAACACCGCGTTCGCGCGGACCGTTGGCGGCAGATCCGCTTCGATCGCCACCGCCTCTTCCTGCCACCGCCGGCCTTCGTTGCGATAGCCAAATTGCGCCCAGAAATTCCGCAATGCCGAACCGATACGCAGCGGAATCTCCGGCTCCCCGGCGTCCAGGGAGCGGCGGAGCACGGCCCGCAGGTTGTCGTGCTCCAGCTCCAGGCGGGCCACCCACGCTCTGGCGTCCGGTCCCTTCAAGCCCTGCTCAGCCTGCTCGGCCAGCCTGACAAAGTAGGCGGCGTGCTGCTTGCACGTCGCCTCCCAGGCGCCGCGCTCGGTGAGCCGCGCCTGCGCGTACTGTCGCACCGGCTCGAGCAGTCGATAGCGCATGCCCGCGGCTTCAGGCTGGGCCGTCACTATTGACCGGTCCACGAGCCCCGTCAGCACGTCCAGCTCGTCAGTAGTCGCCTCGCGGGCGTCGCCGGACCAGATCGCCGCAACCCCGTCGAGATCGAAGCCACCCGCAAACACCGCCAGCCGCTCGAAGCGCTCCCGCTCGCTGGGGCTGAGCAAGAAATAACTCCAATCCAGTGTGGCGCGCAGCGTTTGCTGGCGCGTGGGGGCGGTGCGACTCCCTCCGACCAGCAGCCGGAAACTATCGTCCAGGCGCAACAGGATCTGACCCGGAGTCAGCACCCGCGCCCGCGCCGCGGCCAGCTCGATGGCCAGCGGCAAGCCATCCAGTCGGGCGCAGATGCCCGCAATTGCCGGGCCGGTCTCGGCGGTCAGCGTCAAACTGGACTGAACGGCCTGAGCTCGCTCCACGAACAACTGCACCGCGGGGTTCCTCGCCAGCGCATCCGCGTCGAAAAGCGCGTGCGCATCGGGGGCTGGCAGGGGCGGCACGCGCCACGCGCGTTCACCGGGAATACGGAGTGGCTCGCGGCTGGTGGCCAGGATGCGTAGCCCCAGACAGCTTCGAAGCAACTCGTCCGCGAGCGCGGCGCAAGCGGTTACCAGGTGTTCACAGTTGTCGAGCACCAGCAGCAGCGAACGTGTCTGGAGCTCGTCAATGAGCGTGTCGCGGATGCGCCGGCCCGGCTGCTCCTTGATGCCGACGCTGGCGGCGACGACGCCCGCCAACAGCATGGGGTCGACCAGCGGGGCGAGTTCCGCCAGCCACACGCCGTCGGGGAATCCGATCCAGTCCACCACTCCCGTCGCGACCGCGAGCGCGATGCGTGTCTTGCCGCTGCCGCCGGTGCCCGTCAGCGTGAGCACGCCGCGCTCGGCCTGGAGCAGCTTCTCGCGCACTGAGCCCACTGCCTCCTCGCGCCCGATCAGCGACGGGAGGTGCGCGGGCAAGTTATTGGACCGGTAGGTCACAGGGTTCGCGAATAGGTATATGCGATCGGCAGTTCTACCAATGCCAGTTCGACCGGCCAACTCTACGTTGAGGGTGTCACCCAGCTAGCAGGGTGGCATCCCGACAAATAGGAGAGCGAGCCAACCCATGCGTCCGAGCACTTCTCGCACCATCGCGGTCGCGGTCGTCGCGACGTTCTTTCTCTCGAGTGCCGTATTCGCCGCCGGCGACCAGGGCGACCCTGTCGCACAGTCTCGCGACGGCGGGAAAAGTGTTGTCCTTCCGTTCACGAAATGGATCACGGCCGATCCTGGCTTCCCTATCACCGCCGGCACCGTCGGAGGCGAAGCCGCCGGCTCGATATCTGGTGAAATCCTGGTTCGACAACTGACCACCAGCAAAGACATCATGCGGCTCGAGGCGGTCTACGAGATCGACGCCGGTGACCACTCATTCAAGGCGCTTCTGCAGGGCGGACAGAACAACCAGGCCGGCACGGGCCTGCTTGACGGGATGATTCTGGGCGGATGGCACACGGGCGCCAGACTGCACGTGGACTATCACATCGTGTCGTCCTGCGGCCAGGCCAACGCGCTCAACGACACATGCTTCGCTGGCACGATCACGATTGCGCCCGATCCTGCGGGCTGAACACATCCGGGCAGAGAAGACTACGCCGCGGCGCGCGCACTTTTGCACGAGTGGGCGCGTCGCGGTGGTGCTCACCAATCCACCGGCGCCATTGATGCACGAGGCCCCGTATGTACGCCACCATCCACCAGTACCAGCTGCGCGCGGCGCCGCGACAACGCGGCCGAGGTCGGCTGGCGCCTTGGATCCGTCCTGGCGCGCAGCCCCGGCTTCGTCGTGGTGGAGGGCAGCGATGGCGCGCTCTTCACGATCGGACTGTTCGACGATCAGGCCAGCCTGATCGCTGCCACCCTCCTCACTGGGCCGATGCCACCGAACTTGCCGCGGGCGAGGTCGCATCTATGCTCAACAACACCACCGTCTACGTGCACCGCAGTTTCGCCGCCGGCGCGGACGCCGCCAGGCTCGTCCCGGCCAAAGGCGACACCATCAGCGCCGAATTTGCCCCCAACCGTCCAGTTCGCCGTCGACGGGCTGCTCGGTCACAGCCGCCGGCACGGCGGCGACCTGGCGCGTCCGATACCACCCGCCACGCTCCGCTGTCCGTCGCCGATGGCAACTCGCGCACCGAATGTCGCACTTCGCCAATTCGTCCGCGAGCCGGCTGGCAGAACAACCGTTGCCGACCAGCCGCGAAACATCGGTTGTCTTCCGCTCGCGGTGATCGAATTGCAAAACGAGCACGTCAATTTCGCCACAGTCGACGCAGTAGCCCTCTTCCAGGCGATCCCAGGCCAGCCTAGCGTTCCTGACGTTGGCTGCCTGGCGCGGATCCTTCACGTCGCCGCTTGCCAACTGCATCCACCAGCCAAGCTTGTAGTGCCGGGCTCTGCCGAGGTTGGTGCCTCGCTGGTGGCAATTCGCGCACAACACCTCGCACTTGGCAATTTCCGCGTCAATGCGCGCCGCAGAAGCCATGCGCGCCACAAGATTGCTTATGTTCGAGACCTTTGCCGACGGATCCCGGTGGTGGAACTCGAGGACCACCGGGTCTGCCTGCGCACAGGACACACACGGGTGCTCGAGCAGGTAGCGAGTGACACGCAGCTTCACATGCTCGCGGAAGCGCCGTGTTTCGTCGATTTCGCTCAATGTACGCCGCGTGGTTCTGTTCATAGTGCCGCCGAGAAACCTCGCGACGGCAGATGCGACACTGCACGTGTCTCTTTCCCGCGGCAGCGTTCCGGAATGAAAATTCGTACTCGGCACGGATCACCCCGCAACTCGTGCACTGCCGCTCTTCGGCATCCCCGACTGCCACGCGACAGTGTAGAATGTTTGTTCTACACCATGCCAGACTTTACACGCGGCTTGCGAAGAAGCAGCCAGCCGTGGCTGGACATTGCCATACGCTCTGAACCGTTGTGAAACTGGTGGGCGACGCTGGACTCGAACCAGCGACCCCTGCAATGTGAATGCAGTGCTCTAACCAACTGAGCTAGTCGCCCGCGACGGGCCACATTATAGGCCCTCGGCTGAACTGGCTCGAGCGCCGTGGTTGGCGGCGGTGAACTATGCTACGGGCTGTGGACCTGAGCTATTCGCCCGAGGATGAAGCGTTCCGAAGCAAGGTGCGGGAGTGGTTCGAGCAGAACCGAGCGGGGCGGCTCGAGACGCACGCGCAGCGACGGGACTGGCACCGCAAGCTGTACGAGGCGGGGTTTATCGGCATGGGCTGGCCGAAGGAGTACGGCGGGCAGGCGGCCGGACCGATGGAACAGGCCATCGTCGGCGAGGAGATGGCTCGTCTCGACGTGCCCGGCGGCGTCAACGGCCTCGGCATCGGCTTCATCGGACCAACCCTCATTGCCCACGGCACCGAAGCTCAGAAGCAGCGCTACATCCCCAAGATCCTCAACGCCGAAGAGATCTGGTGCCAGTTGTACTCGGAGCCGAACGCCGGGTCTGACCTGGCGGGCCTGCGTACCAAGGCGGTCCGGGAAAGCTTCGAGGACGGCGAGTACTACCTCGTCAACGGGCAGAAGGTCTGGACCAGCAGCGCCCACCTGGCCGACTTCGCTGTGCTGCTGGCGCGCACCGATCCGGACGTGCCCAAGCACAAGGGCATCTCGTACTTCATCTTCGACATGCACGCGCCGGGAGTCGAAGTCCGGCCGCTGAAGCAGATCACCGGCAGCTCGGAGTTCAACGAGGTCTTCTTTACCGACGTCAAGGTGCCGGTCGAGAACCTGATCGGCGCCGAGGGTCAGGGCTGGGAGCTCGCGCAGACAACCCTCGGATTCGAGCGTGGCGGCAACTTGCTCGGCCGGGTCGTCCACCATCGGGCGAGCTTGCAGCGACTCATCGAGGTGTGTCGCCAGCTACCGAGCAACGGCGCCACCAAGCTCGACGATCCGGTGGTGAAGCAGAAGCTGGGGCAGATGCTGGTCGAGGTCGAAGTGCTCTACTACCAGGCGCTGCGACTGCTCTCGAGGGCGAACAAAGGCCAGCGGCCCGGCGCCGAGTCGTCGATCGACAAGCTGTACTACAGCGAGATGGACAAGCGCCATCAGGAGCTGATCCAGTCGATCCTGGGCCCGTACGGCCAGCTCGAAGAGGACGCGCCCGCCAAACTGGCGCTGCACCCGGACGGCGTGCCCGGACAGGATCCGACGTGGACGTACAACTTCCTCCGGTCGCGGGCGGGGACCATTTTTTCGGGCACGTCCGAGATCCAGAAGAACATCATCGGCGAGCGGGTGCTTGGCCTGCCGCGCGAGGTGCGCGCCGACCGGGCCGCGATCGCCGCGGCCGCGCGCTCATCCAGCCCCGCGTGACAACCGCGTCACCCGCATCGCATCGCTTCGCTCGCTACGTCGATCTTCGAGAGCTCGGGGTCCCGGGTCCCAGCCGGAGCGAGCAAGGCGATGCGGGCGACTGGGGGTCTAACGGCGGCCGGGACGGTAGGCGTCGCGGGTATCGACGCCCCAGCGGAGCGCGGCGTACTCGAAGACGAGGAGGAGCGTGATGGCGAGGACAATAATTGGCATAGGGATCACCTTGAGTGCAGTGCGACAACCGACGGCGAGAGGTCACCGCACGGGTCGAGGTAGCTGGCCAGGGCGCGCAGGCCGCTGGCCAGGCGCAGGCGGGCCACCAGATCAGGGCGGGAGGCAGATCGGTGTGGCAGTTGCGCCAGGAGAGCCGCGTGGGCCATGGCGGCGCGGTGTTCGCGGCGGACATCCTGGGCGAAGAGCTCCAGGGCGAGTGGGCTGAGCATCGGGAACCTCTAACCTTCTAATAACCTTTCGTTAGTTACACTCTAATCGACCCGACCTAACCTGTCAACCCCTTGAAGGTGGTTAGACGCCGGCGTATACTGCTGCCGAGACCGCGCACCCATGACCGAGTCCTCTGACCCCCGCCCGTACGTGTTCGACCTCGACGGCGGACGTCCCTGTCTCGACTTCGCCAATACCGCCAGCGCCAGCGGCGATCACCTCAGCACCTACGCCGACCTGGTCGCGTTCGGCGCCCAGGCGAACCTGCTGACCCCCGAGCGCACCGCCTGGCTACACGCCGAGGCCGAGCGTCGCCCGGCCGAAGCCGAGGCCACGTTGCGGCGCGCCACGGCGCTTCGCGAAGCACTGCGCGGCATCTTCCAGGCTGTCGCCAACCGCGCACGTCCCTCAGACGCCGATCTCGACGTCCTGAATGCGAACCTGGCCACGAGCCTGGCCCACGCGCGCGTGCTGCCCGACGCCGCCGGCGATGCCTTCGCCTGGGGCTGGTCCGGTACGGATCTCGCCGAGCCGTTGTGGCCCATCGTGCGTTCGGCCGCCGAGATCCTGACCTCCGAACCGGAGCGGTCGCTCGTCCGCGAGTGCGGCGCCGGCGACTGCGCGTGGCTCTTCATGGACGCCACCAGGAACCGCAGCCGCCAGTGGTGCTCGATGACGTCGTGCGGCAATCGCGAGAAGGCCCGCCGCCACTACCAGCGCGTCAAGGCCCAGCGCGCCGCCGACTCCGCGGCAACCCCCGCACCCACGGCCCTGCGCTCGCGATCCAAACCCGGAGTAGTCGCTAGGGCCTGATATCGGACTGCCCGGGCGGGGCGGCGGCGATGTCCGCCAGGTGTGCGCGATTGATGGCCACAAAGGCCTCGAGCGTGCCGAAGCCGGTGACGTGGCCGCCACCGGTGCCGACGAGTTCCATCGCTCGGCGACCGTTGGCCGCGGCAGCCGCGAGGTCGATGCCGGTTGCAATGCCCGACGATTCGAACAGATACACCAGGTCCTCGGTCGCCACGTTGCCCATCTCGGTGGTGTGGATGGGCATCGCGATGCCACCGCCGATGCCGCCGGCGGACCCGTCAAAGCCGCGGGCGCCGGCTTCGTAGCCGGCGAAGGCGTTCGCCAGCGCGGTACCGGCGAGGGTATGCAGATGCAGTCCGAGGAACACCTCCGGCCAGCGGTCGAGCACGGCCGTGCACCGCTCGCGCACCAGGCTCGGCCAGGCCAGACCGATGCTGTCGGAGAGGTGAATGTCGCGGATCCCGAGCTTGACGCCGCGCTCGGCGATCGCGAGGACGGCCTCGAGTGGCACCAGGCCATCGTACGGACACACAAACGAGATGGCCATGCCCAGCGCAACTCGCGTGCCCGAGCGCGCAGCCAGCTCGACGGTCCGCTCGATGTCGCGCAGGTTCTCCTCGATCGTCATGTTGGAGTTCAGCCGCTGGTAGGTGGGGCTGGCCGCGACCAGACACGAGATCTTGGGCACGCCGGCCGCGATAGCACGCTCAGCGCCGCGATAGTTGGGGACCAGCGCGCGGAGCGTCGTCGTGGCCGGCACAGTGCCGAGGACGCCCGCCACCACGGCCTCCGCGTCGGCGAGCTGCGGGATCACGCGCGGATGGACGAAGCCGGTGACTTCGATCTCAGGCACACCGGTGCTCGCCACGCGGCGAATGAAGTCGACTTTCTCCTCGGTCGACGGTTGGCGCAGACCAGGCTCGTACAGCAACGTCTGCAGGCCGTCGCGCGGAAAGACCTCGGCGACGTGTACGGACGCCGTCGCAGCCGGGGAATGCAGTACGGTCACGTGTCCTCCTGAAGCTGAGCCGGGTCCGCGTAGCGGTTATCCAGTGCCGTCCACCCGGCCAGATCGACGATTTTGTCGCGGTCCGCGAATGAGGCGAGCCGCTCACGCGCGCTGGCCGACGACCCGTCGCGTCGGAGGGTCGCGGCCACCACCTGCATAGCCTTGATTGCCGCGCGCTGCAGGTCGGACGGCACGATCATCACGCGGTAGCCGAGCGCCGCCAGCTCGGCCGCGGGCACCAGCGGGGTGCGACCGCCTTCGAACATATTGATCAGCAGCGGCGCCGAGATGGACCGCGCGATCGTCCTGATCTCGTCCAGGCTCGTCGGCGCCTCGACGAAAACGAGATCGGCGCCGGCTTCGGCGTACAGCCGGCCGCGCCGAATGGCCTCGTCCAGACCGGCCTGGCCGCGCGCGTCGGTGCGAGCGATGATCAGCATGTCGCGCCGGGTTTCGACCGCCGCGCGGAGCTTCTGGATCATCTCTTCGGCGCTGACCAGCAGCTGACCCGCATAGTGGCCGCACTTCTTGGGCGCCATCTGGTCCTCGAGGTGAATCGCGGCTGCTCCCAGGCGCTCGAACTCGCGCACCGTGCGCACCACGTTGACCGCGTTGCCGTAGCCGGTGTCCGCGTCAGCGATGATCGGCAGATCGGTCGCGTCGACGACCTCGCGCAGCCGCGCCAGCACCTCAGTCATGGTCAACAGACCGAGGTCCGGCACCCCGCTGCTCCGCGCGACAGCGCCGCCGCTACAGTACAGCGCGGCGAATCCCGCCGCCGCCCCGATCCGGGCGGACAGGCCGTCGTAGACGCCCGGGGCAACGATGAGCTCATCGCCGGCCAGAAGTTCACGCAGACGCCCGGCCGCGCTCACAGCTGGTCGGCCAGCGCAGCGACCGGGAGCTCGTCGAGCCGGCGCACCATCGCAATCAAACGTTCGGGACCGCCAAGGCTGGTGAACTTGTCCTCGAGCGCCGCCCAGGTCGACGGGTCCGCGTAGTCCAGACGCTCCAGTGAGCGAGATCCGCCGCCATCCTTGAGCTGGATCTCGATTCGCACACCCTGGTGCGCGGGGAACGCGGCCGACAGGGCGGCGTCCTCGTGGACGTCGACGCGCAGCAGCAGCGACTGCACGTCTGCCCGTCGGACCCGTCCTTCGGCGTACTGAGCTGGGGTCATCTGGCCATCGAGCAAGGCAGCGGCGACCAGGTACGGCAGCGAATGATCGGCCTCCTCTTTGGTGCCCACCTGGTGCTTGTCACCCGCACCGGGACCGATGATCTCGACGGCGACGTCGAAAACGTACACATCGACGCGGTCGACGTCGTCGGCGCGCACGCCGGCCTTGCGCAGCTCGAGCACCGCGTCGAGTGTGGACTGGGCGTGGCCTTCGGCGTTGTACCGCTTGATGATCGTCTGCTTGACGGCCTCCAGGTCCTCCTTCGACCAGTCCAGCTCGAAGCGGCCGGCGATGCTGTCCATAAAACCCTTGCTGCCCTCGAAGACCTCGAGCGGACCGGTGACTCCGCGACGGGCAAGGAAAGCGGCGTGGACGGCGCCGAAGGCCGCGTTCGGATAGGCCAGCCCCTTCCAGTTGGAGAGCGATCCAGTGCGCGTCACGCGCAGCGCGTTGAATGCCGTACCGCAGATGGCGATCGCGTTGGCGGTGCGCTCGACGTCCAGTCCGAGCACGCGGGCGACGCCGGCGGTCGCGGCGAAGCTGCCGTGGGTCGAATGGTCGAACCCGCGCGCTCGCACCGGCGCTACCTGCGCCAGCCGGACCTGCACCTGGTAGGCCACCGCGAGAGCGGTGAGGAGCTCCGCTCCGGCTGCGCCAACGTACTCGGCCGCGGCCAGGACCGGGGCGAGATTGTCGCTGGGATGGCACGCCTCACCTCGCCCGAGAAAACAATCGTTGAAGTCCAGATACCGCACCGCGGCGCCATTGAGAAACGCGGCCCGGTCTGGACTCGTCCTCCCGCCGCCGATGAGGCTGGCGAGCGGATTACCGCCGAAGTCAGCGGTGTGCTCGCGGATTGCGCGGACCGGCGCCGCGTCGAGGGCGCCGTACCCGCAGCCGAGGGCGTCCAGGACGTGTTGCTTGAGCAGTTCTCGCGAGGTGTCCGAAACAGCGTCCCAACGTGCCTCGCTGACGAACGCGGCAAGCTCCTCGACGGCGGTCAAATGACGCCTTCGGCGCGCAGCGCGGCGATCTCGTCCGCCGCCAGTCCGAGCTGGCCAAGGACCTCGTCGGTGTGGGCGCCCAACGCTGGCCCGGTCGTCCGGATCTGACCCGGCGTCTCACTCAAGCGGGGCACGACATTCGCCAGTCGCATCGTCCCGAGGTCCGGATCTTCGACTTCGACGAGGTCATGGCGCGCGGCGTAGTGCGGGTCCCGGAAGATCGTCGGAATGTCGAAGATGGGACCGACCGCTACCTCAGCGCCGTTCATCACGTCGATCACCCTGTCGCGGGGATAGGCGGCCATCCAGGCCCCGATTTCCTGGTCGAGCGCCGCCACGTTGTCGATGCGGAGCTCATTCGTGGCAAAGCGCGGGTCGGTGGCCAGCCCGGGCCGATCCATCGCCTCGCACAGCCGATCCCAGATCCGCTGCGTGCTCGCCGATAGTGACACCCACTGGCCATCTCCGCAGCGATAGGTATTCCGTGGTGCGACGTGGGTGCTTCGATTGCCGATCCGGCCCGGCGCAACGCCATTCTGGTCGTACTCGATCAGGGCCGGCTCAAGCAGTCGGAACAACGGTTCGTACAGTGAGAGGTCGATGACTTGCCCCCGACCGCCGTTGTTCGCCCGGCCGAAGAGCGCCAGCATGATGGCGTAGGCACCGGTTATCCCGGCGATCCCATCACCCAGCGGCAGGTTGGCGAGGGTTGGCGGGCCGTCGGCCTCGCCGACGACGTGCGAGAAGCCGGAAAAGCCTTCCGCCAGGGTGCCGAAACCCGGTTGCGCGCGATAGGGACCGGTCTGCCCGTAGCCGGTGACGCGCAAGACCACCAGCTTCGGGGTGAGCTCGAGCAGCGAGGCCGGCCCAATGCCCCACCGCTCGAGCGTGCCGGGTCGGAAGTTCTCGATCAGCACGTCGGCGGTGGCGACCAACAACCGAAAGATGTCGGCGCCCCTCGGCTTGCGAAGGTCGAGGGTGACCGAGCGCTTGTTGCGCGCAATCGACTTCCACATCAGGGGAACGCCGTTGCGCTTGGTTCCCCAGTGGCGCTGGTGATCGCCGATTCTGGGCTGTTCGATTTTGATGACGTCGGCGCCGAACTCGCCGAGGTAGGCGGCCGCCCACGGCGCGGCCATCAGCGTCGCGGCGTCGATTACGCGGACGCCGTCGAGCGGCAACCGTCCCGCCATCGCTGGTTACGGAGCCGCGGCCGAGACCTTGGCGATCGCGTCGGCGCCAACGTGCATGACCACGCTCGTCGCGGACGCGTCCGCGTTCCACTGCACGATGTCCCAGTCACCGAAGGTGTTGTGGTACTGGTCGAAGTCCTGGGGTCCGGAGGCGCCCTCGTAGTTGATCTTCTGGCCGGCCTGGAGCAGTGCCACGCAAGACGAATACGTGAAGCACATGGTGCCCGGCGGGTTGCTGACCGTGATGACGTGGTCCACCCAGACCGACCCGTCCAGTGTCTTGGCCTCGGTCATCGCCAGCGCACCGATGATGACGGCGTCGTACGTGTTCTGGGACAACTGGACTGGCTTGTCCGACTGCCAGACCGCCTGGTAGCCCTGCACGTAGTGAGCCCAGGCCTCGCCGGTGGCCGGCGCACCAGCCACGCCGTAGAGGTATTTGGAGGCGTCGGCAACGCCCATCGCCTGGGCGTATTCGACCGTGTCACCGGTGTCGTCCGAAACGATCGGCACGTTGAGATGGCCGAGTTCCTTCATGTTGGCGAACAGGGTGGCGCCGGTCTGCGGGTCGCTCTTGACAAAAACCACGTCGGGGTCACCGTTGGCGAACGCTTTGGTGATTTCCGATCGGTACGAGCTCTGATGCAGCGCGAGCTGCTCACTGTCGAGGACGGTGCCGCCGTTGCCGGTGAAGTAGGCGGTGGTGTGATTGAGCTCGTCGGTGGCATCCGAGGTTGTCTCGAACAGCATCACCGCCTTCTTCCAGCCCTTCTGGACCGCGAAGTAGGCCATCGCCGCGGTCAGGGTCGAATCCGACGGCGTGGTCCTGAAGACGTACTTGAATTGCATGTGGTCTACCTGTGACGTGCCGCCCTCCATGAAGTCCACCAGTTTGGCCGGATCAAAGTTCTTGATCACCCCCTGAATCTCGAGTGAGGACGGCCCAACCTGGAAGGTCGGATTCTGCGTGCTGAGCTGACGCTGGGCGGTGACCGCGTCGACCGGATCGCCACCGGTGTCCGCGAGGGCTTCCTGGATCGGGTGGCCCATCACGCCACCGTTCTGATTGACGTCGTACACGCCGACTTTGGCGCCGTGGTTCAGCCAGTCGCCGACAAACGCCTCGCGCCCGGACATCGGGAACAGCTCCGACATGACGATCGGCGTGCCCGTCGCTGCGCTCGGCGCGGCGGCCGCCACGGCGCTGGGCTTGGCCACGGCGGGCGCGGCGCTTGGGGCCGCCGCCGGCGCGGCGCTTGGGGCCGCTGCTGGTGCGCTGCTTGGGGCCGCGGCCGGTGAAGGGCTCGGTTTCGCCGCCGGAGCGGCGGAGGGCGCGGCGGCGGCCGGTGCGGTCGTCGGCGGCGCGGCGGCCGGCGCGGTGGTTGGCGCCGCCGCGGTACCCCCGCTACAGGCGGACAGCACCAGGGCAGTCGCGACCAGGGCGCTCCGGCGCAGGATGTCGATTCCGTTCAGGTTCCCGATGCGCATGCGTGTTCCTTTCTTGCTGCTTCACTGCACGGACGCGGCCAGGTTGGCCGGGACTTCGCCACCCAGGAAGATGCTGGGCAGGTCCTCCTTGCCGACCACCGCGGCCGGACCGTCCATTCGGTTTCGACCGGCTACCAGCACGTAGACCCAGTCGGCGTTGTTGACTGCGAGATCCACGTTCTGTTCCACCACGACGACCGCGGTGCCCAGTCCGGCCACGCGCCGGATCTGGTCCCAGACCACGCGCGTGTACGCCGGCGACAGACCCGCCGTGGGTTCGTCGAGCAGGACTACCTTGGGCTCGAGCATCAGCGCGCGAGCCATGCCGAGCATATTGCGCTGGCCGCCACTGAGGTTGCCCGCCTTCTTGGACCGGGCGGTCTTCAGATCGGGAAAGATCTCCAGCACCGCTTCGACCCGCTTCTGGACCCCCGATTGGAGCGTGTAGCCGCCCATTTCCAGGTTCTCGTGGACGCTGAGATTGGTGAACACATTGATCACCTGGGGGACGTACGCCATACCACCACGGGCAATCCGGAAGGCCGCCCAGCCGCCGATATCCTGACCACCCAACTTGACGCTGCCGGAGGTATTGCGGAGGAGGCCGAATACCGCCTTCAACATCGTCGACTTGCCGGCTCCGTTCGGGCCGACAATGGCCACCACTTTGCCCGGCTCCGCCTGGAAGTCGACCTCCTGGACCACCGGCACCCGGCCGTAGCCAGCGGTGAGACCGGTCACCGCCAGGATCGGCTCGAGCCGCGGCGCATCCTTGACCGCCACCTCAACGCCGACCGCGGTCGCCGCATGGGGATGCTGGGTGAGGGCGCCACCCAGATAGGCGGTGATGACCTCCTGGTTCGTACGCAGTTCGGAGAGTCGTCCGGTTGCCAGCGTGCGGCCCTCGGCCATGACGACGACGTGATCGCAGATGCGCTCGACGACGTTGAGATTGTGCTCCACCATGATGAAGGTGATGCCCGTGTCGCGCAGCTTCTGGATGTGGCCTTCAAGGAGCTCGACCAGGGCCGGATTGACCCCCGCGAACGGCTCATCCAGGACCATCAGCCGGGGGTCCGCCATGACACCGCGAGCCAGCTCCAGGAGCCGCTTTTGCCCGCCGCTCAGGTTGCGGGCGTATTGATCGCGCGAGTCGTACAGCCCGAATTCGTCGAGCCGCGCGAGCGCTTTCTCGACCAGCAGCCGGTCCTGGTCGTGCCCGACCGCGGGCCGGAACATGGCATTGAAGAGCCGCTCCCCGGCCTGGTGCGGTGGGGGCACGAGCATGTTCTCCAGGACGGTCATGCCGCCTAACTCGCGCGAAATCTGGAAGGTGCGAATCAAGCCGCGCCCCGCGACCCGGTGGCTGGGCCAGCCGGTGATGTCGGTGCCCTCGAAATGGACCTTCCCACCTTCAGCGCGCAGCGCTCCGGAGATGACGTTGATGAGCGTGGTCTTGCCGGCTCCGTTGGGCCCGATCAACGCGTTGATCCAGCCACGCTCGATGCTGAAGCTGCTGCCGTTGACCGCCTTCAAGCCCCCGAACGAGAAGTGGAGGTCCTCGATGCCAAGGATCGCACCCTGCGCGCTGGCGCTATTCAACGCCGGCGACTTTCCGACGGGGAACGTACTTGAGGTCCTTGAAGGCAGCCTTGCGCTCCGGGAGCACGCCCTGGGGCCGGAACCACAGGATGCCGATGAGCAACGCACCGACGATCATGTTGCGGACCGCCGGGATCAACTCCGGACGATTGGGAATCGGGGGCAGATAGCGCGTAGCCTCCTGGAACAGGACCGGCACCAGGAACGCGCCGAGTAGCGCGCCCCAGTTGTTGCCGCGACCGCCCAGCAGGAGCGCGGCGTACAGCAAGAACGTCTCGCCGGCCGCCCAGCCGCCCGGATTGAGGGCGCTGATAAAGCCGACCAGCAGACTCCCGGCGATGCCCGCGTACACGCAGCCGACCACCATCGCGATCATCCTGAAACGGTATGTGTCTTTGCCGAACGCGGCGGCCACGTCGCTGTCCTCACGAATCGCGCGCAGCGTCCGACCGAGCGGTGAATCGTAGATGCGAAACGCGATCAGCCCGAGCACCAGCGTAAAGACCCCGGTCAGACCGACATAGAAGAACGTGTAGGTGTTCGGATCGAGGCCCAGCAGGTCATTGAACGGGTAGGGGATGCCCGCGATCCCGTCCGCACCGTTGAAGACCGCCGTGTTGATGTTGACAAAGTCGTACACGATGGCGCCGACCGAGACCGTGACGATCGCCAGGTAGTCACTCCGCAATCGGCGCAGGGCCACCAGTCCGACGAGCAGGCCGAGCACCCCGGCCGCGCCCGCGCCGACGAGCAGGGCGATTGGAAACGGCAGGTCCAGGCCCAGGATGTAGCGCATGTTGGAAAGAGCGTCCGGCCGGCCCAGCATGACGACGCCGGTGAAGTAGCCGCCGATTGCGAAGAAGGTGATGTAGGTGAAATTCAGGATCCCGGCGGTGCCGAACTGCAGATTCAGGCCCCAGGTCGAGATCGCAAAAACAAAGAAAAACACGATCAGCGTCGTGAGGTAGTAGACAACCGGAGGCATGCGCTAAGCGGCCTTGCCGGCCATCCGGATGATCCCCTGCGGACGCAGCAGGAGGGTGAGAATCAGCAGCGCGAAGGCCACATCGTTCTTGTACGCCGAGTTGATCAAGATCGCCGACATCTCGGTGGCCAGGCCAATGACCAGCGCACCCAACATCGCCCCGTACGGCGAACCCACGCCGCCGAGGATGACGGCCGCGAAAATGACGAACAGGAACTCACCTCCGAAGGACGGTTGGAAGCTGGTGATATTGATGACCAGCACGATCCCGGCGAGGCCGGCCAGGCAGCCGCTGACCAGCCACGTGAAGCTCGTGATGCGGTCGGTGTCGATGCCGCTCACCTGCGCCAGATCGACACTGTCGGACATCGCGCGCATCGCCTTGCCGATTTCGGTACGGGTGAGCAGCACATGTACGGCGCCCATGGCCAGCAAGGCGATGCCGATGATCGTCAACTGGCTGGGCGTGAACAGGAATGGGCCGAGTGCGTACGGCGACTCGCGGGCCAGGTCCAGGCTCTTGAAGTTGGGGCCCCAGATGGCCAGGATCAGGTTGCTCAAAAAAAGCGACAGGCCGAAAGTGACCACCAGCAAGAACAGCAGCGGCACACCCTTCTTGGTAAACGGCTTCAGCAAGAACTGGTTCAGCAGGACGGCGAATACCCCCATCAGCAGCGTCGCCAGGACCACCGACACCCAGATGTTCAGACCCAGGCCGTGGCTGAGGGTCCACGCGAAGTAGGCGCCGAGCGTCAGGAATTCACCGTACGCGAAGTTAATGTGGTTGGTTACCCCGAACTGAAGCGACAGACCCACCGCGGCGAGCGCCAGCACCGAGGCGGTGATCAACCCGAACCCAAACGACAACGCCAGAACACTCATGCAGTTGCTCCCTCGGGCTCAAGCACGCCGACGGAAACTCGCGAATTACGAATAAAAGCTAACTTTTGGCTTTCGGAGCTGTCAAGGCGAGGCGGTAGTGACTCAAATAAGCCGCGGCAGCTGGCCGAACCGGCGCCGCGCAGCGTGGGTGAGGGCCAACGCCGCGAAGGCTGGCAGGGCCAGTTGGCGGCGCCAGCGCCACGGCTGAGCGATCAGGCGGTAGCACCACTCGAAGTGCAGTTGCCGCACCCAGCGCGGGGCGCGCGGGACGTCGCCGGAGAGGTAGTCGAACACGCCACCGACGCCGATACCGACCGGGATGTCGAGCGCGACCAGGTTGCGGTCGAGCCAGTACTCCTGTTTCGGCGCGCCGTAGGCGACCAGCAGCACGTCGACTCGCCCTGCGGCCAGGATCGCCGAGCGCACTGCATCGTCATCCGAGAACAACGGCGACCCTGACATCGCGCCAGCGATCTGCAGGCCTGGATACTGGCGCTGGAGCACGCGGCCCGTGCGTTGGGCCACGTCACCCCGGGCACCGAGCAAGAACCACCGCTCGCCCCGCCTGGCCGACGCCGCCGCCAGCTTGAGCACCAGGTCCGTGCCCTGCACGTGCTCGCGCAGTCGATCGCCCGCCAGGCGCGCGGCCAGCACCAGGCCGATGCCGTCGGGAATATTGAGCGCCGCGCGCTGCATCACGGTCCGAAAGTCCGGCTCGCGCCGTGCCAGCATGACGAACTCGGGGTTGGGCGTCGTCACCAGATGCGGCACCCGGTCATCGATGGCCCGCGCCAGGATAGCCAGGGCTTCGGCGTACGTGACGTCGTCGACGCGCAGGCCGAGGACGTCTACAGCGCGCGGGCGTTGGCGCAATTCGGCGCTGATCGTTCGCTCGATCTAGGCGTGTACCGCGGCGCCCGGGCGAGCGGCCAGGCCGGCCTGGGCACACAGCAGGTCTACGTCCGCCGTCGGCGCGCCCGCGACGCCAATGGCGGCGAGGATGTCGCGGTGCTCGACCAGGGGCAGACCACCCGCGGCCATGAGCACGCGCGCCGGGTCGACCACGGTCTCGCGCGCCCAGGGCGGCGTGCGGCCCGGACGCAACTCGTGCGTCGCGAGCTGATACGTCAACGCGGTGTACGCCTTCTTCGACGCCAGTTCGAGCGCCCCAGCTGGGCTGCCTGGCATCGCGTGTGACGCGAGCGCGGCGCCAGCCGCGTCGACGACCACGACGGCGACCGCTGCCCCGGCGCGGCCAGCGTACGCGACGGCCAGCTGGACCATGTGATCGGCAACCTCAGGCGTGACGCGGACCTGAACCTTGTTGGCCCGAAAGAAGCTCGCGTTGATCTCGATATAGTCCTGCCACTCCGTTGGGACGTCGGTGTCAAGGAAGATCGCGTTTACCGGACACACCAGCAGACACTGCTCGCACTCGATGCACACATCCGGATCGATGAAGTTCTGGGGTGCGTCCGGGGTGGTGTGGATGCAGCCTGCCGGGCACACCTCGACGCAGGAGCCCTCCTTGGTCCCGATACACGGCTCGGTGATGACATAGGTCACGAACCGCGGCCTCGGTTCCCCTCGGCCGGCTCACCAGACCGGTGCTGAAGTTCCGAGGCGATCGCGCCGCCGCCGTCGCGAAGGTTCGCCGTCAACGGCAGATCGGTGCAGACGATTTCGGCAATGTGGCAGTCAGGGCCTTGCCGGCCAACGCCAGCCAGCGCGGCGAATCGGTCCCGATCGGCCGACGACGACGTCGCGCGGTAGCCCATCTCTTTGATGACCGCGCACAGGTTGAACGTGACGAAGAGCGCCTTCAGCGCTGGCGCCTGACCGCCAATTCCGAGTGCATGGCGCGTGTCGTACTCGCTTCGCAGCGCGCAAACGACGGCAAACGCAGGCTCAGCGTTGCCGAACGGGTTGGCGGCCAACTCGACAATGCCGACCCGATCGGCGCCGAAGAAGCGGCCCAGCTCCTTGATGTGGTTGGCCATGACATTTGGCGAGTGGACCTCGCCGCGCACGGGGTGCACATCCCCTCGCGGCATGCTGTCGAAGGCGTGGGTGATCAGGTTATTCAGATCGGCGGGCGGTCGATTGATGAACGCGTCCCAGTAGGGGTCGGCGGGCTCATGCAAGCGCACGTCAGCTTCTCTTCGTGAAGCGATTGACGTTTTCCTTCAGCGGCGCGTAGTAGCCAATGTTCGTCGACTCGAGCTGGATCAGTTGACGCGTATCGCCCGCGCTCCGCTGCGCTCCGCGGGGGTCACCGTGTTGGGCGGTGCAGCCCGCCACCGTGCAGGCTTTGACGCCGGGTTTGATGCCGCTGTCGTAGCCCAGCCAGCGGACGCGTTTGGTGGCGAACTTGCCCCAGAAGCGATCGTCGATCCATTTGAGCGCTCGAACGACGCCCGGGCGCGCCGCTGTCGGCGTCGCCGTCAGCGTGCGCACCGCGAGCGTGCGCCACCACACATTCGGCTTCGTGTACGGGCAGACGGTCGCGCACGTCAGGCAGACGTTCCAGTGGTCAGCGACGAGCGGTCGTAGTTTGTAGCACGTTTCCCACTTGATCTTGTATTTCTCGACCCCATTGAAGACCTGCTTGTCCTCAAAAGTAATACTGTTCGTGGGGCACGTCTCGGCGCACTTCCGACAGATTTTGCAGAAATCCTCAACGCCCAGGTCGATCGGTTTGTCCGGTGCCAGCGGCAGGTCGGTCAGAATCGCGTCGTTGAGGTGAATGCGGGCGCCGAACTTCTCGGAGATGATCAGGCCGTTGCGTCCGAGCTCGCCCACGCCGCCGGCGAGCGCGGCGGCCTGCGGGTTCACCTTGCCCCGAATAGCGGTGTAGCCCAGCTCTTTGATGTAGCGCTCCATGGCGGTCAGCACGAGGACCGTCTGCATCAACGTCGTGTCGTAGGCGGCGTCGCCAATGTGGTGTCGATGCGCCTGGGCCATGCCGTAGTCCCACGCCACCGGGGTCACGATCACGTACGGGTATCTGCGGCACAGCTCGTCCGGGCTGCCGGTCGCGGCGTCGCCGCCGCCCGTATCGCCATGGTCGTTCATGGCGCCGCCGCCGTACAGCAGGGCGGGGTGCGCCCGGCCGATCCCGACGCTGTCAGCCCCGAAGTAGCGTCCGGCCCGCTTGATGTGCCGACTCATCGCGGCCGGGTCGTCGATCCGCGTCCGGGTCGGATTGATGGCCCCTGTGGCCGTCTGGCGCAGCACGGCGGTGAAGTAATTGCGGTTGTCGCGGGCGCGGGTCGAGTTCGTGCGCCCGAGCGGATCGACGGCGACGGTATTGCGCAAGTAGTTGAACAGCGCCTTGCCCACCTCGCCGCGTCGCACCTTCGGGTGCGGCGTGTCCTCCGGGTCGACATTCACGACCGTACCGACGACGTGCACGGTGCGCCCGAGGTCGGGCGGCGGGAACTCGGTGTCGGCCGCCGGGTCGTAGGCAGCGCGGGTTGGGGTGACGGGCTCGATGGCCATCAGCAATGCTCCCGTATCCCGGGAAGTCTACGTGCCCAGGGATACCGCTTCTAGTCCGCGAAGCGGGCCGCGAACGTTAGAATGGCCGCCGGTGGCGACCTTGCTGACCGGCTCGGGCTATATCGGCGCCGCCTTGCTTCGTCGACTGGCCGCACGCGGCGAGCCAGTCGTCGTGCTCGAGAATTTCTTCTGTACGCCTCGATCGGATGTCGCGGCCGCGCTCCCTTCGGGAACCTGTCTGATCGAAGGCGACGTGGCCGAGGCACGCGATGTGGCCCGCGCGTTCGACGCCCTCGGCCCGCACGGCGAACAGCCGCACGTCGTTTTTCACCTGGCCGCGCAACCGAGCGCATCCGTGGCCGCAAAAGACCCCGAGCTGACCGAGCGCAGCAATCTGGTCGGCGCGCGGCGAGTGCTCGAGGCGGCCCATGCCCGGGGCGCGCGGGTCGTCTTCGGCGGCTCGTTTCGGGTCTATGGCGACGAGCTGGTGGGACAGACCATCGACGAGCACACGCCGTATGGCCGCGTTGGCGATCTGTCACACCTGAGCAAGGTGTACACCGAACAGCTCGCGCGCATGCTCGAGGTGGCGTTCGTGTCGGTGCGACTGGGGGTGACGTACGGGCGGTCGCCGATCATGAAGACGTCACCGCCGTTCATGACCGTGCCGAATCTGTTCTGCCAGCGGGCCGCGCGCGGCGAAGTGCTCGAGGTGCGCGTGGATCGACCCATGGGGTTCATCCACGTCCAGGACGCCGCGGACGCGCTGTTGCGCGCCGCCGAGACGCGATCGCCGAGCGTCTGGACTGTGGTCAACGCCGCCCCCGAGGTCGCCACGATCGGCCAGGTCGCGCGCACGGTGCAACAGTTGATTCAGCGGCGGGGTGGCGCTGTACAGATCCAGGGCGCGGCGTCTTCCGAGGCCGGTTTCGCCGTACATTCGGCCCTTGCAGACGACGGCTTCACGCCCCAGCGCACGCTGGCCAGTGGCCTCGGCGAGGTGCTCGACCTGTTCCTGGCCAACCCCCACCAATGACCGTCCTGATCACCGGCGCCTCCGGCCTGATCGGCCGGCACACCGTCGCGCTGTTGCAACAGCGTGGCGAAGGCGTGCGGACCTTCCAGCGGGGTCTCGTCACAACCCCGGGCGCCGTGCACATCCAGGGCGACGTGCGCACCGACCTCGAAGGCTTGTGCGCCGCGACGCGCGGCTGTCGCGCGGTCGTGCACCTGGCGGGGCGGGGCGACGTCGGCGAATCGCGGCGCGACCCACTCGGCTACGCCGAGCTGAACGCGACTGGGGCCCTGAACGCTCTTGAGGCGGCGCGTGCCGCGGGGGCGACCTTTATCCTGGCCTCGAGCCAGCGCGTCTACCCGTTGCGACCGGTGGCGTGCCGCGAGGACGCGGTCCTCGCGCCTGACAGCCCGTACGGCTATGCAAAATGGGTCGCCGAGCTGTGGTGCCGCATGGCCAGCGAGCAGTGGCGCCTCACCACCCGCTGCTTGCGCTTCTTCTCGGTCTATGGGCCTGGTCAGCAGCCCAACGGCGGCAGCGGCGTCGTGCCGATTTTTGCCCACGCGGCGCTGGGCGGACAGCCGCTGCGCGTGCAGTCGGCCGGCCGACGCGATTTTTCGAGCGTGCACGACGTCGCCCGCGGCATCGCGCTGTGCCTCGACTTGCCGGCCGACGGAACGCACCGCGTCTACAACGTCGCCACCGGTGTCGGCACGACCTTCCGCGAGCTGGCCGAGCTGCTGGCCGAGCTCACGGGCTCGCGCTCACCCATCGACGAACAGATCGGCGAGCCGCCCGGTAGCGACCTGGTCGCCGACATCAGTCGTGCCGAAGCCGAGCTCGGCTACAGCCCGTGCATCCCTCTCCGTGAGGGCCTGGAAACCTACGTCCAATGGCTGCAAAACTCTGTTTGAAGGCCCGGCCCACGCCGGCGCAGCTCGCCGATCGACTGCGTCCGATCGACGGCGTCTGGCCGGACGGTCTGGAGCTGTATCTGGCCGCGGCCGACCTGGCGACAGCAGCGGACGTCGATGCCGTCGCCGATCGCGTGCAGGCCATCGCGGTGCCCAACGACTTTGCGCTGCTGATCGAGGGGCCGGTCGACTCGCTCGACGGGGACGACTTCGACGTGACGCGCGAGAGCGATGCCGACCGGCGGGTGGTCGAACGACTCGCCCACCTGGCCCACCGCATTGGCGCCCGCGCGGTCAACATCCATGTCATCTCGCCCAGCCCGGATCTCAGCCGTCTGACGCTCGAGTGTCGTGCCGCCCTGCTCGAGCGCGCGGTGCCATTCCTCACGCGTTTTGTCGACCTGATGCAGGGTGCGGGCGCGGTGCCGACGGTCGAAAACATGCCGCCGGTGTTGCGCATGCGACGCAGTGACTTCGCGTTCACGCCGATCGGCATGGCTTCGGCCGACCTGCGCTGGCTCGTGGCGCGCGTGCCCGGGCTGCGGCTGCTGCCCGACACCTCGCACACCGGGCTCTACCTCAACGCCCGACGCCTGCCGCCCGATCCCGCCGATGCCTGGAGCGCAGACCTCAGGACCTACCTCGACCAGTTGCCCGCCGAAGGGCCGGATCTGGTCGGCTACATGCAGTCGCTCGAGCCGCACGTCGAAAATGCGCAGATCTCCAATGCGTCCGGCGTGCTCGGCGAGGGGTTAGCGTATGACGAGGGTGACTTCGACCTGGATCCCGCCATCCGCTGGCTCGACGAGCACGCACGCCACATCGTGACCGAGACCATCGAAACCAACAACGACGATGCGGTGTTCATGCGCGATGCGCTGCGGCGCGTGCGATCGGCGCTGGCTTGACCGCTGACCAGGTTCGGCCGGTGCCGCCGGCCGAGGTGCTGCTCGGACGACTCGAGTTCAGTGGTGACCTGGCACACGCGGCCGAATACGTGCGCGACCGGCGCGTCCTGGTCACCGGCGCGGCCGGGAGCGTGGGTACGTCGCTGGCGCGCGTCCTGCTGGCCGCCCGTCCGGCGAGCCTGGTCTTGCTCGATCACCACGAGCACTCGCTGTTCAGCCTGGAACGCGCGCTCGGTTTTGGCCACGCGGGAATGAGTTGTGAGCTTGCCGACATTCGTGACCCGGGCCGCGTGCAGCGGCTCTTCGCGCAGCACGCGCCGGAGATCGTGTTTCACCTGGCGGCCGCCAAGCACGTGCCCTACGGCGAACGTTTTCCAGAAGGTGCCGTCGCCGCCAACGTGCTGGCGACCCTGACGCTGCTCGAGCTGTCCCGAGACACCGGCGTCGAGGCGTTCGTCTACCCGTCCAGCGACAAGAGTGTCCAGCCGCCGAGCGTCTACGGCGCCACCAAGCGCATCGCCGAAGCGTTGCTCCAGGTGCAGGTCCAAAGCGACCGGGATCGGCGCTGGGCGGTGGTGCGCTACGTGAACATCGTCGGCACCCGCGGCAGCGTCATCGAGACGTTCACCCAGCAGGTGCTCGCGGACCAGCCGCTGAGCGTCACCGACGAGCGCATGACGCGCTACTGGATCAGCATGGACGAAGCCGTCTGGTGCGCCTTGCTCGCGGGCCAGCACGCCGCGCCTGGAGACGTGGTCATGCCTGCCTGTGGCGAGCCCGTGCCGCTGCTCGAGACTGCGCGGCGACTGGCCGGCTGGTATCGTCCGGAGCGGGTGCCCTATCCAATCATCTGCACCGGCATTCGGCCGGGCGAACGGCTGCATGAGGTGTTGCTGTCGGCCAACGAATCCTTCGGCGACGCGGTTTGCCCGGGTCCGAATCCGGGTCAGCCGCCCGGACTGCGTTCGGTCCGGACGATGCGCGCCGCTGCCCAGCTGGCCGAGTTACCGCGGGTCGTCGACGAACTCCGGCAGTATGTCGCAGCGGGCGACCGCGACCGTCTGGCAGCGGCCTGCCTGGCGGCCGCCGAAGCGCTGCAGTGACGGCCGCTCACGCCAGGCCTCAGGCTCAGTTGGCGACCTCACTCATGCCGCTACGCCGAACACACGCCCGCAGCACATGAATCCGCTGCCCTGGCTCGGGCTGGCCTTTCTCCTCGCCGCGAGCTCCACATACGGGCTCGCCCGCGTCGCCGAGCGCCTCGGGCGACGCCTGGGGGTGCTCGACGAGCCGCGGCCTGGCGAAGTCCAGCGCTGGAGCGTGCCGCGAACTGGCGGCTACGCGATGCTCGTTGGCCTCTGGCTGGCCCTGCTGGTCGCGTACCTGCTGCGCGACCGCTTCCTGATCGATCCTGAGCTCGGGCCGGAGTGGAACCCGTCGGACGATCTGCGGATGCTCGGCCTGGTGCTCGGCTCGCTCTGCATCGTGCCGCTGGCGCTGCTCGACGACCGTCGGCGCCTCGGGCCCTTGCCACAGCTCGCCGGCCAACTGGTCATCGCCGCGGTGCCCGTGGCATTCGGCTTGCGGGTCAGCAGCATTGCCCAGCCGTTTGGCGACCCGATCGAGCTGCCGGTCTGGCTCGACATCCCGGTCAGCATCGTGTGGTTCGTCGGCATGATGAACGCCATCAACTGGGTCGACGTCATGGACGGTCTGGCGGGCGGCGTGGCGCTCGGCGGCGCCCTGGTGCTGTTTGCGCGGGCGTTCCTGTTCACGCAGTTTTCCATCGCGCTGTTCCCGTTGGCCCTGGCGGGCGTGTGCCTCGGCTTTCTCGGTCGCAACCGACCGCCGGCCCGGATCTTCATGGGCAGCTCGGGGTCGCTGCTGCTCGGCTTTGGCCTGGCGGGCAGCGGCATTCTGGGCGGTGCAAAAGTCGGCACCGCGATCCTGGTGCTGGGCGTCCCGATCCTCGACGCCGCCTGGGTCATCTTCCGGCGCGTGACGCGCGGCGCCCGGCCGACCATTGGCGGCGACAGCGAGCACCTGCCGATGAAGCTCCACGAGCTCGGCCTGAGCACCGGTCAGACCGTGCTCGCGCTGTATGTCGTCTCAGCTATCCTCGGCGTCATCGGGCTGAGCCTGCACACCCCGCCCGAAGCGCCGAGCATCGACAAGCTCTACGCCCTGCTCGGCATGGCGTTCGTCGTCCTACTCGTCCTCGCCGGCGTCACCATCGCTGTCACCCGCCGCCGCCGCGCGGCCCGCTAGCTGAACGCTGCCCGCATCGCTGCGCTCGCTCCCGTCCCGGGCTTGGAACTCTGGTTTCACCTGAGACTCGCAACCCTGGGAGTCGAGCTCCGCATGTTCGCGGGTGACCAGGCTCTCGAAGGCCGCGTTGCTCGAGAGCGAGCGCAGCGCTGCGGGCGCCCGAACTACCAGGTTGCCTGACGGTGCGAGATCACCCGGCGCGTAACGGCTCCTGCAGTTGCTCCCCTTTGGAACCCGGGAGGGGAGCGCGCGAAGCGAGGCGGGCAGCCGAAATGCTCAGGCGCGCTGGAACTCCGTGCGGATTCGGGCGACGCGGGCCTCGAGGCGCTGCAATAAATCCGAGGGCGACTGGACGGAGCCGGGGAGGGCGGCGAGCGTGCCGAAGCCGTGGAAGTCGCTGCCGACCGTGGGCACCAGGTCGTAAGTCTTGCAGGCCTCGTGCATCTGCGCCGCGATCTCGGGGCCGTACTCCTTCGAGTAGTACACCTCCAGGCCGTCGATGCCAGCTGACACCACCGCTTGCAGGTACTGACGCCAGTCCTTGCCGTCGAGCTCGTTGGGGTGCGCCCAGGCGGCCAGCCCACCGACGGAGTGGATCAGCCGAATACCTTCCGCGGGCTCGAGGCGAAAGCCTTCGAAGTAGGCCGGCCCGCCGCGGCCGATGAAGCGATCGAACGCTTCGTCGATCGACTGGATGTGCCCGGCCTCGAGCAGCGCCTGCGCCACGTGTGGCCGACCGACGCTGCCCTCGCCGGCAATTTCGAAGACGCGCGCGAGCGTGATCGGCGCGCCGAGGCGCGTCAGCGCCTCAACCATCTCGGCCGCGCGAGTCAAGCGTGCCTCGCGGAACCCGCGAATCACGCTCTGAAATTCGGCGTTCTCGTGATTCAGAAACAGGCCAAGGACGTGGATCGAGGCCCCGGGCAGGTCGGTGCTCAACTCGATCGCCGGGATGACACGCACCCCGAGCGCCTCACCCACCTGCTGGGCCTCGGCCACGCCGTCGGTGGTGTCGTGGTCGGACAGCGCCATGACGCGCACCCCGTGAGCGTACGCATGGCGTACCAGGTCGCCCGGTGACAGACGGCCATCCGAGACGATGCTGTGCAGATGTAGATCAAGCACTAGCGCGCATAGTCAACCGCGCGAGTCTCGCGTACGACGGTCACCTTGACCTGGCCGGGGTACTGCAGCGTCTCCTCGATCTTCTTGACGATGTCGCGCGCCAGCCGCATCGCCTGCAGGTCGTCGACCTGTTCGGGCTTGACGATGATGCGTACTTCGCGCCCCGCCTGGATGGCGAACGACTTCTCCACGCCCTCGAACGAGTTGGCCACTTCCTCGAGCGCCTCGAGCCGTCGCACGTAGTTCTCGACGCTTTCGCGGCGTGCCCCAGGCCGCGCACCTGACGCCGCGTCCGCGGCCTGAACCAGGACGTCCTCGACGGACTGTCGCTCTGGATCATGATCGTGGTGCCCCATCACCGCCTGGACGACGGCCTTCGATTCGCCAAACCGACGAATGAAGTCGGCGCCAATGATGTGGTGCGGCCCCTCGACCTCGTGCGTGAGGACCTTGCCGATGTCGTGCAGGAATGAGGCGCGGCGGACCACGGTGACCTCGGCGCCGACCTCAGCGGCCAGCATGGCGCCGATGTGCGCGGCCTCGACCGCGTGCTGCAGCTGGTTCTGGCCGTAGGACGTGCGGAATTTGAGCCGGCCGACGACCTTGATAATCTCGGCGTGGAGCCCTGGCACACCCGCCTCGTAGGCGGCGGCTTCACCCTCCTCGCGGATCTCCTGCTCGATCTCCTGCTTGGACTTGGCGACGATCTCTTCGATGCGTGCGGGGTGAATGCGCCCGTCCTGGACCAGCTTCGTGAGCGCCAGTCGAGCGATCTCGCGGCGCACGGGATCGAAGCACGAGAGCGTGACCGCATCGGGGGTATCGTCGATGATCAGATCGACGCCGGTCATCGCTTCGAGCGCGCGAATGTTGCGCCCCTCGCGACCGATGATGCGGCCCTTCATTTCCTCGTTGGGGATCGGCACGACGGTGGTCGTGATCTCGCCGACGGTGTCGCTCGAGTAGCGCTGGATCGCCACTGACAGGATCTTGCGGGCCTGGGCTTCGGCCTGCTGGCGGCCCTCCATCTCGATCAGCCGGGCGCGGCGGCCAACTTCGGTGTGCACCTCCTCTTCGACCCGCTGCAAGAGCAGCAAGCGTGCTTCATCGCGGGTCAGCGCGGCGACCTGCTCGATGGCGGCGACCTGTTCCAGGCGCAGTCGCTCAACCTCGTGCAGGCGAATCTCCGTCTCCTCCTCACGGTGCTGGAGCTTGCGCTGGCGGTTTTCGATCTCCTCGATCTTGCGATCGAGGTTCTCCTCTTTCTGGCGTTGCCGACGCTCCTGCGCCTGGACCTCGACGCGCAACGCGCGGGCTTCGTCCTCGGCGGCGGCGAGGGCCCGGATGGCCTCTTCTTTGGCCCCCAGCAGGATGGTTTTCCGCTCGGCGTCGGCACTGGCGCGAATTTCGGCGGCGCTCTCCTCGGCCAACTGGCGCTGGTCGCTGGTGGATTTGCGCTTGAGTGTGTAGCCCAGCCCAACGCCAAGTGCGCTGGCAGCTAGGGCCACGATTATGACAATCATGGCGTCCACAGTTGAATTCACCTCCTTTCATAAGGCTGCCCCGACTGCCGCGGTGGACGCGGGCAAGCCGGAGCAGGGTCACCCGGTTGAGAGACCCTTCGGCGAATTGTACGGGCGTCTAGTAGCTGATACTCAACCCAGAACTCGGGCCTTGCGAAGCATCGCGAGCTGGTTGGGTAGCAACTCGGGCAGGTCGTCGAGCGCGAGCCACCGGTGCAGCCCAGTCTCGTCCGACGATTGATAGCTCCCGCTTTCGACCGTGCAGCGGAACAGCAGGTCGAGCTGGGTATCGCCCCAGAACTCGGCGGCGAGCAGCGCGTCGACCCGCACGCGCAGACCCGTCTCCTCGAACACTTCGCGCACCAGGCCGGTCTCGGGACTCTCGGCCTGCTTGAGCCAACCGCCCGGCAGGCCCCACGGCACACTCCGTCGATAGGTGTGCTCGAGGACCAGCATGCGGCCCTGGTCGTCCTGAATGAGGGCCATGGCGCCGACCATGAAGGACGGATTCAGGATGCGCAGGAAGACATGCCGCAGCCAGCCCGGGAACGGCACATCGCGCCAGATGCGCAGCAGCAGCGGTCGGATCGTCCATAACGCAGGGGGTTGCATTGAGCCGGCTACTATTCCAAAAGTATGACTCAGGCACCCACTGAACGCCTGTCGCTCCGACAGCGTCTGGACCAGGAGCGCGGGCGCGTCTGGGTGGTCGGCCACCGCGGCGCGATGGGCCACCGTCCCGAAAACACATTCGCCTCCTTCGAGCATGGCCTCGACCTTGGCGCAGACTGGATCGAATTGGACGTCCACCTCACGCGCGACGGCGCGCTGGCGGTGATTCACGATGAGACGGTCGACCGCACGACCGATGGGCACGGACTGGTGCGCGACCACACGCTCGCGGAGTTGAAGCTGCTCGATGCTGGCGCGTGGTTCGGCCCGGCGTACGCGGGCCAACGCATTCCGACGCTCGCGGAAGTCCTCGACTTTGCGCGCGAGCGGAATACGGTCGTGGACATCGAGATCAAGAATGCGCCGATCTATTACGCGGGCATCGAGGATGCCGTGGTCACGGCCCTGGACGCGGCGCACATGACCGAACAGGTCATCGTGATCAGCTTCGACCACGCGGCGGTGGCGCGCGTGAAGTCGCTGGATGCCCGGATCGCCACGGGCGTCCTCTACGCCGGCCGCCCCGTCGATGGCGGCGTCAACCTGGCGCGCCAGGCGAACGCGGACGCCGTGCTCCCGCACTGGGCGTACGTGACGTCCGAGGACGTCCAGGCAGCCCACGCCGCCGGCCTCTCCGTCGCCCCGTGGGCCACGTCCGATCCCGCCGTCTTGCGCCATCTCATCGCCTGCGGCGTCGACGGCATCGGCACGAACCACCCCGACGTGCTCCGCCAGATCCTCGACCAGCGCGTCGAGCCGGCCGCGCGCATGCACCCGCAGGGTGGATCCCAGCAGTGAGCAAGCGCATCGATCCCGCCTCGAGCATGCACCCGCAGGGTTCTTCACCGCAGGCGCAGCTCACCGAGCGCTTCGTTGCGGCCACCCGCCTGCACCCGCGGGGTTCTGTACCGCAGGCGCAGGTCACCGAGCGCGTCGTTGCGGCCACCCGCCTGCACCCGCGGGGTGCCTCGCTGCAGGTCAGCGGCGACGACGTCGGAGCCGCGGGGAGCGCGAGATGACGGTCGCCTGGCCCGGCGCGCTGTTGAAGCGCGCGGACGTGCAGCTCTTCTTGACCAGCTTCCTCGGGCTGTACGCCGAGTTGCTGTGTATCCGCTGGATGCCCGCCCACGTGCGGTTCCTCTCGTACTTCACCAACTTCATCCTGCTGGCGTCGTTCCTCGGCCTCGGCGTCGGCATTCTCTCGGCGAGGCGCAAGTTGCGACTTGGGCCGCGGACGTTTCCACTCCTGATGCTGTTCGCAGCCATCCTGATCGCCGCCACGAAGTTCGAGCTGAAGATCGGCTCCGCGGGCGTCCTTTACTACGGCGCGGGTGAATCCGGCACCGCGCCACCCGAGAACGCGCTGGTGCTGCCAGCGGCGTTCCTGCTCGTCTCCCTGCTGTTCGTCTGCATCGGCCGTCCACTGGGCGTTTTGCTCGGCCAGGTGACCCCGCCGCTGCGCGCGTACGCGCTGGACATCGGCGGCAGCCTGGCGGGCATCGCCGCGTTCTTCCTGCTGTCGTTCTTCGAGCAGCCACCCGCCGTGTGGTTCCTCGGCCTCATCGCCATCACGCTCCTGCTCTCAGGCCCGACATTCCGAGATCGCGCCTTCATGCTCGTGCCCCTGCTGATCGCGACGATCATCGCCTGGAACATCGGCCTCGGCTACTGGTGGTCGCCGTACTACAAGATCGGCCTGACCCCCAGCGACAACCACCACGGCTGGGAGCTCAACGTCAACGAGAGCGGTCATCAGTCCATGATGCCCTCGGACGAAAAGGAGCCCTTCTACCACACGCCGTACCAGCTCTTCGGCTCGGGCCAATTCCAGCACGTGCTGATCATCGGTGCCGGCAGCGGCTCCGACACCGCGATCGGGTTGAAGGACGGCAACGTCGGCCACATCGACGCCGTGGAAATCGACCCGGTGATTGCCCGACTGGGCGCGCAGTACCACCCCGAGCAGCCGTTTTCGGACCCCCGCGTCACGGTCCACGTCGACGACGGACGCTCGTTCATCCGCAAGAGCACCGACAAGTACGACCTGATCATCTTCGCCCTGCCGGACTCGCTGACCCTGACATCCCAGTTCTCCAGCCTGCGGCTGGAGAGCTTCTTGTTCACCGAAGAATCGTTCAAGGAGGCCCGCGCCCATCTCACCAGCGACGGCGCAATCGTCCTCTACAACTACTACCGCCAGGACTGGCTCCTGCGAAAACTGGCCGGCATGCTCGAAACGGCGTTTGGCCAGGCGCCGTACGTGGCCAGTTACGGAGGTTGGGGCCGTGCCGGGGTGCTGGTGGACGGGCCGCGCCTGCAGACGCTCCTCGCCCAGCAGCCAGCGCTGAGCCAGCCGTATCAAGAGGTGCGCTCGCCGACCCCGCAGCTCGACGAAGACCCGAATGCCATTCTGCTGCCGCTGGTCGGCCAGGGCATCCTGTCGCACAACGAGATCGCTGGCGATGACAATCCAGCTCCGCCGACCGCGGCCACCGACGAGTGGCCCCTGATGTACCTGCGCGAGCCGGGCCTGCCTTTGCCCTACATCTTCGGGTTGGCCATGGTTGGCATCATTGCGCTGGGCTTGATCTTCGGGCTGGCTCCGCCGAGCGCCCGCAAAGGCTTCAGCGGGCACATGTTCTTCCTCGGCGCCGCCTTCATGCTGCTCGAGACGCGCAGCCTGGTGACCTTTGCGCTGCTGTTCGGCTCGACCTGGCTCGTCAACTCGCTGGTCTTTTTCGCCGTGCTGTGCAGCGTGATGCTCGCGGTGCTGATCAGTTCCCGTTTCCCCGTGCGGCCCTCGGTGCCGCTGTACGGCTTGCTCGTGGCGGCGCTGGTCGTCGCGTACCTCGTCCCCCAGGACGCGTTTCTGTCGATCGATTTCCTGCCGCTGCGCTACGGGCTCGCCAGTCTCGTCGCGTTTTTGCCGGTGTTCCTGGCCAACCTGGTGTTCGCCGGTTCATTCAAGGGCACCGGGCCCAGCGCCGACGTGGCGTTCGCGTCGAATTTGATCGGCATCATGCTCGGCGGGATGCTCGAATATGCATCGCTCATCATGGGCTATCGCAACCTGCTGCTCATCGTCATCGTCTTCTACGTGCTCTCAGCACTCCTGCTCCGCCGACGCTTTCGGCGACCCGAGGCGGCGCCGGCTGCGGAAGCGGCGGCACGCACGCCTGTCGCGGTCGCCGAATGGTAGGCGCACCCGCGGACGGTTCCGCCGCCAGCTTTCCACTCGCCGAGCATCCTCGGCTGCGAGCCATCGAGGTGTTCCCCGTGCGGGAGCGCGGCCAGCGCAACCTGGTGCTGCGCGATCCGGCCGATCCGCACATCAGTCCGATCGTGCTCTCCGTGGGCGCCGCCGACATCCTGGCCCTGCTTGATGGCCAGCGCACGCTCCCGCAGCTGACGAGCGCGCTGCTGTTACGCGGCGGCACGATCACCGAGAGCCAGCTGCGCGGCTTCCTGACGCAGCTCGACGAAGCTGGCTTTCTGGAGGGTCCGCGGGCGGAGTATCGCTTCGAACAGCGCCGCGCCGGCTTCCTCGCCCACCCGCATCGGCCAGCGGTTCACGCTGGTTCGTACTCCAGCAATCCCGAGGATCTCGCCGGCCTGCTCGAAGCCGGTTACCTCCACGGCGACGGACCGCGGGCAGTGCCCGACCGACAGGATGGCGGCGCGGCCCCGGTGCGGGCGGCGATTGCGCCGCACGTCGACCTCCACCGCGGCGCGCCGACGTACAGCTGGGCGTACAAAGCGCTCGCCGAGGCGCAGCCGGCCGAGCTCTACGTGGTGCTGGGCACCTGCCACACCGGTGTAAAGGGCGACTTTGCCGCGACGTTGAAGGCATACGACACGCCGCTTGGCGCGGTGCCCGCGGACGCAGACTTCATTGCCCGGCTGGGCCGCCACTGGGGTCGCGACCTCTTCGCGGGCGAGTTCTCGCACGCCGGCGAGCACTCGATCGAGTTCCAGGCCGTCTACCTGCGCTCACTCGGCCTGGCCGGCGAAGGCGCGGCGCCGATGGTGCCGATCCTGTGCGATTCACTCCACAACATGGTCCCCGAGGGCAGGTCGCCCCGCGCTGTGCCCGCCGTCGCGCGCTTCGTCGACGCGCTGCAGGCGACGCTCGCCGAGGATCGTCGGCGGATCACGCTCATCGCCGCCGTCGACCTCGCGCATATCGGCCAGCGGTTCGGGGACGCCTGGCTGGTCGATCTGCCGCGTCAGGCCAGCGTCGGGACCGCCGACCGTGAGATGCTCGACTTCATCCTGGCGCCGGATGCCGACGCCTACTACGCCCAGGTCATGCGCGACCGCGATGCGCGCCGCATCTGCGGTTTCACGCCGATCTACCTGCTCACCGCGCTCATGCAAGCCGAGCAGCGGCGGGGCGAGCTACTGCGCTATACCCAGTGGGTCGATTCGGACAAGAGCTCCAGCGTCACCTTCGCGAGCGCCATCTTCCGCTAGGAGAAAGGTGAGGACCGGACCCGACAGATGTCCATAGTCACACGTCAGCCGCTGCACTGCATTCTGCCGCCCGACTTGCTCGATCGTCTGGCGCGTGACACCGACGCGGCGGTCCGAACCGCCGCGCTTGACACGCTGCAATTCGATCACCTCTTCCGTTTGACGCGTGCCGAGATGGCTTCGCGCCTGGGCGGCCGCCAGGCCCGACCCATCACGTTCGCGCGCATCGGCGGCAAACCGCAACGCACGATCTACGACCAGCAGCACAGCACCAACCAGACTCCCGGCGTCGTTGCCCGCGCTGAAGGGCAGCCGCCCGTCTCCGACGTCGCGGTGAACCAGGCGTACGACGGCCTGGGCTACACCTACAACTACTACTGGACGACCTTCCAGCGCGACTCGATCGATGGCCAGGGTCTGCCCATGCTCGGCCTGGTCCACTACGGCACGAACTATGACAACGCGTTCTGGGACAACGTCCGCGACATGTTCTTCGGCGATGGCGACGGTCAGATCCTGACCCAGACGACGGCCGGCATCGACGTCGTGGGCCACGAGCTGACGCACGGCGTCACTCAGCACGAAGCCAACCTGACGTATTCGGGCCAGTCCGGGGCACTGAACGAGTCCATCTCCGACGTGTTTGGCATCCAGGTCAAGCAGTTCGCCTTGAATCAGGACGTGACGCAGTCGGATTGGCTGATCGGCGCCGAAATCGTCGGACCGGCGCTCAAGCCAGCGCTGCGGTCGCTGCAAGCGCCGGGCACCGCGAATCCGCACGACACCCAGCCCGCCGACATGGACAAGTACGTCGACGGCGGCGACGTCCACGTCAACTCGGGCATCCCGAATCATGCCTTCTACGTGGTCGCGACCACGCTCGGCGGCAACGCCTGGGATGTCGCCGGCAAGATCTGGTACGCCACCCTGACCGATCCCGCGCTCGCGGCCGGCTCGACGTTTCAGGACTTTGCCAAGCTGACGCTCGTGCATGCGCAGCGCACGTACGGCGCGGGCGGTCGGGAGGCGCTGGCGGTCGCGGCGGGCTGGGACGCGGTCAAGGTCCCCTCGACGTAAGCGACCCGCCGCCCGCATCGCTGCGTCTAGCCGTGCCGAAGGTACAGGGCTCGCTCGCAGCTCGATCGGGCTGTTCGCGTCAGGGCGTGGTATGTCATCCTGAGATCGATATGCGTATTCGTGTGACTCGTCGGGGCGGCATAGCAGGCATCGCGATGCGTGGGGAATCTGAGACCACGGAGCTCCCGCCGGAGCAGGCCAGGCTCGCCGAGGAAGCGCTCGACCGCTTGCCCCTCGATGCGCCGCCGGCCCCGCCACGACATCCTGACGGGTTTCAGTACGAGATTGCGTTCTCACCGCACGACGGGGCGCAGCGGTCGACGGTGATCGACGAAGCCGAGGTCTCTGATGCGCTGCGTCCAGTGATCGAGACCGCGATGGGCCACGCCACGCTCGGTTAATGGTCACCTACCTGGTGGTAGCGGCGCACCCCGACGATCCTGACTTTGGCGTAGCTGGCACAGCGGCCCACCTGGCCAGGCAGGGTCACGCGGTGCACTACCTGATGTGTACCAGCGGCGACGCCGGCAGCGACGACCCTTCGATTTCGCCATCGGAGCTGGTGCGCACTCGCGAGGCCGAGCAGACGGAGGCGGGCCGCATTCTGGGCCTCGCGGGCGTGCACTTTTTGCGGTTTCCTGACGGCGAGCTGCAGCCGACCATCGAGCTGCGCAAGGCGATCGTGCGGTCCATGCGGCGGCTCAAGGCGGACGTCGTGATGTGCCAGGATCCGCGGCCCATCGTCGACGACGACGGCTCGTATTTGAATCACCCCGATCATCGGGCGGCGGGGCAGGCGACGCTCGACGCGGCCTTTCCCGCGGCAGGCAACCCGAGTGCCTTCCGCGACTTGCTGGCGGAAGGGCTCGCCGCGCACAAGGTGCGCGAGGTCTGGTTGTTTTTCGGCGAGCGGCAGCATCTGAACCACTGGGTCGATATCAGCGACACGATCGAGCAGAAGATCCAGGCGCTGGCCGCGCACGCCAGCCAGCTCGGCGACTGGGCCAGCAGCGGCGGCATGCGTGCCGAGATCCTCAAATGGGCCGCCGAAACGGCGACCCGCCACAACCTCGGGTACCAGTACACCGAAGGTTTCCAGCGCATCATCCTGGAGCGCGACGACAAGCCCCCCGAAGCGGCAGCGATAAAACCGCCGCCGTGAGCCACGCGGGCAACCGCCTACCTGCATCGCTGCGCTCGCTCCCTCATGGGCCGGAATACGCGCGCACGCGAGGGCACGTCACCGCCCCCGCGCGCCGTCGCAGGTGGTCGAGGCTGCGATTGCGGACGACCGTCAAGAGCCATGCGCGGGCGGTGCCGCGGGGGCTGGCCGGAGCGTGGGTGGCGTCTGAAAAGCGCGAATACTCGGGGAACTACTCCCCCTCTCCCCCGGGAGGAAAGGCGGAATCGTCGTGGGCTACGCCGCGTCTCGGTCAACCTGCTGGTACCCGATGCCAGGCCCGGTCACGAACCCCCTGAACTGGGGGTCTGGGGCCGGCGCCCGCGGTCGATGCTGTAAGGGCAATGACTTCTCTCTCGGGTGTGGTCGCCGGCACAGCGCCTGCTGCTATCACTACCAGTACTTCGCTGGCGGCGATCGCCAGTCCCAAACCGGTCGCTCAGCCGGCGAACCCCGCGAGCATCGGTCCCGCGGCCACCCTGAACCTCAGCCAGGCCGCCCTGGCCAAGCTGAAGGGCGACCAGGACTGGAAGCCCGGCCTGGCCGTCGACTCGTTCTGATCCTCTGAGGGCGACCGGCTTTGCCGGCATGACCGGATGTCATGACTCGCCCATGCCGACCTGGCTACGCTGCTCACATGCGGACCGGCGCGCGGCATGGATCGAGGGGTTCCTGATCTCTGTGCCGCACCTCGTCCCGGTTCCCAGGGAGGCCGGCCATGAACCGGCAGCGCATCCTGCTCCTCGAAAATGACGGCGCGCTCCAGGGTGTCCTCTGCGACCTGTTCGGGTATGAGGACCTGGATGTCACGGTGTGCAACTCGCTGGCCGAGTTACGAGCGAACGTCAAACAGTACCCGAATGCCGCGGTGGTGTCTGACTCGTGGGCAATCGGTGACTACACCGCCCTGAGCCCGAAGCATCGCGCCGAGATCCTTGAGCTGTCCACGATGGCTGAGGTCGTCCTCACCACCGGGCAGCGCTGGGGCAGTCGGCTGCTCGACGGCGAGTTGGGCAGCGTGGTGATCGTCGAGAAGCCATACGACATGGATCACCTGATGCTCGCCGTCCGCGCGGCGCTCGAACGCGCGACCCAGTCGGTAGCCCGCGCCGGGCGCTGATCGGATCCGCGCTAGGCCGTGGCGCTCGCGGCTTGCTCGGGGGTCAGTGCCTCGTCGATGAGCATAACCGGGATGCCCTCGCGGATCGGGTAGTGCCGCTGGCACACCTGACACACGAGATAGTTCCCCTGGCGAGTCACCGGCTGCTTGTCGAGCGGGCACGCCAGGATGGCCAGCAACTCGGCGTCGACGTCGCCGCCCAGCTTCGGCGGGTCCGGCGCGACGTCGCCGGCGCCCGCGGACTCGGATTGCGACCACGCCGACTCGTCCGAGCCGCCGCCCCCGCGATTCTTCCACCACAGCGCCGCGCCACCCGCGGCCAGCAACAGCAGCAGTAGACGCTTCATGCGCGGACCGTCGCCTCCGTGTTCGGCAGGAAGCTCGGGCGCCGCCGCTCGAACGCGTCGATGTCGGCCTGGGCATTCTGGAGGGTCAGGCCAATGTCGTCGAGGCCATTGAGCAGGCGGTGCTTCACCGCCGGGTCGATGTCGAACGAGGCCAGCGTATCGCGATCGTCGGCCACCGTCTGCTGTTCGAGATCGATCGTCAGGCGGTACCCGGGCTCACTCTCGGCGCGGTCGAGGAGCTGCCGAACGACGCGCTCCGGCAGCTGCACCGGCAACAACCCGTTCTGGTAGCAGTTGAAGCGAAAGATGTCGCCGAAGCTGGGCGCGATGACCGTGCGAAAACCGTATTGCTGCAGCGCCCAGGGCGCGTGTTCGCGCGACGAACCCGAGCCGAAGTTGCGCCCCGAGATCAGCACGCTGGCGCCTGCGTACCGGGGTTGGTTCAGCACGAAGTCTGGATTCGGGGAGCCATCCGGCAGCACCCGCCAGTCGAAAAAGAGACCCTTTTCGAAGCCGGTGCGGGCGATGCTTTTGAGGAACTGTTTGGGAATGATCTGGTCGGTGTCGACATCGACGCGATCAAGTGGTGCGGCCAGGCCCGTGTGGCGGGTGAAGGGGTCCATAAGCTCAGTTGAAGTCCCAATCTCGAATATCGACGAAGTGTCCGGCGATCGCCGCCGCCGCGGCCATCGGCGGGCTGACCAGATGGGTGCGACCGCCCTTGCCCTGGCGGCCCTCAAAGTTGCGGTTCGAGGTGCTGGCGCAGCGCTCGCCCGGCTGCAGGATGTCAGGATTCATGCCCAGGCACATGCTGCAACCGGCTTCGCGCCACTCGAAGCCGGCGTCGGTGAACACGCGGTCGAGGCCCTCCAGTTCAGCGGCCACCTTCACCTGGTGCGAGCCTGGCACGACCATCGCCCGCACGCGGGCGTCGACGTGTTTGCCGCGGATGACCCGCGCCGCGGCCCGCAGGTCCTCGAGCCGGGCATTGGTGCACGACCCGATGAAGACCCGATCCAGGGCGATGTCCTGAATCGGCGTCAGGGGGTGCAGGTCCATATAGCGCAGCGCCTGCTCGAGTGAGTGCCGATCGTCTTCGGACTGCATGCTCGCCGGGTCAGGGACACAGCCCGTGACCGGCGCGACCATCCCGGGATTGGTGCCCCACGTGACGTGCGGTACCAGCTTCGCCGCGTCCACCTCCACGGTGCGCTCGTAGACCGCGCCCGGATCGGTGCGCAGATCACGCCAGGCGGCCAGCGCCTGCTCCCAGGCGGCCCCCCGTGGCGCGTGCGCCCGGCCATCGAGGTACCCGAACGTGGTGTCGTCCGGGGCGATGATGCCAGCCCGCGCGCCGCCTTCAATGCTCATGTTGCACACGGTCATCCGGCCTTCCATCGACAGCGCTCGAATGGCGCTGCCGGTGTACTCGATGACGTGGCCGATGCCACCGCCGATCCCGATGCGGCCAATGATGTTGAGCACGATGTCTTTGGCGGTGACGCCCAGCGGCAGGTCGCCCTCGACGCGCACTTCCATCGGCAAGGGTTTGCGCTGTGGCAGGGTCTGGGTGGCCAGCACGTGCTCGACTTCACTGGTGCCGATGCCCCACGCCAGCGCGCCGAACGCGCCATGCGTGCTGGTGTGGCTGTCGCCGCACACGATGGTCAAGCCTGGCTGCGTGAGGCCTAACTCGGGGCCGATGACGTGGACAATGCCCTGCAGCGGGCTGAAGCGATCCTCGAGCCGGACCCCAAATTCGGTGCAATTGCGTTCGAGCGCGTCAAGCTGCTCCTTGGCGATGACGTCGGTCACGGGCTGCGACAGCGGCCAGGTGGGCGTGTTGTGATCCATGACCGCGATCGTGAGTTCGGGACGCCGGACGCGCCGACCGGCTAGACGCAATCCCTCGAATGCCTGGGGTGAGGTCACCTCGTGCACCAGGTGGAGGTCGATGTACAGCAGGGCAGACTCGCCGGGCGTCTCGCGAACGACGTGCGCATCCCAGATCTTCTCGAACAACGTGCGGTCGGGCATTGGAGCAGCCGAAGTTTACAATGTCGCCGATGAAGCGACGGGAGGCGCTGCGGCTACTCGGGCTTGCCATGGCCGCGACGCTGGGCGCCGCCTGCCAGATCGGCCTGCCGGGGCAGGAGCAGCCGGCAACCAGCGTGCCCACGCCGGTGCCGCCGGCCACCCGTACCGAAGGCACAGGACTGCCGACCGCCACGCCACCTGACATCGGCGCGCTGCCGGCCATCCGGCTGGCGATCGACATCGATCCAGACACGTTGGATCCGGCCGGGCAGACCAATCCCACCGTTTCGAGCATCGTCGATCATCTGGCCGAGACGCTGGTGCGCCTGCTGCCAGACGGAAGCGTTGGGCCCGGGCTGGCCCGCCGGTTCACCCAATCCACCGACGGTCGAGCCTTCACGTTCGAGCTTCGCCCGGATGTGCACTTTCACGACGGCGGCCTGCTCGATGCCGAAGCGGTGACGCTGTCGCTGCAACGGTTCCTCAACCCGCAGCTCCGCGTCCCTCAGCGCGCGCCGTTCGACTCGAACCTGGTCGACGGCATCATGGCCATCGATCCGCTGACCCTGCGCATCGGGCTCAAGGACACCTCGCGGCTGTTTCTGCAGAAGCTCGCCGCGACCGAGCTGGCGATCGTTTCCCCCGCCCACGCCCGCGCCTTCCCGGACAACTACAACGAGGAGCCAATCGGCACGGGCCCGTACCGCTTCAAAGAACGGCGCAAGGGCGAGAGTATTGTCCTCGAACGGTTCGACCGCTACTGGGGCAAGCCGCCGCACTATCCGCTGGTCCAGTTCCGCATCGTGCCTGAGGTCGCCACACGCGAGAGCCTGTTGCTGGCCAATCAGGTCGAGTTGATCCTGCAGCCGCCGCTGTCCGACCTGCCCGCGCTGCAGACGAATGCCAATCTCAAGGTGGTCAAGACGCCGACCGCGCGGTCGACGTTCGTGGCGATGGATCTCACCCTGCCGGGCGGCACCCCGCTGGCCATCAAGAAAGTCCGCCAGGCACTCAACTACGCCGTCGACCGTGACGGCATCATTCGCAACCTGCTGTTTGGCGCCGCCACGCCGCTGGATGCGCCCATGGCGTCGACGCTGGTCGGCTATTCACGCGTTGGCGGCTACTCCTACGATCCGAATCGCGCCCGGCAACTGCTCCTGGAAGGCGGGACGCCACACCTGGCGCTGCGCTTTACGCACCCGACGGGCCGGTCGATGCAGGAAGCGATGGCGACGCAGCTGGCGCAGGCCCTGGCCGGCAATCTCCGCGAGGTCGGCGTCGACACCGAGCTCGTCGGGTCGGACTGGCCGTCGTTTCTCGCCTCGATCAGCGTCCCTGAAGATCGGGGCACCGCCCATATGCACCTGTTCAACTGGGCGCCGGCGCTGCTCGACGCATCCCAGCAGATGACCCAGTTCGTTCGCTCGCAGTGGCCGCCGCAAGGGCTGGCGACGAGCCACTACTGGAATCCGAAAGTCGAGTTGCTCGTCAGCGAGGCCGCTCGCGAGCCCGACGATCAGCGACGCCGGGACCAGTACGCGGAGGCGCAACGCATCGTCTGGGACGATGCACCGTGGATCTTCCTGTGGGTGCCAAGCTCGGTCATCGCCCATTCAGCTCGACTGACTGGCATCGCCAGCCTGCCCACCGAGAAATTCTCAGCCGCGTACGCGGAGCCAGTTTAGTCTTTTGGGTACCGGCTTTCAGTACCTTTGGATGATGCGGGGCATGCAAATTGCGAGCAGAATCGTTATACCCCGATATCCCGCACCAAAGTTTGTGAGCACCCATGTCGCAATTTCTCCGTCTCAGCCGTGATAGCGCTCAAGGACTCGTCGAATACGGGTTGATCATCGCCCTTGTAGCCGTCCTCGCCATTGCCGGGCTGATTGTCTTCGGACCAGCCGTCAGCAGCCTCCTCTCCCAGCTCGGCGGGTCCGTCTAGCTGATCTCTCTCTCTAGTTGGGGTCCACCTCGGCGGTCTCGGGAGGGAGTGAGGTCGCCTACTGAGCCTGAGGAGTCGGCGCGGCCGGACCTCCGACGGTCCAGGTGACCCGGTCGGTGAAGCGCTCGCTTCCAGGTAAGCCCCTGGTCCCGATCGCCTCCACGACGTTCGAGCCGGCGCCAAGCACGACTGGCCATCGAAAGATGCGGGTCGTGCTGGTCTGGCTGCCGAGATCGTCGCCGTTGACGGCCAGGTCGACGGAGTCAGCATTCGAGTACACCGTCACGGTGAGCGACCCGTCGGGCCGCGGCTCGAACCGTCGATCGGTGATGTAGATCACCGGTGACGCCGACCAGTTGGCCTGGTACCAGTAGAACGCGTCCTTGCGGATCTTCCGGTCGTACGTGACAAGTCCCTTGTCATTGCGACCGGGCGTGTCGCCCTCACTGCGGGCCGCCGAGGCGAAGTCAAACAGGTTCCAGACGAACGACCCCCACAGGTACGGGCGGTCGCGGATCGCCAGCCAGTACGCCTCGTGGAACCGGTTCTGGTAGGTCTCCGTGTGGTCCTGCGCGGTGGGCGCATCTGCGTGGAAGCTCGGCAACACACTCGCCCCGGCGCCGTATTCGCTGATTCCGAGCCGCCAGTCTGGATGAGCCGCGTGCGTGCGGTCCGCCCATGGTCCGAAGTCGGTGTCACTACCGTAGTACCAGCCGAAGTAGCGATTGGAGCCGAACACGTCCGTCGCGACGTCCGGCGTCTCTCCGGCGCTCGCATGCGTCGTAAGTCTGGACGGATCTTCCTGGTGGACCAGGGTGTTGAGACTCTGCAGTAACGGCCGCGGGTCGGGGCCGCGGCTCAGGGTCGCCTCGTTCGAGATACTCCAGAAGGCGATCGAGGGGTGATTCACATTCTGCCGAATCAACTCCGTCAACTGCTGCCGGGCGTTGTTGGCGAACTCGGCGGAGTCCGTGATGTAGTTGATGACGGGTAGCTCGGCCCAGATGATCTGGCCGCCCTGATCCGCGAGGTCATACGTGCGCTGGGCGTGCTGGTAGTGGGCCAGTCGGACGGCGGTGGCCCCGATGTCCTTGACCAGCGTCCAATCCTCATCGAGGTTCGCATCGCTGACGGCCCACCCGGTGTCCAGTCGGTCCTGGTGCTTGTTGACCCCGTACAGGCGGTACGGTCGCCCATTGAGCTGGAATCCCGTGTCGGCATCGACGCTGAACGACCGGAAGCCAAGCGGCTGCGTGACCTCGTCGACCGGCCGGCCGTCGGAGTCCAGTACGCGCACACGCACCTGATACAAGTATGGCGCCGCCAATCCATCCCACAGGTTTGGACGCGCGATTGTCGTGGCCTGGACCACGTCGCGCTCCGATCCGCCGGGGATGTCGACGTCTGAACGCGGTTGCTGTACCGCCTGCCCGCTGGCGTCGACGAGGGTCGTCTCAAGCGTTGGCTGTCTCGATCCGGGCCCGTCGTTGACGACCTTCGCCGTCACCTGGAGGTCCGCTGAACCGGCGCTGACGTTGGAGGTCTGCAGGTAGACGGCCGACGACCCGAAGTCGGTCAAACTGAGGTGCAGGTCTTCGGTACTGACCAGATGCACCATCCGGTACAGCCCGCCAGAGAACGTAAAGTCCGCGCTCAGCGGCGGCGTATCCGGGTCGAGCTCGTTGTCCACCCGGACCGCGATGACCTGCTCCCCGGTCGCGTGCAGTGCTGAGGTCGCATCAAACCGAAACGCCGCGAACCCACCCTTGTGCTCGCCCAGCAGGGTGCCGTTGACGTACGCATCGGTGACGAGATTGGCGCCGTCGAATTGCAAGTAGAACCGGCGGCCGCTGGCGGTCGATACCGTGTAATGCAGCCGGTACCAGCTCGGCCCGCGGTAGTACCGATCGCCGCCCATCTGTCCATCGAGGTTGTTCCACGTATGCGGCAGCGCGATCGCTTCCCAACCCGCGTCGTCGAGCGCCTCCGCCTGCGCCCCCAACACGTCGCCTTTGTGGAACTTCCACCCCTGCGCCAGGGCCACGTCCACCCGCCCGAGCGTCACCTGCGCGGCCGCCCCCGTCCCGCCGATCACCAGCAGCCCGCAGAGCACAACAAAAACCCCCGCCCATTGCTGGGCGGGGGTGGTAGTCACGTCTTCAAATGTAGCAGTTCTGTTTCCGCACCCGCGAGGCGATCCCGCCCGGCAACGCTGCCGGACGGGATGTCCTTCAAGTGCCTAGCGTGGCGGTGCAGCGAATACGTACAGCTGCGACGGGTCAGTACCAACAACGACCCCGTCTGCAACTGCCATCTCAGCCTCAGGGCAATCGACGGCATCGATGTAGTTCCACACGACGGTGGCTGCCACCGTTGGCGCGGCACCCGTCATGGGATCGATGGCCAGGAAGCCATTCGGGAAGTCGCCGGTCGTTTCACCGCTGCAGTTCGCCACGTAGAGGACCCCATGTCCACCTGAGACGAACGTGACGTTAGTGAGGCCGACAACGGGCGTGTTCGCTGCGCTGACCACGGTGCGCTGGACGACGGTGGCCAGCGAGGTCGGCTCGAACTGCAGGAGCTCGAGTGGAGACTGGGCGTCGACGCCAGCTCGGAATGGCAGTTGCAGCGCACCATTGTAGACAATCGGCACGTCCCCAACACTTACGGCTCCAGTCGTGGAGAGTGTGTTGAGCAGAACCGACTTGGCAAGGGTGCCAGTGTCGAGATCGATCGCATTCACACTGATCTGTGGGAACGCTCCAGAGCTCGGCTCCTGGTAGAGGAAGTAGGCTCGATTCGAAGCAGCGTCAGTGGTGATGTCGCCACTGAACGATGCCAACTGGTACGTCGGGATGGTGCCATTCAACACTCCGCTTGCGACGGGTGGACTGTAGGTCCATGCAAACTGAGGGTCGGAGGCATTGGAGACGAGGTCGTACGCATGGAGCCCGATCTGGGTGTCCCATGCAAGCAGTTTGTCACCCGTTACGAGAATTTGGGCTTGCCCGCGGATTCCAGTAATGATGAACTTCTGGACGCCGGTACTGGCGTCTAGCCCACGGATGACCGTGGCGTCGTTGCCAACGTTGTAGATCGGCTCAAACACCGTATTGTTTGCAACCGCTGGTGCCAGTGCGGCGCCAACACAGAGCGGGCAGGAGGCCGCGTCAGAAGACCAGAGTGCCGCGCCATCGAGCGTACTGAACGCCTGGACGATGTTGGCCGAGGAGACGTACACGACTCCATTGGCGACCGCCGGTGGGGAGAGGTCAGTCAAACCGTTCAACTGTTGCGGCGCCCACTTCAAGACACCGGTGACGGCGTCCCGTGCCGTTAGCAGGTTGGAAGGAAATTCCGTCGTGTTGTAGACCACGCCGTCCGCGATGACGGCCGCGTTCTGCACGTTGTTGCCGGCTGTCCACGGCGCGGCGCCTGCCGCGGGTGGCGATCCCAGTGCGCCGGTATTGACGCCAGAGCGCGAAGGTCCGAAGAGGTGCTGCGGCCAGTCGTTGTTGACAACCGGCACACCCACGGGTGTTGCGGTGTCAGTCGGCGTCGCCATCGGCGTTGCCGTGTCCGCGGGCACGGGCGTTGCGGTGTCCGTCGGCGTTGCGGTCGGAACGTCAGTGGCTGTTGATGTTGCCGTTGGAATCGCGGTTGCTGTCGACGTTGCCGTCGCCGTTTGGGTTGGGGTCGACGTTGCCGTCGCCGTGGCCGTCGCCGTTTGAGTTGGCGTCGAGGTCGCCGTTGGCGTCGCCGTCGCCGTTTGGGTTGGCGTCGAGGTTGCTGTCGGCGTTGCCGTAAGGGTTGGGGTCGCTGTTGAGGTTCCCGTCGCCGTGGCCGCTGGCGTTGCCGTTGACGTGTTCGTGGCCGTTGCCGTCGGGGTGGCCGTATTTGTTGGCGTAGCGGTGTTCGTTGGCGTCGCCGTGAGAGTCGCCGTGGCGGTGGCCGTCGGCAGCGGTGTCGCGGTCGGAGCCGGGCAACTCAGGACAAAGCGTCCATTGCCGGCGGTCCAGCCGTTGTAGATGCTGACCGTAACGTTGGTCACCTTCGCGCCATCAGTAAGGTGGAGCGTGCTGGTGTAATGACCCACTGATTTAGTGGTGCCCCCATCCGCCGTGGTCGAAGACAGCGGGACTTGCACCGCGACACCGTTGTCCCACGTCACGGTAATGAACGGCGGAATGTGGCTCGGATCGTCGATCTGATTGATGACCCAGTGCCACTGTGTCGGATCACACAACAACTCCGGCAGTCCGTTCATGACGGTCGCTGTGGAGCCGGATGGGGTCGGCGAAGCGGTCGCGGTTGGGGCGGCCGTCGAGGTACGCGTTGGGGTGGCAGTAGGGGCCGTGACGCCGTTGCAGTTGTTCGTGCCACCATTGTCGTGCTGGATAAGACGGCTCTGATCGCCGTAGAAGTTGTACGACGTCGCCGGCCCGAGCTGGGTGATCGGCAGTCCTGTAACAAAGTCAACCTGGTAGTAGCAGGGCGGAGCCGTGACCTTCAGCGTGCTCTGCGTTGGCCCGTTGCTGAAATTGCCAGTCGCTGACTGGTAGATCTTCTGTTGGCTGGCGGTGGTGCGGTCGAATGTCGCCGCGGGAGCCGTATAGCTCACGAGTGACACTGGAACGTTGGAGCAACCGGGCGCCACATAGAACTGCGCCGAAATAGAGTTGCCCTGGCGGATTTGACCACCGATCTGCGACACCGGCGCGTTTTTGCCGATGATGAAATTCGCGCCCGTAACGGCCGCGATGCCCGCCGGGCAGGTGCCAAGTGTAGCGCTGCTCGTGCTGGCCTCACTGTACATCGGGTCCAGGATGTCCGCTTCGGGTTCGATCGAGGCCGCGGTCGGATCGGCGTCGGCGAGATCGATCGAAGCCGCCGTCTGGGTGAAGTCTTCGTTCGATAGGGCGCGCGTCTCTGATTGATCCTGGTTGTTGAATTGATCGTCCGTCTCGAGATTGGCCTGTTTGTCCGGACTGTCGGCGTTCGGTTCGGCCTCGCCCATGAGCGGGAGGGTTTGTGCGCGGATCGCGATCTTGGTCAAGCGGAGGTGACCACTCCGATCGCGCTGCACCGATGCGGAGATCAGCTCGCCTCTCTTGAAGGAGGACAGGCCCCGTCTGCGCGGAGTGACCTGGGTAGCCTTGTCCACTACGAAAACACGGTCGCCGTGGATAGTACGCAGGGTCAGCGTGTGGGCGGTAAAGCGAGCGACCTGGCCCGTGATCTGCGTCTGATAATCGAGGGGCAGCGCGTGAACAGCCCGTGACCCGGTCGGAGTCGCTGGACCCGGCCCAGGCGCCGCCACGGCGTTGAAGAGCATCAATGCAGACATGACCGCTCCGAGCGCAGCCGATGGTCTGATGAATTTGAGTTTCTTACTCAGAGCGAGCACGAGCGACCTCCCAAAACCGGACATAGCAATCTGACCCTTACGAGTCTTCTCAAGCATCGGCAGGCGACACGGTGTCTTTAGCCTCCGCATATGACAAACGCATGTCGTTTGACGGAGATCAGTCCACCGGTACCAGTAGTCACCCGAATCGGGACCTATGACTACCTGTCCGGATGCTGCGGATGCCCGCGCCGCACCTAGACTCAATTCGCGGTACGCGGGCGCATATACGCGCGCGCTCCGTAAACACCACCGGGGGTAGGTACATGTTTCTGAATGAGTTGAGTTCCATGCCAGTGATCGGCCGTGCACTTCCGCGCGTCGGAGCCTCGCTAGCGCTGGCAGCGAGCCTCCTGGGCGTCGGCGCCGGGCAGATCGTCGTGCACGCGCAAGACGCTGGGCCTGCCGCGATAACCGTCGACGGAGCGAAGCTGCCGTACATCGTTTGCGGGATCGATACGCGCCTGGAGTCCGGCGGCGCCCAGTCGATCCTGCTTACCGCGGACGGAGTGCCGCTCATTCCGGCGCAGATTGATCCGGCGGCGATCGGCGAGACCTTCCGCATCCATGGGCGAACGGTGGCGGACTGTGGTGCAGGTCCAGGGTTCAAAGGCCTCGCCGACCGAACCGCAAATACGGGATCCGCGACGTTGCCCGTTGGACTGTCCTGGCTCAACGGCAGCCAAGCGCAGCCAACCAGCGCGGAAATGGACGCCCTCGGTTGCTCGGGCTCCACGGACGGCTGCACCATGCTCGTTCCAGTCGCAACTGGAGTCGGCGGCGGCCAGTTGCAGTCAGTCGTCTGGGCAGCGATGCAGGTTACAACGACCGGCGTGAACTCGCACTCGGGCGTGCTGCTGGGCGACTCCGCTGCGCTCGAAACCCGTCAGTAGTCCACGCTTAAAACGAAACCCGCGGCACGTCTCGACGTGCCGCGGGTTGGCATGGATGGATGGGACGCGGCCCACTCAGGCCAAGCTACCTGAGCCCCATCGAAGTGAGGCCATTCGCCGGATCATTCCGCGTGCCAAATGTCCAGGTGAATGTCTGCGGCCCGCCGCCAACACTTGAACCAGGCAGGAGCTGGGCATAGTGAATGTTTACGGTGAGCGGGGGCCTGGTGATCCAGAACGCTGCCCAGATGACGCAGTCAAATCCGCTCAACATGCTCGGAGCGATGTTGTTCACCTTGCCTGGCACGGCAATCGGGAGCAGCATGCGACAGCCGTTGGCCAGCGCCGCGGTGGTATTGCATCCGACTTCCCCCTCCACTCGGCTCTGCACCGATGATGCGGCAGTGCCTGTTGTAGCAACCAGATTGGTTGGCAGACTCTTGACCCCGAAGTTGTTTACCTGGTCCGCGAGTCCCTTGAAGCCGATATAGCCACAGTTGGTGATGGGCGTTGCACTCGTGCCTGAGTGGATGAGGTAGGTGTGGCCAACGAACGCGGGATCGATCGCCGCGGGAGACGTCGTGATCAATATCGATTCGGTATCTGGCGTCCCAAGTGTCGAATCGGACAGCGCCGTGCCGACGCCGCAAATGATGAAGGGTGCATTGCTCGTATCGAATGCCACAACTACTGAAGCCTGAACAGTTGCGCTGGCCGTGGCGATTGACTGCGCGATACCTGCCCCCTGGCCTCCGGCAAGACCCTTGCCGAGGAAGCCGGCGACGAACGTGGGGAACGGACCGATGGTTGCGTCGACCTTAACCCCGGCAGCTGCATTGGGAATTGAGTTGGATCTGGTGCCGCTGCAGTTGGCCGGCAACAGCTCGACCAGCGGCAATAACATGGTCCCCGACGTATCGACAAAGTGGGCCGAAGCGGTTGGCGTGTGTTGCGCGTCGCTTCCGAAAGAATTCATTGTCAGGTACTTGCAGACGGCGTCGGCGACGGTGAGATCCGGTGCAACCGGGTTCTCTGGAGAGACAGCCTTCATCATGGCATGTGTGCCAGCGAGCGCTGCGGCGTCGGCCGCGTTCTGAACCGTTCGCCGCTGGACGTAGATGTTGCCTCCGTCGAAGATGAGGCCCATAAGCGGAATTATCGCGAGCATTGAGAGGCCAAACATGACCGCGATCTGGCCGCGCTCGCGCCCGCTCACTGTGCGTCCACCAGTTTCGTCATTGCGTTTCGGCTGCTCTGCCATCTCCATACGTTGTCCCCCATGTGCGAATGAGGTCGCGCGACCTCGCTGCGCGGGAGTCTAGGGACCAGGCCGCTCGGCACGAAGATGCTGACGATAGCCAAAGGTACTGAGTCTCGTTGCCAAAAGTCGGTCGGTCAGAGCGGCATTTCGCCGATGGTCCATTCGGCCATCGCAATCGGGACCTTTGGCTACCACGCCAGTCACCTCACGGCGCGTGCCGAACGCTAGACTCCGCCAAACGCCGAACTGATCCAGTGCTAGGGGGAATGAATGCACAGGCGGTCGATCACGAATGGATTCGCGGAGCCCCAATCGGCTCAAGCGCTGGTTGAGTTCGCCCTCATCTTGCCGGTCCTGCTCATACTGGTGCTGGGCAGCCTTGATATTGGACGTGCCCTGCTCTACGGTGTCGCCGTCCAGGACGGTGCGCGCGAGGCAGCTCGCCTGGGCACCACTGCCCGCGTTACCCAATTAGTCACTGCCCCACCAAACGTTGGGGACCCGGTCATCCTCCAGGATGCGGTCGTCCTTCAGCGGCTCATCGATGGGTCGAAGCCGGCGCTTGGCAGCGGCACGACGGCACTCGGCGATTGCCAGCTGATTACCACCAGGCAAGCCTGCGGCGGAGGCTTCTGGACGTTCTCAATCGAAGTGGACACACCGACGCGGCCGAAAGCGAACCCGTGGACCGTCCTCAACGATGGCGCCGGTGGAGGAGCGATGTCCGACACTAATTTCAGTGGTTCGACGTTGACTGTCACCGCGGTTGGTGAAGTCTCATTGTTCCCAGGTGCCTATTTCCCCGTAACCGCCCAGGGCCAGGCGATCATGATGGTGCTGTGATGTCGACCCAACAGTCCGATCCGTCTCGTGGACACGCCCAGGCGCTCGTCGAATTCGCAATGGTCTTGCCACTCTTCCTGATTCTGCTGTTTGCCATTATTGATTTCGGCAGGCTCGAATTCACCTACATGTCGCTGGCAAACGCGGCTCGCGAAACGACGAGGGTGGCCGCGGTAGCGGCGGCTGGCTCCAATACCGTCGTCGACACCTTCAATAACTATGCGGGACTGGTACTGAGCCCGCCGTCGGGCACCGACACGATCACCTTCACGGTCGCCGATCGAGTCTGCGCAGAAACGCTTACCAGACAGCGAGTGGCTGGCACGCCCCCCGCCGCATGTCCGCCTGGCCACACACAACCGGTCCCCGTCGTCTGCGCGTTGCCGCTGACATACGCTTGCGCGGTGCCTGACCGCAGACAGCTGTCGGGTGGATTCGTCGATGTCCTGGTCACAAATCAGTTCGCGTTCAATCCCCTTTTTGAGAACCGCTTGACCGGCATAGTTGATGCATCGTTTATGCAGCAGTGGGCGACGCTGTCGACAACTGCACGGGCGTACGTTGAATGATCAATAGATACCGCAAACTGAAACGCGCCCTGGCGCAGGGCCTGGTTGAGTACGGCTTGATCATTGCTTTCGTGGCGCTGTTGGCCGTGGCGAGCTTGTTGCTCTTCAAGCCCGCATTGCCGTCGCTGCTCAGCGCCCTGTCAGGGTCCGTCTAGGCTGGGTAGACCCCGCGGAGCGTGGGTTCCCTCAGGCGCTTGGGGGGGAAGGTGATACCGTTCCCGTCTGGTGCTGCACTACGTCGCGCGCCGACTCGTGGCCGCTATCCCAACGCTGCTGGGCGTGTCGATCGTCGTCTTCATGATGGTGCGGCTGCTGCCGGGCGATCCGGCCAGAATGGTCGCGGGCTTGCTCGCGAGCGAGGCCGACGTCGAGCATATCCGGCATCAACTCGGCCTCGACGAGCCCGGCCCGGTGCAGTACGCGGCCTTCCTCGGGCGGCTCATGCACTTCGACCTCGGCACGTCGGTCCGCAGCGGCCAGCCGGTGCTGAACGAGGTCCTGGCGCGCCTACCCTGGACGGCTGAGCTGGCCGCCACCAGCATCGCGCTCGCCGCCGCGCTGGGCCTGGTCGGCGGCATGCTGGCCGCGCTCTATCACAACCGACGCCTGGATGTGGTCATCTCCGCGCTCATGTTGTTCGGGATCTCGATGCCCGTGTACTGGTTCGGGCTGATGCTGATCGTGGTGTTCGCCATCAAGCTGCAGTGGCTGCCGGCGGCGGGCTCGCAGGATCCCGGCGCCTGGGTCCTGCCCACGCTGACCCTGGCCGCCTTCTCGGTGGCCCTGATCGCCCGCATGACCCGCTCGACCATGCTCGAAGTCCTGCGGGCCGAATATGTCCGCACCGCGCGGGCCAAAGGCCTGGCCGAGCGCGCCGTGATCTATGGCCACGCGTTGCGCAACGGACTGCTGCCGATCGTCACGGTCATCGGCCATCAGTTCGGGACATTGCTCGGCGGCGCGGTGCTGACCGAAACTGTATTTGGCTGGCCAGGCATGGGGCAGCTCCTGGTCGACGCGCTCTTCGCCCGCGACTATCCGGTGGTGCAAGGCATCGTGCTGACGTTCTCGACGCTGTTCATCCTCGTCAACTTGGCCGTCGACGTGTTGTATGGCCTTATCGACCCCCGCATCCATTACGCATAACGCCTGGTCGCCGCCGACCGGCGAAGGTGGGAAGCACAGTGCCCACACCCGCGAACGGCGGATGTGGGCGCGCTTCTGCCGCAACCGTGGCGCTGTTGCCGGCCTGCTCGTCCTGACCCTGTTCTTCTGCGTGGCGGTGCTCGCGCCCTTCGCGACGACGTATCTGCCCGAAGAAAATCACCTCGATCAGAAGCTGCTCGAACCCACGCCGGCCCACCTGCTCGGGACCGACAATCTGGGTCGCGACATCCTCGCGCGACTCGCTTTTGGCGCTCGGTTCTCGCTCCTGATCGGCTTTGCGGCGGTGAGCGTCGGCCTGGTCATCGGCGTTCCGCTGGGCGCTGTCTCGGGTTTCTACGGCGGCTGGCTCGACCTGATCATCCAGCGGGTCATCGACGTCCTGCTGTCGCTGCCGGGCTTTCTGCTGGCGTTGTCGCTGGTAGCCGTGCTGGGCGTGGGCATCGTGAACGTCATCCTGGCCGTCGGGCTGGGGGTCGTCCCCGCGTTTGTCCGCCTGGTGCGCGCCCAGACGCTGTCGATCCGCTCGCGCGAGTACGTCGAAGCCGCTCGCGCTGGGGGCGCGGGCGGGCCGCGCATCATCTGGCGCCACGTGCTGCCCAATGCGCTCGCGCCGGTGGTCGTTCAGGCCACCCTGGGGCTTGGGAGCACCTTGCTCACCGCCGCGGGCCTGGGCTTCCTCGGCCTCGGCGTGCAGCAGCCGACGCCCGAATGGGGATCGATGCTCGGCGAGGGGCGCAGCTACATCTTCTCCAACCCGAATCTGGCGACCTTCCCCGGCATCGCGATCTTCCTGACGGTGCTCGGCTTCAACCTGGCGGGCGACGGCCTGCGCGACGCGCTCGACCCCACCCTCGATCGGGCGCGCCCAAACGCATAGTCCCGGGGCCCATCGTTCCGTCGGGTAAGATTGAATTCCGTGATCCGACGCGCATCGCTGGGGTCGCGGTGAGCCCCCGCGCTTCGCGTGCCAGCACGCCGCCCGCCCGAAACGGTCGTGCTGTCGCACCAAAGGGACGCCGCGCCAGACCGGGCAAAGGCCGGACAAAGCAGCCGCCGAAGGCGAACTCGATAGCCACCGCGGACGCCGCCGAGCTACGCGGCCTGTATCGCCAGATGCTGCTGATCCGCCGCTTCGAGGAAAAAACGGCGGAGATGTACCAGCGCGCCAGGATCGGCGGCTACTGCCATCTGAATCTCGGCGAGGAAGCCACGTGTGTCGGCGTGTGCAGCGGCATGCGGCCAACCGACTACCTGTTCACGAACTACCGCGAGCACGGCTACGCGCTCGCCCGGGGCATCGATCCGGGCCGCATCATGGCCGAGCTCTTCGGACGTGAGGGCGGGGTCTCACGCGGTCGCGGCGGCTCGATGCACCTCTTCGACCTGGAAAAACGTCTGATGGGCGGCTACGCCATCGTCGGCGGCCAGTTGCCACTGGCCACCGGCGCCGGGCTGGCCATCGTTCGCAAGGGCGAGCCCGACGCCGTCGTGTGTCAGATGGGCGACGCGACGACAAATATTGGCGCCTTTCACGAGTCGCTGAACCTGGCTGCACTATGGAAGCTGCCCGTCGTGTACGTCGTGGTCAACAACGGCTTCGGCATGGGGACTTCGGTCGAAGCCGGCTCGTCGGTCGTCGCGTTGCACGAAAAGGCGTGTGCGTACGGCATTCCGGGCGTCGAGGTTGACGGCAACGACGTGCTGACCGTTCGCGACGCGGTGCGCGAGGCGATCGAACGCGCCCGCGCGCAACGCATCCCCAGCTTGATGAACATCACGAGCTTCCGGCTCAAAGGCCACTCCGTCGTCGATCCGGACCGGTATCGGTCCGACGAGTACCTGCATACGATCCGCGCCCAGGATCCAGTGACGCATCTGGCCAGACAACTGCAGCAGAGTGGGGTGCTGGACGATGAGTCGCTGGCCGAGCTCGAGGAAGACATCGATCGGGACGTGCTGGCAGCGATCGAGTTCGCCGACGAGAGCCCCGAGCCAAGTCCGGAAAAACTCTTTGAGTTCAGTTACGCGACCCAGGTGGCCAACCAGCCCGCGGCCCTGCCCGGCCAGGCGCCATGGGCATAGTTACCTATCGCCAGGCCCTGCACGACGGGCTCGCCGAAGAAATGCGCCGCGACCCGCTGGTCGTCCTGCTGGGCGAAGAGATCGGCCGGTTCGAGGGCTCGTACAAAATTACCGCCGGTCTGCTGAAAGAGTTCGGCGCCGATCGCGTCATGGACACGCCCATTGCCGAAGAGGGCTTCGTCGGCGCGGCGATCGGCGCGGCGATGCTCGGGCTGCGGCCGGTGGTCGAGATCATGACCGTCAACTTCAGCCTGCTGGCGATCGACCAGGTGGTCAACCACGCGGCCAAGATTCACTACATGTTTGGCGGACAGGCGCGCGTGCCGATGGTCCTGCGTACGCCCGAAGGCGGCGGCCAGCAGCTAGCAGCGACGCATTCGCAAAACTTTTCGAGCTGGTACGCGTATATCCCCGGGCTGAAAGTCGTCGCGCCGGCCACGCCGGCTGATGCGCGCGGCTTGCTCAAATCGTCGATCCGAGATGACGACCCGGTCGTCTTTCTCGAAAACCTGGCTCTTTACAACACCAAGGGCGAGGTGCCCGACCTGGGCGACTCGCCCGCGGGCAGCAATGGCCGGCGTAGCGCGGAGCAGCTGGTGCCGATCGGCAAAGCCGCGATCATGAAAGAAGGCTCGGACCTGACCTTGATCGCGTATTCGCGCATGT
>DATGER010000003.1:0-24620 GCA_035309865.1 Chloroflexota bacterium
CGGGTGACCCAGACGCCGTCCTGCCAGACGAAGTCATTCGGTCCCCGGTTGGCCACGATGACAATCCCGGCGCGCGGCGGAGCCACCCCTCTGACGGTAGCGGGTTTCACGTTTCCCGCGTTCAGTCGCGGCGCGGACAAGCGACGGTTTTAAAAAAAAAAGAGTTGTTGCGGGGTCGTAAGGGCAAGCCGCCAGGCCCACGCGCCACCAAGCCACACACGAGTACGGTTTAAAAAAAGTTGTTGTGGGGGTCGTACGGGCAGGCCGTTCGGCACCGCGGGCGGGGTCGTAGGTGGGGCGGGCCTCGTCATCAAGCCACTCAACGCGCGGGCCTTCCGCGCAGCGACCGTCCGTGCGAGGCCCGCTCCTTGAGAACATCCTGACATCGCCCTGCGGGCGGCCATGCCTCGAGCCTGGAGTATGCCGACCACCGGGGCGAGCACGACGTGAGCAATGGAGGCACCCCACCTTGATCTACGCGCAGCTACCGTCCGAGCTAGGCCCGCTCCTGCCGAGCTAGGCCCGCTCCCGGGGTACATCCTGACTTCGGTTGCGCGCAGCGCACTTCGCCTGCGGGCGGCGATGCCTCGAAGCTGGAGTGACGCGGGCACCAGCGCGACCACGACGTGCGCATCGACGCAGGTCCCACCCTGATCTACGCGGAAGGGCCGCCCGCAGGCGAAGTGCGCTGCGCTCAACCGAAGTCAGGATGTACCCCAGGAGCGGGCCAGGCTCGGACGGTCGCTGCGCGGAAGGCCCGCGCGTTGAGTGGCTTGATGGCGAGGCCCGCCCCACGGACGACCCCGCCCGCGGTGCCGAACGGCTTGCCCCTTACGACCCCGCCCCAACTTTTTAAAACCCGTACTTGTGGGTGGCTTGGTGGCGCGTGGGGCTGTGGCTTGGTGGCGCGTGGGCTGGCGGCTTGCGCTTACGACCCCGTAACAACTTTTTCAAAAACCGTCTCTTGTTGTTGAGCACGCCCGAACGGCCTGGCCTCATGAGCCCACAACAATTTTTCCTACAACCGTAGTTATTGGTCAGCGGAGGGTGAGGAGCATCTCCAGTGGTTGTTGGACGTACCTCGCGAGCGCGGCCATGAAGCGGCCGGCGGCTTCGCCGTCGAGGGCGCGGTGGTCGAACGTGAACGAGACGCCGATGCAGTGGCGGGGGATGACCTGGCCGTCCACGACGCGGGGTTGGAGGTCGATCCGCCCCAGGCCCAGGATGGCGACCTCGGGATAGTTCAGGATCGGCGTCGCGAACATCGGACTGCCCGGCAGGCCGCCGAAGCTGGTGATCGTGAAGGTGCTGCCCGAGAGCTCGGTCGGAAGCGCGCGACGGTCGCGGGCAGCCCCAACGAGGCGCTCGATTTCGCGCGCCACCTCCAACAGGCTCAGCCGGTCGGCGTGTTTGATGACCGGCACCACCAGGCCATCCGGGACGGCGGTGGCAATGCCGATGTGATACGCCTGCTCGAGGACAATCACAGACCTTTCTTCGTCAACCACGGCGTTGGCAATCGGCACGGCCTTGAGCGCTTCTACGGCGGCCTTGACGAAAAACGGCAGGTACGTCAGGCGCACACCCTGCGCCCGAGCCGTCTCAAGTAGAACCGCGCGCGCGTTCAAGAGCTCGGTGACGTCGAGCAGGTCCATGGACGTGACCTGGGGCGCGTTCCGCCAGGCCTGGACCATGTGGTCGGCGATGGATTTTCTCAGGCCGCGTAGCGGGATGGTCGTCGCGGGCTCGGCGGGCCGCGCCGCGCGAGCTTCGACGTCGGCGATGCGCACCCGCCCGTGTGGCCCCGAGCCCGCGACGTCCTCGAGCGGCACGCCCAGGTCGCGGGCCAGCTTGCGCACGAATGGCGCGGCGCGGGCGCGTTCGGCAGACTTCGGCGGCACCGGGACCTCGGCAGCTCGGGGTGGCGACCCGACGATCCCGAACCACTCCGGCTCACCGCGACCGCCCGCCGGCGACGAGCTGCCGTTGCCGTCGGTGTCGATCACCACCAGGACGTCGCCCAGTCGCGCGATCTCGCCCTCGGCGAAGCGTGTCTCGCGCACCCGGCCAGCCACCGGCGCGGTGAGCTCCACGGCCGCCTTGGCCGACTCGACCTCACACAGCGGCTGGAACGCCGCGACCTCCTGGCCAGGCGTCACCTTCCACGCCAGCACCTGCGCCTCGTGGATGCCTTCGCCGAGGTCGGGGAGCTTGAATTCGAACGGCACTTACTCTTCCATCGCCGCCCGGATGGCGGCGGCAATGCGGGCAGCGTCGGGCAGATACGCGTCCTCGAGCAGCTGCGGGGGATAGACCACATCCGCGCCGGCGACACGCTGCGGCGGGCTCCGCAACGCGTAGAAGCATCGCTCCACCAGGCTGGCGACCAGTTCGCCGCCGGGGCCACCCGTGCGCGGCGCCTCGTGCGCCACGACCAGCCGCCCGGTCTTCGTCACCGACGCGACGAGCGTGTCCCAGTCGAGCGGCGCCAGCGTCCGCGGATCGACGACCTCTACCTCAGTCCCGTCGGTCGCGCGCACCAGCTCGGCCGCTTCTAGCGCCGGCGGCACCACCGCCCCCCAGGCGACCAGCGTGACGTCAGTCCCAGTGCGCCGGACGCGCGCCTGGCCGAGTGGCACCCGCGGCAGCACGTCCGGCAGGGGCTCGTGCGCGCTCCGGTAGAGCCGGATCGGCTCCATCATGACCACCGGATCGGGATCGTCGATCGCCGACAACAGCAGGCCGGCCGCATCGAGCGGCGTGCTGGGGATGACCACTTTGATGCCCGGGCCGCCCATCAGCAGGCCCTCGAGACTGTCCGAGTGATGCTCGGGCGTGCGCACGCCGCCACCATAGGCGGTTCGCACGACGAGCGGCGCCGTCGCCTGACCCCAGGTGCGCGCCCGGATCTGACCCGCCTGGGCCACGAGCTGGTCGGCGGCCTTGTACAGGAAGCCCATGAACTGGATCTCGGCCACCGGTCGGAGCCCGGTCAACGCCATGCCAAAGGCAGTTCCTACAATCGCGGACTCGGCGAGCGGTGTATCGAAGACCCGCTGCGAACCGAAGCGCGCCTGCAGTCCGTCCGTCGCTCGGAACACGCCGCCAAGCTTGCCGACGTCCTGGCCCATGACTACGACCCGCTCGTCGTCCGCCAGCGCCTGCTCCAGGGCGCGACTGATCGCCTGGACCATGACCGGCTCAGCTTCGGCCATTGGCAGCCTCCAGGTAGCTGGCGAACGTCGGCAGCGGCAGCGCTTCGGACGCTTCGACGGCGCGGTCGATCCGCGCGAGCGCGTCCGCCGCCGCATCGCGCTCGGCGTCGGCGTCCCACAGACCGCGGCGTTCGAGATACTGCCGCATCCGTGGCAGCGGATCGCGGGTTCGCCAGGCGTCGATCTCGTCCGTTGGCTGGTATCGACGTGGATCGTCAGCGGTCGTGTGCGCGCCGAGCCGATAGGTCAGCGCTTCGACGAGCACCGGCCCGCGGCCCGCGCGTGCATGTTCGAGAGCCCACTGGCTCACGGCGTACACCGCCAGGGCGTCGTTGCCGTCGACGAGCACGCCCGTCACTCCCTGAGCGAGGGCCTTCTGGGCCAGGGTCTCGCTCGCGGTCTGGCGGGTGCGCGGCACGCTGATGGCCCAGTGGTTGTTCTGGACGAACAGGACCGCCTGCGCGTTGAAGACACCGGCGAAGTTCAGCGCTTCCAGAAAGTCGCCCTGTGACGTGGCGCCATCGCCCACGGCGGCCACGGCCACGTGCGGCTGGTGCTGCAGCGCGAAGCCCATCCCGGCGCCGACGGCGTGTAGCGACTGGTCGCCGATCATGATCTGGATCGGGAACACGCCGGAGGACTGTGGACTGGCTACCCAGTAGAGGCCGCGGTAGTAGGCGAACAACTCGGTCAGCTCCAGGCCGCGCATGCTGACCACGATCGCTTCTCGGTACGACGGGAAAATCCAATCGCCAGGCCGCATTGCCAGTCCCAGGCCAGCCTGCGCCGCCTCCTGGCCAATCATCGGCCCCCACACGCCGATTCGCCCCTGACGCTGCAGCTGGAGTCCCCGCTCGTCGAGCTGGCGGCCGAAGACCATCCAGCCGTACAGCGACCGCAGATTCTCGACTGAGAGGTCCGGCTCGAAGCCCAGCGGCCGACCCTCGGCATCGAGCACCCGGAACGGTTGCGGCGTCCCCGCCAGAGCCGGAATGCTCGGGGCGAGCAGTTCTTCAATCCCCCGTGCCGAGACCGCCACGCTCGCGCATGATACTTCTCTTCTATGCCGCTGGACCTCTCGGTCGTGATCCCCGCCTACAACGAGGCACGGCGGCTGCCCGCCACCCTCGCGGGCTGGCAGGACTTCCTCGGCGCGCAGGCGTATACCTGGGAGATCGTCGTCGTGGACGATGGCAGTCGCGATGCGACGTCCAGGGTCGCCGCCACCGCGGGCGCGCGGGTGCTGAGACTCGAGCAGAATCAGGGCAAGGGCGGCGCCGTGAGAACCGGCGTGCTCGCCGCGGACGGTGACGCGATCCTCTACGCCGACGCTGACCTGAACGTCGCCCCGGCGTACCTGGGCCGGGCCCTCCGACTGCTCAACGGCGGCGCGGACCTGGTTGTCGGGAGACGCGCCCTCTCGGAGTATGCGCTGGCCGAGGGACCCGTGCGCCTGGTGGCGGGCGGAATCGTGCAGGGCCTGCGCCGCGCGCTGGTCATCTGGAGCATTCAAGACACCCAGTGCGGCTTCAAGCTCTTTCGCCGCGAACTTGCACGCGAGATTTTCAACCGCACCCGCATCCGTTCCTTCGCCTTCGATATCGAAGCCCTGTTCCTCGCGCGCAAACTCGGGGCGCGCATCGTGGAAATGCCCGTGCGCGCCACCTACCGGGCGGAGTCGACCTTCGACGTGCGCAAGCATCTGCCGATCTTCCTGCGGGACATCGTGCAGATTCGCTTCAACGACCTGGCCCGCCGGTACAAGCAGTAGCGGCGCGGCTACTATGCCCGCGTGACACTCAGCCAACACCGCCCACTGCGCTTGAGCCTCACCGCCGAGGGGGCGATGTATTCGCCCAGCGAGCAGTACCGCCTGCTGGACGTCGCCCGGGCGGCCGATCACGCCGGCGCCGACTTCGTGGACGTCACCGAGCACGTGCTCATGGGGCTCAACGCGTTGCAGTCCGGTCAGGGTTGGGAGCCACAGCACCTGGAGCAGCCTCAGCCGGAGCCACTGTCAACACTGGCCGCGATGGTTGGCGCGACCCAGCGCATCAACGTGCTCTCGGCGATCGTGATCGCGCCACTGCGCCCGGCCGGCTTGCTGGCCAAAACGGGCGCCACGTTGCACGCCATTTCACATGGCCGCTTCGTGATGGGCGTCACCGCTAGCTGGCAGAAGGACGAGTACGACGCCCTCGGCGTGCCCTTCGAGCAGCGTGGCCAGGTCCTGGACGACAACATTGGCGCGTGCCGCGCGCTCTGGGCAAGTGCGCCCGCGAGTTTTCACTCGCCGACGGTCAACTTCGACGGCATGTTCTGTTCGCCACGGCCGGCGGCGGGGGAACGCATTCCGGTGTGGTTCGGCGGCAAGTTCACGCCGCGTCAGGTCCGCCGGGTCGTCACGTTGGGGGACGGCTGGATGCCGTACGGCGGACTGCGGATGACGCTGGACCAGAAGGCCGCGGCCGTGGCGACGTTACGCGCAGGCTTCGTCGCCGCCGGGCGCGATCCCGCGACGCTCGACGTGTGTGACGGTCTGAGCGTGGTTGACGGCTCGGTGGCGCGCAGTCTGGAAGTGGTGCCCGCCATGGCCGAAGCCGGTATCAACGTGATCCGCGTTCACCTGCGGCGCCTGGCGCGTTCTCCAGACGAGGTGCTGCCACTGGTCGCCGAGATAACGCGCCGGTTCGAGGACTACCGCGCGCTACGCGCCTGACACCGGACCGGTGCGGCGTCGGAGCAACAGATAGAGGCCGGCCAGGATCAACACGGCCGGGCCAAGCGTGCCGCGCAAAACGCCAATGCCCAGGTGGTTGATATCGAGAATCAGCTCGAATAACACGGCGAACACGATGAACGCCAGCAGGCCGCCCTCGAACAGATGAATGCCCGTCCGGATCACTTTTGGCTGGCCGAACCGCTGGCCCTGGAGCGTCAGGCCGAGGCCCACGGCCGCCAGGATCAGACCCCAGGCATAGGCCCAGGTGGCCCACAGATTGAACGTGTTCTGAACAGCCAGCATGAGCCCGATCGTCGTCACGACACAGCCTGGTACCGCGAGCCCGGCCGCCGCGCGCGGGCCGAGCGCAAACGCCGCCAGCAGGGCGAGCCCTGGCAGAAGCACGAAAATCGGCCACCCGTAGTGCCCGATGTCGAACCCGATCGCCTGCTGCGCCAGGAACAGCACCCCCAGCCCGACCAACACAATCCCGCCGACGGTTGCCGCCTGGTTGTTTGAGGATGACCGCTCCATTGGCACACGATATACTCCCTCAAGTTCGGGCGGTGGCGCAGTCTGGTAGCGCACGCGGATGGGGTCCGCGGGGCCGGAGGTTCAAATCCTCTCCGCCCGACCAATAATCCTAACAATCCGTGGAACACCTGTTCCATAATTCTGAGGTGGGATCGTCTGTCCCTCAGAAAAAGGATCGGCAATGCACGCGTTGCGGTAAGACGCAGGATCTGGCCGAGTTCGGGTTCAAGTACCCCAATCGCGATTACCGTCGGCGACGATGCCGTACTTGTTTGCGAGAGATTTCGCGGATCTATTACCTCCGCGATCCCGCGAGCTACAAGGCGCGGGCCCGAGCCAACAACAAGCTCACAACTGCGCGAAATCGCGAACGGCTACGGGAGTTCTTTCGGAACGCCGAGTGTATGGACTGCGGCCTCTGCGAGTTCACTGTGCTGGACCTCGACCATCGCGAGCCGCGGGAAAAACGGGGTGACGTCAGCACGATGGTCCGCCAACCGTTCTCCTGGCCGACGATCGCCAGGGAGATCGCCAAATGTGATGTTGTCTGCGCCAGCTGCCACCGACGGCGCACCGCCAGGTACTTTGGCTGGCGCAAACTCGTCGGGCTCGAGGAACTCGTCCTTCCGCCGCTTCCAAAGCGCGGGACGCCCGACTACGAACGGATCAAATGGACGCGGAGCAGCATGGCCCGTAAGCATCGAAACCGGTCGCATATCTACGCATACCTGAGCCAGCATCCATGCGAGTCCTGCGGCGAAGATGATCCGGTCGTCCTCGACTTTGATCACTTACGCAACAAGCACCGCGAAGTGACGGTGATCGCGACTTTTGGAGGCTGGGCTGACCTGCTCGCCGAAATTGAAAAGTGCCGCGTGCTGTGCGCGAACTGCCACCGCCGCCACACGGCGCGGCAGGCTGGCCGGCTTCGCTAGGGGCCGGTACCTTACCTCCTGCGCATGGCATTCAACGTAAAGCGGCGCGGGAAGGTCACGTACTACTTTCTTGGCGAGCGGCCGACGTTGTCGGCGGTGGTTACCGAGTTACTGGCTGACGGCGATCTGAAGATCTATCTCTCGGGGCTGACGGGCGGGTACTCGGCCAGGAGCGTGCTGGGGCGAGACGAGCTGGTCCAGATGGACCCCCAGCGGGAGATACCCCTGGTGTTCGAATGTTGGGAACTGTGGCTGCGGCAAGCGGGCATCTGCGAGTCGCTGGCCGAGGTCGACTTCCTGGAGGTGCACGCGTTTGGCTGCCAGCCCAAGGGGCCCAGCCCGCTCGTGGACCCGCACGGCTACGCCGCGGAACAGACGCGGCTGCGGACGGCCTACGCGGAGGCGTACAGCAGTTTCTTCGCCGACCGCTTTCCCGACAACGGCGTCCCGGCGCGCTTTACCGTTCACGTGGTCGACGTCCCCGATACGGCGGCCTCGTACGAGTTTTACGCGACTGCCCTGTGGCAGCGTCCGCGCGACCAAAACTGAGGTTGACACCACCATGGATTGCAAGGACCTGGTACTTGACGGACTGGCGCGCGTCGAGGAGTCGATGCAGATGACGCTGGACGGGTTGAATGGCGGCCAGCTGGCGTACCGACCGGCGGAGCACGCCAACTCGATCGCCTGGCTCGCGTGGCATCTGACGCGCGTCGAGGACGATCACGTTTCCGATCTGGCAGGCCAGCCGCAGGCCTGGCTCGTCCTGGGCTGGCACGCGCGCTTCAACCGACCTGCGGACAAAAACGACACCGGCTACGGACACGGACCCGCCGACGTCGCGAGCATTCAACCCGAGAGCCCCCAGGTGCTGCTGGACTACTACGCGGCCGTTCACCAACGCTCGCTCGACTATCTCAATGGACTGAGTTGCCAGGACATGGACCGCGTGGTCGACACCCACTGGGACCCGCCGGTGACCGTTGGCGTGCGATTGGTGAGCGTCATCAACGACTGCACCCAGCACGTGGCCCAGATGGCCTACGTGCGCGGTCTGGTCGAAGACCGCAAATGGTTACCCTGGTGAGCCCTGGGCGGCTTCGATGTGCCCGAGGATGAGCCTGGCTACCTCGTCGGGGCGCTCGATCAGCGGGCCGTGGCCAACCTCGTGCAGCACGACCTCGCGCACCACGCCGCCATGTGCCCGGCGGCGCTCGAAGACGCCGCGTGTCTGCTGCAGCATCGGTTGGGGCGGAAAGACGTCGGCACCGGGCCAGCCCGGGACCGCGCCAAGCTGTCCGAGGGTTCCGAAGTCGAACAGCGACTGGTCGCTGATGACCTGGTCCTCGTCACCTCGAATCCACAGCAGTGGCCGCGGACGATCGAGATCGCCAAAGGCGGTCGTATTGCAGTACGCGGGTGAAAAGGCGTTGTTGACGCCGCGCGGCGCCGGGCCGACACCCGGCCAGTTAGGCGACGCCGCGCTCGCCCCAGGGTAGAAGTCGTCGCCGACGCTGGTGAGCAGGACCTCCTGAATAAGCTCGGCCTCGTCGGGCGCGGTGTAGCGAGGCGACCAGAAGTAGCTGCGCATGACCACCCGCGGGCTCGACAGCGGCTCGTCTTCAGAGGCGTCGTGAGCACCAAGTCGCCGCACGAAGTCCGGCGCGGCGGTGCCGCCGCCGCTGCCGGCGAAATCGCCATAGGCTGGCGTGCCCTGCGCGTCGCGCGTCCCGCCAAAGCCGTATGGCGAAACCGGCGCGATCAACGTCAGGCTGGCCAGGTCCGCGGCGTGATCAATTTCGTACTGCTGCAGGATGCCGCCGCCGAGCGACCACCCCACGGCGTGCACCCGCCCGGCATCGCCCCAGCCCAGGACTTCCACGAGCGCGCGCAGATCGTCACTCCAATCCCGCAGCCCGCGCGACGCGTCGACTGGCAACGCCTGCGTCCGCCCGAACGCGCGCAGGTCGGGCGCGACCAGACGGAAGCGATCGGGCAAACGCTCGGCCACAGCCTGAAAGAAGCGCCCGGTGACCAGGTTGCCGTGCACCAGCAGGAGTGGCTGGCCATCCTCGGGACCCTGCACCCAGCAGTGCGTCTGCAGGCGCGACGTTGAGATCGTGACGGTCTGCATGCTCAGCCCCAGACTTCGCGGCCAGTTTTCACGACCAATTCCAGCTTGCGCCACTGGTCTTCCTCGGTCAGCGCATTGCCCGCCGCGACGGACGCGAAGCCGCACTGCGGGCTCAGCGCAAGTTGGTCGAGCGGGACGATCGCGGCCGCTTCCTGAATGCGGCGGCGCAGGTCGCCGACCGTCTCGAGTGTGGCCTCTTTGGAGGTGACGAGGCCGAGCACGGCGATCTTGCCCTTCGGCAGGAACCTGAGCGGCTCGAAGCCGCCGTCGCGCGACGAGTCGTACTCGAGCAGGAACGTGTCGACGGCCAGCCGGCTGAAGAGGACGTCGGCGATGGGGTCGTACGCGCCCTCGTACAACCAGCGACTACGCGAGTTGCCGCGGCAGATGTGGAGTCCGAATGTCAGCCCCTCGCGGGCCAGGCCCTCGACCACGGCGTTGTCGGCGGCGACCACCTCCTCGAGGGCGCGATCGGGGTCGACGCCAGCGTGTCGCAGGGTGGCGCGGTGCTGTTCGTCAATGAACACGCCATAGAACGGGGCGTCCAGCTGGATGTAGTCGACGCCATCTTCGACCAGGGCTTCGACCTCGGCGCGCACGATCTGCACGACGTGCGCGAGCATGTCGGAGCGTGACGCATAGGCGGCGTTACTGACGCCCTCTTTCCAGCTCACGACCCAGAAATTCGACGGGGCCGGGAGGGTCATCTTGATCGGCCCGCGCGCGTGTCGTTTGAGAAATGACGTTTCGTCGCCGGTCAGCCGGCGGCGTGGTTTCAGGCGGCCACCGACGACGTTCGACGTGCTGGCCTCGGCCTGGTTCGACCCGTCCCGCCCGCGCCACTCGAGGATGCGGCGCTGCGGGACAAAGCCTTCGACGGCGTCTGCCATATCGGTGATCCACGATGCGCGTCTGAATTCGCCGTCGGTGAGGATTTCCAGTCCAATCTGGCGCTGCTTGTCGAGCACCTGCAGGATGGCCGCATCCTCCTGCTCACGCAAGCTCGCGGCGGAAATGTCGCCGCTGGCAGCCATCTGGCGGGCCCGAAGCAGGCTGTCTGGGCGAAGCAAACTACCGACCTGGTCGGCGCGAATGGGCCTGGACATAGGGCGTAGCGTACCGCCGCTCTCTCACTTGAGGAGAGGGGGTTTAGGATTTCGAAAATGGCTGGCTTCAACGGACTGGGGCTCGGACTGGGCAACTTGTCGCGTCTTTCGGATGCGCGGACGCGATCGATCAGCCCCGAGAACTTTTCGGGCGAGCCGGGGCGCGGCGGGATGGCAACGGAGGGCACTGGCGCCAACGCGGCGCGCGAGCTCGGGCGGGGATGGAAGATCTCGCCGTCGGTGCAGATCCTGCCGGGGCAGACGTTCGTCCTGGCGGAGATCGAAGGCCAGGGCGTCATTCAGAGCATGTGGTGCACCGGCCGGAACCTGGGACGCGATGCGATCCTGCGGATCTACTGGGACAATCAAGCCCAGCCCTCAGTCGAGTGCCCGCTCCGGGATTTCTTTGCCGCCGGCTGGGGGCCATTCGCCCAGCTCACCTCCGTCGCGGTGGCCAACAATCCCAACAACGGGCTGAACTGCTTCTGGGAGATGCCATTCAGAGCCAGCGCGCGGATCACACTCGAGAACCGCGGGCCAGAAACGAGCGTCTGCTACTACCAGATCAACTACGCCCTGACCGACGTGCCAGCAGACGCGGCGTACTTCCACGCGCAATTCCGGCGGACGAACCCGGTGCCATACAGGAGCGTCGTGACCCTGCTCGACGGAGTGCGGAGCATGGGTCACTATGTCGGCACCTACCTGGCGGTGGGCGTCACCAACAGTGGCTGGTGGGGCGAGGGCGAGATCAAGTTCTTCCTCGATGGCGACGCCGAGTTTCCCACGATCTGTGGCACCGGCACCGAGGACTACTTTGGTGGCGCCTACGACTGGGACGTCGACGGCCAGTACGTCACCTACACGACGCCGTTTCTGGGCATGCACCAGGTGATGCGTCCGGATGGTCTGTACCACTCACAGACCCGGTTCAGCATGTACCGCTGGCACATCCCCGATCCCATCCGCTTCCAGCGCGACGTGCGCGTGACGCTGCAGGCGCTCGGCTGGCGTAGCGGGGGTCGCTACTTGCCGCTCCAGTGCGACATCGCTTCGGTGGCGTACTGGTACCAGGCGCTCCCGACCGCTGCGTTCCCCGAGCTAGCCGATCGGGACTCCCTGGAGATCATCTAAAGAGAAGCCGGGATGCGGACGTTGATCCAGGGCGGTTGGGTCGTCGGTTTCGATGGCCGGTCGCATCGGTTGTTCCGCGACGGAACGCTCGTTTACGAGGACGATCGCATCTTGCATGTCGGCGGGCACCGCTTCGAGGGCGAGGTCGATCGCCGCATTGACGCGGGCGGCATGCTCGTGATGCCGGGCCTGATCAACTGCCATCTGCACCTCGGAACGAACGCGCCGCACGCCTACTTCCTCGACGAGACCAAAGCCGACTACTTCGGCGCCAACTTCTACGCGTACGCGGTCCCGCGACGCGGGGCGGCCGAGGCGCGCGGCGCCAACCGAGCCGAGGTCGAGCAGTTGTACGGCCTGTGGTCGGCCATTCGCGGCGGGGCCACCACGGTGCTGGACATTGGCACTCGGAACGCTGCCGACCTGGTGCGAGTGGCCGGCTCGATCGGCGCGCGGGTGTACCTCGGCCCCAGCTTCAAGTCGTTTGCGTACGTGTTCGACGCGGCGGGCCGCATCCAGTGGGATCGGGACCCGGCCTCGGGAATGGCGGGGCTCGAGCGCGCGGTGGCGTTCGCGGTTGAACACGACGGCGAGCACGATGGGCGCGTTCGCTGCATGCTCTATCCGGCGCAGCTCGACACGTGTTCGGTCGAGTTGCTCGAGGCGACCCGCCGCGCGGCGGATGAAAATGGGCTGCGCATTTCGCTGCACGCGGCCATGAACCTGATCGAGTTTCAGCGCATCCTGCGCGAACATGGGCGAACGTCGCTGCAGCTACTCAGCGACATCGGGTTTTTGCGGCACGACGTGCTGCTCGGACACTGCGTGTTCCACGCGCGGCATTCGTGGGCGCACTACCCATATGTCGACGACCTCAAGCTGCTGGCGGATTCTGGGGCGTCGATCGCCCACGCGCCCTATAAATACGCCAAGATGGGGATCATGCTCGAGTCGCTCGAGCGGTACCGCCAGCTCGGGGTGAACGTGGCGCTGGGCACCGACACGTTCCCGCAGGACCTCATTTCGGAGATGCGGCTCGCCGGCTTGATGTGCCGCTTTGCCGAGGGCAGCTTTCGGGTTGGCCGGGCCCAGGACGTGTTCGACGCGGCGACGCTGGGTGGCGCGAAGGCGCTCGGCCGCGACGACCTGGGACGGCTGAGCGCTGGCGCGTTGGCCGACATCGTGCTCGTCGACTTGCGCGGACTGCACTTCGGGGCGGTGCACGACCCGATCAGGTCGCTGGTCGAGTACGGCTCGGCTGGCGACATCGACACCGTCATCGTTAACGGCCGCACACTCGTCTCAGGCCGACAGGCCCTCGTCGTGGATGAGCCCGCGCTACGCGCGGCCGTTCAGGAGTCCGGCGAGCGCGCCTGGGCCGCGACCCCCGAGTGGCACTGGCAGCAAGCCACCGTCGACGCCGTCGCGCCGATGAGCTATCCCGTGGATGCAGAATGACCGGGCTATCCGCAACGCTTCGCACGCTCCGTTGCGCTTCGCTGGAAAGGGGAGGTTCGGTGTCCCGTTGGCGGGAGCGTGCCTCTGAGCGACTTCCGGTGGACGCAGAGTGAACCAGACGCCCGCATCGCTGCGCTCGCTCCCTCCCGATTCGGCAACAGGAGGCTCCCGTCTGGCGACGCTGGTACCGGGGCGTATCGCCCATGTACTTTCCCCGTGTCGACCAAAGGGAGCGAGCGAAGCGATGCGGGCGCGTGAGATGCTCGGGATGACCACGAAGCTCCTTCGGGCGAGCCTCGTGCTGGTGCTGCTCGTGGTCGTCGGGTGCGCGAAGCCGCAGAATCCGGATGAGGACGCCGGCTGGGTCGTCGAGCGGTTTATCGTGGCCCGTCAGGATCGGAACCTCGATGCGACGATGGATTGCTTTGTGGACCGGCCCGAGATGCGCAGCAGCCTGGGGGTTGGCTGGTCTGGGCGCGACGCCGTGCGGGCGATCATGGCGTCTCGGCTGGCGGACACCTACGTCGTTGGCGATATGCGTGCAGTCGGCAATCGCGTCGTCTGGACCGAGCACGTCCTGCGCAGCGTGGCGGGCGCTCAGGTGGCCAACTTCGACGAGGACGTCGAGGCCATCGTGGTCGGCGGGCGGATCGGCAGCATGGTGACGTACGTCGGAGGCGCTCACCCGCAGCCCGCCGAAGCGACGGGCCAGGTTTCGGTGAGCCTCGATCTGCTGGCGCCGCTTGGCACCCTGCTGCTCGTCGCGGCCGCGGTGCTGGTCTGGCCGCATGCGCCGCTGCAGTCACGTCGGACCGCCAGCGGGCAGTTGCTCGAAGGGTTGCGCGCATACGTTGCCCGGCGGGGCTAGACTGCCTGCATGGCAGCAAAGATCAAGAAGACTGACGCCGAGTGGCGGAGCGAGCTCACGCCCGCCCAGTACCAGGTGCTGCGTCAGAAAGGTACCGAGCGCGCATTCAGCGGCGAATACGACCACGCCAAGACACCCGGGCAGTACGTGTGCGCCGGATGCGGCAAGGCCCTGTTCCGGTCAGACGAGAAGTTCGACTCCGGTTCCGGGTGGCCGAGTTTCTGGGCCCCCGTCGAGGACGACGCGGTCGAGGTCGAACAGGACCGGAGCTACGGCATGGTCCGCACCGAGGTGAAGTGCAGCGACTGCGGCGGCCACCTGGGGCACGTGTTCGACGACGGCCCGCAACCCACGGGCTTGCGGTATTGCATCAACTCGGCGGCGCTGAAGCTCGACCCGAGGTAGATGCCCGACGACCTGACCATCCGGGCGCTCCTCGACACGGAGACCAGCGGTGTGCTCGCGACGCTCTCGGCCAGACGGGACGGCTGGCCCTTCGCGTCGGTCGCGCCATACGCGTTGAGCGACGCCGGTGAGCCCCTCCTGCTGCTCAGCCGGCTGGCCGAGCACACTCGAAATCTGCAGGCCGATGCGCGCGCGAGCCTGCTCGTGCAGGACCACGCCAGCCTGAGCGAGCCGCAGGCGGGCGCACGCGTCACCATTCTGGGCCAGATCGACACCGTGGTCGAGCCCGAGTTGCAATCAGCCCGACGGCGCTACCTTGACCGACATCCCCAGGCCGCGGCGTACCTCGAACTGGGTGACTTCCAGTTGTACGTCCTGCGGGTGCGCGAAGCACGCTTCATCGGCGGTTTTGGGGACATGGGCTGGATGGACGCCGAGCGTTTCCACGCGTCCCAGACGCATATTTGACAGGTCCAATGGTAGGTCCAGAGAATGGCTTGAGAGTGACCTGTAGCAAACTGCCGCGACACCGACGGGGGTAAGGCGCGGCAGCGCGGGCGACCCACGCCAAACGACCGAGTGCACCGCACAGTACCGGGTGATTACCGGTTCGCCCGTCCGGGAGCGGAGCGAAGGGAGCAAAGATGTCTGAGACCGTCGATCCGGGTCCGCCTGAGGTGACGCCTGATGAGGCGTCCGAACAGTTGCGACCCGTGGTGACACGCCGTGAGTTCATTGCCGGGGCGGGAGCCGGCGTTGCTGTCGGAGCGGTCGTCGCGGGCGCGATCGCCGTCGCCACGCGCCCGGCCGTGCAGACGTCGCCGAGCGCGGTGGTGACCGCGCCAGGTGCACCCGCCGTGGTGGCGCCTGCCGCGCCCGCCGTAGCGCCCGCGGCAGCGGTTACACAGCCCCAGCCGGCCCAACCTGCCCCGGCCGCCACGCTGCCGCTGAACATGCGGCGTGTCGATCTGAACATCGACGGCGTTGCCCGGACGGTCACCGTCGACGTGCGCGAGAGCCTGTGGGAGGCGATGGTCTATCGGCTCAACCTGTCGAGCTCGAACCTGGGATGCGACCGCGCCCAGTGCGGCGCCTGCACGGTGCTGGTGGACGGGCGCGCCATGAACGGCTGCACGATCCTGGCAGCGCGGCTCGGTCGCGGCCAGAAGATCACCACCGTCGATGGGATCCGCACCGGGCCGGGGATCGCCGGACTGCACCCGGTGCAGAAGGCGTTCTGGCAGCTGGGCGGCTACCAGTGCGGGATCTGCACGCGCGGGTTCATTATGTCGACCTACGCGCTGCTGCAGGCCAACCAGAGCCCCACCAACGACGAGATCGCCGAGGCCCTGTCGGGCAATATCTGCCGTTGCTCTGAGTACCCGCAGATTTATGAATCGGTCCGCGCCGCGGCAGCGGAGTTGCGCGGCGAGAAGACGATCTCCATCAGCGGTGGCACTGACAGCTCCGGCGGCGGCACCGAAGACCCGTCGCTGGCCGAGTAGTGGGAGGAGTTGACTATGGCACTGCAGAGGGTTGACGCCTTCCGGGTCGCCTTCGACCTGGACTATGCGTCGAACCTGACTGACGCCGACTGGGCCGCCGTCGTCGCCTCGCCCGAATGGCACATCCTCACGGCGGAAAACGCCGACTTGCTGGCGCCCGTCCTGTCGCGCTTCTCCGACAAGCTGTCGGTCTACACCCAGGCCCAGACCCTGCCGCCCCGCGCGATCCCTGAGGGTCCGTTCCAGATCATCGGCAAGCCTTCGCCGCGCATCCACGGCTTCGGCCACGTGACCGGGTTCGGCCAGTACACCGAGCACATGACCCAGCCGGCCATGCTGTTCATGAAGACGCTCGGCAGTCCGCACCCGCACGCGCGCATCAAGCAGATCGACACGAGCAAAGCTGACGCGTTTCCGGGCGTTGTCGCGGTTCTGCATAGCGGCAATTTGCCTGACATGTACAAGGACGTCCGCATTGGCAGTGGGCCACCCGACCGTTTTCTTTTCTCACAGGAGGTCTTCGAGGTCGGCGCGCCAATCGCCGTGGTTGCCGCCGCGTCGGACCACATCGCCGACGAAGCCACGCGGTTGATCGCGGTGGACTACGAGGTGCTGCCGGCGGTCCTCGACCACATCGAGGGCATGAAGGCCACGACACCGAAGCAGTGGGACAACAAACTCGACGGCACGATCCTGGACGTGACCCCGCCCAAGGTTCGCGGGAACCCCGACGACGGCTTCGCACAGTCGGACGTGGTGATCGAGAACGTGACGACGCGCTCGGCTGAGCACCACGCGGCGCTGGAGCCGACCACTGTTATTGCCAGATGGGACTACTCCGCGGACGGGCGCGACCACGCGACCATCGTGGGCACGTTCCGTCACGCTCACGGGGCCCGCAATACGTTTTCGCAGGTGCTCAAGCTCAACCAGTCGCAAATTCGGGTGATCACCCCTGGTTTCGTCGGCGCCAGCTATGGCAGCCACCGCGATCCGAACCTGGTCGAGATGCATGCGCTGCTGATGGCCAAGCTCACCGGGCGTCCGGTGCGCACGATGAACACGCGCGCCGAGGATTTCATTACGCGGACGCATCGCACGCCCGTGCGCAACGAGAGCAAGATTGGCGTCAAGCGCGACGGGACGATCGTGGCCTATTCGAGCAAGAACGTCGGCGACGCTGGCGCGCAGCGCGGAACTGGTGGGGCAGCATTCTCCACGGGTCTCGAGTCGATGTACAAGATCGAGAACATCTGGCAGCAAGAGATCACCGTGATGACCAACAGCTACAAATACAGCTCGTTGCGTTGCACGGAACATCCGAACAACACGCTGGCGCGTGAGCCGATCCTCGATCGCGCCGCCTATGCAATCGGGATGAACCCGCTGGACATACGTCTCAAGAACCTGAATCTAGAGGCCAATCCAGACACCAAGCAGCCGTACAACAACTCCGGTTTGCAAGAGGTGATTCAGCAGGCAACTGACCGGGCGGGTTGGAAGGAGAAGTGGCATCCGGCCAAAGCCAATGAAGTGCGCCCCGGCGTCTTCCATGGCATCGGTATGGCCGCGCACTCGTGCGTCCACGGCGCTGGCGGTGCGCCATCCACGGGGATGGTGATCATCAATTCGGATGGCACCATGACCGTCATCTCGGGCGCTGCCGAGGTTGGCCCGGGCGAGCGGACCACCATGGCGATGATGGCCGGCGAGGTCATGGGCCTGCCCCTGAGCCGGGTGCGCATCTCAAACGAAGTCGACAGCGACGTGACCCCCGATACCGGTGTGACCGCCGGCAGCCGTCAGACCATTTCAGGTGGCTGGGGCGTCTACGAAGCCGCCGCGGATGCCAGGGCTCAGCTGCTTGACTGGGCGGTGCGCAAGCTCGTCGACGACGGCAAGAAGAAGACGCCGCCAGAGACGGTCACCACCAAGCCTGAGGACCTGGACGTCTCGCGTGGGGTCATCGTCTACAAGGACGATCCAACGCAGAAAATCCTGATCGCCGACGTCATCGCGTATGCGGGCAACCCCATCATTGGCAAGGGTGCGCACATTCACGAGACCACCTGGCAGCGCATGGCCTGGGCGGCTGGCGTGGCCGAAGTCGAGGTCGATACGGGTACCGGCAGCATCAAAGTGCTCAAGTACACCGCCGCACACGACGTGGGCCGCGCGATCAACCCGCTGGGGGTCAAACAACAGATCGAAGGTGGGGTGATCATGGGCATCGGCCAGGCCCTGACCGAGACGTTGATGCGCGATACCGCCACCGGGGTGCCGTTGAACCCGAACCTGCTCGACTACAAGGTCATGTCGATCAAAGACGTGCCGCCGGTCGAAGTGGTGATCGTCGAGAAACCCAAGAACTATGGTGCCTTCGGTGCCCACGGGATCGGCGAGCCGCCGATTGCCACACCTGCCTCGGCGATGATCAATGCGGTGTACAACGCCGTGGGCGTGTGGGTGGAGGACATTCCATTGACCAGAGCCCGGGTCCTCGCGGCCCTCAAGAAGGCGTGACCAGGGAGATCTGATGAAAGGCTTCGATCTGCACGAACCCACCACCGTTCCGCAGGCGGTGGGCTTGCTCGATCAACTTGGACCTGGCGGCAAGGTCCTGGCCGGCGGTAGCGACATCGTTGGCGGCATCCTCAAGGACTGGGTCACCGGCAAGGGCATGCCCCTGCCGTCGGCCCTGGTCGATATCACGGCGATCCCCGACTTGAAGGGCATCAAACCGGACTCGGCCGGGATCACGGTGGGCGCGGCGACCACCCTGAGTGAGCTCATCGAGTCGGCCGACGTCCAGAAGATGGTGCCGCTCCTATCGGATGCCTGCAAAACGATCGCGTCGCCGCTGATCCGCAACTTCGGCACGCTCGGCGGCAACATCAACCAGCGGCCGCGCTGCTGGTTCTTCAGGGGTGAGGACTTCAACTGCTACAAGAAGGGTGGCGACTTCTGCTACTCGGTCACCGGTGACAACACGTACCACGCCATCATCGGCGGCGAGCTGTGCTACATCGTCCACCCTTCGGATACCTCGACCGCTTTGCTGGCGTTGAACGCCTCAGCCAGGGTGGTGGGCCCGAGTGGCGAACGCATGGTCGCCTTCGACAGCTACTTCCACGGACCGCGCGAGGACGTGCTCACCGAAAACGTGCTCAAGCCGAACGAGTTGCTGACCGAGGTTTTGATTCCGACGCCCGCCGCAGGCACGAAGATGGCCTGGACCAAGCTCAAGGACCGCCAGGTCTACGACTTCGCGGTGGTGTCGGTGGCCGTCGCGTTCAGCGTGGACGGCACCGGGAAGTGGGCGGACGGCCGGATCGTGCTCGGTGGCGTGGCGCCGGTGCCGTATCGGGCCGCCGTCGTCGAGACGGCGCTCAAGGGCCAGGACGTCAAAACCGCCGCCAAAGCCGCCGCCGCGCAGATCCGCACCGTCGCGCGACCGATGTCGCTGAACGCCTACAAGGTCGACATCGCGCAAAATTTGATCGAACGGACGCTCCTGCAAGCGCTCGGGTAGTCCCGGTCTGTTACTGGTACGGGTCGGGGGAGCCCTGCGGGCCCCCCGCCGCCAGTCGCTGCTCCGCTCGCAAGCTCGCTGCGCGCTCCTTCCCGCGGCGACCCCCCGCGAGGGGCGCTTCGCGCCTCGTTTCCGCGCGTACCGCTCGGAGGGCCGGGTAGATCGTATTGGTCGCCCCCGCCGGCGCTGGCGCAAGCGTCACAACGCTGGCTACGTGTCGGCGCTGAGATCCCAGCCCCACAGCGCTTGCTGCCTGTCGGGCACTGAGTTCCCAGCCCTCACAGCCCTCAGTGCCTGTCGGGAACTGGAGTTCCCAGCCGTCACAACGCTCGCTGCATGCCGGGGAACTGAGCTGCTGCTACGTTCCTTGAATCGCTCTTTGTGAGCGAGCGCAGCGATGCGGGCGGCGACTTACGCCTGGGCGGGCGGGCGAGCCGAGCTCGGGTACGGCGGCGCGCAGCAGGCGCAGCATGCCGCCGTGCAGTCGGCCGTTGGTGGCCAGGTAGCTGCCGTCCGAGTACAGCCAGGAGCCGCCGGTGCCGTTGGTGAAGACGGCGCCGGATTCCTGGAGGATGACGGCCGCGGCGGCGACGTCCCAGAGGTGCAGCTTCAAGTGAAAGTAGGCGTGGGTCCGGCCCGCGGCCACATAGCACAGCCCGAGCGCCGGCGAGCCCAGCATGACCACCCCGAGCATCCGGTTGCCGACGTGCGTCGCGGCGCGCAAGCCCCGCACCCGCTCCTCGGTGCCGCCGTGGAGGTCCGTCCCGATCAGACTCTGTTCGTAGGCATCCTCGCCCTCGCCGGGCACGTGGACGTAGATGCGCTCGCCGTTGAGCCGGGCGCCGTCCGTGAAGCGCGCTGAGAACAGCTCGTCGCGCGACGGGTCGTACACCACGCCGACGCGAAAGCCGTGGGCGTCCCGGAAGCCGATGCTGACGGCAAAGTTCGGCAGACCACGGAAGAAGTTGATCGAGCCGTCGATGGGGTCGACGATCCAGAGCCGCTCTGCGTTGACTGGCAGTGCCTCGTCGTCAGGCCCTTCTTCGCCGAGGAACGCGTCGTCCGGGCACGCCGCGAGCAGGCTCTGGCGAATGGTGTCCTGGACGACAAGTGCCGCGCCCACCAGCAGGTCGCGCCGATCCTTCAACTTGAAGTACAGCGGGTTCCCAAGATGCGCCAGCGCCACCGCCCCGCCAGCGCGCGCCGCGCGTATCGCGACCTCCAGCCGCTCGGCGTCGTCCATGGCCGACGTACGGTAGCACGCGATTGCCCAGCGGGCACGACCGCGGGCTAGTCGCCAGGGAAGGGGATGATGCTTGGGATGCCTGGGAACAGGCCGCGGCCGGTCTGGCGGCGGGGGGTGGCGGCGGGGACGTCGGTGCGGGCGACGGTGAAGCTGGTGCCGTCGTCGCTCAGGCTGGATGGCACGGCCAGCGCTTGATTCGTGTCCCCGAGCATGGTGATCGAGTGCGCATTTGCGCCGGCGATCGTGACCGTCTGACCATCCTTGACGGCGGTGCCGTTGCTGAACGCGATAGTGCCGAAGTTGTCCAGCGGCAACAGGTTCCCTCGGCCGCCGCTGGGCGCCTCTTCAACCCAGTCAGCCGACGAGCGCGACGACACGTAGTGCTGCGTCGTCTGATACGGCTGCCCGGTCGTGTTGTTGGTGAAGCTGATCAGCCACTGATCGGGCGACTGTTCGGCGATCGAGACCGTCACTGAATCGCCGGCGTGGACACGCAGCGGCACCGGGCGCGACGTACGCGGCAGCATTTCTATCCACGCCTCGTACTGCGTGCTTCCCGAGCCGTTGACCGTCTGCTGCGTGCCCGCCTGAATCAGGTCGTGGCTGTCCACGCCGCCGATCCCAACCCAGGCGGCGTCGATCCCGAACGTCCCGTCGGCGGTGAATTGCGGCACCGTCCAGGTGCCCGTCACCGAGGTATACGTCCCGCCGGTCGCCGCGTAGCCCGACCAGTTGTGTGACGTGCCCTGATCGTCCGGGAACGGCAGCACGGGCGGCGGCGTCACCAGGCTCGGACCTGGCCGCCCGGTGACCTCCGTCTGGTCCGGATGGGCGTCGGACTTGATCTTCCAGACGCCGCTGTCGAGCACCAGGCTGTAGTCGTTGCGATCGCGCGAGACATCGGTGGAACCGTCGGCCAGCGTCGTCGACCACGTCTCGTACGTCGTGGCCGAGGCCGTCGCGCCGTCGACTGCGACCGCGCCCCAATCCAACTTCACCAGCTTGATGCTGACCACGCCGTGGCTCAGCAGGTCCTGGTTGATCTGCACGAGCTCCTGGAAATGGTCGGCGGTGAGCGTGTCGGCCATGAGCGACGCATCGTGCGCCGCGATCGCCTGGACCTGCTCGTCGTTGCTCCGCTGGATGACCTGTTGGATCGCCGCGTTGGTGCCCTGATCGGCCGCGTCGACGACCGTGGCAGGCACGATGGTGGCGAGCAACCCCACGACCAGGAACAGTCTTGCCGAAAAACGCTTCATATCAGTCTTAACGAGCCTTCCCGACCACCAGTGTCGCGCAGGTTTATTAAAGCCGTATCAATTACCGGTTGCCCAGGTGTAAAGGTAAGCTGGCCGCTGTGAGCCAGACCGCTTTTCTCTGTCGGACATGCGGCGTCCAGTACGCGCCCGGCGATCGCCCCCCCGAACGGTGCCCGATCTGCGAAGACGAACGCCAGTACGTCGGCTGGAACGGTCAGCAGTGGACGACGCTCGCCGAACTGGCAGCCGAGGGTCGCCGCAACACCGTCGAAGAGTTGGAACCGGGGCTGTTGCACGTCAGCACCCGTCCAGCGGTCGCCATCGGCCAGCGCGCGCTGATCGTCCAGACGCCCGCGGGCAACGTGATGTGGGACTGCATCAGCATGGTCGACGACGCGTCGATCGAAGCGTTGACGGCGCGCGGTGGGCTGAGCGCCATCGCCATCTCCCACCCCCACTTTTACGCCAGCATGGCCACCTGGAGCGCGGCGTTCGGAGATTGCCCGGTCTATATCCACGCCGCCGACGCTGAATGGGTCCAGTACCCGACACCGGGCCTGAATTTGTGGCGTGGCGAAACCCGCGAGATCCTGCCGGGCGTGACGCTCATCAATACTGGCGGCCACTTCGAAGGGTCGACCGCGCTGCACTGGACGGGTCGCGACGGCGGCGACGGCCTACTGCTGGTCGGCGACTCGCTCACGGTCGTCATGGACCGGCGGTATCTCAGCTTCATGTACAGCTATCCGAACCTCATTCCATTGCCCGCCGCCTCGGTTCGCCGCATCGCCGAGAGCGTGCGGCCGTTCGCGTTCGAACGCATCTATGGCGCGTGGGACGGTCGCCGGGTGAGCTCGGGCGGAAAAGACGCCGTCGATCGCTCGGCCGAGCGCTATATCCGGTTTCTGGAGCGACTGCCGTAGACAAGCTGTATACGTCGAATGCGCACACCAGAATGTGTCATGCTGGTCAACGATGCTGCGCTGGTTGCTGCGCATCTGGCGACCACTGCCCGGGCCACTCAAGCTGGCCTATCTCCGGCTGCGGTACGGCTGGCATGGCGTGGGGGTGGCGGCGCTCATCCGCGACGACCGCGGGCGCATCCTGCTGGTCCACCGAACCTACAGCCGCGATGAGCCGTGGGCCTTGCCCGGCGGCTGGCTCGAAGGGAACGAGCCGATCGAGAGCGCGCTCGAACGCGAGCTGCTCGAAGAGACTGGCCTGCGCGTGCGCGTCGGGCGGGTGTCCGCGGTGGAACGCGCGGGCTTCGCGATCGTGCTGCTGATGGACGCGGAGCTACTGGACGGCGTGGCTGAGTTTCGCGCCAGCGCCGAAGTGTCCGAGGTCGCCTGGGTGTCGCTGGCCGAAGTACGACAGCTCTCGCACGTCAACGCCCGCCTGCTCCGGCGCGCGCTGGCGGAAGTGCCTTCCTCAGGGTGACAGGGTCGGCGGTACGGGCCCCGGCCGTTTCTCTCCATCTGGCGGCGGGGCCAGCTGACCAAGCGCGGAGATGCCGCCGATAGCGCCCAGGTTCATCGAATCGAGCGCCGACGACGGTACGACGATGACCGTGGACAACCCGCTCCGCATGGTCTCGTACAGCATGTTCATGCCGCGCAGGTGGAGCGCCGTCGGATGGTTCCGGTACAGCTCGCCCGCGTCGGCGAACTTCTCGGCGACCTGCACTTCGCTCTCACCGAGAATGAGTCGCGCCTGGCGCTCGCGCTCGGCCTGGGCGATCCGCGAGAGCGCATCCTGCAGGTTGTCGGGGACCTTGATGTCTCGCAACTGGACGGACTGGACCTTGATGCCCCACGGCTCGGTCTGCTCGTCGAGGATGACGGTGAGTTGTTCGTCCAGCTCGCGGCGCTGAGAAAGCACGGTCGACAGATCGTTGCGACCGATGATGTCGCGTAGCCCACCCTGAGCGGCGCCCATGACCGCCTGCGTGAAGTTGACGACTTGAATCGCCGCCCGACCCGCATCGACGATGCGCCAGTACATGATGGCGTCGACAGACACCGAGGCGCCGTCCTTGGTCAACGTCTGCTCGGCCATAAAGGGCGTCGTGGTGACCCGCGTATCGATGGTGAAGGGCGTCTGCTCGACATACGGCAACAGGAAGAAAATGCCAGGTCCGCGGACGCCGCCAAAACGTCCCAGACGCAATACAACCTTGCGCTCCCACTCGCTGCACATGCGTAGCGAAGATAGGATCGTGATCACGACGAGTATGGCGATGATCAAGATGCCAATCGTTGCTGGTGTCATGTTCCTCAGGCTCCAGGCTTGGAAGTGGCCGCAGTGTACCCCGGCGCTACGGGCCTCAGGGCGCCGAGCGCAACAACCGGATCAATCCCGCCGCAACGAGTTCTCAACGTTCGGCGCCCAAACTGGACGGGCAGCGGGTGGCCGCTGCGGACAACCTGTCTCCCGTGCGGTGGGCGGATAACTTGACGCCGCGTCCGTTCGGAGTCAGTCTAAGAGTGGGATAAGGGATGGGGCGAGCTGAGCTTCCCCGCTCAGATGTGTCCCCCCTCCGAAAGGGGAAGGTGGACCGTATTCTG
>DATGER010000004.1:0-25694 GCA_035309865.1 Chloroflexota bacterium
CACCCTGGACAAAGCAGACCTCGAAGACCCCATCGGTGATGTGCCTGGTCCGCTGATGCGCGCGGTGGATCGCGGCATGCGGCGCGTGCTCGGCCTGTAGCAGCTTTGCCTTGCTTACGAGCCTGGTCGGCGGACGCCAGAATGGCAGTCCATTGAGGCGCTGCTCGACGGGTCAGGTGGCTTCGGCGGGTTTCTGCTAGCGATGTTCGGACTCGCGAGCCGCGGGCGCATAGTGCACGGTTTCGAGCTCTTCGCGCGGCACGTCGCGCCGCACTTCCAGGGCCAGTTCGCCACGATGCCGGGCCAATCGCGAGTGGGTGGTGGCTACCGACGGGGGGCCAATGCTCCCGCGTCCGCATGGGTAGCGGCCGATAGAACCGTGACCTGGACGCCAGTCGAACGCAACGCGGCGAGGGCCCGGCTCAGGCTGACGGCGTCGGCGGCGCGGATCTCCACGGTCGCCGCGGCTGGCTCCGCTGACTCCGCCCTCGCATCAGGTTGGGAGACGTGAGCGTCGGCGCGGATGACGCGCCAGTGGTACGCCGCGACAACGGCCGCGACGCATGCGACGGCGACCGCGTGCGCCAGGTCGGCTGCCGCGCTCACGCTGAAGCCGCTGCCCAGGATCAGGCCGAGCAATCGGTAAAGTCCCGCGGCGGCGCTGCTCACCAGCGCAAGCATCGCGACGATGAGGCTCAAGTAAAGGTAGAGACGCCGTGCCAGTCCGCGGGCCTCTTCACCAGATGTCAGGCGGCGGCGCCAGTGGAGCAACCACGCCGGCAAACCGACCATGGCCAGGGTCGCGTACAGCGCCACCTGCTCGCGCCAAACGTCGCCGCTGAACGTTGGCGACCCTGGCAAGAGCAGGTCACCGAAGGTCCAGACGAGACCCGCCACGCCGCTGGCGAGCACGCCCAGGGCGACGAGCGCGACCAGATAGGTGTAGAGACGCTGGATCCCGGCGTGCGGCCGAGCCAGGGCGCCACGCTGGTACGCCCAGGCAGCGCCGTACACGATGGCGATGCTCACCGGCCCGGCCGCGGCCTGCAGGAGGTCGCCGCCGACACCGCCCGGACGGTCAACTCCCAGGACTCGCGCGACGGCGTAGTACAGCAACTGGCTCAGACCCAACAGGGTCCCGACCACCGCGACTGCCAGTGCCAGGAACAGGTAGACGCTCCGCAGCACCGACGTCCTGTCGTCGTCGGGCCTCGGCAACACGGTCCAGTGGACCAACCACAGCGCGAGCCCGACCAACGCGTCGGCCGCGGGCCGGGCCAGGCCGGGTCCAATTGGCCCGCCGGCCTGGGCCACGATGTGCCAGAGCGATTCGAGGACGCCTTGTGTGCCGGTGAGCAGGAGCACGAGACCGACAAACGCCGCGCCGTACACGTACCACCGCCGCAAGGTCGCCGAGCCGCCCGTTTCACCGATCTGGGCTCGAGCGGTGGCCGCGATGCGCCAGTGGGCCCACCACACGCCCAGGGCGATCAATGCGAACGGCAGGGGCCGAACAATCGCGCTCCAAGACTGCGCTTCGGGCCCGGCTAGCGCCGCGAACGCGCTGAAGAGCGCGTCTCTGGCTGCACCGACCAGTTCGAGCGTCGCCCCGACGAGCACCGCGTACAGGTACAGGCGTCGCAGCGTACTGGCGCGCTCGGCAGGATCGGCGCGCACCGAGCGCTCGATCCAGAGCCAGTGCAGAAGCCAGACCGGCAGGCCGACCAGCGCGGCCGCGGCGTACAACGACACCGTGTCGCGCACGTAGCTGTCCGTGCTGACCAGCGCGGAGCGCAGGCCGAGATCGACCAGCAGTTGCAGCAGGTTGGCCGCGGCGAGCGACACCATCGCCAGGCCAGCGAAGGCCAGGAGGTACGCGTAGATGCGTCGAATAGTGGTCACGCGGATCTCCTTCAGGGCTTAGTAGCGGATAACAGGTAGTCGTCCGGCGGCACGACGATCCGCCAGTCGGCACCCTCGCGACTGAGGCGCACCGTCGCGCGACGGGCATAGCTGCTGCTGCCGAACAGGCCGCCGGAGCCGGTCGACGTTTCGACGAGCACCACGCTGGCGCCGTTCGCGTCGATACGCACGTCCTCCGTGGTCAGGTACTCGCGGTCACCGCCGCCGCCAGCGCTGCCGGCGCGGGCCAGGAAGCGGTCGTGGTCCCCGCGTGCCTGCGCCGACGGTGCCAGCAGGTCCCAGGCGGTCTGCGGGTCGCCGCGGGCCTCGGCCCGGGCGTACGCGAGTACGACTCCCGCGGGTGTGTTCAGATCCGGCGGCGCCTCGCGGCCGCGCAGCAAGATGGCGACCGCCAGGCCGGCGACGACCAGGCTGACAACGCCACCGACGACGAGCCAGGTGAACCTATCCATGGGTCCAGACTAGGACGTTTGAACTGCCATCCACTGGTGCGTGAGTACCAGAAACTGCCAGATCTCCCCGACCGCGCTCCCGGAGCGGCGCGTGGCCCGTGCCCCATCGAGTGACGCGGCACGCGGGTTGGTCCGGAGCTTGCAGATACACGTGTCGAAGGACCTTGTCGGAACATGCTTAGCGATCCGGTGATCCTCTCGATTGTCCAGGTCCCAGGGCGAGTTCACAGCTGTGAATTGTGCTCAGCGGAACCCGAAGCGATTCGTGCCGCGGTCCTGGTGCGACATGCGCGCGGGGGCGCGATCCAGTTTGCGGCGTGTGAGCGCTGCGCGTCGGCCATTCGCCGGGTGATCGCCGTCGCCGGTGGAGCGAGCTCCAACGGGCCCGCCCACGTCGCGGTCGATCCGGACGTGGACCTCGCGTACGCCTCGGCGAGCCGGGGCGCCCCGTCAGTTGACGGCGTCGGCGAGCCAGTCGTACTGCACGAATACGCGGACCTTTTCCAGGCCGACGACGGGGAAACCTACCTGGTGCGTATCTACGGCCAGGGCCGCGCTGACGGAACGTGGGTCGGCTGGCTGGAGTTCGCCGCCACCGGCGACGGCGCGAGCCGCCGCACCGGCCAGGAGACCAGCCAGAGCAGCCGCCATCACGCCGCCTACTGGGCGATGGGCCTCGAGCCCGCCTACTTCTCCGGCGCGTTCAAGCGCAGCGCCTAACCGGCCGCTGCCCGCGCGGCGGACGACCCTTCGCCGAGTTCGGCGAATTGTTGCTGGTAGAGCTTGTAATAGTGGCCGCGCTTGCGCAGCAGGTCGGCGTGGTTGCCGCGCTCGACGATGCGACCGGCGTCGAGCACGAGCACCTCGTCGGCGGCTCGAATGGTCGACAGACGATGCGCGATCACCAGCGACGTTCGGCCGGCCAGCAGCTTGTGCAGCGCTTGCTGGACCAGCAGCTCGGTCTGCGAATCGATGTTCGAGGTCGCTTCGTCCAGGATCAGCACGCGCGGGTCGGCCAGGACCGCGCGCGCGATGGCGATCAACTGGCGCTGACCCAGCGACAGGTTCGCGGCGCGCTCGAGCACCACGGTTTCGTAGCCCCGCGGTAGACGCTGAATGAACTCATGTGCATTGGACACCCGCGCGGCGGCAATCACGTCGTCGTCAGTGGCATCCGGGCGGGCATACCGGATGTTGTCCGCGATGGTGCCCGAGAACAGGAAATTGTCCTGCAGCACGAGCCCAACCGAAGCGCGCAGCGTCTCGAACGACAGATCGCGCAGGTCAACACCGTCGAGCAGGACGGCGCCGTCGACCGGATCGTAGAAGCGTGAGAGCAGGCTGGCGATGGTCGTCTTCCCTGCGCCGGTGTGGCCGACCAGCGCGATCAGGTCACCCGGATCGGCGTGGAAGCTCACGTCCTCGAGCACGGGCTCGCGGCCGTACGAGAACGTCACATCGCGGAATTCCACTTCACCCCGGACGCGGCCGAGCGTCACCGGCTCGGCAGCCTCGGCGATCGTGACCGGCTCATCCAGGAGCTCGAAGACCTTTTCGGCGGCGGCAGTGGCCGCCTGCAGCTGGTTGTAGAACTGGGTCAGCGTCCGCACCGGCTGGAAGAAGCGGGTGATGTAAGCCAGAAACGCCACGATCACGCCCAGCGTGGACTGGCCCGTCACCATCAACCAGCCGCCGTACGCGATGACCGCCACGGTCGACGCGGCGTTGCACAGCTCGACGACCGGCAGCAGCATCGAGGACAGCGTGTTGGCCTGGATATTGGCCTGGCGGTTGTCGTCGTTGACCTCGTCGAAGTGTTCGGTGCTCGACGCTTCGCGGGCGAATGCCTGGACGACTCGCACGCCCGCGTAGGACTCCGCGAATTCGCCCGTGAGGGTCGCCACCGTGACGCGCGTGCGGCGGTAGGCGACTTTGGCTTTCTCGGTGAAGATCCAGACCGCGATGCCCATCAGCGGAACCACCGCGAAGGTGACCAGCGCCAGGTTCGGGGCCAGGTAGATCATGACCGCGACCGTGAAACCGAGGGTCAGAATGTCGCTCAGGGCCTGGACGATGCCGTTGCTGAGCAGCTCGTTGACCGTCTGCACGTCGTTGATCACGCGCGAGACGACGACGCCGCTGGGGATGCTGTCGAAGTACGTCAGCGGTAGCCGCTGCAGGTGGCGGACCATGTCGCCGCGCATCTGCTGCAGCAAGCGCTGGCCAACCTGGGTCATGACCTGCATCTGCGACCAGTTGGTCAAAAACGCGGCGAAATACGCGGCGATGGTCAGTCCAAAAAAGACGGTCATGCCCCAGACGTCGCCGCGCGCGACGTGATCGTCGATGCCAATCTTGGTCAGTACGGGGCCGACGGTCATCAGCGCCGCCTGGGCGACGGTCATGAACAGCGCGAAGGCCACGCTGAGCGTGTACGGGCGCATATAGGCCAGGGCGCGCCGAGCGATCCGCGGGTCGACCACGGGGCCGTCCACGTCGGCGACATTCGAGAGCACGCCCGGTCCCGCGCCGCGGTTCAGTCCGCCGCCCATGGCGCCGCCGCCACCGCCGCCGCCGTGGCCGCCAAAGCCCATCATGAGACGAGCTCCTTCTCGAGGTCCCCGAGAGCGAGGATCCCGTTGCGATGCTCGGTCCGGTCAAGCGCCGGGTCGGGCTCCGCGAGCTGGCTGGCGTGGATCTCGCGGTAGACGGAGCTCGATTCGAGGAGCTCTTCGTGCGTCCCGGAGTCGACCAGGCGGCCGCTCTGCAGGACCAGGATCAGGTCCGCCTCGCGGACTGTCGACAGGCGATGCGCGATCACGAACGTCGTGCGCCCGTGCATCAGCTCGAGCAGCGCCGCGCGAATCAGGCGCTCGGTCGTGGCGTCGACCGCCGAGGTGAACTCGTCCAGGATCAGAATGCGCGGATCCATCAACAACGCGCGGGAGATGGCCACGCGCTGCTTCTGGCCGCCAGACAGCGACACGCCGCGCTCGCCGACGATGGTGTCGTAGCCGTCGGGCAGGCGCGCGATGAATTCTGCCGCGCGCGCAGACTCGGCGGCCCAGTTGATGTCATCTTCGGTGGCGTCGGCCTTGCCGAAGGCGATGTTCTCGCGAATGCTGCCGGAAAACAGCGTTGTCTCCTGCATGACGATGCCGATCTGCCGTCGCAGCGAGGGCAGGTCGACGTCCCGAACGTCGTGGCCATCGATGAGCACGTGGCCGGAGCTGACGTCGTAGAAGCGCGGGATCAGATTGGCGACGGTGGTCTTGCCGGAACCGGTCGCGCCGACCAGGGCGATGGTCTGGCCAGGCTCAGCCTTGAAGCTGACCCGGTCGAGCACGGCGCGGCCGGGGTGGTACCGGCAGGTCACGTCCTGGAACTCGACCTCGCCTCGAATGGCCTCCAGCTCCACCGCGTCGGGCGGGCTCGAGACGCTGATCGGCGTGTCCAGTACCTCCAGGATGCGTTCGCAGGACGCCGCCGCGCGGGACGCCATCGACATCAAAAATCCGCCCTGACGGACCGGCCCGACGATCTGCAGCAGGTACGCGTAAAAGGCGACGAGCTCGCCGATGGTCAACTGGTTGGAGATCACCAGCAGCCCGCCCACCCACAGCATGGCGACCGTCGCGGCGTTGGCGATGAAATTCAAGAGCGGCGTGTTGAAGGACTGCAGCTTGGCGGAGTCCAGATAGCGCTGGTACAGGGCCTCGTTGCCATCGTCGAAGCGCTCGATCTCCCGCTGTTCCTGGCCGAACGCTTTGACCACGCGCGCACCGGCGGCATTGTCCTGAACCAGTGTCGCGACCAGCGACACCTGGTCCTGCACCGCGCGAAACAGGGGCCGCATCGCCTTGCTGAACGACGCCGCGCGCCAGTACAGCAGTGGCAGGATCACCAGCGAGAGCAGTGCCAGCTTCCAGTTCATGGCCAGCAGCGCGATGGCGACGCCCACGACCAGCAACACCAGGTTGAAGATCATCAACAGGCCGCGGCCCGTAAAGTTCTTGAGCTGCTCGACGTCGGACATCGAACGCGTGAGCAGGTCGCCGGTCTGGGCCCCATCGTGGAAGCTGAACGACAGCTGCTGAATGTGCACGTACATGGCCCGACGCAACTGGTAGCTGCCGCCCTGGGCAGCCGTCTCGCCCAGGTAGTTCTGGCCGAAGGCAAACAGGCCGCGCAGCGCGCTCGCGACGACGATCATCACGCTCAGGAATACCAGCTGGCCGACGTCCTGCTTGCCGACGCCCTGGTCGACGGCGACGCCGATCAGCCTGGGGACGGCGAGGTTGAAGAACGCGTTGCCGATGACGGCCACGTAGCCTGCGAGCATGAGCCAGCGGTAGTTCTTGAAGTACGGCAGGACCCGCAGCAGCGTCTTCATTGCGCCGCTTTCCCGGCGCTCTTGATGGCTTTGGCCAGGCGCGCCATCGCCGGCACCGCTGCTTCGATCGCCGTGCGGTCCGCTTCGTCGAGCGAGACCAGCGCTCGGCTAATGACCGCTTCGCGCGCATTGCCGACGCGCGTGACCCACTCCAGCGACTGTGGAGTGAGCCACAGGTGCGCGGCGCGACCGTCAAGCGGGTCCGAGACGCGCTCGACGAGCCCGGCGCGGGTGAGTTGTTTGACCAGGGTGCTGACCGAGTTGGAAGCGACACCCAGCTCGAGCGCGGCGTCCTGGACGCGAATACCGGGTTTCCGATCGAGCAAACGCAGCAGGTCGGCCTCCGAGTGAGTCACCTCGAGGGCTTCGGCTGCGGCGCGCGTGCCATAGCGCAAGCCGCGTCCGATCCGCGCGAGGACCTTGGCGAGCTCGACGGTCAGGCTGGCGGTTCTGGGGGCAGGCTCAACCAGTGTCATCGACATATCTATCTGTGACAGACATATTAGCAAAACGGTTTGGGGCGCGCCACAATGCTGCCCGCGGGCCAACCTCGCGGGCACGCCGAATGCGGCACGTTGGTCCAAATGCCAAGCACCCTCCGCGGGATCACCACGCGTGCCGCGCGGCTGACCCACATGTCGATTGCGACGCGCATCCTGGCCGGGTGTGCGCTGTCGCTGGTCGTCGTCTCCGCCACGCTCCTGCTGGTCGTCAAACAGAGTGTCGATGAGCGCATGTACCAGGAGCTCGCCTCGGAAGTGGAGCACGGCCAGCAAACGCTCTGGTATCTCGTGCACGGCAAAGGCGCGGCCACCATCGTCGACGGCAAATTGGTACTCGGCAGTTGGGCCGTCGAAGGCGATCACTCGGTCGTAGACGATACCAAGAGCCTCAGCGGCGCCGACGCGACGCTGTTCCAGCTCATGTCTGACGGTAAGCCCATGCGGCTGACTACCACCGTCTTGAAGCTCAACAGCACCGACCGCAACGATCACACCGAGCTGGTCGGCCCGGCGCGTACCGCCATCGATCGCGGCGAGAGCTTCACCGGGGTGAGCCCGGTCGCCGGGCGAGACTTCATCAATCGGTACGATCCGCTCCGCGACGCGAGCGGCAAGGTCGTCGGGGTGGTCTACACGGGCATCCCGCTGACGGCGCTGTACGACGCGGAGGCCGAAATCATGCGCGTGGTCTTGGCGACTTCGGTGGCGGCCCTGTTGCTCAGCATGGTGGTGCTCTTCCTGTTTGTCGCTGGTCCGATCGGTCGCGGGTTACGCCAGATGGGTCAGGCCGCCCAGGGGCTGGGCCACGGCGACCTCGAACAGGTGATCAACCTCAGGTCGCACGACGAGTTGGGCGCCATGGCGACTGCTTTTCGGCACATGATCGCCTACCAACAGCGCATCGCGGCGCTGGCGGATGGACTCGCCGAGGGCGACCTGTCGCACGCGATCGACGTCAGCTCGGATGCCGATCGAATGGGCCATGCGTTGCGACGGATGGTCGACCGGTGGCGCGAGATCGTCGAAGACGTGCAACACGCCGCGGACGGGATGGACCGCACGGCGCGTCACCTCGAATCGGCGGCTGATCAGACCCAGGCGTCCGTCGTGGATGTCGCTGGCGCCGTTCAACAAGTCGTGGCTTCGGCGGAGGCAAACCGCCAGAGTACGCAGTGGACGGCTTCGGCCGTCGGTGGCCTCAGCCAGGCCATCCGCGGCATTGCTCAGGGCGCGGCGGATCAGGCCAGCCAGCTCCAGGCGGCGACGCGAACCGCGACGGAGGTCGCGCGCGGCGCGGCGCAAGTCGCGACTGACGCGGAGGGCGTGGCCAGCGCGAGCCAGGCGACGCGTTCCGCCGCCGAGCAAGGCGCCGCCTCGGTGCGCCACACGGTCGAGGGCATCGCGTCGATTCGGAGCGTGGTGGATGGCGCGGCGCAACGCGTCGAGGAGTTGGGCAAGCTCGGCGAGAAGATCGGGGCGGTCGTCGAGACAATCGACGACATCGCCGAACAAACCAATCTGCTGGCGCTGAACGCGGCGATCGAGGCCGCGCGTGCCGGTGAGCACGGCAAGGGCTTCGCCGTCGTCGCCGACGAAGTGCGCAAGTTGGCCGAGCGTTCCGGACGCGAAACCAAGCAGATTGCCGAATTAATCAGCCAGGTGCAGGCCGGGACCCGGGAAGCGGTCCAGGCCATGCTGGCCGGGTCGTCGCAGGTGCAGGCCGGCGCCGAGCGCGCGGATCAAACCGGTGCGGCCCTCGATCGCATCATGGCGGCCGTTGAGGCCACCGTCGAGCAGGTCGGTGGGATCGCCACCGCGGCCCGCGGCATGGCTCAAGGTCTTGACGCGCTGACCGCCTCCCTCGAAGGCGTCAGCGCCGTGGTCGAAGAGAACACCGCGGCGGCCGACGAGATGACTTCGCAGGCCGGCGACGTGGGTGTGGCCATCGAGCAGGTGTCGGTTACAACGAACGAGACGAGCGTCACCCTGCGCGCGCTCGATTCGCGCACCAACGACATGGCCCAGCAGGTCCGCGCGGTGTCCGAACAGGCCCGCGATCTGAAGGCCACGGCCGGCAACCTGCAGGCGTTGGTTGCTCGCTTCCACCTTGGCGTCCCTGAGGCCGCCGAGGAGGAGCTGCCACTGCGTCGCGCGGCCTGATCGGCGCTACAGAAACGTTGTCTCGGGCGGCAGGCCGAGCAGGAACCGGCCGACCGTTTCGTAGTGCGCCCGGCGGCCCTGGAGTTGCTGGGTGACCGCGTGCACGTCGCGAAAGCGGCGCTCGAACGGACGGTCTTCGAAGATCGCGTTCGAACCGGCCAGTCCGTACGCGGTGTCGACCACCGCCGCCGCTTCGTGGGTCGCGTGCGTCGAGGCCAGTCGCACGGCTACCTGCTGCGCGACGGTCAGGTGTCTGTCTCGGTCGACGGCGGCCCAGACCTCGGCGAGCGTCTGATGCAGGTACGCACGCGCGGCGCCAAGTCGCGCCTGAGCGATCGCCACGGCTTGCTGGACCGCCGCGTTCTCGTGGATCGGGCGCTCCATACCGCGCGGGATTTTTCCGGAGGCGAAGTCGACGAGCGCGCCGAGGCTGGTGTGCGCGACACCGAGGGCCACCGAGCCGAACGCGGGCCCGAAGATGCCGTTGTTCGAGAAGAGGTACAACGGTCCGCGCTCCTGGCGCGCCGCTGGGGCGAAGTGGACCGAATACGCGGTGGGGACAAACGCGTCTGAGACGCTGAACGACTGGCTGCCGGTGCCGCGCAGGCCGCTGACGTGCCAGACGTCGTGCAGCCTGGCGATCTCTTTTGGGATGAGCATGAGCCACTGGACCGGCTTGCCGTGCGCGTCGACGCGCGGCGTGTCGGCGTCTGGGGGGAAGATGTGGCAGACGGCCAGCAACCACGTCGCGTGGCCAATCCCGCTGGCGAACAGCCAGCGGCCGCTGACTCGGTACCCGCCGTCGGTTTCGACGGCTTTGCCAGGTCGGTTGCCTTCGCCGGGTCCGTTGGCCAGGATGACGCGTTTGGCTGTGGCGAAGACCTCGTGCGCCGCGGCTGGGTCGAGATACGCCATGTACGCCGCCAGCCCGTTGGCCTGGCCGACGCACCAGGCAACGCTGGCGTCGGCGCGGGCCAGCGTTTCCACCGCGCGCGCAAACGTCGGGATGTCCACCTCGCCGCCGCCGAGCGACGCCGGCAGCAACATCGTGAAGAGCCCCGCGTCGACCAGCGCGTCAACCAGCTCCTCCGGCAGCCGTCGGTGCTTCTCAATTTCATCGCCCGCCGCCTCAATCGCCGGCCCGAGCGCCAACGCCGCCTCGACGAGCGCGGGCCGGCCAGCGCGCACTGTCGCGGTCACAGCCCTGGTCTACCACCCGTGCTGCCCGCATCGCTTCGCTCGCTCCGGACCGGAGTTTCGGGGCAAGCGAAAGCCGGCATGGCCTGCAGTCGGACTGAGCGAAGCGCTGCAGGCAGCACGATTGCCCGATGCGTCCGGCCCCGATCGCCGCCGGCACGGAGCGAGCGCAGCGATGCCGGCGGCATCAATGCGGCAGGACCCTGGCCAGCTGGCGCCAGCCGTCCATGGGGATCGCGGCGGGGGTCGGCGTGAGGACCTGGATGCAGACGTGGTCGGCGCCCGCGTCGAGGTGTTCCTGGACGCGGCGCATCACCGTGTCGGCATCGCCGTGGGCGACGATCGCGTCGACCAGGTGGTCGCTACCGCCGTCCGAGAAGTCGGCGGCGGTGAAGCCGAGCCGCAGCAGATTGTTGGTGTAGTTGGGCGCGTGCAGGTAGCGATCGATCAGCGGTCGCGCGATCTCGCGGGCCCGCGCCTGATCCGTCTCGAGCACCACCATCTGCTCTGGCGCCACCACCGCGAGCGGCCCGAGCGCCTCGCGCGCAAGGCGCGTATGCGCTGGTGGCACGAAGTACGGATGCGTCCCGCAGGCGCGCGCACCCGCCTGCGCTAGGCTCTTCGGCCCAAGCGAGGCCAGAATGCGCTCGGCTTTGGGCACCGGGTGCGGCGCCGCGTCGAGCGCGTCGAGATACGCGGTCATCTTGGCCAGCGGCCGCTGGTACGTGAGCCCGCTGCGTTCGACAACAGGCTGGTGGCTCACCCCCAGGCCGAGCAGGAAGCGCCCGGGGTGGGCCGTCGTGATGGCGTGGTGCTCGGCGGCAACCTCGGCCGCGGGATGCGTCCAGATGTTGACGATGCCCGTGGCCACCCCGACCCGCCGCGTGCGCTGCAGGATGCTCTCGATGTGCTCGGTCAGACCCTCATGCGCGCCGCCGGGGAACCAGATCGTCCCATAGCCCAGGTCCTCGAGCTCCGCCGCCGCGTCAAGCACCGCGCCGCGCTCACCATTGCGCAGCGCCCCACTCCAGACCCCGATCTTGCCCAGATCCATAAAAAATCAGCCTACTCGCTCTCCCTGTGAACCGGCGCGAGGCGTTGAGGTTCGGCCAGACCGTGCAGGACGGCGTAGGCCACCGCCGAGGTGCGGGTCGAAATGCCCATCTTGTTGTAGATGTGTTCGAGGTGGTGCTCGACCGTCTTCTTGCTGATCACCAGCGCCTCGGCGATCTGGGGATTGCTGAGGCCGCGTGTCAGCAGGCGCAGAACTTCATGCTCACGCTCCGACAATGCGACGCGTGATACCGTTCGGTGCGCCGGCACGGCCGGGCCGACGGTGCCCGTGACCACCTGCCAGAGCGCCAGAAAGCAGGCCTCGTCGAATTGGGTACCGACGCGCGGCCGAAGCCTGGCCAGCGTGTCCTTCGGGTCGACCACCGGCCGACCTTCGGCACTCAGGTAGACGTACGCGTCGGCGAGCCCGATGATGCGCGCGATGAGCGGTATCTGGTCGCCGCGCAGGCCGAGATAGCCGCCCGGACCCTGGACCCATTCGTGGTGCGCGGCGGCCGCGACCGCCAGGTCGCGCAGGGGCACGACGCGTTCGAGCACGCGCTGGGTGTAGTAGGCGTGCAAACGCACCTGTTCGAGCTCGCCCGCTGAGAGCGCATCGCCATGTTCGAGGATCGACCATGGCACGGTCACCATGCCCACGTCGTGCACCAGCGCGGCGCGCCTGGTCCGCTGCGTCTCGGCCGGACTGAGCCGCAGCCGCGTCGCGATTCCTTCAGCCACCGTCGCCACCTCGATCGAGTGGTTCCAGCGTCGGCTGGAGCGGAGGTCGGTGAAGTCGGCCAGCGCGCTACAGATGGTGTCGAGTTGGTCCTCCGACTGGATCACCGCGGACAGGGGCGGGCGCATCTCCAGCACCGCGGCCTGAACTTCCGGCCCGTCTTGTTCCAGCGTCGGCCAGAAGTCTTCGCGCTGCGCCAGCGACAGGAACGTACTGGCCACGTCCGGATCGAAGCGGCGGCCGCTGCCTTCCCCGATTCGCCGCGTCGCCAGCGATCGCCCACCAAAGCCGTGACACAGCTCGGCCACCTGTGCGACCGACAGAATGCGCGTGGCCAGGGGCAGCTGGCTACCGGTCAGGTGAAACGCCATTCCTTTGCCGTCCCACCGCTCGAATTGATACTGCACCGTCTGTTGGACGAGGCGGCCGAAACCAAGTCGCCGCGCGAAGAGCACGGCAATCTCGCAGTGCGTCGTCGCGGCTTCGCGCATAGCCGGGGCGCAGTGCATGATGAGCGAGAGCATCCGTCCGGTCCGCTTTGCCAGGTTGACGTCGGCGGGCACACCCTGCGCCAGCCAGGCCAGCAGTTGTGCGGGATGGGTTCGATCGAGCGCGATCAAGCCGCTGCTGGATGGCTGTGGCTCGTCTGCGAAGACTGCGCCGAACAGCGAAGCACAGGCGGTGCAGCCGGCGTCCTTGAGCAGGGCGCCGTAGTAGACCGCTTCACGCTCGTCCTGACTCAGCCCGAAGGTATGAGCCAGGCGCATCCCGATGTACGCGCTGCCGATGCCATGCTCCATGCGATCGCCGATCGCCAGGCCCGACGCGAATGAGAGCGCACACAGCAGCGCGGCAAGACTCGATTCTGAATGGGTGAGCTCCCCCATGTGGCTTGCCGCCATGCCGCGTATTGTCGCCGACATCGACACGCGATTCGGGGAGAGCACCCTATGGATTTTGCCTCCGAGTTTCAAACCCTTCGCCAGGTGGTCAGCGCGTCGTCAGCGTCGGCTGACTATGAGTACGCACGCGGCTGGGGCGTCTTCAGCCTGCCCTTTTCGTCGGGCCACATCCTGGCGTTGCGGGTCTTCCACGACACCAGCTTCGGGAAGCCGTACGTCTCCGTCTGGCATCGGGCGCCTGCAGGCACGTGGTCCATCCTTGTCGATGGTTCGGAACTGGAGACCGCCTGCCCGCGCTACTACGGGGCCGCCGTCGATCGCGTGGCGCACGCCAGAATTGCGCTGCGGTGGACTGGCCCGCGTGACCTGCAAGTAGATGTCGATCAGCCGGCCTTGAGCTGGACGGTGTCGATCGGCCGCGCCCCGCTCCTGGGACTGTTGAACAGGCGCAGCGAGCGCCTGACCGACAACCCGCAACCGTCAGCGCGAACGCTCAAGGCCAGGGAGTGGATCGCCCGGCGGCTGCTGGGGATGGGTCGCGACATGCGCCTGGCCGGCCCAACACCGAACGGGTACGAGTCGGTGCTGCTGCCGCGACAGCTCTTTTTCCTCCGCGCGTCGCACGCGGTGCTGGAGGGAATCGATCTGGGCACGCCCGTGCGGCTGCCCGACAACCCGATGCTCGGGACGGTCCCGCTGCCGGCGCGGCCAGCGTTCGTTGTCGGCCGCGTGCTCTGGCGCGGGGGCGTGTCGCCGGCGCCGAGCGCGTTGGGCGGGTCTCAGGGGCAGACTGCCAGCGTGCTGACACCCCGCGAGCAGGAGGTGCTGGCGCTGATCGCGGACGGCCGCTCCAATCGCGAAATCGCCACCGCGCTGGTCATCGCCGAGCGCACCGTCGAGGCCCACGTTGCGCACATTCTGGCCAAGCTCGGGGTGCGCTCGCGCACCCAGGTCGCGGTGTGGGCTTTCGCCACCGGGCTGGTTACGGCAAGGTGCTGATCGAGCGCCCGCGGTCGGCTGGCACCGGGAGCGGGCGTGGCTCGCCGCGAGATGGCTGGTCTTCCGGCCTCAGCCGGGGCAGGCTCGGCTGCGCGGCGTGGCCGACCTGCGCGGCGCTGTCCGCGGTCGGGGACGGGCCGTAGCTCTTGCGCAGCGGGAGCTCGCGCATGAACAGGACGGTGACCACGCCGAGCGCGGCGAGGACTGCGCCCAGTAGAAAGACGTCGTGCAGTGCCGCGACCAGTGCGATTTTGATCGCGGCAAACAGCTCACCATAGACCTGGGCGCCCTGCGGCCCCAGCTGGAGCAGCGACTGCCGCATCGCCTCGGCCGCTTGTGGGTTCAACAGCGCCTGCGGGTTCTGGAATTGCGCCAACCGGTCGGGCGGCACAACCGTTCGGACGTCGGGCGACAGCGCCGATTGGAACGCCGGCGCGAAGCGATTCGTCAGCAGGCTGCCGAAGATCGCCACCCCAATGGTGGCGCCGATCGACCGCGCGAACTGCACGAGCGAGGTCACGACGCCGAGCTGACTCATCTTGACCGCGTTCTGGGCGGCCAGCGTGAACACTGGCATGGCCGGACCCATCCCCAGGCCGACGACGACCATGTTGCGGACGACGATCAGGTAGTCCGTGTCCGGCCCCATGCCGCTGAGCAGGAAGAGTCCGAGCGTCATGACGATCAGGCCAAACAAGCCGACCAGCTTGTAGCGGCCGGTCTTACTGATGACCTGCCCGCCCACGATGCTCGAGACGATATTGACGATCATCATCGGCATCAGCACCGTCCCGCTCTGGGTGGCGCTCGTGCCAATCACGCCCTGAATGAAGAGCGGGATGAACAGGATCGTGCCGAACATGCCGATGGCCAGCAGCATCAGGGCCACCACCGAGGTCGTCACCACGCTGTTGGTAAACAGGCTGAGCGGGATGATCGGTTCGGCAGCACGCCGTTCGAACTGGATGAAGATGATCAGCATGACGGCGGCGGCCGTGAACAGGCCGACGATGACCGGCGATGTCCACGGGTAGTCGTTGCCGCCCCACGACAGCGCCAGCAGCAGGGGCACGACGCCGGCGACGAGCGTCACGGCGCCCAGGAAGTCGATGCGGCGCTCGCGGACGACCGGGCGGACGTTGGGGAACGAAAACCAGAGGACGATCAACGCCACCAGGCCGACTGGTAGGTTGACATAGAAGACCCACCGCCAGCTCAAGTTGTCGGTCAGGTAGCCGCCCAGCAGCGGCCCGACGATGCTGGCCAGGCCGAAGATGCCGCTGAAGACACCCTGGATGCGACCTCGCTCGGCGGGTGGGAAGATCTGCGAAATAACCGTGAAGACGGTCGATGTCAGTACGCCGCCGGCGAGGCCCTGCAGGCCACGGAACACGATGAGCTGGGTCATGTCCTGGCTGAGACCGCAGAGCGCAGACGTGAGCACGAACAGCGCTGAGCTGCCGATCAGGAACATCTTGCGGCCGTACAGGTCGGACAGCTTGCCTGAGATCGGCACGACCGCCGTACTGGTCAGCAAATAGGCCGTGGTGACCCAGGCGTAGTGTTCGAAGCCGTGCAGCTCGGCGACGATGCGCGGCATGGCGGTGCCGACGATCGTCTGGTCCAGGGCAGCCAGGAGCAGCCCCATCATCAGGCCGCCGACGGTCAGGATCAGGTCCCGGCGCGGCAGCGCGTGAAAGCTCGTCGGCGCTGCCGCGCGCGGCGTTGCCTGCATGTCTCTGAAGAGAAAATACACGCTACGCGGCGCGGGACACGGTCCGGCGGCGTACTCCCGGAGACTCAGGAAGATCCTGCGATTCGGAGGCCCTGGCCCGCTGGCGGCAGCCGTGTATCGCGATCGCCGCAGTCGCCGTGAGAACCTGGATGCAGACGCTTGCCGCGGCTGACGCACGGGCACGGGTGACAGCAGCGGGACTAGAACAACGTGGGGTTCAATTCCACATCGGATGCTGGCGCGAGGACGTCGGGGGTTTCGTTCTCCCAGGAGTTGACCAGCGACGACACGGCGTAGGTTTCCATGAGCTCGGTGGGGTACGGCTGGAGCAGCGCCAGGAGCGCGTCCGTGTCGGCGAGCGCCGGGTCGAGCCAGCGGAGGAGGTCCGCGTCCGACAGGCCGAGGATCGCGGGCATGCGGGTGTGAATCGTCGCCATGAGCTCGTTCGGCCGGGTCGTGACGATCGTGGCGGTGGGCGGCCCACCGCGGTTGCCGGGCAGCCACAGACCGGCGAACGCGAACGCCCCGCCGCCCTTGAGCCGGATGTGCATCGGCTGCCGCTGCTTCGGACCGGTCACGCGCCATTCGAAGAACCCCGTGGCCGGGATCAAGCAGCGCGTCGCACCCAGCGCGTCGCGGAACATGGGGCTGGCGGTGAGTGTCTCGGCCCGCGCGTTGATCGGTGGCGGACGCTTCAGGTCCTTCGCCCAGAACGGCTTCAAACCCCACGTCGCGGCCTGCGCGAACGGCACGCCCAGCGGCTCCTGGACGATGGTCAGGATCTCCTGACTCGGCGCGATATTGAACCGCGGCTCAGGCCGCTTTTCAGACCAGTCGACAAACCCGAAGCGGGCGACGATCGCGTTCGGGTCGGTCAGGTTGAAGCGGCCGCACATCTACCCACGAGCATACTGTGAGCGGCGCCACGGGCAGAGTGTGAAACGGTTCATAGTGCGGGCCACGGCGCGGTGGGATGCTGCAGCTAACGAAGAGCTCGCACGAAAGGGCACCGACCATGAACCGCATTCACCTCCTGCGCCGGTTTGTTGGCACACTGATTGGCGTGTCCATCCCGGCCGTCGTGGCCATCCTGTGCGCCGCGCCGACCGCCGTCGAGATCTCGCGGGGGATCGGGCGGTGAGGCAGTCCAAGGTCACGGTGGCGACCGATCCGGCGCGCCAGGCGGCCTACCGACGGCTCGCGCTCACGATTCTCGGGCTGGACGTGCCGACGCTCGCGGCGCGCTTGCAGGTCTCGCGGCTGCGGCCGCGCGTGCTGGCCAAGGCAGCCTGACGTCCGATGACTCGCAAGCTGGTCCCGCTCAGCAGTGGGCGCGGGTACCGCCTCGAGCGCCCCCGGCGCTCGGTGAGCTTCCTTCGAAGCGTGCGCTTTCCGAGCCTGCGTCGCTCGCTGGCGCGGGCTGGCCGAATCGCCACGATCCTGACCTAGCCAGGATTGATTTGAAATTCGTAGGGCCCCGTCGCCGGGTCGGTGTCGTTGCCGACGATCACCGTATAGGTGCCACCACGTCCGAGCGTGATCGCCGAGGGGTCGACGCACAAGCATCTGTCGAACACCGCCTGATTGGCCGGATCGACCAGGCGCAATTTCAAGTCGCTCTGCACGTTGGTGGAAGGCTTGACCTCGAAACTCACGACCTGCCCAGGCGACGCCGAAAAGGTGTAGACGTTTCGGGCGCCTGGACTCGGAATCGCGTCCGAAACGTGCTCCCCAATGGAAATGGCGGCCTGTTTGGGCGGTGGGACTTCCCAGATCCAGAATTCGTACCCGCCCGTCTCAGGTGTCGTGTCGTTGCCAACCGTCAGCGTGTAACTGCCACCCCGGGTCAGCGTGGTGACACCCGCATCGCCGCACAGACACTTGTTGAAGACCTCCTGGTTGAGCGAGTCGGCAAGCCGCCACTTCAGGTCGGACTGGACGCTCGTGGCGGGCTTGTCCTGGAAGTACAGCACCTGACCGGCGGTCGCTGAAAACGTGTACGCGTTCCTGGCACCGGGGCTGGGAATAGCATCGGCGATGGTCGCGCCAACGCCAACGCTCGCTTGCTTGGGCGGTGGGACGTCCCACAGCCAGAACTCGTATGGTCCGGTCTGCGCGTTCGTGTCGTTGCCCACCGTCAGCGTGTACTGGCCAGCCCGGGCAAGCGTCTTGACGCCCGGATCGCCGCACATGCACGCCTTGAACAACTCCTGGTCGGCCGGATCGGTGAGTCGCCACATGAGGTCGGTCTGGGCACTCGAGGCCGGCTTGTCCTGGAAGTAAACGACCTGACCGGCCGTCGCTGAAAACGTGTAGACGTTCTTGGCGCCCGGGCTCGGGATCGTATCGGTGGTATCGGCCCCAACGGCGATGGTCGCCGGCCGGGGCGGCGGGACGGCCCACACCCAGAACTCGTACCCGCCGGTTGCGCCGTCGCTGCCGACGGTCAGCGTGTAGATGCCGCTCCGGGTGAGCGTCTTGACGCCGGGGTCGCCGCACAGGCACGCCTTGAAAACGTCCTGATTGGCGGGATCGGTGAGCCGCCAGGTGAGGTCGCTCTGGACGCTCGACGCCGGCTTGTCCTGGAAGTAGAAAACCTGACCGGCCGTTGCCGACAAGGTGTACACGTTCTGTGTTTGGGCGGTCTGAATAACGCCTGACTGCGGCACCCCTGGCACAATCTGGATGGCGTTGGGACCGCGTAGGGTGCGCGCGGACGAACTGGTCGCGGGCGGCTCGAGGCCAACCGCGGCGGGTGCCACGAATGCCACCGGCGCTGCACCAACGCCAAGCACGCTGACCACCGCCAGGGCGAGCGTGGCTCCCACGAAGACCCGGGCTCGGTCGCTCCAGCCGCCGCCCGTCTCCGACAGCGTGGCTCCCGCCCGCCGCGCCGGGATCAACAGCCGACACACCGCCAGCAGGATCACGATGCCCAGGAGCACCGTGCCAACCAACGGGCTGCCGGTGGCCTGGGTGAGAATTGGGGCGACCTGCGTCACGAGGACCCAATACACGACGATCAGCAGGGCGATGTCGATGAGCGCGCCCGCCAGCCGCTCCAGCGCGCGCGTCCGACGCACCGAGGTTTCTTCGTCGGGCGCGCTGTGGGTGCCAAGCAGCCCGCGGTCAAGGCGCCCGCCGAGCACGCGCTGGCCCGCTCGCTGGACTGGTCGACGCAGGAGCGCGAGCGCCAGCAGCAGCGCCACACCGACGACCCAGGCGGCAATGGTCTCCGGCAGACCCGAGTTGAGCACCTGATCGGCGAGTACCGGAAGCGCCAGCAAGAGTGGGCTGCCGAGCGCAATCGCCAGCAGGATGCCCATGCCTCCAGCCGTGCGGTACGCCCGGACCGCCAGCACGACCCAGACGACGCCGGCAACCCCGCCAACACCGATCGCGGCCGCGGCGGGTCCGACGACGCCCTGCAGGCCAGTCTCGAGCGCCGTTCCGACCAGCTCGAAGCCGAGTAACAGGACCACCAGATCGACCACACTGCCGGCGAGCCGCTCGAAGTGCGCGCGCGCCGCTACCACGTCAACCTCTGAACCGAGCGCTTGCGGTTCCGCGGACGACATGCGCTGACCCATCGCCGCGGCGATGCGGCCGCTCGTCACGCTGATGGCTCGCCGCCGGATGAGCACGATCGCCACGATCCCCGCACCCGCCACCACCTGCACCAACCAGGCAAATCCGGATTGGTCCTCGAGTCCCAGCGCTTGCAACGGGAGCAGATTGGCCGCTACCCACAAAGAAACGACGATCAACCCCGCGATGACCACCCCGCTCGATCGCGCAATCGCCACCACAATGCCAACCGCGATCAAGGCGACCAGACTGGCCAGCCCGATGGCGACGAGCCGCAGCGCGGCAGGCGCCAGAAAAAGGCCGACGAGCGTCATCAGCGGGACGCCAACCAATCGATACGTCCCTAGCAACAGGAGCAGGTTGACCACACCTTCGGCCGAGCCGATCACCTTACTCCGCCAGGCCACGCCTCGCAGTGGTCCGCCGACGACGTAACCGCGGCCCAGGGAATCCATGGCACCTGCCACCGAGGCAATCCCTCGCGCCGCCAGGCCGACCACGTGCCAGCGGACGCCCACCAGCAGTGCGGCGATCGCAGTCGCGAAGAGCAACTGAAACGGCAACGCGATGGGCACGCGCCCCATCGTCGCAGCCGCGGGCAAAGTCGCCAGCAGCACGGGGGTCAGGACAATCAACGCCAGGCTCGACAGGAGGTTCGGGGTGGCTTCGGCGATGCCCGTCTTGGTCTCCAGCGTGACTCCGCGGGTTCGCTCCGCGGCGTCCGCAAATGCCTTGGCAAAGTCTGCGGCGCGCGGGAACCGCTGTTCCGGTGACTTGGCAAGGCCCCGCATGACGACTTCTTCGACCGGACCGGGCACGCCCGGTGCGAGTTCGCGTAGGCGCGGCGGGGGCGTTTCGAAGTGCTGCTGTCGCAAGCCCTCCATCGTGCTGGCCCGGAACGGAGTTTGCCCGGAGAGGAGCTCGTAGGCCGTCACGGCCAGCGAGTATTCGTCGGTACGTCCGTCAACCGGACCGCCCTGCCAGTGCTCCGGGGCCATGTAGGCTGGAGTTCCGGCCAGTTGCCCATAGCCGCCGGCCGGCGTCACCGCGGGTCCGATGAGCAGGGCGATGCCCATGTCGGCCACCAGCGGCCAGTCGGCGCGGCCGAGCAGCACGTTCGCCGGCTTGACGTCGAGGTGCACCATGTGCTGATCGTGCACGAGTTGCAGGGCGCCGCCGATCTGGGCGATCAAGCGCGCCGCCGAAACGACATCGAGTGGCCCGTGCGCACGTATGTGGTCGCCGAGGGATCCGGACGGCACCAGGCGCATGGCGATGTACACGAGGTCCTCCTCCTCGCCAAAGAAGTGCACGTCCAGGAGGTTCGGATGATGCAGGGCCGCCAGGCGTCGCGCCTCATCGTGGAAACGCTCGCGGAATCCAATGATTTGCGCGAATCGCGGCGACAGGACCTTGACGGCGACATCGGTCTCGAGTGACAGGGAGCGCGCGCGATACACCGTGGCGCTGCCACCCGACTGGAGGACCTGCGTCAGCGAGTACTCGCCGCCGAGCATGCGACCAACGAGCTCGTCCCCGTGCATCGTCGACATCACGCTACGCCGGCCGTGTGTCTGGCTGAGTATCGTCGGCGGGACCGTTGACGATGGTTGCGTCGGACAGGCCCGGCGTTGGAGGCGCGCCGATCGTTGAGTCGGATGCGGCCATTGCCGGTGCAAGCGTCGGTTGCAGCAGGCTCGTCGACTGAGCGGTCGCGAAAATCGCGTCGAGCATGCCGCGCGTCGACCCGACCACCACCGGGTGCATGACCACGTGCAGGCGCACCAGTCCCAGGACCAGCACAACGAGCACGCCGACAGCCAACCACGCGGCCGCAATTGACGGGTCGGCGACCGTGCCCAGAACCATCACGAGTGGTCGCTGCAGGATGGCCTGGAGGACGCCAACATACGCCACCACCAGGAGCACCCTGGCAATGCCTGCTGCGCCTGGCCCGCCCAGCTCAGCGTGCGCCGGCAGTTCACCAGATAGCGTTCGCAAACGCGTGAGCTGGCGAGTGAGGACCTGAAAGGCAGGCCGAGCCGAGCGCGCCAGCCACGCCACGGCGACGCCGTCGAGCACCACCCACACAACGGCGCCGAACCCGCCGCTGCCGGGGACCAGAGCCTCGGGCAGGGTCCCGGCGAACATCGCCGCGGCCACCCAGCACGCCCCGACGATTTCTAGCCCAACCCGCGCCAGCTTCTTGAGCGCCATCCCTAACCCACGTTAGTCTCAGACGTCAGGTTGACTTAGCGCCCCGCGGCTGAAGCGAGCTGGTCTAACAACTGGTGGACCTGGGCCATCTCGGTTCCGTAGGTGGCCCAGTCGCCTTTGCCGGCGGCGGCTTCGGCGGCGCGCAAGTGATCACGCGCGGCCGCCGCCAGGTCAGCGGCGTTCCCCGGCTGAGTCGGCGGCGCCTGCGCCTGGCCCGGTGCCTGTGCCTGCGCCTGGCCTTGCGTCGGCGTCGGTGACGGACTTGGCGCCGCGACGGCGGCCGCGGCGAGCACTTCTCCAGAGCGCCCCTGGCCCAGCGCTGCCAGCGCACTGTCCAGACGGTCGCTCATGACCACCGAGTCAGTCGACGCCACGATCACTCGCTTCAACTCCGGCAGCGGGTTGGTCTGCGCCTGGATGTAAAGCGGCTCCACGTACAGCACCGCGTCCTCCAGGGGAATCACGAGCAGGTTGCCGCGCAGGACCTGCGAACCCTGCTGACTCCACAGCGTGATCTGTGACGAAATCGCTGGCTCCTGGTTGATCCGCGCCTCGATCTGCTGAGGTCCGAACACCAGCTTGCCCTGCGGGAAGCGGTACACGATCACCTGGCCATAGTTCGGCCCATCGGATCGCGCCACCATCCAGGCGAGCATGTTGTTGCGGTTCTGTCCCGACGGTGTGAACGGCAGAATCGACGCGAACTCCGTTCCCGACTCGCCCGGCAGGCGCAGCGTGGTGTAGTAGGTCTGCATCTGCTGGACGCGATCACCGTACGTCTCCTGCGCGATGCTCCACAGATCCTCACGGTTGTAGAAGGTCTGGGGATCGGTCATGTGGTACAGCGCGAGGACCGCCGCCTGGGTGTTGGTGAGGTCTTCCGGATAGCGGAAGTGGCTGACGAGCCCCGGCGGGGCCTGGTCGATCGGTGTGAACAGGCTCGGGTACAGCCGCATCCAGACGCGCAGGATCGGCTCGTCCGGTTGGACCACGTAGAACCGCATCGCACCGTCGTAGTCGTCCACGGTGACTTTGACGCTGTTGCGCAGGTAGTTCACCCCGCCCTGGAGGGTGGCGTCCGGATAGCGACTCGTCCAGGTGTACGCGTCCTGCACCCACAGCAGGTGTCCGCCGAGGATGACCTGGTACGGGTCGCTGTCCAGTCGGAGGAATGGCGCGACGTGGGCGATGCGTTCCTGGACCTGGCGGTGGAGCAGGAGTTGCGAGTCGCTGCTCACGTCGCTGCTCAGCAGCAGATTGCCGTCGCCGAGGACCGCGGCCAGCGCGAGTCGTTCGAGTCCACCGCCGACGGAGATACCACCGCCACCGGCGTAGCGCGACCGAATTTCGGCGGCCGCGTTGTCGCTGGGTCGGTCGAACTCGTCCAGCCTGGTGCCGACCACAGCGTAGTCGGACGGCCGCATGCCGAAGTACACGCCGGGGGTGTCGATGGCGAGCGCTGGCTCGTCGGTCGTCGCCGGAATGTCCTGCTCGAGGAGCAGCGGCAGGCCTTGCGGCGTGACCTGGTTGACTGGACTCACCACGACGCCCTGGCCGTGCGTATAGACCAGGTGGGTGTTCTGCCACGTGCGCGCGACCTGCGCCAGGCTGGTCGGATCGAGCTCGCGGGTGGCGAGCATGACCTGCTGCGGGCCGCCGCTCAGCACGTACCGGTCGACGTCGATATCCGAGAATTCGTAGTACTGGCGGATCCGCTGCAGCTGGTTGTAGGCGGCCATCAACGGGCGCCAGTCGGTGATCCGGACGTCGGCCAGGGCCGGCTGATTGCGCGACAGCACGCCCGCATCGAGGGTGCCGTCGCCGGTCAGGTCGCGCACTTCGATGCGATTGAGGTCCATGGCGAGTCGGGTCGAGACGATGTTGTTTTCGATGTAGGGTCGCTCGGCGGCCAGTTGATTGGGATGCACCGCAACCTGCTCGTACAGCCCGGGCCAGACCTCGCCCAGGATAAAGCCGGTGGCGAGCCACAGGAGCGGCACGGCGGCCGCGGTCACCAGGAAGCCGGTTGAGGCGCCGGTGGTTGGCCGAATGGCGACCAGCAGCAGTAGCGCGGCGAGCACGAGCGCGACGCCGGCCATGATGGTGTTGGCCGGATAGATGGCGTGAATGTCCGTGGCGCTGGCGCCGTAGACGAACCCGCGGCCCGAGTACACCAGCTCCCAGTTGTTCAACCAGTACGAGCCCGCGACGAGCACGAGAAAGACCGCGCCCAGCACGGCGACGTGGCGGACGCCCGGCGCGAGCAGCGGGTGATAGCGCAGGTCGCGCTCGCGGGCAATGAACGGGTACGGCCGCGAGGCGCTGATCGACGGCTCGATCGACGCCAGACCCAGCGCGTACACGAGCGCCACCGCGAGGATGACGACGATCGTCAGTCCGGTGAGCCAGCCGCGTGCGGTCACCAGCGCCGGCAGCGTCCAGACGTAGAAGGCGACATCCTGGTTAAACGTGGGATCCGTCTGGCCAAAGGGGCCCTGGGCCTGGAAGCCGAGCCAGGTCTGCCACTGGCCGAAGGCCGCCAGACCAAAGCCGAGTCCGACGACCAGGGCGACCAGCGGGACCGCCGCGAGGATGGTGGCCATCCCGCGCGAATCGCGGTCTTCCTTCGAGGCGACCCGACGCAGGCGCCAGGCTGCCCAGGCCAGGTTCAGGCCAGCGAAGACGCCCGCGATCGCGGCGGCGGCCAGGCCGAGCACGATCTCGGTTTGCAGTCGCAGGGTGAAGATCGCCGCCAGGCCCTGCGCGCCGAACCAGCGGGCGTCGAGCCACAAGCTCAAGCCAAGCGGCACCAGCAGCAGCGCCAGCACAACCAGGACGAAGACCGCGGAAGTCGCGCGCATAAATGCTGTGTAGCCTCATTCTTGCCCTATCGGGGCTCTGCGTGCCAGGTACTCAGACTTTCCTCACGTACTATGAACGTGAGACATCGAGGAGGAACACGACCCCGCCATGCTCAAGCGAGAAGACAACGAACTCATCACGCGCGTCGGTCCGGGAACACCGATGGGCAACTTGATGCGGGAGTACTGGGTACCGGCCTTGCTGTCCTCCGAGCTGCCTTCGCCAGATAGCGATCCCGTGCGGGTCCTGCTGCTCGGCGAAAAGCTGATCGCTTTTCGAGACACCAACGGCCAGGTGGGACTCCTAGAAAACCATTGTCCGCACCGGGGCGCGTCGCTGTTTTTCGGTCGAAACGAAGAAAGCGGGATGCGCTGCGTCTACCACGGCTGGAAGTTCGACGTCGCCGGCAATTGCATCGACATGCCCAACGAACCCGCCGAAAGCGACTTTCGCACCAGAGTCAAAGCGGTCGCCTACCCGTGTCAGGAACGCGGCGGCATCGTGTGGAGCTACCTTGGCCCGCGGACAGACCCGCCACCACTGCCTGACCTCGAGGCGAACATGCTCGAAGGCGCGACGGCGACCGCATTCCAGCTCGAGGGCAACTGGCTGCAGATCCTGGAGGGCGACATGGACACCACCCACGTCGGCTTCCTGCACTACGGCGGGCTGAATCCCGACGAGCAGCCGCAGGGCACGTTCTCGGAGTACCAGCTGCGCCAGAAGCCGGCCCATTTCGAGGTGATCGACACGCCGGGCGGGGTGGCCTACGGCGCGCGCCGGCCGGGCCCGCCCGGTGAGTACTACTGGCGGACCGCCCAATTCTGCATGCCGTTCTATACCTTTACGCCGCCGGGTGTGCTGGGCATCAAGAAGAACAACGGGGCGCGCGTACCAATGGACGACAACCACACGATGAGCTTCTTCATGAACGTGGGTGGTCGGCGGCCGGGCACCGGTGTGACCGGGCC
>DATGER010000005.1:0-14276 GCA_035309865.1 Chloroflexota bacterium
AGCATCAACAGCACCTCCGCGTCCTGCTTCATCGCGCTCCCTTCTTCTTGGAAGCACGATGGTGCCGGGGCGGTTCAGCTACGCGCCGTCAGGCGGCAAGCCTGATTGACATGCTCCGGCAAAAGTGATCGTCGCTCAACAATCCAGGACGAGCGGGCGAAATCCGACGACCTCGGCATAGGTGAGGTCGTAGTAGCTCGTGATGCCGGGGTAATCCTGGCGCGGACGCGGCGGTGGAAGGTCGGCGTGGACTTCCGCGAACCGAGCAAACTGCCGCTCGAGCGGACTGGCTGGTTCGAGCGCTACCGTGGTCACGTTGGTGATCCTCCTGAATCAAGAGTGGGTCCAACGTAAGCTGGGTGTGCGATCAGCCGCGTCCCCAGAGTGGGTATTTCAGGTGGGTATCTGGATGTGCGCGATCTGATGCCGAGAGTGAAGGTCGAGCTTGCCGAGGATGCGCTTGACGTGCGTCTCGACGGTTTGCTCACTCAAGACGAGCGACTCGGCCAACTGCCGATTGCTCTAGCCGCGCGCGAGCAGAGCGGCGATCTCTCGTTCACGGGGAGTCAGCAGGGTCGCTCTGGCAGCAGGCGGCGTAGACAGCGAATCGACCGTCTCGCGTGCAAGGCGCAGCACCCGCTCGAGGCTAATGCCGCGTCCTTCAGCGGCGAGTTCCGCAAAGCGCGTGTCGCCCAGCAATGTGCGCGTGTTGGCCCGTGCCCGCCGCACGGGCTCCACGTTGGTCGGCCATTGCTCTGCACCTGCCGATGCGAGGAGTACCTCGGCCGCCCCGAACAACCGGGCCGCGTCGCTGGGCCGCCCGACACTGGACAGCGTCACTGCCAGGCCGAGCAGGCACTCGGCAATGCCGCGATAGTCCGCCTGCGCACTGAACAGGTCCAGTGCCCCGTCAAACTGGCGCGCGGCTTCGGGCTGCTGCTGGCGGTGGAACGAGACGTAGCCAAGGTTCTGCAGCACGCTCGCCACGCTGGCCCGCGCTTCCTGCTGACGTAGCAGCGCCAGGCTTCGCGAGTACAGGTCGAAGGCCCGATCGTACGCCCCTTCACCGCGACCCAGGTCTCCCAGGGCGTTCAGCGTGTAGGCTGTATACCAGGCATCGCGCACCTGCTGCCACAAGTCGAGAGCCTGTTCGAGATTGCGTCGGCCGAGCTCACGCTCGCCTTGACCGAGGGCGATCTCGCCCGCGGCGAGCAGCGCATGCGCGGTTCCCCAGTCATCGCCGATATCGCGGAAGAACTGAAGCGCCTCGTCCAGGAGCCGCGCGCGTTCAGCCTCGCCTTGGGCATCGTTACCTGGCGCAAGCACCAGGGCGAGATGGAGCGACGCAAGGGCCAGGGTCTTGCGATCCTTGTGTTCGCGCGCAACCGACACCGCGTCTTCTAGCCAGCGGCGCGCGCTGCGGTAGTCGCCCACGCAAGACAGCATTGAGATGCTCCCACGTGCCGTCCATCCGCCAGATACGGAAATAGTGGTAGGCGGTTTGCCAGGCTGGGAACTCGTGCGGGAGCAACCGCCAGGCACAGCCGCTCCGCACTACGTAGAAAATGGCATTCAAGATTTCGCGGATCGGATGGAGTCGCGGCCTGCCAACACTCTTGGCCGCGGGCAGAAGCGGGTCAAGCCGCGTGAACTCAGCATCCGTCAGGTCGGTCAGGTAGGGTCGCCGCGCAGTCAGACACCGGCCATCGTACCCAGGAAAACCGACCCGCGTCCCGGTTTTCAGACAGTCTTTAGACTGGCCGTTTACGAAACCCCGCGAGTCTCCTGATGCGCGGCTCTGATTTCGCCCACGTCGAACTTGCCGCTGTCTTTCAGCTGCCGATGCAAGTGATCCGCACACGGCATCCTTCTAGTGCCCATGCCACGCGGCCGCAGGGTGTAACCCAGCTCAGCCGCGGCCGATCAGGTCTGCGAGGACGGCCGGCAGGTCGGGGGCGCCGGCGGCGGTGGGGGAGCGCCAGGCGACGAAACCGTCGGGCCGCACCATCAGCGCGCCGTCGGGATAGATCCCGGCCGCCGCCGGGAAGCGACCTTCCGGATCCGTGGGGTCGACACCGACCCGGTAGCAGGCGAGCTCCGTGCCGGCCCGCCGGGCGGCCTCCACACTGGCTTCCGGCCAGGTCGTCCCAACCGGGCCTGCACATTCAGTCGGCGTGGTCTCGCCACCCGGCCCGGCGAGCAGCGTCCACCGGCCCGCGACCAGGTCCAGCGTGGACAGCCGGTCGCTGGAGCGCGCGCTGGTCAGCCAGACGTGGGGGACCCGGGTACCGGGCGAGCCGTCGAGGTTGGCGGCGATGTCCTCGGTGGAAGGGAGGATGGGTTGTGTGCCGCGGACGGCCGTGGAGGCGTAGCGGTAGCCGAGGGTGACGACCGGGGCGTTGAGCATGCCCACGGCGGCGCGGCGACCGGCACTGCCGGGGCCGTTGTCCCAGTGCAGGTCGGGGTGGGACAGGCGGAGCAGGGCCTGCTGGACGGTGGTGGCCGCGACCGGGCGGCGTTCCTGCTCGTACGTGTCGAGGAGCGGCGCGCCGGCCCGGCCTTTGAGCACGTGAGCCAGCTTCCAAGCCAGGTTGTGGGCGTCGGCGACACCAGTGTTCATACCGAATGCGCCGAGCGCCGAGATCGTGTGTGCGGCGTCACCGGCGAGGAACACGCGGCCGTGCCGAAAGCGGTCGGCGAGCTGCGACTGCGGGCGCCAGCGCAGCGAGCTTACGACCTGGACCTCGACGTTGGGGTCGCCCAGCGCGGTGCGTACCAGCGCTCGGCACTCCTCAGGGCCGGCATCGGGCGCGGCGGCGCTGGTATGGAATACCCAGCGGCGCTCGCCGTCAATCGCGACCACCAGGCCGGGCGCATCCGGGTGAGTGATCTGACACAACGCGAACCGACGCTCGCCGAGCAGCGACGCCAGGTCGGCCTCGAACAGGATGTTGAGAAGCTCCTCGCCCAGCGGCCCCGGACCGGACACCCGGATGCCGAGCAGCCGGCGCACGGTGCTGCCCGCGCCGTCGGTTGCGACGAGGTACCGAGTCTCCACCGTTGTCTCCCCGGCGGGACCGCGCAGCGTGCCCGTGACGTGGTCAGGGTTCTGGTGCAGGGCGATCAGTTCGGTGCCGTAGCGGACCTCGACCCCGCGGCGGGTCACCTGGTCGAGCAGGACCGTGTCGAGGCGGTCCTGGGCGCAGGTGCCGCGCAGGCGGGACGGGCTGATAGCACTGGCCTCGTCAGTCATCGCCTGGCGGGTCGCGCGGTGCACGGGCAGCTCGGCCGCATCGAGGTCTCGGATCGTGCGCGCGGAGGTTTTGCCGAACGCGCCAGACAGGTCAACGGCCAGCTCGTTCAGCGCCTGCTCGGCGCCAAGCTCGCGGAGTATCTCGACGGTGCGGATCGCCAGGCCGGTAGCGCGCGGGTGCACGTTCGGGCCGCCGTGCCGCTCCACCACCAGCGGCCGTACGCCGTGCTCGGCCAGGAACGCGGCGGCCGCAAGCCCGACCGTGCCCCCGCCGACCACCATCACGTCGACCCGCTGAAAGGGAGCCTCGTTGGGTACGCCGTACGCATTCATGAGTACACTGTACGCCTCAGGTACACTGTACGCAAGTCAGTGATGGCGGCGGACGAGCCTGCGTTTGGGCGCATCTGGCTGCGGCGCCGGCGTGAGAGGGAGCGGCACCGGGCTGGGCTGGACGCCGACCGGATCGCCGCGGCGGCGCTGCGGCTCGCCGACGCGGAGGGGCTGGCCGCGGTCTCGATGCGGCGACTCGCCACCGAGCTGGGCGCGGGCACCATGTCGCTGTACCGCCACGTCTCGGGCCGGGACGACGTCGTGGAGCTGATCGTGGACGCCGCGTACGGCGATGAGCCGCCGCCGGCGCCCACCGGCGACTGGCGCGCCGACCTGCGCGCGCTGGCTGGCCGCACCCGGCGAATCATGCTGGCCCACCCGTGGCTGGCGTTCGAAGCCTCCGCCCGGCCCCGGTTCGGCCCGAACGCGCTGCGCCAGGCCGAGGCTGCGCTCGCCGTCGCCCGCCAAGCCGCCCAGGAGATCGATCTGGCCAGCGCGTTGCTGGATGCGGTGCAGTCGTTCACGCTCGGCGCGGTGCAGCGGGAATTGGCCGAGCGCCACGCCGAACGGGTCAGCGGGCTCACCGAGGACCAGTGGCGGCACGCGGTCGGCCCGTACCTGCGCCAGGCGCTGGCCGCTGGCGAGTACCCGCACCTGGAGGAGCGCATCCTCAACGGCGCCGACCCCGACAACGCCGAGCGATTCGCATTCGGCCTGGACCGGGTGTTAGACGGGATCGACGCCTGGCTGGCCACCGTGCGCGGTCCGTAGGCGGGCGCGCAGCCGCGGCGGCGGCCCGGAGGGGTAGTCACTCGCGCTTCGGCTTCGGCGTTTTCGGAAGTCGGAGTAAATCCATACAACCGACTCGCGGCAAACGTATGGTTCCAGTCCCGGGCGCGTCGAAGGGTCGACAGACTGGCCACGCTGAAGCGCTCGAGTTAGCGTGTGCGCACCCCTCCGAAGCCGGATCCGCGCGGCAGACCTATGCTTTCAGCCCGGCGAATCTATGGCTTACATTAGGTGACACTTCCTCCTCCTTCTCCCCCTCGGCGACGAGGACGACCTCGCATAGATCCCGGTCAGCAGCCGTCGCGGATGTCGCCGTTTAGCTGACCGCGTTGCCTGGCAGCTGACGGGGCGTCGCCATGTACCGGGCTGAAAAGGCTCGGCAATCTTTCTGCTCCGCGGATTCTGGAACCTGCCGCGGCCGTCGGGCGCCTCCTCGGCCTGCAGCCCAAAGTGACAGCGGCGCGGCCGGCTCGCATCGCAATCGAGCTGGACTCCGTAACTGCCAGCCTTCTCAAAGCGCTGTACCCGCGGACCGCCGTCCACAGCATCTGCTTTCAGGACGCGCCGCTCCGCGACAACTCCTTCGACGTTGCGATCTCGAACGTGCCTTTCGGCGACTTCCCAGCCGTCGATCGCACCTCCCTCAAAGTCGGCGAGCGGTTTCTCACGCGCTCAGTCCACAACTACTTCTTCATCAAAACGCTGGCCAAACTCCGGCCGGGCGGAGTCCTCGCCTTCATCACTTCGCGCTACACACTCGATGCACCCACCGCGGAGTCGATCCGCGGTTATCTCCACCAGGAGGCCGACCTGGTCGCCGCCCTTCGACTACCCGCGGGCACGTTCCCGGATACCGAGGTGGTGACCGACCTGGTCCTGCTGCGCAAGCGTTTGACAACCGAAGTACCGGGAGATGACACCTGGTTGAAGACCATCTCGCAGAGCTACTTCTATGAGCGGCCACAACCAGCCAACGCGCGCGGCAACGGCACCACCCTTTGGGGCCAAACGTCCTGCCTTGCCGGAGTGGTCGCCGCGGGGCTACCAGCACCGCGCAGTCCCTAGCTGCTCACCGGCTGATAGGTCAGGATGAGCAGACCGGAGTCGTAGCGCTTCACGTCAGCCAGCTTCAGCGTGGCCGTGGCCCGCGGCCCCATCAGCAGGTGGTCCAGCTCGCCCTTGCCGACCAGGATCGGGTGCAGCCAGAGTCGGAGTTCGTCGAGTAGGCCGTGCTCGATCAGCGTGCCGGTGACCAGGCCGTACCCGTACTGCATGATGTCCTTACCCGGCGTCCGCTTGAGCTTGTCCACCGCCTCGGCCAGGTCGCCGTGGATGACGGTTGCGTTCCACGTCGTCTCCTTCAGCGTCCGAGAGGCGACGTGCTTGGGCATGCTGTTCATCTTGTCCGCCATCCCGCCCGCGTCCTTCCTGGTCGGCCAGACCTCCGAGAAGAGCTCGTACGTCCTGCGGCCCATCAGCAGCGCGTCGGAGGCCATCAGTTGGTCGAAGGCGAATTGGTTGGCGGCGGCGTCCCGGAAGTTGAACGTCCACTCCTGCGGGCTAGTGACAACGCCGTCCAGCGACACGTAGGTCGAGTTGATCACCTTTCTCATGTCCTACTCCTCGTCAGTGCCGCGGAGAGGGCGTGGCCGGATTCACGGCGACTGCTGAGGGCGGTGTCTCGGTCCGCGATACCTCTTTCGGCACGCGCAAAAGCTACGGCGTAGCAAACGGCTCCGTCTTGTACAGATACGACAGTTCGGAGCCATTGCGGAGCAGCTCGGCCGGCGTCTGGCCGATCAGACGCTTCAGCGAGCGGGTCAGGTGGGGCTGGTCGAAATAGCCGGCCTCGTGGGTGGCGTCCGCGATCGAGGCGCCGCGTCTCAGGAGGAAGGTGGCATGGCGCGCCCGTTCGATCTGCCGCGCCACGCTCCGGGTGACGCCGCTGACCTGCAGGAAGCGCCGCTGGACGGTGCGCAGCGAAGCGTTCGTCAGCTCATTCCGCAGCGCGGCTGGGACGGCAGGGTCGATAACCAGCAGACCGGCACGGACTAGCCACGCGACAAAGGTGTCCGCGTTCTCGTAGTCGGGCAACTGCCAGACCGCGCCGTCTAGCCAGAACGACGCGCGGGTGGCCGCCGGCAGGCTCATCCCGCTGTTCACGAGTTCCCGCGCCGGCCGTGACGGCAGAAACGCGCCCGGCTTCAGGCGAATGCCCAGCCACTCGGCGTCGGAAGGATACGACAGGCGCGTCGGCATGGTCTCTGGCCCTCGCACCGTCACGGTGACCCGGCCCTCGTGCCTGGCGACGACCAGCTCCGAGCGGCACTCAGCGATGGATAAGAAGGAACCGCCGCCATCGCTGTGATACCGCCACACACGCTCGACGTACGGCGAGTCCGACGGCCGATCCCCTTCGAAGATCAGCATCACACGCCTCCGAACGTCAACTCGCGATCCGGGCTGTCGCGGCGGGTTCCATGGTAGCCGAGTGGCCCGGGTACGTTCGGAATACGGCGGCCAATGCCTCCTTTCCGCAGCAGCCTAGCGCCGTCAGCTGCATGACAATGACGGTGGGGGAACTAACACCACTTCGCCGTGACCCATCCGATGAAAGCAGATGCTGCGGGGCCGATTGCAGATCTGCTTGCGGCAGGCCGGCCCGCGGAAGCGGCGATCCGATCCCGGTGGAAGCGCGGTGCGGAGTACCTTACTGACGCAGTTGGACAAATCCGCTCGGAGATCCGCGTGCTTGCCGACACCAAACACTGCCCGGGGAACGGGTCTGCCGAGAAGAGCCGTTAGCGCGATCACCAGACTGCTCGATGACTGCCCTCGGATGGAAGGACGGGCAGTACGATATTCTCGCGGCGACAGAGGACGGGTCGTGCACACATAGCAACCGCGAGGACTCTGTGCGCGATGACTCCCGAGCAGTACTCGGAGGATCGATGTCTCAGTTGCCGTTGAAAGAAAGAGGACAATCAATTGACAGTTGTCGAAGAAGTGCAGAACGTATCGGCGGCAAACGCGCAGGCGCCCATGGCGAGCGTCATCAAAACACGTCGCCCGAGATTGAGCCTCCGGGAGAAACAGGAAATCGCCGGGCTGTACGCCGACACCTGCACGTCGACATCCGAGATCTGCGCGCGTCTGGGCATAGGGGAGTCGTCCCTGTACCGCATCGTCCAACTCCAGGGAGTCCCGCTACGCGGACGGACTGCATCTTCCGTTTCGGCTGGGACTCCTACCCGACCCGTTCCTGCACCGGCCAGGACTCAGCATCGGTTGTCAGACGCTGGACGTCGACTCGGAGCAAAACGAGCGACCAGCGGCGCCGCCAATGGCCAGGTCATCGCATCGGAAGCTTGCGGATCGTCGAGCAGACGATGCGCTGTGGGCGGTGTGGCGGCCCCGTCGTCGCGGGCGAGCGCGGCGACGACGCACTGCGGGACCCAGGCGGCCCTGGCAGATAACCGCGATCTCGCGGACTGCGCCGCACTCATCCATGCAGCCCGCACCTGCCGACGAGTCCTGGGATACGACAGTCCGTCGCCTGCGACGACGCCGCGAGGAATTAACCGATCGGGTTGCCGGTACGCTGGCGAAACGTCAGCCGATCTGAATCGGTGTACGCGTGCTGACGCCGTCGCAGGTCACCACCACAGTGCCCGTCCCCGAGCGAGTTGACGGCCCGATGCTCCAGGTCCACGTCACGCCTCCATTGCCATCCGCGGTTCTGGGACTCAATCCCTGAGCGGCAGAGGACGTCCCCGCCGGTGTTTGATACGTAATCGAACACGAAGCTCCGGCTGTCGTCTGTGGGGTGAGACTCGCGCGGCCGCCAGGTGCAGCGCCAGACACCGACGTGATCTGGACGCCACCACTCGCGGGTGCCAGCTGCGGAGGCAAACGGAAGCAGTCGTCGGCGCCACAACTGGCGCTTCTAACTCGCGGAGTCGTTGATACACCTGGAGCCAGTCGGTGGCGGAGGCGCGCTGCGCGTCCAACAGATTCATTCGGCCCGTGCAGACCTGCTCGTGTAGATAGTTTTCGACCTGGTCCTTTTCGTGGAAGCCGGGTCTAGGTTCAGCTGCCTCAGGCCACAAATTGGCGATATCGTTACTGCCCCCGTCCTCCAGGGTGACGTAGTGATCGACTTCGTATTCACCCGTCGTACGCTCGATGATGCCGTATTCGGCCGTCAAGCCGCGGCCGCCGCGTCCACAGCGTCAGACCCTGGAGCTGCGCGGCGGGTGCGAGCGACGAGCCTCTGCCTGCAGGATAGAGCAACCGCAACTACCGCTACCCAGAGCACGGCCGCATACGCCAGGTACCAGAACGCCTCTTGCCCCGGCGAGACGCCGGGCGCGCCGAGCATTACCAGACACCCGGTATTGACATAGAGCCATCCAATGAGGATACGCAGCGCGACGATCATCGCCGCGGGCGGAGACTTACCAATCTCCCCGGTCGTCAATCGACAGTTGAGTTGCACTCACGTCCAGGCCCAGGAATGCCTGCCCGACTGTTCTGTAATTGTTCGAGATGACCGTGACATGCTGGGCTGCGGTGCGGACATCTCGCAGACAGCGCTCAAGTCCAGCACTGGCATACACGGAGGTCGCACCCCTGGCCGTAAACATTAGATCAACTGCCTGACTTGCCATGACGCTTGCCTGTGTCGCCGCCAGCCACAACCAGGCGCGTTGCTCGAGAGACAAATGACCGCCCGCACGTACCGTCCGCCAGGCCTCAGCCAACGTGTCATAGACCAACGCCCGGCCCGCTCGCACGAGCGCGTGTGCCTGACCGACTTGCGCCTGGGCAAGTGGTTGTTCGCGCAGCAGATTTTGCGACCACGTCGGCTTCTTTGCGCCGGCGAGTTCCTCCAGGATCTCGATCGCGTGCCGCGCAATCCCGAGTGGCACCGCGGCGATGCCCGTCGCAAAGAACGCGATCAGCGGTAGCGCATACAGCGGGCCTGGCTCAACCGGCGGCTCGCGAAACGAGATCGACCTCGCCGCTGGCACAAACAGGTCAGCGACCGTGAAGTCATGACTGCCGGTGCCGCGCAGGCCGGCCGTCTGCCAGGTATCGATGATCAGACAATCTGCAGCCGGGAAGAAAAACAATCGCCAAACCGCAGAGCCGTCAGACCCAAGTCGTGGCTGATCCCCATCGAAGATCCGTGCCCCGCCGACCAGCCAGGATGCGTTCTGGCAATGACTGGCGAATGGCCAGCGGCCGGTCAACCGGTAACCGCTCTCCGCGGAAACCGCCTCCCCGTTCGGTCGGAACGTCCCGGCGGTGATGACGTGCGGATCGGATCCGTATATCTCGCGCGCAGCGTCCGTTTGCAGGCAGCCAGCGAAGACGCCGTAGAGCGCGCTGATCATGGCGCACCACCCGACCGAGCCGTCGATGACCGAGAGCTCCTCGATGGTGCGCACGATGGTTGCGGGGTCAGCTTCGTTCCCGCCCAGTCGTTTGGGGATACCGAGCCTGAAGATACCCGCTTCGGCCATCGCCTGTGCCAATCTGGCTGGCAGGCGACGCTCGCGGTCCATATCTTCCAGGGCGTCGCGAATGGCTGGTGCCAGTTCCTGGACGATTGCCAATGTTGCGGGAGTCAGGGTTTCGCTAACAGCCTGCATGACGCAGAGTCCCCCTTGGTTCGGTTGCTGTAAAGCCACAGCCAGCGCGTCAGAAGAGTACGCTGATGCCCGGGTACGCGCCAGACGAACGCACGGATCACCTCGTGGTCATCAGTAGCCGTGGTGGCGGCGTCCGGGCGCCGTCGACTAACAGCGCGAAGCGCGCATTCGAGCATCCCGACGAGCTGCGAGGAGGTGAACGCGGCAGACCGGCACCTGAGGCGGCTACATCAGTGGCAGGTGCCGTTCTCACCGACGAATCTGCGAACCGATGTATGGCTCACCCGGCAATGCTGGTGCCGCGCTCCGTCCGCCCCTCAAACGCGACGCACGGTCCAGAAATGTCACATTGCGGCAGTGCTGCTGCGTCGTAACAGTGTCCGCAACGAAATCAGCAACTGGCGAAAGGAGCAGTCATCAGTTATGCAAGTTCTACGTGGCCCCGATCGAATTCGCAGTCCCGCGCGCGCACCAAAGTCGGTTTCGATCTTCAATCCCATTTTGAAGTTCTTGCTAGCCGCCGGTGTTCCCGTGGGTGCAAATGGGCTGGTTACCATTCGCGGCCGCAAGAGTGGCATGCCACGCACCACACCGGTCGCGATTATCGAGGTCTCAGGCAGGCGCTGGATCTGGCCGCCCCGGGGCGAGGTCAACTGGGTGCGCAATTTGCGCGTCGCCGGCCACGCGACGATCAGCGTGCGCCGACGGAGTGAGGAAATCCGCGCGACTTTGCTGGATGAGCCGCAGCGAGTCGCCTTCCTCCGCGACTATCTGGGCCCCCTCGCGCACCGCACGCCGTTCGGCGTCCAGTTCATTCGGATCGCCGATGGTGTCGAGCTCAATGACCCGATCGGGGTGGCCAAGGATCGCCGCGTCTTCGAGCTCCACAGCGCCTGATGTGATGCTTCCTGTACGGTGAAATACCCATCCTCGTGATCACTGCCGACGGCAGGGCCAGGCGAGTAGCGGCGGTCGATTTTCTTGGCCAAGCCGTCTAGCTCGATGCGTGCTTGGCAGTCTGCAAGATCGGCTCGGCCCTAAGCATGTGGACTGACTGGCTGGGTGTAGGCGGGCATAGGGATCGGCACCGGTGTGAACATCGCGCCGGTGGACGCGAGCTGCAGTGTCAGAGCCAGCAGTGTGGCGACGATCAGGGCAATGTTTCGTTTTGTTGATTTCATGGGAACCTCACCCTCAGGATGAGTCGCGATGCCCGATAGGGCGCTGAAAGCTGGCCGGCAAACCCTGAAAATCCGCTGAAAGGCTGCCGGCAACTGCGCGTTGATGATTCCCTTCCGGCTTAGTGGATCAGGCCGCGATGTGCCAGCGTGCATGAGGTGGAGGCGGGGTGTATGGTACTTCGGCCGTGTTGGAAAAGGCTTCGCAGTGGACCGTGCGACCTGGCTAGCGGACCGCCTCGCCGCGGTGGTCGCCGCGTACGACGCCGAAGCGGCTGACTACGACCAGCACGAGTATCCGTCGGCCACGCAGCGCGAGTGGGTTGCCCGCCTTATGCGGCAGCTACCGCCCGAGTCCATGGTCCTGGATGCGCCGTGCGGAACCGGAAAGTACTTCCCTATCATTGCGGCTGCAGGTCACCGCGTGGTCGGCATCGATCAGTCTGGCGGCATGCTCGACCAGGCGCGAGCGCGCAGGATTGCGACGTCGCTCGATCGCCTCGCGCTGCAGGACCTTGGCTACCGTGACCAGTTCGAGGCGGTGTTAACGATCGATGCGATGGAGAATGTCCCGCCGGAAGACTGGCCGCGCGTACTGGCCAATGTGCATGGTGCGCTCCACCCGGGCGGGTTCGTGTATATGACCGTCGAAGAGATCGACGCTTCAGCTATCGACGCTGCCTTTGACGCACTGGTTTGCAGGGGCATGCCAGCCTGCGCGGCGAGGTGGTGGAAGGCGACGTGGCCGGCTACCACTACTATCCGGGCCGCGACCAGGTCCTGCTCTGGTTCGCGGCCGAGCAGCTGGACATTCTCGACGAGGACTTCAAGCGGGCCAACGGTTGGGGCTATCGTCACTTCCTGTTGCGCGATCGACGCGGAGGTCGCGGTTGAGAACTCTTGAGCATCCCGTTTGCACGGCAGCGCGTGCATGAAACCGTAGGCACGGCGGTCGCTCGTACTTTCGCGGGGTTCTGCGACATTGGCGTGGGGTGAGCGGATCGCGTAGGGTCGCGACGATGCTTTCCTGCCCGCGCTGCTCCTCGTCCAACCTCACGCGCGATGGCCATGACCAGAGCGGTCGCCCTATTCACGCCTGCGGCGCGTGTGGCCGCCGCGCCACGGCCGAGTCGACCAGCCTGGTGTACGGTCACCGGTTTCCACGTGACGTCATTCTGCTGGCGGTCCGCTACTACCTGCAGCTTGGCGCTGCGGCCGAACGTATCGCCGGCATCTTGGCCGACCGTGGCATCGACGCGAGCGGGCGGACGATCCTGCGCTGGGTCCAGAAGTTCGGCCCAGCGCTGTCTGAGGAGATCCGCCGGTACCGGAAGCCAGTGAGCAGGACGTGGCTGGTGGATGAGACGTACGTGAGAATCCTGGGCAAGTCGCACTACCTGTGTCGCGGCGTCGATCTGGAGGGTCAGGTACTCGACTGCTGGTTGTCTCGGACGCGTGACCTGGCTGCAGCTCTGGCGTTCTTTCGCCGCACGATCAGTTCGACCGGGTGCACGCCCGATCATGTGGTCACCGATAAAGCCGCATTCTATCCGTCCGCTATCCGCACCTCGCCGCTATCCGCTATCCGCATCTCATCCGATCGATGCGCGCTGCAGCGGAGCATGCGTTCGGTAAGCACGCCGACGTGGATGGTCTCGTGTCCAGCGACGGGGACGTGCTTGTGCGTCTAACCTGGGACTCGCACCACCCGGTGCCCGCGCGTGTGCTCGAGCTCGTCAACCCGGAGTCGAGCGCCGCCATTTGGCCGGCGCCATGCCTGGTTCGCCTGCTCGTCGGCTATTGATCGCCAACCCATCGACGTCAACTGGCACGCACTACGCAACGTGCTTGTCGCGTCGCCGACCGGCCAGGGCCCGGAGACACCGCTGGTGGCCCTAGTGGCATCCCTCGTCAGCGTTCGCCGGCTAGAGGATCTTGGCCTTGTACTGATCTCGCGACCTCATACGCTGCCGGACGAAATCGGTCTACTCCCGCATGGGCTCGCCGATCCGGTTGACCCTACGGACACCGGTGCAGTGGATCAGGTCATCGCTGGCGTACGCCAGGAGCTCGACCGCCGCATCGCCGCCGATGCCACCGACCAACCCGATCTCGTCGTGGTAATCGGCGAGATCTGCGACCTCGCGCCTAGCGCGGTGGCGCAACTCGGCATGGTCGCAGCGGCGGGCCCTGCACACGGTGTGCGGCTAGTAGTGGCAAGCGCGCGGCCCGTGCCCGATCTGCTAAAGGCCTGCCCCTTCCTGGACGAATTCGGGACACGTGTCGTGCTCCAAACCAGGGACGAGGAGGAAAGCGTTGCCTTGCTGGGCGCCCCGGGCGCCGAGGAGCTCGGTCACGGTGGACACGCGCTCATGCGCTTCGAGGGCCGCGTGCCGATCCAGGGCTGGGCTTGCCGCGTGCCACCCGATCACCTCGCTCGCCTTTTGAATTTGATGGGCACCCGCGCACCAAGCTCTGCCCGAGCAGCACTTGATGGATCCAACGTGCCGGCTCTCGAGACGGACCACGCCGACCCAGCAGCGTCCGAATCTGTGACCGCAGACCGGCCGGAGACTGGGCCCAGCACCGACGCGCCTTCCTTGACGACGGCCGTTGATCACCAGTCCTCACGCGAGTCCGCTGCCTGGACTGGCTCGCCACTGCTTCAGAAGTTGCGGTCGGCTCCGATCCGGGTCCGCTGTTTTGGTGCGCGCGATGTGCTCCATGGAGACCAGCTCCTCCAACTTGGAGAAGCTGAGCTTCTGCTTCTGCTATCAGCTCATCCGGTGAGTGGCATTCAGAGTGAGTTTGCTCGTCGATATGCTGTGGGCGACCGAGCCCAGCGACCCGGAGCGCGCGTTGCGGGTGCGTCGCCACCGCCTCCGCAAGGAACTACGCGCGTCGATCCCTGGCCTCAGCGCGGAGCCACTGCCCGGCGACGCAGCGCACGGCGAGCGCGTGGTCTCGCTGGACCCGGAGGTCGTCTCGAGTGATGTGCATGAGTTTCTCGAGTTGCTCAACTGCGCCCACAAGCTTGATTCGTCCGCCGCGACCCAAGCGTACGAG
>DATGER010000006.1:0-27877 GCA_035309865.1 Chloroflexota bacterium
CTGCTTCTGGTGCCTCGGCGACATCGGGGGCTCCTGGCACCTGGCCCTGGCCACTCTCCTCTGTACTTACGAGGCGAGCCGAGCGAGCCTCGGCCCCCGGCTCCGGGTTCAAGCGCCGGACCTCGCGGTGCGTTTGATGTAGTCCGCCGTGCGCAGCGCGAGCGCCTGAATCGTCGTGGTCGGATTGACCGCGGCGCTGGTCACGAACAGGCTGCCGTCGACGATGAACAGGTTCGCAACGTCGTGCGCCCGGCCCCACCGATCGACGACCGAGGTCGCGGGATCGTCGCCCATGCGGCACGTCCCGAGCAGGTGCCAACCCGACGGCCGCATCGGGTTGTTGTCGAGCACCTGCGTCGCGCCGGCCGCCCGGAGTGCTTCCGCTGCGCGCGCGACGCCGAAGTCAAGCATGCGCACGCTGTTGTCGCTCAGGCGATAGCGGACCAGCGGCGCCGGGATGCCATCGCCATCCGCCAGCGACGGATCGAGGGTCACTTCGTTGACCAACTCCGGAAGATCCTCACCCATCACCCCGATGTTGATCGTGTGTCCAAATCGCTCGGCGAAGACGGTCTCGTGCGGTCCTCCCCACGGCACGCGCGACGACGTGAAGCCGCCCAGCGCGGCGTGCAGCGGACCGGATTGCCGCACCACTTGCAGGCCGAAGCCGCGAACGAAGTCTCGCCGCGGATCGGTCTCGTAGAACTCGTGGCTGAAAATGACGGAGCCAATCGGGCCGGCCCAGCCGTCGAGTGCCTCGGGAAAGATGCCGCCGACCGCCGCGAACGGATGGAACATCAAGTTCTTGCCGACCAGGCCGCTTCGGTTGGCGACGCCATCTGGATTGCGCGGGGAGCGCGAGTTCAGCAGCAACCGCGGTGTGCCGACGCCGTTCGCGGCCACCACCACCACTCGCGCTGTCTGCTGCTGGAGTGCGCCGGCGCGATCGTAGTACAGCACACCCCGGGCGCGACCATCGCTGCCGAGCGTAATTTCGCGCACGCGGCAACCAGTGCGCAGCTCCGCACCATTACTCAAAGCGCGCGGCCAGAAGGTGACGTCGGCGCTGGCGCGCGCGCCGGTCGGACAGCCGATGTCGCACGGTCCGCACAGATTGCAGGCCGGCCGTCCATCGTACGGCGCGGAGACGATGGCGCCATCCGAGACCCACCAGTGCCAGCCGAGCTTGTCGAAACCACTGGCCATGGTGGCGCCCAACCGCCCGATCGGCATGGGTGGCGTTCCGCGGGGGGAGCGCGGTGGCTGCGACGGGTCGCCCGTCAGACCGGACACTCCGGTGAGGCGGTCGCTGAGGTCGTAGAACGGTTCGAGCTCGGCGTAGCTCAGCGGCCAGTCGTCGCCGACTCCGTCCAGCGAACGGACCCGAAAGTCGGATGGGTGGTAGCGCGGAAAGTGCGCGCTCCAGTGGATCGTGCTGCCGCCGACGGCATTGAACATCAATGGCGTAAAGGTGGACGCGGCCGCATTCACCGGATAGTCGGACGCCAGCTGGCGGACGTTGGGGTCGGGATTGAAGTCCGTCACCCGGTGGAGCTCCCAGTCGTCGCGGCCGTGCGGCAGCGACTCCGGGGATACCCAGTCGCCCTGCTCCAGACAGACCACCCGCACGCCGGCCTCAGACAGGCTCCACGCCACCGCCGCGCCCGAGGCGCCGGCGCCGACTATCAGGACGTCCGGCGCGTCCCAGCGCGGCCCGGCTTGACGGATCACGCGGGAATAGTAGACGAGCCGGCGGGCGCGCGCGGGCGCATATCATCAGTGACACTGACGTGTCGTGAACATGGCCGATCAACGCCCCGATGCGCTGCGCGTCTCGGATGCCGAACGGCAACAGACCTCGCGTCGACTGCAGGGGGCGTGCGTCGAGGGCTACCTCACGCTCGAGGATTTTTCGCTGCGCGTCGAGCGCGCCCTGGCCGCGCAGACCCGCGGTGAGCTCGCGGAGCTCACGCAGGATCTGCCGACCCGTCCGGCGTCGACCACCTCCCGACAAGTCCTCGATCGGCCGGCATCGACCCTGGTGGTGCTGAGCGGCGTCGAACGGACCGGCCTGTGGCGGATAGCCGAGACCAGCGCGCTGCTGGTGGTGCTCGGGAATTGCAAGCTGGACTTGCGGCGGGCGACGATCGCCGCCAGCCTGACCACCATCCACGTGCGCGTCGTGTTCGGCAGCCTCGAAGTGATCGTGCCGCACGGCGTCGAGGTCGAGCTGGAGGCCTCGAGCGTCCTGTCCAGCAAGACGCTGCGCGTGACCGGCCCAAACCCGGTCGGAGATCCGCCCCGCATCGTCATCAGCGGCGTGGTCGTCGGTGGGTCGCTGACGGTGCGGGACTCATCCGCGGGGCACGACTGGCGAGCCTAACCGATCCGATCGTTTGTTAGGATCAATCCAAAGGGGAACAAGCCAATGGGCTTCCTGGACAAGCTGTTCGGCAAGGCGCCGAGTACGGGGGACTCGAGCGCGCTCGCCGTCGATGCCGCGGTGAGTTCGCTGGCCGCGCTGTACGATGACCCCGAGGTCAAGTCGGAGCGGGGCCTCTCGCTGACGGGTCCCCGGGCGAGTGAGGCCCGCGCGGTGGGCAAGCGACTGCACAAATCAGGTGGTAAAGAGAGCATGCTCGCCGCGCGTGACGCCCTGCGCGAGCGTCACGGCTGGGCCGTCGCGAATCTCGAAGCCATCTGGGCCAGCCTGCCGGAGTGGCGCAACTAGGCCGCGCTCTCGCTTAGAGTGCGCAGGTATCGTCCGTGCACGCCGCGTCGCTGGCGGCGACGCCCACGGGCGTGAGCACCAGGCTCGGGTGCGCGTCGGCCCACGCCTGGTCGAGTGCCTGGAGCAGGACATCGGGCGACTGCGCGCCCGAGACGCCGTACCGTCGATCGATCACGAAAAACGGAACGCCGTTGATTCCCAGCTCGCTTGCCTCGCGCTCTTCGGCTCGCACGTCCGCGCTGTACGTGTCGCTCGACAGCACCGCACGCGCCTCAGCCGACGGGATGCCCACTTCGGCCGCCAGTCGCACGAGCGCGTCGTTGTCGCCGATCGGCTCAGCTTCTGAGAAGTAGGCCCGCATCAGGCGCTCTTTGAGCTCGTCCTGCAGACCGCGCTCGCTCGCCAGGTGCAGCAGCCGGTGCGCGTTGAACGTATTGCCGGATTTCGAGACGTCGAATCGGAAGGTGAGGCCCTCGGCGGCCGCGGTCTGGGTCAGCCGATTCTGCGTCTCGACCGCCTGCTGGCGGCTCATGCCGTACTTGGCGGCCAGCCGCTCGGCGTTGTCCACGTCCCTGAGCGCGGGCGCGCTGGGATCGAGCTCGAAGCTCCGCCACACCACGTCAACGTCATCGCGGTGCGCAAACCGCGCCAGCGCAGCCTCGAATCGGCGCTTGCCGATATAGCACCACGGGCAGACCACGTCAGACCAGATTTCAACCTTCAAGTTCAACTCACTCCCGCGCCCATTCTAGAGGGCGCCATCCAAAGCGATAACATCGCCCGCCCCCGAAACATTTCAAGCAGGCCGCATCGCTTCGCTCGCTCCCTTCCGTAGCAGGCATTCAGGGAACGTGAGAATTCAGATTCCCAGCGGAGCGAGCGCAGCGATGCGGGCAGCCCGCAGTTACTGCCGCGGCGGGGGCTGCCTCCGATTTTACGGCGGGATTCGGGAACGCCAGCCTAGACTCCCGTGAAGCCTGAAACAACAAACTTCTCCGGACGGTGCTTGCGTGAACTCAGCCCGGTTGTCCTACCTGATTCTCCCGGCGATCATCACCCTGCTGGCCCTGGCGGACGGCGCGCTCCACTTCTCGCTGGACGTCGTGCTCTTCCGCGGCAACTTTTTCGGTGCGCTCGGCCCGCCGCCAGGCGCGCCGTCGGGGCCCCCGCCCGGCGCACGGCCAGGCCCGCCCATCCCGCTGCCGTTGCCCTTGAACCAGATGTTCGTCCTGAATCTCGTCGGCTACGTCGTCCTGGTGGCGCTGTTCTGGTTCGTCCTGACCCAACGCCGGCAATGGTTGCGATGGCTGGACGCGCTGCTGGTCGTCTACGTGGTCGGGTGCATGCTGGCGTGGGCCGAATTTGGCGCCCCGAATCCGCGGGGCCTCGGGTACCTCTCGAAGGGCACCGAAGCAGTGCTGGTCGTCACACTCGTGGTGCACTTCTGGATGCTCTCACGCACCGCGGCGTCACGCTTCGCCACGCCGCCCGGCGCGTTAGCCGCGCACCACTAGACTGCTGGGGTGCCCACCCCTCAGTTCACCCTGGCGGCCCAGGTTGGCCGCGTGCCGTCGATGCGTGTGCCACTGGATCACGCCCAGGACCTGCGTTTCCAGCGGCTCATGGAGGAGCTGCTGCTGATCGACGTTCATCAGCACCCGATGGTCCTCACGGCCGATGCCACCGAGATGCCGGCCTACTTTCGCGCCAACGTGTACGCCTGGGGATTCGAAGCGGTCAAAGCCGGCGGATGGACCGCGGTGGCCACCGCCAACCTCCTGTCCTGCCTGGGTAAGGAGCCGGACGCGTCGTTCAGCCGCTTCGGAGACCTCGTCGACGAGATCGGCATGATGCTGGCCGACGTCCACAAACAACCCGAGCAGGTCGTGAAGGTCCAGCGCGTCCAGGACATCCTGGACGCCCAGCACGCTGGCAAAATCGGCTTTCTGCCGACGGTCGAGCACCTGTCGATTGGCAATCAACTCCATCGGGTGGACGTGCTGTACGGCATCGGCGTGCGGCTCGCCGGGCTGACCTATATGCGCAAGAGTGAGATCGGCGACGGGCAGTACGAGCGCACCGACTGCGGTCTGAGCGACTTCGGCATCGACGTGGTGCGACGCATGAACGACATCGGCATGGCCATCGACCTGTCGCACGCCGGCTCGCGCACGGCCCTCGAGGCGATCGAGCTTTCGCAGGTGCCGGTGGTGTTCAGCCACAACGCGGCGGCCACCATACGCCCGACCCGGCGTGCGCGCAGCGACGCCGAACTCCGCGCGGTCGCGGACAAAGGCGGCCTGGTGTGCGTCACGGCAGTCCCAAATTCGCTCAGCGACGACCCGCACCAGGACATTAGCTGCGTGCTCGATCACTACGACTACTTCGTCAAACTGGTGGGCATCGACCATGTCGGCATCGGCACCGACACCCAGGTAGGCGATCACGTCGGCTTCCACCGGGTGCTGCTCGGCCGCAACGCCCCCGACAGCCTGCCGGCACCCTATCTGGACGGTCTGGAGTCGCCCGCCGATGGGTCGAACATCATTCGCGGGTTGATCGCCCGCGGCTACGAGGATGCGGCGATTCGCAAGATCGCCGGCCAGAACGCGCTCGACTTCTTTCGGCGGACCATCGGCTAGCCCTCTCGGCTGGGGCGAGGCGGAGTAGGATAGCGCCTGCTCATCATGAGCAAACGCTCATGCTGTGCCGCGGGGAGGGCGCACAGCCACGAAGGAGGGGATGAACGTGAGGACTGGGAAGGGCCTGCTCCGAGCGGGCGTTGCGATGGGTCTGGGGGCAGCGTGACTTCCGCCGATTATGGCGAGACCTTCAGCGCCAAGAAGGTGCTCAGCCCGACCACGCCGACGGCGGTATGTCCTGCTTCGCTCAACCCGGGCGCAGGCTGCGACAACAATCAGTTCTCACAGCCGTTCACCGCGCCAGATGGAACACTCTATGTGGTCTGGGCCAACTACAACGCCATCCCCGGCCATTCATCCGGCGACGGCGGCGGCGATGGCCAGAACCCTGGCGGTGATACCAGCGCCGTGACTATCGGGCAACACGAGCGTCACCGGCGCGCCCGCGGTGACGCCCATCGACAACCACCAGCAGATGCTCCTGGTGAAGTCGACCGATGGCGGCATCACGTTCAGCGCACCGGTCAAAGTCGGCGACTTCTTCGACCTGCCGGACTGCGCGGCGAATCAGGGCAACCAGGACCGCGGCCGAGAGTGCGTGCCCGAAAAGGGTGCGACCATGAACTCAGTCTTCCGCGCCGCGAACTACCCGGTCGGGGCGGTCAATCCGCGCAAGCCCAGCCAGGTTGTCGTGTCCTACCCGTCGTACATCAGCAAGAACTCGAACGAGAGCAACGGGTGCGTTCCGCAGGGCTTCAGCGGATTCGGGCTGGCGCTCTACGTCGGCGTAAAAACGGTCGGCGCGTGCAACAACAAGATCGTCCTCAGCGTGTCGAACGACAGCGGGGCGTCGTTCACCGGCACGACGCAGGACGTGCGCACGCTGCCGACGGTCGCTGATACGAATGCCCAGCGGAAGGCCGACCAGTGGTTCCAGTGGCTGACGTTTACCGCGGGCGGCAAACTCGTGGCGTCCTTCTACGACCGCGGGTACGGCGACGACGAGATGACCGGTAACTCGGATATCACGGTCGCAAGTACGACCGACCTCACCGGCTCGGGGTTCGACACGAAGCGCGTGACGAGTGCGCCGATGCCGCCGCCAACCCAGTTCCCGGATGGGCGGGGGACGCGCGGCAGCGACTTCTGGGGTGACTACGCCGGGCTCGCGGTTCACGGCGACACCGCGCTGCCGATCTGGAGCGACACGCGCGATGCCGACATCTTCACCTGTCCCGGCACGGCGACCCCAGGCCAGCCACCGCAATTGTGCGGGGCCATCGAGCCCAACCAGCTGACCGCCAACGATCAGGACATCTTCGTCGATCTCGTCGACATGCCCTGAGATCTCGCCCGCCCGCGTTGCTGCGTTCGCTCCGTTCGCTGCGTTCGCTCCGCGAGGTTCGCACCTCACCCCCTCCCGAGGAGAGAGGAGAAGGCCCCAGACCACGAAGGGAGCGAGCGAAGCGATGCGGGCGGCGGGGGCTGTAGGCTAAGGAGCCGATGCAGTACACCGTGTTTGGCGCGGGCGCGATTGGCGGGACGGTGGGCGCCCACATGGTGCGCGGCGGGGAGCGCGTCCTGTTCGTGGACCGCGAAGTTGAGCACGTCCGCGCCATGCGGGCGCATGGGCTTACCATCCGTGGGTTCGACGAGACATTTACGGTCCAGGTAACAGCGGTCACCCCGGACGAGCTGCCGGACCAGCTCGAAACCGTCCTGCTCGCCTGCAAAGCGCCAGCGACCGAGGCGGCGGTGCGATCTTTCGCCGACCGTCTGGCGCCCGACGGCTGCGTCGTGTCGCTCCAGAACGGGCTCAACGAGCTCACGATTGCCAGAGAGGTAGGCGCTAACCGCACGATCGGTGCGTTCGTCAACTTCTCCGCTGACTACCTCGAGCCCGGCCTGATCCACTTCGGTGGTCGTGGCGCCTTTTATATCGGCGAGCTCGACGGCTCAATCACGCCGCGCCTGCAGCAGCTCCAGCAAGCGCTCGCGCACTGGGGCAACGGCCAGATGACCGACAACATCTGGGGTTTCCTCTGGGGCAAGCAGGCCTACGGAGCAATGCTGTTCGCCACCGCGCTCACCAGCGACTCGATGGCCGACGCCATCGACCAGCACCGCCGCGTCGCCGTCGAACTGGCGCGTGAAGTGCTGCGCGTCGCGGACGCGGTCGAGGTGCGACCGCTCGGCTTCGACGGCTTCGAGCCCGAAGCGATCGGCTCGTCCGATCGCGCCGCGGTGGATGCCTCGCTCGAGCGGCTCATCGCGGTCCGACGCGGTGATGAGAAGACCCACAGCGGCGTCTGGCGCGACATGGCGGTCCGCAAGCGTCGCACCGAGGTGGACGCGCACTTCGGTCCGATCGTCGCCGACGCGCAGCGTCTCGGCCTCGAGGTGCCGCTGCTGCAGCGCATGATCGCCATGATCCACGACCTGGAAGAGGGGCGCCGCGCGTTCAGCGGCGCCAATCTGGACGAACTGGAGCGGGGCCTGCCAGCAACTTACTGAAGTGAGATCAGGTACTGATAGATCGCCTTCAGGTCGTCGTCGGTGCCTTTGCCGAAGTCACGCCACGGCATGTCTTCACTGAGCTGGTGTTGGGCGGGATCGACGCCGGTGCGCAGCGTCGACAGGAACTGGGTGTCGGTCCAGTTTTTGACGACCCGCAGGCTGGGTCCGGGTGGTGGCCCCGGTGGAATGTTCACCGCGTCCAATGCTGGACCGTGACAGGTTGAGCATCCGGAGATGCCGACCAGGTATGTGCCATACGCCGCGGTCGGCCCGCGCGGTGGCGCCGTGACCGTGCCGGCCGGGGGCTGGTTGCTCAGTGGAAACCGCCCGGTGCTGGTGATCAGCGTGCCGATAAAGCTGAAGTTGACGCCCTGCGAGTCCTTTTGCACCGCGGGCTGACTGCGCAGATAGGCGACGATGGCTTGCACGTCGTCGTCCGACAGACTGTGATAGAACGGAGACGGCATCAACGCCAGCGGATGACCGTCGATATCGATGCCTTCGCGGATGGCGCGGATCACCTGTCCGTCACTCCAATCCTTGAGCGGCCCGCCAGGCGTCAGGTTGGGCGGGTTGAAGTTCCCGAGCGCATCGAGATTGGTGAGGTGCGCACCATCGAGAATTGGCGGCACCGCCGACGGGTTGCTAGCGTGGCACCCGGCGCAGCCGGGAAAGGCGGTCACCATGTACTGGCCGCGCGCCACCTGGTCGGGCGTGCGCGCCACCGTGACCGCGGGCACCGGGTTGGAGTACTGCGTGGTCCGGATGCGCAGGAGATTCAAGTACAGTCCAGCTACGAAGATGATTACCAGCGCGATCAACCCGCCGACGATCAAACCGATGATCCGTAGTGCGGTCCCCATGCCCTAAGCCTAGCGAATCCACTCTTTGACCGCGCCGGCGGTCAGGCCGGCGACGATAGCGCTCGGCCACCAGGTAGAAGCCGACGGCCGGCAGCCCGCCCTCCAGCGCGGGTGCCAGCGCTGGCCGGCAGGCTGAACTTGCTAGGTACTCCAGGGGAGATGGTTGCGGCCTGCCGAGGAGCCGCCGTCGACGGAGATGACCGAGCCGGTCAGGTATTCGGCGTCGGGCGAGCACACGAAGTAGACGGTGCGGGCGATCTCGTCGGGGGTGCCCGGGCGACCCCACGGGATGGTCTGGACAAGCACCCGCTTGTACTCTTCCGACACGCCCGGCCGGGTGCCGACGGCGATCAGCCCGGGCGAGACGACGTTCACGTTGATGCGCTGCTCGGCCAGTTCGAGCGCCAGAGTCTTGGCCAGCATCACGATGCCGGCCTTCGAGGCCGAGTAGTGCGATGCCCCGCGTCGCGCCGACGCGTACGCCCCGCTGGCGATCAGGCACAGCTTGCCGCCGTCGCCCTGGCGCAGCATCTGGCGGGCGGCCGCGCGGCTGACCAGGAACGACCCCTTCAGGTTGGTGTCCATGACCAGGTCCCACTCGGCTTCGTCCATCTCTACGACGGCGGTATTCGGGTAAACCGCGGCGTTGCTGACCGCGACGTCCAACCGCCCGAAGCGCTGCACGGCCTGGTCCAGCGCGGCCTGGATCTGCGCGGCGTCACGCACGTCGCACGCAGCGGCCAGCACCTCGGCCCCACCCTCGCCGAGCTCGTGGGTGGCGCGCTGCAGGTCCTGGTCGTGAAGGTCGAGCAGGACCAGCCGGCACCCGGCAGCGCCGAAGCGCCCGGCAATGGCGCGGCCGATCCCGTTGGCGGCGCCCGTGATCAGGACGACGCGCCTGTCCGCGGTGTCATTCGGCATCCAGGCTGATAGTAGCCTGCAACTTCCCGGCGGCGGCCGGCGTCTTAGAGGTCGTGGTGCTTGCGCGGCGCGTCGGGCGACAGACCGTTCATCAGGGTGCGCACGATGGCTTTCACGAACTGCTCGTCGGCGTCGGGGCTGTCCTGGTCGCCGGTGAAGCGGCGGATGAACGCGCGCCCCAGACACGCCCCGACCAGCAGCGCGGCGGCAGCTTCGGGGTCGCACCGCGAGGTGACCCGTCCGCCGCGCTGCTCAGCCCGGAGGTAACTGGCGAGCAGCTCGATCGCGTGGTGCGGACCGGACGCCTTGCCGCGCAGGCGCGCCTGATGGCGGGCCAGCAAGCCGGGCTCGGAGAACATGGACGCGGCCATCGGCGCGGTCTCGTCATAGAACGGCAGCGCGACGCGCGCGATCTCCTCGAGATTGGCGCGGACGGTCCGTCGGCCCACCCGCGTGGGCAAATCGCGGAGAGTGGCGACCAGTTGCGGCAGGCGTTCGCCGATCAGACACAAGAACAGGTCGGCTTTATCGGCGAAGTGTCGATACAGCGCGGCCTCGGACAGCCCGGCGGCCTGGGCGATCTCGCGGGTGGTCGTGCGGGCCATGCCGAGGGTGTGCATGACGTGCGCCGCCGCATCGAGGATTTGCTCGCGAGTTGGTTGAACGTTGTCTCTGCCGCGCGGGCTCACGGTTCCCCCTTGACAACTGAGTGAACGATCACTAACCTGTTAGTGAATACCCACTAACCTTACCACGCCTGCGGGTCACTGCCGCCCCGTTTGTCCGATCCCGTCATCCGCCATGTCGTGTACCACGAGCGTACATCGACGCGTCAGTCTGCACCTACCCGCACGCCCCTACCAGACCTCGGTCACGCCGGGGCGGACTGCTAGCTGCACACATCAGAAGGAGTCTTACGCATGTCTGACATCCATCGGTTTGCCGCGCGCCCGTTCGGTCGCGGGGCGGCCATCGTCACCCTCGCGCTGGTGGCAACGGCCACGCTCGGCAGCGCCCCCGTCGGCGCCGCGACGTCCGGCCCCTGCACCAGTGGCCCGGTCCTCGATCTCGCCAACCCGAGCGCCGGCGACCTTCTCTCACCCGGCGACTACGTGGTCTCTGGCGTTGCCCGCGACCCCGCCGCCCCGAGCGGGGACGGCATCGATCGCATCGAGCTGTTCCTGGGCAACCGCGATCTCGGTGGCACCGAGGTAGGCACCGCCATCCCCCAGCAGGGTATGTTCGCGGTGACCGCCAAGCTGCCCACCAGCATCAGTGGCGGCACGAACTTCTTCGCGTATGCCCACTCCGCCGTGAGCGGCCAGGAGGTCGCCGTCTCGGTACCCGTGTTCCTCGGGGCGGCCCCGACGCCCACGCCGCGCCCGGCACCGGGGGTATCGCTGACGCCTGGCATCCCGGCCGTGGCGCAGGTCAGCTGTGCGCCAGCGATCTCGACGTTGCCCACCGGGCCGCTCACGACTGGCGCGAGCAGCGCCCCGGCGGCAGCCGCACCGGTCGTGATGTCGGTCGCGCCGTCGGTCGCGCCTGTCCTCCAGGTGGCCAACCCGAACGCAAATGACACGTTGCTCCTGGGCGACTACATCATCTCGGGCCTGGCCTACGTGCCCGGGCAGACCGGCTCGCAAGGCGTGGGCGTCAACCGCGTCGATTTCTTCCTGGGCAATCGTGACGCGGGCGGCGTCTTCCTTGGCAGCGCGGTGCCCGGTCAGAGTGCCGAGTTGAACGCGGCCCAGGGCAGTCTGTTGGCCATGGGCGGCTTCGTCACGAAGGTCACCGTGCCCAGCCAGATCCACGGCGGCACGACGTTCTTCGCTTACGCCACGAACTCGATCACCGGCCAGGAAAGCGTGGTTTCGGTGCCCGTGTTTGTCGGCGCGGCGCCGACGCCGACGCCCCGTCCGTCCACGTCCTCGTAACCAACGCGCGCCTCGTGTGGGAGCGTGACCGATGAGCCCGACCCAATTCTCGCTGCGCAATCCGCTGGTCGTCGCCGGCGTGGCTGTCGCACTGTGTCTGTTCGGTTTGTTTGCCTATACCAGCCTGGGCGTGGCGATCACTCCGAATGTCAACGTGCCCCAGGCCATCGTCACGACCACCTATCCGGGCGCGGACCCAGCGACGGTCGAGGCCAACGTCACGCGGCCCATCGAGGACGCCATCGCGGCCCTGCCCAACATCGACACCAACGGCCTGATTTCCACATCGTCATTCGGGGTCTCGGTGGTGAGCGTGCAGTTCACCAGTGCCGCGAACGCCGACCTGGTCGCGGTCGACGTGCAGCGCGTGGTGAACGGGGTGCGCGCCAACCTGCCGGCCGATGCCGACACGCCGTCGGTCAGCAAAGTCGACTTCAACGCCCAGGGCGTGGCGACGATGGTGCTCTCCGGACCGCAGCTGACCCAGCTCCAGGACCTGGCCGCAAACTCACTCCAGCAGCAATTCAACGCCCTGCCCGGCGTCGGCACGACCGCCATTCGTTCGGGCATCACCCACGAGGTCCACGTCACCGTCGATCAGAACGCGTTGCGGGCACGTGACCTGTCGATCAACAGCGTCGTCAACGCCCTCCAGTCAGAACAACTCGAGGTCCCGGCCGGCACGATCACCCAGGGCACGACCGACCTGAGCGTGTACTTCGACTCGCTGGCCGCGCGGGTCGACACCCTGGGCGACATCGTGGTCACCCAGACCGCGACGGGACCGGTGTATCTCCGCGACGTCGCCAGCATTCAGGACACCTTCAAAACCCGCACCTCGATCGTTCGCGTCGACGGCCAGGAAGGCATCTCGCTGGTCATCATCAAACTTGCCGACGCTAACAGCATCAGCGTGGTCGACGCCGTCAAGCACAAGATAGACGAGCTCAACCCGCAACTGCCGCCGGGCACGCATCTCAGCCTGGTGGTGGATGCCTCGACGTATACCTCGAAGTCATTCTTCACCGTCCGCAATGCGCTCATCGAGGCGGTCCTGGCGACCGGCTTCATCCTGCTGCTGTTTCTGCACACCTGGCGCAGCACGCTGATTGTCCTGGTGTCGATCCCGGTGTCGCTGCTGTCGACGCTCGCGTTGATGGCGGTCCTCCACTACAACCTGAACCTGCTCACGATGGTGGCGCTGGTCGTGAGCGTTGGCATTCTGGTCGACGACTCGATCGTGGTGCTCGAGAACATCGCGCGGCATCTGGCGCTGGGTAAATCGTCCCTCCAGGCCGCGATCGACGGACGCAGCGAAATTGGCCTCGCCGCGGTCACGATCACGCTGGTGGACGTCGTCGTCTACGTCCCGATGGCGGTGATGACGACCGGCTTGCCAGCCCAGTTCCTGCAACCGTTCGCGGTGGTGATCACCGCGGCCACGTTGTCGTCGCTGCTGGTGTCGTTCACGCTCACGCCGATGCTCGCGCGGTTCTTCTTGCATCGCGAAGCTGAAAACCCGAGCGGGGGCTCGCCGCTGGCGCGCCCCGGCCGCGCTTTCGATCGCGGATTCGCGGCGCTCGAGCGGGGCTACGAGCACTTGCTGCGCGTGTCTCTGCCGCGTCGCTGGGTCGTGATCGCCCTCGGCCTCGCGGCTTTTGCGGCGGGTATCGCGCTACCCGTGGCAGGAGTCATCGGACTGGACTTCTTCCCCAGTGGCGACCAGAGCGAACTGGACCTGACTTTGACCATGCCGGCGTCGACCACGCTGGATGCGACCAATGCGGTCAGCCAGAAGATGGAGCTCGAGCTACGCCAGTATCCGGAGGTCCGCGGCCTGTTCTCGATTGTCGGCCAGGCAAATGTGCCCGGTGCGGCGGGCGCCCTGAGCGGGACCAACCAGGCGCAGATGACGGTCCTCCTGGTCCCGCGCGCGGAGCGGCAGCGGTCGTCGGCCGACCTCGCCGAGGATGTTCGCCAGCGGTTTGAGGGCCACTTCCCCGGCGCGAAGATCCGCGTCGGCATGCCGAACGCGTTCGGTTTCGGGGGCTTTGGCGGTGCGCCGATTCAGGTCCAGGTCCAGGGCAGCGATCCGGCCGTCGTGGATCGGCTGGCGACGCAGCTGGAGCAGCAAATCGCCACCGTGCCGGGCGCCGTCGGACTCGAAAACAGCAACGACAACCTGCAAACTCAGCTGCGCGCGAAGATCGATTGGACGCAAGCCGCGGACCTGGGGGTCAGCGCCCGCGACGCGGGCACCGCGCTCCGGTCGGCACTCGACGGTTTCACGTCGAATGCCAACCAGTTCCGCCAGACCGGTCAGACCTCGATTCCGATTCGCGTCCTCACTGCCGATCCGACCCAGACCAGCCCGGCCGACATTCAGCGGCTGCCGGTGTCCGGGAGTCGGGGCGTCGTGCAACTGGGCCAGTTCACCACGTTCGAGCAGGCCCGGATTCCCACGTCTATCGAACACGTCAACCGCTTGCGCAGCGTGACCATCGGCGTGAGTGCCGGTCAGGGCCACCTGGTTGGCGACCTGCAGAACGGAGTCCAGGCCGCGGTGGCCTCTGTCCAGCTACCGGCTGGATATGGTGTCACCTACGCCGGTCAGGGCCAGCAGGGCGGCAGCGCCTTCGGCGACCTGGCGCGCGCGATGGGCATGGCGGTGCTGCTGATGTACATGCTGATGATGATGTTGTTCGGGTCGCTCACGCTCCCGCTGGCGGTGCTCATGTCGCTGCCGCTGGCGATGGTCGGCGCGCTCGGCGCGATGGCGGTGGCCCACAGCGCCTTCACCCTGTTCTCCATGCTCGGGGTAGCGGTGTTGCTCGGGTTGGTCGGCAAGAATGCGATCCTGCTGGTGGACCGGACCGACCGTCTCAGGCGATCGGGGATGGACCGTCGCTCCGCGCTGCTGGCGGCTGGGCCGAGCCGCTTGCGACCGATCATCATGACCACGTTTTCGGTCATGGCGGCGCTGTTGCCGATTGCCACCGGTCTGGAAGAGGGTTCAGAGTTGCTGCAGAGCGTGGCGCTGGTCCTGATTGGCGGACTGGTCACCTCAACGCTGCTGACGCTGGTCTTCGTGCCGGCGATGTACACGATCTTCGACGACATCCAGCAGTTCGTCGTCGGCCTTATCCGGAGCGGGCCGCGGCAGTGGCGCCGAGCAGGGTCCAGGCGCCTCGTGCCAGTCGCGGTACCGGTGCCCTTTGGTGACGCGGAGTAGCCAGCCGCGTGCTTCGAAAAGAGTGAGAACTTACAACTGCTCGCTAGCTTGCCACCTTCACTGAAGTGACTCCCATCCTGGGCCCGGGCGGGGTCGCAGTCAGAAGCCGGACCTGGCACGCGAACGCGCGGGATGGCACGGGCTCCAGGGCCGGATGGGCGTCACCGAAATTCGATTCTGATGCGCTACGCTGTGGCGAATGGGACTGGTCGAGGTGCTCGACAACTACGTGCCTCGATCCGAACAGGAAGCCGCGGACGTTGCGCGGCTCCGACAGTTAGCTGCCCGCGGCGATGTGTGGGCGCGCTCGCTGCCGGTGCATGCCACTGGCTCGGCGGTCATCCTCCACCCCGAGTCGGGACGGGTGCTCCTGCGCTGGCACGAGCGCATGCAAGCCTGGTTGCAGGTCGGCGGCCACGCCGATCCGGGCGAAGCGAGTCCACTGGACGTCGCGCTCCGCGAGGGGCGCGAGGAAACCGGCCTGAGCGACCTGGCGCCGTGGCCAGACCCGACTCAGCCAACGGTGGTGCAGATCGTCATCGTCCCGGTACCCGCGGGACGAGGCGAGCCAGCGCACGCGCACGCGGACGTCAGATACGTCCTCGCCACGCACCACCCGGACGATGCGATGCCAGAGTCCGCGATCGCACGCTTGCGCTGGCTACCACTCGACGCGGCGATCGCTGAAGTCGCCGAAGACAACCTGCGGACCTGCCTGCAGCGCATCGCCGACCTGGGCTGCTAGTTGCCCAGGACGGGCCAGCCGTTCGGGTAGATGACGGAGCGGATGCCGAGCTTCGGGGCGCCGTTGTCGCTCGGATCCTCCGTGCCGAAGGCGTAGTAACAACTTCCGACCTGGATCAGGCTCGGATCGTGAATCCCAAAGTTGCCCGTGAGCGTCCCAATCGCCGCTGCCTCGGTGCCCGGGCGGGTACATGTCCCAACGAGCATGACGAGCGCAACTACGCTGACGAGCGTCCGCGCCGACGAGCGATCAGGTTGCGATAGCCCGAACGCAGTGCGGCGCTGTCAGTTCAGGGTCTTCAGGACCGCGGAGATTTCTTCGTAGGGTGGGATCGGGTCCCGCTCCGCGAGCCACTTGTAGCGGACGGCGCCATTCTTGTCGACGACGAAGATCGCTCGGCGGGCGGCGGTATAGCCCTCCAGGCCGAGAAAGTTGGGAATGGCCACGTCGTAGGCCGTCACCGTGTCGCGCTTGTAGTCGCTCAACAGTGAGAAGTTCAATTGATTCTGGTCGGCCCAGGCTTTCTGCGCGAACGGCGGGTCGGTGCTGATGCCGAGCACCTGGGCTTGCATGCCGTTGAGCATCTCCATGTTGTCGCGCAGGCTGCAGACTTCGCGCGTGCAGCCACCCGTGAACGCGCCCGGGTAGAACGCCAGCAGGACGTTGCCACCCCGAAAGTCACTGAGTTTGCGCGTCTGTCGATCCTGGTCCGGGAGTGCAAAGTCCGGCGCCATATCACCGACTTCAACCGCCATCGTCTTTAAAGTCTCCTTCGAAGGGCTTAGCTTAGATCATGCGCGGGCCGGTACGCGGTCCATATAGACCGTCTTCCACTGGGTGAAGAACTCACGCGCGGCTTTGCCCTGTTCGCGGGATCCGGAGGAGCTCTCCTGCATGCCGCCAAACGGGACCTGGAACTCGATGCCGGCGCTCTCCTGGTTCACCTTCACGACGCCGGCGTGGATCTCGTCGGCGAATCGAAAGGCGCGGGTCAGGTCGTTCGTGAAGACACTGGCGGAGAGTCCGTACAGCGTGTCGTTGGCGAGTTGAATGGCTTCGTCGTACGAAGCCGCCGGCAGCAGCGCGGCGACCGGACCGAAGATCTCCTCGCGCACGACCCGACTGTCGGGTCCGACGTTGGCAATCACGGTTGGCTTGATGTAGAAGCCTTCGCCGAGCTCGGCGGCGCGGCTGCCCCCGGCCAGCATGTGGCCGCCCTCGTGAACGGCGATGTCGAGGTAGTCGGTGACCGTCTTCAGCTGGTCCGCGGACACGAGCGGTCCCACGCGGGTGTCCGACTCGAGCGGATCCCCCAGTTTCCAGCCCTCTGCCAGCGCCACGAGGCGCTCTTGAAAACCGCGCAGGACGGGCGCCTCGACGATGACGCGACTCGTCGCGGTGCACTTCTGCCCCGCGCTCAGGAACGCCCCGCGCGCGACCTGCTCGGCGGCCTGATCCAGGTCCGCATCCGCCAGCACCACCGCCGGGTTCTTGCCGCCGAGCTCGAGCTGGACTTTCTTGCCCTTCTCGGTGGCTTTCTGCTGGAGCGCCCGGCCGACGCTGTTCGAGCCGGTAAACGTGATGGCGTGCACGGCCGCATGCGTGACCAGCACGTCGCCGACCTCCGAGCCTCGGCCCAGCACCAGGTTGAGCACGCCAGCCGGCAGACCGGCGTCGACCAGCGCCTGCAGCAGGTGTACCGCCGTGAGCGGCACGAGCTCGGCTGGCTTCCATACGACGGCATTGCCGTACGCCAGCGCGGGCGCGATCTTCCAGGCCGGAATCGCGATCGGAAAATTCCACGGCGTGATCGCCGAGACCACGCCGATGGGCTCGCGCCGCGCGTACAGGAACAGGCCCGGCGTGTGGCTCGGATACGTCTGGCCGTCCGGCTCCAGCGTCTGGCCGGCGAAGTAGCGCAGGATCTGCACCGCGCGCCGCGTCTCACCAATCCCCTCGGCGAGCGTCTTGCCCTCCTCGCGGGTCAGGTCGCGACCGACGTCGGCGGCCCGCTGGTCGAGCAGATCGGCGGCTTTGCGCAGGATGTCGCCACGTGCCGGGGCAGGCAGTGACCGCCAGGCGGGAAACGCGGCGGCAGCGGCATCGACAGCTTGCGCGGCAAGCCGCGCGTCGGCGTGCTGCACGTCGCCGACCACCTCGGACGGCCGGGCGGGGTTGCGATCCTGAGCGGCTCGGCCGCCAACCTGCCACTTACCGCCGACGTACGAACGGAGCTCCACGGTCATGCCGTCGATCTTAGAACGGGACGATATCGAACTCCAGGTTCAGCAACCGTTCCTCGCCGGTGACGTTGGAGCGCGCGTAGACAAACAACACATGGTGCCTGACGTGGTCGTACTTGGTGGGCTGCCAGGCCAGGGACCAGGTGTTCCCCGTTTGGACCGCGGTGCCGAGGGTCTGGCTATTGGCAACGCCGCACGGGCCATCCAGGCACACCTGGACCCGATCGACGCCGACCCCGAGTTCAGCGCGGGTGCGCGTGTCGTAGGCGACGCCGTTGATGACGCCGTTGTTGTTGGCCAACACGGTGTCGCCCGGACCAGGAAAGATGAGTCTCAAGACGAGCCCGGTGGTGGTACTGGGACTGGTAAGAACTGAGCCGCCTCCAGCGACGGTCACGCTGACCTGTTTCGACCACGAGCCCTTGCCGGGCGTATGGGCGACGACCGTCAGGTTCGCGGGCCCGGCCGATAGGCCGGCGCTGGGCACGACGGCGTCGAAACCTGAGGCTGCCCAGTAGGGATTGCCCGTCGCGGAGGCGACGTCGGCTCGACTCTGCGCTACCGAAGCGTGCGCCAGGAGGGTGCCGCCGTTGAGCACCTGCACGTCGTCGATGCCCGCCCAACCCTCGGCGGTCGTGTCCACGATCCAGCCGCTGACGTGGAACAGTGAGCCGAGCGGAATGTTGTCACCGTTGCCCGGGCGATCGATGAACCCCTGGTACGTGTTATCGCCAGCGGCGTTGGCCGCCGGTGACCAGCCACCTCCGCCGGCCACCTGCTGTGCCTCAATCGACGGGGCCAGGCTCAATGCCCACGCTGCTGCCAACCACCACCGAGCCGCCCGCGCCATCGTGCGTGCAAAAGTTTCCATCTCCCTAGAGCCGCCTCTCCTTGGTCTTCCTTCGGGGGGTGAGGGTACGGCATGTCGCTGGGTGAGTGGTCGGAACGGTGAACCAGAACCGCGCACCACCGCTGGCCAAGCTTGCCGTGCAGGGTCGCACCGAGGCGGTGGCCTTCGCCTTGCAAAACCAGTTAGTTTTCCTGATCGCTCCAGCGGTCGGAAAAACGCTTGCAGCGCGTTGACAGTTTGAAATCACGTTCGGCCCGCGCGGCCATTGGTATCGAGTCGCCTCCGTCGTGACCACCGCCACCTGCCGCATTGTCCAGTAGCCGCCCGCGGTCACCTGCGCCCGGTCCACGCGACCGCGGCGCACGTGGCCGCGAGGGCGAGCACGCTGATGGTGGCGCCCAGCCAGAAGTAGGTGGGCGTGTACCACAGCCGGAGGTCACCCTCGCCGGCTGGGACAACGACGCCGAGGAACGCCTGGTCGACCGTCAGCGTGGGCAGATCGACTTCGTTCACGGCCGCGTGCCACCCAGGGTAGGCGGCGATCGCTACCCGGAGCACGCTGGACGACGCCGCGCGATAGTGGAGTGTCAGGTTGTCTTCGCCGCGCTGCAGTACGGTTGCCGAAGCTGGCAGGCTCATGTTCACCTGCACTCCGCTCGGCAACGGCCCGACCACCACCGTCTGCTCCGCGGGGTCCAGCGTGCTCAAACTTGTGCGGGCGCTGGCGAGGTCGGGCACGCTGGCCAGGTGCTGGGCGAAGTAGGCCAGCGGCAGCGCGGCCGTGTTGGATTGGATCGTCACTTCCCCCGCCGAGCTCACCACCAGCCGGTGCGTTGCCGCCAGGCCGTCTATCAGCCGCGGATTGGACTCCGCCGCCGCGGCGTACTCGGCGTACGCGGCCAGCTCCAGTGGGTTGTAGCCGTACGTGGTTTCAACGCGGCTCTGGAGCGGATGATTGCGATAGCCAACCGCCGCCAGCGGCGCGCCCGAGAGTCGCTCCACCGGCGGGCGCGCGGCGTCGAGCTGCACCTGGAGCGAGCGCAGCGGTGCGCCGTAGAGTGCATCGAAGCTCGCGCGCGCGTACGCCAGCGGATTCCGGAGCTCGTTGAATACGAGCACATCGCCGAACATGACGAGCAGAAGCAACGTCGCCAGCCATTGGCGCTTGAGCCGCGCCTGCAGGCTGCCGAATCCAGCGCCACCGAGCAGCGCCAATCCGAGCGCCGGTAAGAACCACCCATGCATCGGGAGCTCCACGCTGCGGAATCCTGGCAGCAGCACGACCAGGCGATAGAGACCGCCCGCCGGCCCTAGGGCATACCAGAGGAACGGCAGCGCCAGCAGGAGCGCGGTCCGGCGGACCGGGGGCTGCCGGAGTCCGAGCAGGGCCAGCGGGAGCAGCACGATGCCGGCGTAGAAGTAGTGCTGGGTGCTGTCGCCCGGGCCGCGGTAGTTGCCCGACAACAATCCGTAGTAGTCCGGCTGGACCAGGGTGATCAGCGCACCCACGTGGAAATAGCCGATGTCGACCGCGGTCACGTCGAGCTGGCTCCGCAGCGAGTGTCCGACCAGTTCTATTGCGGGCAGGATCATCACCGCGGACAGCAGCGCACCGCCGCCGGCCAGCGTCAGCAAGCCGATCGCTCGGCGGCGTGCAGCGCCCGGCGCGCGCCGGATGAGCGCGTCCAGCATCGCCCACACCGCCGCGCCGCTGAACGCGTAGAGCGCCACCTGGAAGTGCCCCGGCAGCGCCAGCGCCGCCCCGAGCAAGCCGGCCAGCGCGAGCCGGCGACGGCTCAGCCGCTCGCCAACGTGGTCGAGGAGGAGCAGCAGCCAGGGCAACCAGGCCGCGGTCTCGACCATTCCGACGTGCTGGGCGTGCGCGGCGAAATAGCCCGAGAGCCCATAGAAAATGGCCGTCGCGACCGCGGCCGGCCGATTGGGGCCGATCTGGCGCAGGGCCAGCGCGTACGCCCCACTGCACGCGATGAGGCCGTGCAGGAGCAGTTCGCCGCTCATGCTGGTGGGTCCGATGCCGGCCAGAAAGAAGGGCCAGTTCAGCGGGTACCAGGCTGCCACTTGCAAATCGGCCAGAAACGGAAAGCCAGCGAACAGATACGGCGTCCAGAACGGCAGGCGTCCGGCGTGGATGGCGTCGGAGAAGTAGCGCTGCGAGCTGTAGTGCACGTCGACGCCATCGAACTGGACCGTGCCAGACACCAGCTGGGGCGTGTAGAAGACGGCCACCATCAAAGCCAGGAGCACGAGCGGCCGACCGTGGTGCACGGACGATCGTCAGAATCAGGCCGGACTCGAGCGGGGAACGAAACGCATCATTAGCGCCCCCAGCAATGGCAGACAGGCCACGCCCGAGACGACCATTCCCAGACCAGCGCGTTCGGCGACCAGACCGATGGGCGCGACCGCGATGCCACCCAGCCCGACCGACAGACCGAGCATCAGCCCGCTCATCATGGCGATGCTGCCCGGCACGCTCTCCTGACCGCGTACCGTGAGCGAGATCCACGATCCATTCAAGAAGAAGCCACTGGCGGCGACGGCGACCCAGAACGTCAGGCCGAATTCGGCGATGGTCCCGAGATAGACGCCGAAGGGGACGCTCAGCAAGAGCGACCCGATGACCACCTGATCGCGCCCGAGGCGGTCCGCGGCCGTGCCGCCGGCGAAGCCGCCGATCGCCCCGGCGATCAGGAACACGGTGAGCACCTGGGCAGCTTCGGCGGGCAGGGCGCCGCGTTGGGTCGCAAACACCGGCAGGAACGTCACCAGGGTGGTGGACGCCCAGCTGCGCAGGGCGACGACGGCGACCAGCGCACCGAGAATGCGCCAGTGCCGACGCAACACCGCGGGCAACGACTGGCTCGTGGTCCCGCGGCGGCGGCCCGGGCGGGCCGGCGCCAGGCGCCACATCAGCAGCGCCGCGGCGGCGGCCGGCAAGAAGAGGAGCCAGGTCCGGCTCATGTCTCCGTTCACCAGGACCAGGCCGACCAGCAGCGGCCCGAGCCCGAGTCCAACATTGCCCGCGCTGATGTAGGCGCTCATCCAGAAGCCCCGCTGCGAGGCCGGCGCCGCGCTCGCGACCAGCGCCGCGCTCACCGGATGAAAGAGCGCCGCGCCGACGCCCGCCGCGAGCATCGCGACACCCATCCCGGCGAAGCCCGGCACGATCCCCAGCGCCGCAGCGCCGGCGCCGGACAGCAGCACCCCAGCCCACACCATCCAGCGACCGGCGCCCGACTGGTCGGCCCAATGTCCGAACATTGGTTGCAGAATGGACGAGGCGAGCATGTTGACCGCGACCAGCGCGGCGCCCATGCTCAGCGTGATCCCGGCCTGCGTCAGCAGGATCGGGAGCAGCGGCGGCAGGATGTAGGCATAGCTGTCGTTGACCGCGTGCCCCAGCGCCAGCGACGCCGCGCCCAGCACGGGTGCCGGCCCTAGCCGCGCCGCCCGCGCCTCCAGTGCGACGATCGCCGGCGCCGACTGCAGTGCCACCTCTTCAGCGTACCCACCTCGCCCGCCTCGCTGCGCTCGCTTTCCGCCCCGCCGCGTCGCTGCGCTCGCTTTGCGCCCTGCCGCCTGGCTGCCCTCGCTCCCGCCCCGCCGCGTCGCTGCGCTCGTTACCTACCGCACCCGCCTTGATTTCCGGGGACAACCTCAAGGGAGCGAGCGCAGCGATGCGGGCGAGCGGCAGCACGTCCGAGTCGGGAACAATGATTCTCAGAGGTGGCGCTTGCGGCAATCCATCGCAGTCGACGCAGTCGAGAGACCACCGCCGGTGCCACGGCGGGCGCCGCTGCGGGCGGTGTTCGGCGGACCGTACCGGTGGACCACGCTCACGATCATGTCCGGCACCGTCATTGGCTCGATGGACAGCTACATCGTCAACACCTCCATGCCCCGGGTGCTGGGCGATCTCGGCGAGCCGCAGTACTACGCCTGGGTCGCCTCCGCATTCATTCTGGCCCAGGTCGTGGGGCTGTCCGTCGCGGGCGCCTGGCGCGACCGGTCCGGACTGAAACTCCCCTTCCTGATCTCGGTGGCCGCCTTCGGCGTCGGCTCGCTGCTGTGCGCGCTGGCGCCAACGATGCTCGTCCTCGTCATCGCCCGCGCCTTCCAGGGCCTGGCTGGCGGCGGCCTCAACGCCCTGGGTTTCGCCGCCGCCGCCGCCTACCCGGAGGCGGTTCGGCTGCGCATGCTGTCGCTGATCTCGGGCGTGTGGGGCGTCGTCGCGCTCAGCGCGCCCCTGCTCGGCGGCCTGATTACCGACACGCTGGGATGGCGCTGGATCTTTCTCGTCAACCTGCCGCTGTGCGCCGCCGTCATCCTGCTCGGCTGGCTGGCCCTGGCGGCGTCGAAACCATCGGACAATCGGCGGGCCCTACCGGTGGTGCGCGCGTTGCTCCTGGCCATCGCGGTCGCCGGGCTCACCGCCGCGCCGTCGGCCAGTCGGGCGACGGCCCTCTGGCTCCTCGGGGTCGGCGGCCTCGCCGCGCTGGTGTTCGCGCGACAGGAGCGCCGGTCGGCCGTCCCGGTGATTCCGCTCGAGACCTGGCTGGGCCGCGGGCCGGTCGGTACGTCCTTGCGGGCGGTCGGGTTCTACGTCGCAGCGTATACCGGCGCCGGAGTCTTCCTACCGCTGTATCTGGTTGAGGTCCGCGGCGAATCGACCACCCAGGCTGGGGTGGTACTCGGCATTGGTGGCTTCATGTGGACGCTGGGCAGCATCTTCGCCTCGACTCGGGCGGGTCGGTGGCCGGTGCGGCTGGCGCTGATCGGGGCCGCGCTGATCGCGGTGGCGAGTGCTCTGGTGGCGGCTCAATCGGCTATCGGCAACCTGCCGCTAGAGTTGATCTCGGTGAGTTGGGCCGCGGCCGGCTTCGGTGTCGGCCTGGCCATGCTGCACCTGACGAACTGGGTACTCGTGTATTCGCCGGCGCAGCAGGCTGGCACGGTGAGCGCCGCGGTCCAGACGATGCGCATGCTCGGCAGCGCCGCCGGCGCGGCGCTCATGGGCGCCGTGCTCAACGCCATCGGCTCGGACTCGGGCCATCTGCGGCTCTCCATCGCCGCCGTGTTTGCGCTGGCGGCGCTGCTGGCGCTGTTCCCGGCCACCCTCGGCCGCCCGAGGATCCCCCTCCGCGCCGGCTCGGAAGCGGACTAGCGCGTCAGGCGAATCGCTCGGGAAAGAGCTGGCGCAGGTTTGGGTTGTGCTGGTCGCGCTCGGACAGGATCGGGCTGGCGATCGGCCATGGAATGGCCAGGTCGGGATCGTCCCAGGCGACCGCCGGGCGATCGGTGCCGGCGTAGTACGCGGTGACCTGGTAGATGTAGTCCGCCACGTCGCTGAGCACGCAGTAGCCGTGGGCCACCCCGCGCGGAATGAACACCCCGAGCGAGCATTCGTCACCCAGGCTGAATGTTTCGATCTGGCCGAAGCTGGGCGACGCGGGTCGGATATCGGCGAGCGCGACGAAGACTTCACCGTGGGCGACGTAGACCAGCTTTTCCCAGTCCTCAGCGTGCATGCCGCGCAACGCGCCGCGGCGGGACCGCGAGTGGTTCAACTGGACGAACTGGAGTCGATCACCGACCGCGCTCTCGAGGTCCTGGAGCCGGAACGCCTCTCGAAAAAAACCCCGCTCGTCGCCGAACGTTCGCAACTCCTGGACCCAGACGCCCGTCAGCCGACCAGGCCGCACCTCAGTGTCCAAAGACGAGCGCGGCGCCCCCCAGGAGAACGCAATACGCCGCGAACGGGAGCAGGGCATTCACCTCTTGTTGTTTGAAGTAGCGCATGAGGAGCACCGTGCTCAAATACGCCAGCACGCCCGCCACCAGGCCGCCGACGAGCGCTGGCACCAGCGCTGCCCGCGATTCAGGGCGCAGCAGCGTGGGCACTTCGAGCACCCCGGCAGCCAGAATAATCGGGGTCGCGAGCAGGAAGGAAAACCGCGCCGCCGATTGGTGCTCGAGCCCGACCAGGAGCCCGCCGACCATGGTCGCGCCCGAGCGCGAGAAGCCCGGCAAGAGCGCGATCACCTGGCTGGTGCCAATGGCCACCGCCTGCCAGGGCCGCAGCGTCGCCAGCTGGGCGCTGCCGGCTCGACGCCGCAAGAACTCGCCCACCGCCAGCACGACGCCATTCAATATCAAGCACACCGCGGCCACGTGGAAGTCGGCGAAGAGGGCCCCGAGGCCTTTGCGAAAGATGAGCCCCACGATCCCCGCGGGGATCGTGCCGAGCACCAACAGCAGCAGCACGCGGCGGGATTCAGTGCGCGCGTCGCCCGCCGCGCCAGGCATCAGCGACGACAGCAACTGCAACCAGTCGCGGCGGAAGTAGATCAGGAGCGCCAGCGCCGTGCCGACGTGCAGCAGCACCAGAAACGGCAGGAAGGTGGGATCGTCCTGTGCGACGCTCCACCCCAGGAGGTGCGGCAGGATGACGGCGTGCCCCAGGCTACTGACCGGGAAGAGCTCGGTGACGCCCTGGACGACCGCGATCACGAGTGCCTGGAAGATATCTGGCATGTGTACTCTTCAGGGTAACCTGTCGTCGCTGCACTACGGGGAGAGGGGCATCAGGGCACATGCGTACAACGGGCAACGGAACCATGAGCACCATTTCCCGTCGGGGGTTCTTCCGCACGATGGCCGGCGGCGCGGTCGTCCTGCCGGGATTGCTTGCGGCGTGTAATGCGCCGGCTCCGCCAGCGGGTTCGGCGCCCACGCCGGTGCCGGGCGCCGCGGCGAAGCCAGGCAGCGTGCTGCCGACGTTCATCCCGCTGCAGAGTGGACCGAAGCCGGATTATGCCAGTGCTGGGCAGCAGTACGAGGACGGCTGGGACCTGTATCCGGCGAAGCCCATCAAAGCCTGGACCAAGCCACCCCCCGGCACTGGGAGCACGGTCTCGGTCATGAGCAATGCCTTCAACCCGCCGTCCACACCCTTCGACCAGAACTCGGCCTGGCAGGAAGTCGACAAGCAGTTGAACGCCACGGTGCAGTTCAACATCGTTCCGCCGGTCGACTACGCGGCCAAGATGGGCACGGTCATGGCCGGCGACGATCTGCCCGACATCATGCTGTTTCCCGGTGGCCTGAACGTCACCATCACCCAGACCGGCACGGCCAACCTGCCCCAGTTTCTCCAGAGCAAATGCAGCGATCTCACGCCGTACCTCGCTGGCGACGCCATCAAGGACTATCCTTTCCTTGCCGCCATTCCAACCTTTGCCTGGCAGAACTCGGGCAGCGCGTTTGGCGGGCACCTCTACATGCTGCCGCTGCAGCGCTACGTGGCTGGTCAGGCGCTCTTCAAGAACACCAGCATGTACGACAGCGAGATCGGCAAGGACTACGTCCCCAAGAATGCCGACGACCTGAAGAAGGTCTTCCTGCAGCTCAACCGACCCCAGGAGAATCGGTACGCGACGGCGTCCTACCAGAACCAGGCCTTCGCGGTGAACTTCTACGCGGCCCTGTTCGGCGCGCCCAACAACTGGCGCCTGGAGTCAAGCGGCAAGCTCACCAAGAGCTTCGAGGCGGCTGAATTCAAAGAGGCCGTTGGGTACCAGCGCGACCTGTACGCCGCGGGTGTCTTCCACCCCAGCACGCTCAACTACGGCGACATCAACGCCGCCCGCCTCGACTTCGTCGCCGGCCGGTTCGCGTTGTATCCCGAGGGGTTCGGTCAGCCCTGGCAGGACTTCTGGCGACGCGGACTCCGCAATACCCCGCCCTACAACTTCGTGCCGCTGCCGCCGTTTGCGGCCCACGATGGCGGCAAGCCGACGCACTTCCTCGGCCCCGGCTTCATCGCCACCAACGCCCTCAAAAAGGCCAGTCCCGACCGTATCAAAGAGTTGTTGCGGATCCTGGATTTCCTGGCCGCGCCGTTCGGCACGCAGGAAGACCTGCTGCTCCAGTACGGCCTGGCGGATGTCCACTACACGCTCGACGCGAGCGGCAAGCTCACGCTGTCTGACAAAAGCAACGTCGACGCCAACTACGTCAACTGGAAGTACCTGATGCAACATCCCCAGGTGATGTACGTGCCAGACATTCCGGGCTACGCGAAAGCCGAGTACGACGCCGAGCACGCGCTCATTCCAGCCGGTGTGGCCGACCCGACCCTCGGGCTCTTCTCGCCAACGCTGGGCAGCAAGGGGTCCAGCATCAATCGCACGCTGACCGACGGCCTCACCGACATCGTCGCCGGCCGCCGACCCCTCGGCGACTACGACCAACTGGTCAAAGATTGGCGGGACACCGGCGGCGAGCAAATCCGCAAAGAGCTCATGGACGCGATGGCCAGTCGGTAGCGCGTCCGCCGGCGATGTCGAAGACTCCGCCGGAGGTGCTGGAGCACGCGTCGGACGCGAGCCAGTCGACCATGGCGGCGGCCTCTTCAGGGCGCTCGCCGCAGGGACAACCGTCTCTTCCTCATCCATCGGTACGCTCGGAACGTGTGGGAATCCGTTCGTCCGGAGTGGGTGCGTCCGTACGCAACAGTCTGCTGGCCTTCAACTCTTGCCAGAGATCCGCTGGGATCGGGTAGCGGAGAGCACTGACGTTGGCCTGCACATGCTCCGGCCGCATCGGCCCCGGAATCACGGACGCGACGGCCGGATGGCCGAGCGGAAACTGCAATGCGGCCGCCGTAAGCGGGACCGCGTAGCGCTCGCAAACCGCCTGGATGCGCGTCACTCGGTCAAGCTGCTCAGCGGTCGGCTCGCGGTAGTTGTAGCGGACGCCAGGCAGCGGCCCCGTCGCCAGCAGCCCCGAATTGAAGACGGCCCCGATGACGACGCCGACGCCACGCTCGAGACACGCCGGCAGCTCGCTCTCCAGCGCGTCTTGCTCCATCAACGTGTACCGGCCGGCGAGTAGAAAGAAGTCGACGTCGTCGAACAGCTCGAGGAAGCGGGGGATCATCTCGAGCGGGTTGATGCCGACGCCAATACCCCGGATCACGCCGGCTGACCGGAGCTCCTGCAGCGCGCGCCAGCCGCCGGTGATGAGCTGCGCCAGCAGTGCGTCCCAGCGCGCCTGCGGCGCGTGGTAGCCGAGGTCCAGGTCGTGCACGATCGCCAGGTCGATCCGCGGCAGCCCGAGCCGCTGCAGACTGTCCTCGTAGGCGCGCAAGATCCCGTCGTAGGTGTAGTCGAAG
>DATGER010000007.1:0-24927 GCA_035309865.1 Chloroflexota bacterium
CGCGGCTCGATCGTGGCCGGTGATCCCTTTTACGAGGGCATGGCGCACGCCCTCGCGCAAACGGCGAACTAAACAGGAGGCACACCATGGCACGCACAAAAATCTGCTTCATCGGTGGCGGCAGCTACAACTGGATGCCCAAACTGCTCGGCGACCTGGCGCTGACACCGGATCTCGAAGGCAGCGTCGTCCTCCAGGACATCAACCCGGCCGCCCTGGACGACATCGAACGCTACGGCCGCAAGGTCATGGCCGTGGCCGGCTCGAGGTTCACGCTGGAGACGACGACCGATCTCGATCGCGGGCTGGACGGCGCCGAGTTCGTGGTCGTCACGATCACGACCGGGGCGCTGGAAACGATGCGGCTGGACCTGGCGATTCCCGAGCAGTACGGAATCTATCAGTCGGTCGGCGACACGGTCGGCCCCGGCGGACTGTCGCGTGCTTTACGTAACGTACCGGTGCTGGTCGGACTCGCCCAGGCCATGGAACGCCGCTGTCCGGATGCCTGGATGCTCAACCTGACCAATCCCATGACGGTCCTGACCCGGGCGGTCGGGCTGACGTCGCGCGTCAAGGTGGTCGGCCTGTGTCACGAGCTGTTCGGCGTTCGCAGTGCGCTCATCCGCATGTTCGGCGGCAGCCCGAACGACTTCGAGTGGCGCGTTGCGGGCGTCAATCACCTGATCTGGCTGCTCGACATGACGATTCGCGGCCAGGATGGCCTGCAGATGGTCCGCGACTACGTTCGCGAGGGCCGGTCGGTGCCGCTGCCGCCCGGGCGCGGTGAGTGGCATGAGCCGTTCGTCGATCGCTGGAAGCTCAAGCTGGAGCTCTTCGAGCTGTACGGCGCTCTGCCGGCGGCCGGCGACCGCCACCTGGCCGAGTTCTTTCCTTACTTTCTCACCGAGGCGGCCCATCGGGGTGCCGACTACGGGGTGCAGCTCACGACCATCCCGCACCGCCAGCAACAGGTCGCATCCGCGCGGGCGCAGGTGCTGGATGCGATCGAAACGGATCTCCCGCCCCTCGCGCGCTCGCATGAAGCGACGGCCGACATCGTTTCGGCAGTGGCCAACGGTCGATCGATGCGCACGATCGTCAACCTGCCCAACACGGGCCAGATCGATAACCTGCCGCGCGGGGCGGTGGTCGAAACGCTGGCCGAGCTCACGTCGGCTGGCGCCCAGCCGCTGACCGTCGGCGCGCTGCCAGCGGGCGTGCTCAGCACCCTGCAGCCGCACGTGACCAACCAGGAGCTGATCGTTCAAGCCGCCCTGGAAGGCGATCGCCGCCTGGCGCTGCAAGCCATGGTCAACGACCCCCTGGTCGGCAATCTAGAGATCGCCCGCAAGCTGCTGGATGATCTCCTCGAAGCCCACGCCGAGTACCTCCCCCACTTCCGCAAACGCGTCGCCGTAGCCGCCTAGCCTGTAGTGCGCCCGCTCCCCGCGAGATCCAGTAGCCCGCATCGCTGCGCTCGCTGCGTACCGATATGCCGGAACGTGATGCGACGATTCGCCGCGCAGCACTGACTCGCCACACACCGGGTGTGAGATGAGATCGGTACCAGAGTCGCCTGGAACACCTTGGCGCGCTCGATGTGGCGCTCGACAAGCGCTGTGCGGACAACTCATGCGGTGCCCATTCCGCTTCTCTCAGGATCGCAAAAGAGCGAGCGCACCGATGCGAGCAGCCCGATGCTCGCTGGCTCAGGATTACAGAACTTCGCTCAGGAAGCGCTCCTTCACCAGCGCGAGCACCTGCTCGCCGGGCGTGTCCCAGATTTGCTGGTTGAAGATCTCGACTTCGATCGGGCCGCCGTAACCGGCAGCGTCGACGGCCTGGCGCAGGCGGCGGAGCTCGATGACGCCGTCGCCCAGCATGCCGCGGCCGAGCAGGTGATCGGGCGGCGGCACGAGCCAGTCGCTCACGTGGAAACCAACGATGTTCCTGCCGGCCCGGGCGATCTCGAGATAGACGTCGGGGTCCCACCACACGTGGTACACGTCCACCGCCACCCCGACCCCCGGCGACGCGATCCGCTCGGCCATCGCGTTCGCCTGCGCCAGCGTGACGACCACCGAGCGGTCGCCCGCGTACATCGGGTGCAGCGGCTCGATGGCCAGCCGCAGTCCGCGGTCCAGAGCGTACGGCAGCACCTTGTAGATCCCGTCCTCGACCATCCGGCGAGCCGCATCCAGGTCGCGGTCCGGGCTCGGTCCACACACCAGCACGAGCACCGGCGCGCCGAGTTCAACCGCTTCGTCGACGGCTCGCAGGTTCTCGTCGATGCGCTGCTGCCTCACCTCGGCGCTGGCCGCCGGGAAAAACCCGCCCCGACACAGGCTCGAGACCTGGATGCCAGCCCCGCTGAGCCGCCGGGCCGTCTCCGCGAGGCCAAGCTCCGAAACCTTGTGCCGCCAGAGTCCGATCCACCCGACCCCGGCCCGCGCGCAGCCCTCGATCGTCTCGGCCATCCCCCAGTTCTGGGTCGTCGCCTGGTTCAAGCTGAGGCGGCTCAACTCCACGTGCGCACTCACACGCCCGCGAGGCCCAGCACCAGCTTCATACGCGCCGTCGCCAGCTCTGGATCGCGCAGCAGTCCGGCCCGATCGGCCAGGCGAAAAAGCTCTGCCAGATGGCCAATTGAACGCGCACTCTGCTGCCCGCCCACCATGTGGAAGTGCGACTGGTGGCCGTTCAAGAACGCCAGGAAGACGATCCCCGTCTTGTAAAAGCGAGTCGGCGCACGAAAGATGTGCCGCGCCAGGCGCACGGTCGGCGCCAGGATAGCCAGATACGCCGCACGATCGTCTCCATCCAGGGCGGCCAGAGCCGCCGCCGCGGCGGGCGCAATCCCGTCGAAAATACCCAGCAGCGCGTCGCTCGCGCCCTGCTCGTCACCGAGGATCAACTCGGGGTAGTTGAAGTCGTCGCCCGTATACATGCGAACGCCCGGCGGCAGCCGCCGGCGCAGGGCGATCTCGCGATCCTTGTCGAGCAACGAGACCTTGATGCCGTCGACCTTCCGAAGGTTCGCGGCCACGATGCCGAGGCACGTTTCACTGGCGACATCGAGGTCGGCCGACCCCCAGTAGCCAGCCAGCGCCGGGTCGAACATGTCGCCGAGCCAGTGGATGATCACCGGCTCCCGCACCTGCCCCAGCACCCGCGCATAGACCTGGGCGTAGTCATCGGCCGAGGTCGCGGAGGCTGCCAGAGCACGGCTCGCCATCAGGATGATTCGCCCGCCACAGGCTTCGACGAACTCGCACTGCTCGGCGTATGCGCCGATCACCTGGTCCAGCGGGTACATGGTCCCCCCGGCCAGATGATCGGTGCCGGCGCCTGAGGCGATGCGGTCGGCCGCGCCGTACGCGCGCGCTTCCGCCAACGAGCGGCGGATCAGGTCACGGCTAGCGGACCAATCCAGACCGGTGCCGCGCTGGGCGGTGTCCATGGCCTCGGCGACCGAGAAGCCGAGGTCCCAGAGATGCCGCCGGTAGGCCAGCGTCGCGTCCCAGTCCAACGTGGCGTCGAGCCAGGGGTCGACGCTGGCCAGCGGATCGGCCACCACGTGCGCCGCGGCCATCGCTACGCGCGTCCGGGGCGGTCGGGCCCGGGCCGGCCACGGCGATGGTGCGCCCGGCGTGTAGCTCTCGAGCGTCCCGTCGGCGCGCGGCAACCTGAGGGGTCCGGTCGTGGCAACCATCGCGTCGCCTACCCGCCGTCCGGCTGAGAACGGCTGCTGGACAACTCTCCGCTGGCGAGTTTGCCAGCGGTATTTTGTGTGGCGGGGGTGTGCGGAGCGTTGTGGCCCGGGCCGTCGCTTGTTCCGAGCGAGATCTCTTCAGGCGAAACCTCACGGCGTTCGAGCACGCTCCGGTACGCCGCTTGAATCAGCCGCTGGTTCGTCACCGCGTCGTCCCACGTGGGCAGGCCCGGTGTCGCGCGGCCGGCCGCGACACCCTCGAGGAAGAGTTGCAATTGCAGCTCGAACGGGTCCCGTGGGTCGACGTCGACCACCCGCCAATCGTCCAGCGTGTCGTTCTGCGTGGCGCGCGCGTCGTACCGAAACAACGGCGTCTCGGGCTGCGTCTGGCTCCAGACGCGGTTCAGCGTGAAGTACAGGCTGCCGTCCTCGCCGTCGATTTGAAACGTCGGGACTTCCTCATGTTTGCGGCGCACCCACGTGGCAAAGCAGTTGCCCACGGCGCCGTTTTCGAAGCGAATGCTGACACTCGCCAGGTCCTCGACGTCCACCTTGAACGGCGTGCCATCCGGCTCGCGCCGCTCTTGCCAGGCGGTCCCGGGGACACCGTACACGGCTGCGATCGGCCCGACCAGCGTCCGCAACAGGTCGAAGAAGTGCGCCATCATGTCCTCGACGATGCCGCCGCCCGCCTCGGCTTTTTTGTAGAACCACGTGGGTCGATTCAGGACCGTCCGCGGCACCATGTAGCCAAACAGGACGTTCGCGCTGAACACGCGGCCGACCAGCCCGTCCTCGACCAAGCCGCGTGCGCGCCGCGGTCCGGTATTGAAGCGCATGTTCTGGATGACGCCATGCTGCACTCCCGCCGCGCGGGCGGCGCCGAGCAGTTGCACGGCCTCGGCAAGCTCGATTGTCAGTGGTTTTTCGGAAAAGACGTGTTTTTTCAGTTCGATGGCGCGCATCAGCGGCTCAAAGTGCAGGTGGTTGGACAGACAGTTGTCCACCACCGTCACGTCGGGCGCGTCGATCAGCTCGTGCAGCGTTGTGCTCGTCCGCTCCACGCCATACCGTTCAGCCAGCTCGGCGACTCTGGAGGCATTCCGTCCGTAGAGCGCCGGCAGGACCGCGACCCGTTTGCCGTTGACCTCGAGGCCACGGTTGCGAATGCGCGCGAGCGCGGCGACATGGGTCTCGCCCAGGCGGCCAGGCCCAAGCACCGCGACCACGAGGGCATCAGGGCTGGCGGTCATATCGCGGCGCTCCTCGGGGCTGGCAATGAAGATCTCGCCGCCATAGGCTTCGGCGGTAGAAAGGCTTTTCCGAAACGGTAACGAGCGGGACGCAGATGCGTCAAGGCGCCGCGATCCCTGCACGCCGTACCTACTTGACACCGCGGGCCGGGCCTGCCTAGCCTGCTGAAAACGTTTTCAGGCCATGGCCAGTATCACTGAGGTCGCGCGCCGCGCGGGCGTCTCGATCACCACGGTTTCGCGGGTCCTCAACCCGGTCTCGGAGTATCCCGTCGCGGCAGCGACGCGCCGACGGGTCCTGGCCGCCGCGTCGGTGCTCCAGTACTCGCCGTCGGCGCTCGCGCGCGCGCTCGTCACCCGCCGCTCGCACATGGTCGGGGTGCTCCTGGGCGACATCGTCGATCCCTACTTCGCTGAGATCGTACGCGGCATCGAGGACGTTGCACGCCGGGCTGGGTACGTGGTGGTTATCTGTAATACGAGTCGCGATCCGGGCACCGAGCGGCGCTACGTGACCGCGCTGCGCGACTACCGGGCCGATGCGATCATTTTTCTCGGCGGCGACATCTTCGACGCGCCCACGCGGCGGGCGCTGGAGCGCGAGTTGGCGTCGCTGGCCAGCCGTGGCGCGGTCGCCCTGGCCGTGGCCGGCGACCACGCCGATTTGCCGGCGATCGACATCGATCACGCTGGCGCGGCGGCAGAGATGGTCCGCTACCTGGTCGGCCTGGGACACACGCGTATCGGGTTTATCTCCGGTCCGCTCAGCGTCAGTACGGCGCGCTACCGGCGCGATGGTTTTCTGAGTGCCATGGCCGCCGCCGGACTCCCGGCGGACCTCCTCGAAGAAGGCGATTTCGCCTACGCCAGCGGACAGGCCGCGGCGCTCAACCTGCTCCTCCGTCAGCCAACGGCGATCTTCGCCGCCAACGATCAGATGGCGCTGGGCGTGCTGGCTGCCTGCCGCGCGGCCGGCGTCGCTGTACCGGGCAGCGTTTCGGTCGTCGGTTTCGGCAATACGTCCGCGGCCGAGCACGCCGTACCCGCGCTCACCGCGGTCTCGATGCCACGCCACCAGCTCGGCGTCGAAGCCATGCAAGCGGTCGTCGACGCACTGGCGCTGGAACAGCCCCGCGTATTTCCACGCCGATTGCCCTACCACCTGGTCATTCGCGAGTCGTCGGGACCGCCGTCCCAGGCTCAATCAGGGCGAGTTGCGCGCCGCTCTCGGGCTCCGGATCCGGGCCGGATCGAGGCGTGACGACGCTGTGGCGCACAGTTGTTCGCCGCCACACGCCTCGCTCGCCAGTCCAGCCGCGACCCGCGCGCTCGCCAGACTTGCGTCCAACAGGTATCCGTCGGGACCGATCCAGTCACCGGCCAGGAACACGCCGTTGAGACCCGCGAGGGCGTGTCCCGGTCGGCCGGTCTTGCCGCCCTGGCTGGCCACGGCTAACGCGCTGGAGCCAGCCATACGTGGGAGGAATACCCGCCGGACGAGCACGTCGCGCCAGCCAGGTTGGGCGACGTCCAGCAGCGATTCCAGATCGCGCTCGTCCGCCCGTGGGTCGCTCGCTTCGCGGGGATCGAGCTGCTTGAAGGTTTGCACCAGTGCTCCGCCTGCAGGTGCGGTCGGTGCAAATTGAGACTGGGTAGTGAGGAATCGCGGCCGATCCAGATCCTGGACGACGGGGGCGCGCGGATCCGGCAACCACCGCAGCGCGACATCCAGGCAGGCGACCTCCGCCGGCTGGAGCGTGCCGACGCCCAGCGGCTCGGCTCGCTCCCCCAGGAGCGCGGCAGTTTCGCGAGGCGTTGTCGCCACCACCAGCGCCGACGCGGAGACGACGCTCCCGTCGCGCAAGCGAGCGCCAACCAGGTGGCCGTCTTGCTCGGCGATTGCTTCCACGCGCACGCCGGTCACGATGCGCGCACCCGCCGCGGTCGCCGCGTCGCGCAGGCCGTCGACCAGCGTCTGCCAGCCGCCGTGCACGTAGGCAACCGAGTCCTTCAGCGTGCGCTGCAGCGAGTCGACCACGACGTCCGCGCTGCCCAGGTCGAGCGCGCTCGAGTACAGGAACGTGCGTGCGAGACCAGCCAGCGTTCGTCGGACTGCCGGGCGTCCGGTGGCCTGGTCCAGCCAGGTGTTGACCGAAACCCGTGCCAGGCTACGCGCATCGAGGCGGGGAAGTAAGGCGAACAACCTGACCAGCTCGAGTTTGTCCTGAGCTGACAACATGCCGGTTCCCAGCAGGCTGCCCGGCGTTGACGGAAATGGGTACAACGCGCCGTCGAGCAGGACGCGGATGTGCCTGGGAGCTCCAGCGCGGTAAGTTACGCCCAGCTCGGCCAGAACGGCAGAACCTGGTCCGCCGGGGTAGAGCGCATGCGCGCCGCGGTTGAACAGGTAGCCGGCGCGTTTATCGGTGGTCGCCCGGCCGCCCAGTCGAGACGCCTTTTCGAACAGGAGCACAGAGCGATTGGCGCGAGCGGCGTACGCGGCGGCGGCAAGACCCGCCAGACCGCCGCCCACGACAACGACGTCAAACGCAGAAACGGTGGTGGTGTGCATTGCCCCCTCGACGCACCGCGTGGGCAAAACGTGACATGCCGGCGATGTCACGCCCACGCGTGCAGGCGCGTCTTTCAGACGAGATAAGCCGGGAGCCCAGCCAGCGTGACCACCCCCCAGCCGTTGCCAGGCGATACCGAGCAGAGTCGGTCGCTACAGGTGTTCGATGCGCATCGCGGACTCCTGATCGGCGTCGCCTACCGTTTGTTGGGCAGCCTGGCGGATGCCGAGGACATAGTGCAGGAGACCTGGCTACGGTGGGCGAGCGTCGATCTGCGCACCGTCGACAATCCGCGCGCATTCCTGGTGCGCATCACCACCCGGCTCGGGCTCGATCGACTGCGGCGTATCAAGGCCCGCCGTGAAGAGTACCTGGGGCAGTGGCTGCCGGAGCCGGTGCTCACCGCTCCAGACAGTGCCGCGGATGTCGAATGGGCCGAATCGATCTCGTTGGCGCTGCTCGTCGTCCTGGAAACCCTGTCGCCGCTCGAGCGGGCGGTGTTCGTGCTGCGCGAAGCGTTCGACTTCTCACACGCCGAGGTTGCCGAGATGCTGGGTCGCACCGAAGTTACCGTTCGGCAGCTGGCAGCGCGTGCGCGCGCACACGTGCAAGCCCGAAAACCGCGCTTCGAGACGGACCGCAGCGTACGCACGCGGGTCACCGAGCGCTTTTTATCGGCCTGCTCCACGGGCGACGTGGCCAATCTGCTGGGCGTACTCGCGCCGGGTGTCACGTTGATCAACGATGGTGGTGGGCAGCAACCGTCCGCGCGCAAAGTGGTTGAGGGCGCGAGCGCCGTTTCCTCGTTCCTGATGAGCATCTCGCGTGGCGCCACGATTGCCCGCTTCCTCGGGCTGAGGCAAGGTCAGCCCTTACCGTCGGTCCGGTCGGTCGTCACCGATATGAACGGCGGTCCAGGCGCCGTCGTGTACGCGGGGGAACGCGTTCTCTGCGCGCTGCTCCTTGATATTGCCGACGATGCCGTGCAGGTCGTGTTCCTGATCAGCAATCCAGCCAAGCTGCGCCGCCTGAGCAGCGGCGACGTCCACATGCAGTGACCACACGCAGATGGTGAATATAACAGTCGTCACACTTACGGTGAGGCTAATCGTCGTCCTCGTCGTGTTCGACGTGCGTCGCCACGCGCTGGCTGTAGCGCAGGCGCGGGCGCGGGGCGCCCTGGCGCGGCGGTTGGTGTTCGACTTTGGCCTGACAGTACGCGTACAGCGCGTCGTAGAGCGGCCGCGTGAGCAGGAGCTTCTCGTGGTCGTCGGGCACGGACAACTGAAAGCCGCGGATGAGTGCGTCCAGGCCAGCCGCTTCCGGGCGTCGGGTGCGGCTGGGCGGGACATCCGCATCGCGGATGATGCGGCCCATCTCGACCAGTCCGGTGTCGCCGCTGAGGTTGTGGCGCTCGACGATGACCTGAAACGTGCACTTGTCACCTGCGTGGCTGTACTCGGCGCCGCGCATGTCGAAGGTATGGCCGGGCAGCGTGGCCACGTCGCTGTTCGGTTCGACAAACACAAACTCCGCCGCGGAGTCGATGAATTTGCGGATGAGCCACGGGCACGAGGTACGGTCGACGTGGATGTTGCGCCGAGTGATCCACCTCATCCCGGCGCCGTTTCCGCCGCCCGACTCGCGGTCTCTTCGAGGAACGCCGCGAGCTCCTGTTCACATGCCTCGAGCAGCCCTACCAGCCGCGCGTCTGGGCCGTCCCCGAAGTAGTCGCGTGCACGCACCTGCTCGGTCCAGCGTTTGATCTTGCCCAGGTCCGCCTCCAGCTCCTCGAGCTCCCCGAACGTGAATTCGCGGTGCTGGGTCTCGCGCGCCACGTGTGCCAGTAGCTGCTCGGCCTCGCGCGCAATGTCGGCGTATTCCGCTGCTCGCGCGATACGCGACTGGTTGACGACCCACTCGGCGCGGGCGGCGTCGAGCCGCGCAGCCTCAACCAGCGTCGCCTGCCCCTCGAATTCGTCAACTCTGGCCGCGATCGCCCGCATGGCGGTGGTGGTCTCGGGCCGCTCGGGCAGCGCGCACACACCGTCGCGGAGGTACACCGCGCCAACCTTCTTGACGTCACGCCAGATCGCCGCGCGCTTACGGGAGGGTTCAGCCGGCACCGTATAGATGAGCAGCAGCCAGGCGGTGTCGATCGGCACTTCAAACAACCGTTATGTCGCAAGCATAACGCCGCGGCCGAGCTGAAGCGCTCAGTCTGGCGCACCCCGCGCGGCCTCGAACGTCCGCTCCATCCATTCCCGCCAGGCCGCCTCCTCGCGCCGAATGGCGTCCTCGGCGCCGGCACCGAAGAGGTACAGGTAGACCATCGGAAAGCCCTTGCCATCGAACGACTCGGTGCCGACCACGGCGATACCGCGACTCGGCGCGTCCAGCAGCAAGGTCATGAGCCGCGACTGGAAGCGTTCGACGCGCCCGCGCAGCGCCGGCGCGTTTGACACGCTGACCGGCTGTCCCACTGTCGGCGCCTCGGGCAGCCCGAGCGAGCCCGTGAGCAGCCGCCATGGTCGTCGGCCGCCAGCTCGCTCAGCTGCTGCACGAGCATCGACGCGCATCGCTGCCCGGCGAAGTGCACGAGGTACAGGCGCAGGTTGTTCAAGAACAGCTTCCATCCCTCGGCCGTGCTGTCGTACTCCGCCTGCCAGTCGGCGTCCGAGACAAAGCCGCTGGCCACCAGTCGCACCACACACGTGCCGCCCGAACGCGCTTCGACGTGCCACTCGTACGCGACCGGGTGGCCCGCCGCGCCGCTGCCCAGGTGCACAAAGCGGGTCGGCGGCTCCCATACGGTGACGGTCCCCGAGGCGGTGCCCACGCCCGGGCCGAAGTCGAGCTCCATCAAGCCGCCGGCCCGCTCCTCGACCTTCGTCGGCACGAACCACGCGGTGATGCCCTGCCCGGTGGCGATTGCCTGCCACACCTGCTCGGGCGTGCCGGGCACTTCGATCTCATGCTCGACGGTTCGATCGCTGCTCATGCGTCCTCCTGCGGGATCGCCGCGCGTGGCAGCGGATGCGCTACCACGATCAGCCGGTATGCGCGGCCACCAGGTGCGTTCGCGTCGTGATAGCGGGCGACGAGACCGCTAACGGCGTCCGTGAGCTCGCGCGTGAACGTCGCGCGATCGGCCGCCGACCGAAAGGTCACCTGCGTATCGAGCGACAAGGTCGGCAGGCGCTTGCTCGCCCGGTCGGCGCGACGGACGAGGTCGCCCACTTCGCGCACGACCCGCGCGGCCAGCGCCACCAGGTAGCTGGCCGACAGCCGATCCATCGCCCGCTCCGGTGCAACCGCGGCTTGTCCGAGCGCGCCCGGCGACACCACGTACGCCGCCGCGCTGGCCTGCATGACCCGCTCGGTCAGCCCGCGTCGGCGCTGCTCGCGCACCAGCGTGACCAGCCCGTGCGCCTCGAGGGTCCGCAAGTGGTAATTGACGCGCTGCCGCGTCAGCCCCACCTGCCCGGCGAGCGAACTGGCCGAGCCCGGCCGCGCCAGCTCCGCGAGCAGCCGCGCCCGCACCGGCTCCAACGCGGCCACGGCGGCCGCCGGATCGGCGATGACCTCCACGTCGCGCACGGGGCGTAGCTTACGAATTGACAGGAGATGTTGTCAAATCGAACGCGGACCAGCATTTATCGTTGCGCAGCCGCTGGTCGTCGAGGACGAGGGCCCGAATGTGGCTGGGAAGCTGAGCGCGCTGCCACTGGCACTCGCGGCGACCCGCCGCGTCGCGCTCGCCATCGGGTGCCGCCGCGCGCGCAGCCTTGATCGCGTACGCCGCCGCACCCAGTTCGTGGGCGGCCACATGCGCCACCGCGCCAGCCTGGCCGGCCGCGTACGCAGCGTGCCGCGCGGCGCCGGACAGATCTCGGGCCGCGCCGTTGGCGTGGCCGGCGGCGGTGCGCGCTTCCGTCATCCGGATCTCGCCCCGCGCCCAGGCGCGCGCCAGTTCGATCGCTCGCCGTGGACGCTCGTCGCCCGGTCGCGCTTGCTCGAAATAGTGGAGCACGTGCTCCGCGCAATCGGCGGCCCACACGGCGAGAAGATGGTGATCGGCATCCGTGAGAGTGCCGCCGCGACGAATCGTAACGAGCCTTGGGTCGGGAACGTCGCTGAAGATCATTGCGGCAACACTCCTATGGCCTGATTGCGGCGCGGCCGTGGTCGGGTTCCAGGTGGCCCTCCATTCGGGCCGGGGCATGCTCGGTCCTGTCGGCGATCGGTGTCAAGCGGTAGCGTTGGACCGTGGCGACCTGGAGCCGCACGCTGCGGCCAGTCACTCGTGCACGCCATTCGGACGGATCCCGGGCTCGGCCGTGCCACAGGGCGCACGAGGCACCAAGAGTCGATCCAGGTACCCGCTCAGCCTGCTGAGCGCCGCCGCGCGCACGCTGCGGCAACACATGGCCAGCGTTAGTGTCAACCGTCGTGGCTGCCGGGCTGCCGATCCTGGTGATCGGACCAAACGTCGACGCGGCGACCTTCCTCCGCGGCGACGTACGCGGCGTACACAGTGCGGATGGCATCCAGCCCGAGCGGGCCATCTGAGAGTGGCCGACGTCCTTCGGCGACGCACTCGACGAAGTCCTGCATCATCTGCCGGTGGCCCTGGGCCCAGTCTTCGTCCGGCTGCGGCGGGCTCCAACCGGCGCTCGTCTCGAGCTTCTCGGTCAGGTACTCAGACCCGAACACCGAGGCATCGGGCGCGTAGGCCTCCACGAGCCGGGTGTGCGAGAGGTTGCACTTGATGTGCGCGTTGGACATGAGCACCTGGAGCGAGCTCTCCATCCCGCCCAGGACCGCGTCAGACGCCCAGATGATCCCGCGGGTGCCGTCGTCGAATGTCAGGACTGCCGACGCCCAGTTCTCGACGTCGATCCAGCCGGTGCCTACCCAGTGGCGCTCTTCGGCTTCGAACCCGGGCGTCCGCGTCAGGTCGCCAACCTCGGCCACCACGGCCCGCGGCCGGATCGGACGGCCCCACCGACGGAGCCCTTCCTGGCGTTTGAGATGCAGCATCGCCCCGATCGGGTGCACGCCGAGCCGCAGCAGCGCGCCACCGCCCGCGGTGCGCCACTGTTTCGAATACGGCGAGTGCGAGCCGCTGTGGCACTCGCCACCACGCATCTCCAGGATCGCCCCGCCGGCGGCGGTGGCCAGGCGATCTGCCTTGGCGATCGACGGCGCGTAGACCCAGTTCTCGGCGTACATCAGCTGCACGCCCGCCCGGTGCGTCGCTTCGACCATGGCGGTGGCGTTGTCGGTAGCCACCTGCAACATCTGCGTCCTGGCGACGCTGCTCGGCTCGACCTCCTGAGGCAGTGACGTGCCATCGAAGGCCGTCAACGGTTTGGAGCAGATGACGTGTTTGCCCGCGGCCGCGGCAGCCTCGGTCATGGGTCGGTGCAGGTAGTTGGGCACACACAAATCGACCACGTCGACGTCCGGCCGCTCGAGCGCCCGCTCCAGGTCGGTGTACGCATCCGGAATGCCGTGTCGCTGGGCGTACGCCTCACCGCGCTCGCGCGTCCGGCTGACCGCGGCCACGAGGCGCGCCGCGTACCCGGCGACCCCCGCGTACGCCCGCGCCCGGGTCTCGGCGATAAACCCCGTGCCCACAATCGCGATATTGACCGCCGGCCGGCCGCTCACGTCTGCCCCAGTGTATGGAGATTCACCCGGCAGTGGCGTCGCCGCGAGATGTCAGAATTCAGGGTCATGGATACCCACCCGCGGCCAGTGCTCAACCAGGTCAACATCATCGCCCGCGACTGGGACGCCGCCCTGGCGTTTTACCGATTGCTCGGTCTCGACGTCGGCACCGGAGTCACGTTTGGTCCGACCAATGACGCACGTCACACGGAGGTAACCGTCACGGGCGCCGCGATGAGCCTGGAGTTCGACAGTTCGGCGAGTGTGCGCCTGTTTGCCACCGACGCCGAGAACGTGAAGTCGGCCGTGCTGGGGTTCGCGTATCCGACGCCCGACGCCGTCGACGCGGTCGTCGAGCGCCTGACCGCCGCGGGCCACACCGTGCGACAGCCGCCCTACGACGCGTTCTGGGGCGGCCGCTACGCGATCGTCGATGACCCCGACGGCAACCCCGTCGGGCTTATGGGTCCGATTGACCGTTCGCGCGGCTACGCGCCTGGCTCAAGGCCTCGCTAACACTGGCTGAGGCCGGACCGGCGTTGCTCGAAACAATCGGCCCGTCGGACGCGTGTTCGTTCGAGGCTCCCGTCGCCGGCAGGTCCCAGCCATCCAGGGCCAGACCACCCTCGGTAGCACTGAACGGCACGATGTCACTGTCTCGACCGCCGGCGTGCAGCTCCATGTGAACGTGGGCGAGGCCGTTGTTGCCCACCATGCCCGGCGCTCCGACAACCCCTAGCGGCTGGCCGCGGCTGACCTTCTCGCCGCGACTGAACGGCCGATCGAGCAACACGTGGCACAGCATCGCGGCGAAGCCGCCGTCCTGGGCCAGCACTTCGAGACAGCCTGTCTTCTCGCCAGGCGCGAAGGCCCACGTGATCTTGCCGTCGAACGGCGCGAGGACCGGGGCGCCGCTGGTCTCACCGTCGTCGAGCACCAGGTCGAGGCCATAGACACTCGCGCCCAGATGCGTCCCGCCGTTGTAACCCTGGACAATGCGGATAGCCTGGCCGGCCTCAAATGGCAGGCTGACCACCGACGCCTCCGCGGCACCCGCCGCGGGCGCGCCTTGCATCGGCAGCAGCCCGATCAGCGCGGCCCCCATCAGGCGTTGGATCACCGTCGGCACACCTGGACCGTACAACGCAGCGCCACGCAGGTTCGTGATGGGCGGCACCCTGAGTCAGCTGCTTAGTATCGTAAGCGCCTCGATGCAGCTGCGCTCAGGAGGTCCGCCAGGATCTGGCGGTGGCAGTGCTCGGCCGGCGGAATGCGTTCGTGGCACAGCAGCGTCAGCACGCCGTGTTCTTGCTCGAGGTGCCGCAAACGGTCGAGGATCCACGCCCGCTGCTCGAGGATCTCGCGACGGTAGCGCTGCTCGAACTCCTCCCAGGGCATTTCGCTGTGCTGATAGGCCCGCAGGAGGTCGCGGGTTGGCCCGGCATCGCGCAGCCACACGTCGATCTGCTCCTTGCGCACGGCGCGCGGCCACTGGCGCATGACCAGCACGCGCAGGCCGTCCCCGTCGGCACGCTCCTTGGCCTCGTAGATGCTGGCGTGTCTGATCATGCGCTGAGCCAGTGTGTCAGCTATTCTGCGCCCATGCTGGATAACGACGATAGCGCCTTCATCGACGCCTTCGAAACGGGCACGCTGCCCAACAGTGCGTTCCACCATCGCGACCACGTCCGGCTCGCCTGGCTCTACCTGCGCCGCGACGGCCCTGAAACTGGAGCGCGCGAAGTCGTCGACGGCATCCGCCAGTTCGCCGCCGCGCACGGCGCCGCGGATCGGTTTCACGAAACGCTGACCCGTTTCTGGGTGCACCTCGTGCAGCACCTGGTCGAGGTGTTTCCCGCGGTCGACCGCTTCGACGCGCTGCTGGCTATTTACCCGCGCCTCGCCGACAAGACGCTGGTGTACCGCCACTATCGTCCCGAGACACTGGCGTCGCAGGCGGCGCGAGTCGGCTGGATGGTGCCCGATCTGCTGCCGTTGCCCTGAATCTGTGTCAAGATGGGCAGGTGCCGACCAGTCTGTCACCTGCCATCTCTCGCCCTGACGTCGAGGCGACCTACGCGCGTATCAAACCCCACATCCGCCTGACGCCGGTCGTCGAGTTGAGTGGCGCGGACTTCGGCCTGGCGCCGTTCCGGCTGGTCCTCAAACTCGAACATCTCCAACACGCGGGCTCATTCAAAACCCGCGGCGCGTTTGCCAATCTGCTCATGCGGGACGTGCCGCCGGCAGGCGTGGTAGCCGCGTCGGGCGGCAATCACGGCGCCGCCGTCGCGTATGCCGCCATGCGCCGCGGCGTGCCGGCCAGGATCTTCGTCCCGACCGTCTCTTCGCCGGCCAAGATCAGCCGGATTCGAGACTACGGCGCCGATCTGGTGGTCGGCGGTGACCGCTATGCCGACGCACTCGCCGCCAGTGAGACCTGGGTGGTGCAATCCGGCGCCATGCCGGTCCACGCCTTCGACCAGCTCCACACTTTGCTGGGCCAGGCGACGATCGGGCTGGAGTTGTCCGCGCAGGCGCCGGGCCTGGACGCGTTGCTGGTGGCGGTGGGTGGCGGCGGCCTCATCGGCGGTATCGCGGCCTGGTACGCGGGCCGCATCCAGGTGATCGGCGTCGAGCCGGAGGGCGCGCCGACGCTGAGCGACGCCCTGCGGGCGGGCCACCCGATCGACGCGCCGACCGGTTCCATCGCGGCCGATTCGCTGGCCCCACGTCGCGTGGGCGAGCTGATGTTTCCGATCGCCCGCGATTTCGTGGACCGGGCCGTGCTGGTCAGCGACGCGGCCATCCGCGACGCGCAACAAGCGCTGTGGTCCGTGCTGCGGCTGGTCGTCGAGCCCGGTGGCGCCGCCGCGTTTGCCGCCCTGCTCAGCGGCGCCGTGAGGCCCGAGTCGAGCGACCAGGTCGGCGTCCTGCTCAGCGGCGCCAACACCACCGCCGTCGACTTCGGTCGCCAGTAGGCGCCCGTTCGATTGGCGACCCTCAACTGAACACCACTACGGAGATTCTGTCCGGTCCCAGCCGCGCAGCAATATCGCTCCGCGACCACTCAAGTCCCTTGCGCCTGAGGTACGTGCGCACGCGGTGGCAGTTCGAACACACGAGCTCGCATTTCTCGATCTCGGCCGCAACCCGCGCTAGCGAAGCGCGACCGCTCCTGAGCTTCGCAAGGATGGAGACTTTCTTTCCCCGCACGTGATCAAAATCCATTACGTACGGCGGGAATCGGCCATCGCAGTCCGCGCAAGACCGACTCTTTTGCACGTCGATATATCGCTGAATGCGCTCCCGCGCTCGAACCGTCACGCGATTCACCCGCGCGATGTGAATCTCACGGTTTTTCTGATACCAACTGCGCATGTACTCGCGGTGATAGGCACGCCGCGCTTCTGGGTCCTTCAGTGGCATGCCTCGATCATCCGCACGAGGCGTCACGCGGAGCGTCACGTGACAGTGCCCGCTTCAAGATATAAATAACTCTTATGGATTGGTAGCGGGGGAGAGGATCGGACTCTCGACCTGCGGTTTATGAATCCGCTGCTCTACCACTGAGCTACCCCGCCGGGCAGGCGCATTTTAGCAAAAGTGGCGGTCGACTCTAGTCGAGGGGGCGCGCGAGATGGAGCGGCGGCTCGCCGCGCGCGACGCGCTCGATGTTCGAGAAGCATGTCCGCACGATCCGCGGCCAGACCTCGTCAGCCTGCCCGGCGGTGTGCGGTGACAGGACGACATTCGGCAGTTGGAGCAACGGGCTCGTTGGCGCAGGTGGTTCGGGGTCGAGCACGTCCAGACCAGCCCCCGCCAGCCGACCGGATCGCAACGCCGCGACCAACGCGGCCTGATCGACCACCGCGCCGCGGCTGGTGTTGACGAGCACCGCGCCGGGCTGCATCAGCCCGAGCGCGCGCTCGCCGATGAGGCCACGCGTCGACGGCGCCAGCGGGACGTGCAGGCTCACGATGTCGCTGCGCGCGAGCAGCGCGTCGAAGGGCAGGTACGCGACGTCGAGGTTCTGCTCCTCTTCAGCCGACAAGCGCCGGCGGGCAACGTAACAAACCGAGGCCTGGAATGCCCGCAGCCGCAGCGCGACCTCGCGTCCGATCAAGCCGAGTCCAATCAGGCCGACGCGGCGGCCGCGCAGCTCGTGCAGGACTGGCTCGCCGGTTCGCCACGCGCCCGAGCGCACCGCCGCATCCAGCTGCAACAGGCGGCGCAGGACCGCCAGGATCAGCAGCAGTGTGTGCTCGGCAACCACGCTGGCCATGGCGTCGCCAAAGTGAGCCACCGGCACGCCGTGGCGTGCCGCCAGGTCCAGATCGACGTGCTCGTAGCCGGCGCTCATCAACTGCACCAGCTTGAGCCGCCGAGCCGCGCGAAAATCGTCCTCGGTCAGTTTCACCGCGGTGGTGACCCACGACCCCATCAGGAAGTCGGCTCGGGCCAACGTCTGGTGGCGATCGTCCGGTGAAGCGTCGCGGGCCATCGGCTCGACGACAAATCCACCCGGGCACAGGTCGAAGACCAGGCGGTCGACGAATTCCCACGGTTGGAGCCGATACGCGATCAGCGGCACCTGTCGTCAGTTTAAAAGGGAAAGGCCGACGCGGGGGGAGGTTGCGTCGGCCTTTCAAGTGCGAGCCCGGCCAGGGGAGTAGCCGAACCCGCCTCTGTTTCGCGGTCGCCCGGGGGGAGGTGCGGTCCGCGAGTAATCTCTACTTTAGCGTCCCGGCTGGTGTCGTGGGACGGTCGGAGGTCCCTTAACGGGTAGGAATTTCCCCCACGCATAGAACCCTTAGTAGCGATAGTCCAGCGCGCCCGTCACGGCCGATGGATGCACCCTGGCAGACGTCGGAATCACGACCACGTACGGCGCGACCCGGCGTTCCGCAAACGAGATGCCCATTCGCCGCAGTGCCTGCTCGAGCTCGGGCTCCGCCTCGTCGGTCACCAGCACGAACGCCGGTCGATCCGCGTTTTCAATCAGGGCGCGATACTCAGGAAAGCGGTCGATGCCGCCGGCTTGCACGTCGTACCAGTCATAGGCCAGCAGCGTTTGGCCGGCCGCGCGCGCGTCGAACATCACCGGCTGGCCCGCCCAGTGGTTCATCCACACGTACTGGACGTTTTCGGCGCGGAGCGTCGCCAGCAGCGGACCGTTGTCGGTTGGCAGCCGGTTCCAGTACGGCGACTGGAAAGCCTCGACCGGCGCGATCGACGCGACCGCGGCCAGATTGACGGCCAGGGGTACCAGGCCGAGCAGCAGAGCGATACTCCGCCGCGCGCGCCAGACTGCCGACACCGCCGCCGCCAGAACGACGGCGAGCCCATACCAGATCGGCGGCGCGTAGCGGCCCGTGGCGTCGAAACCCCACGGATTCAGCGCCGGGCCGCCGAAGCCGCTGAGCACGAACAGGGTGGGTATCAGCGCGAGCAGCACCAGGACGGCATCCAGCGGCGTCGAGAAAGGCGCGCGCCGCCGGCCGGCGCACACCGCCCACCCCAGTGCTGCACAGACGGCGAGGGCCATCACCACGCCGAGGATGTTCGGACTCGGGCCCCACGGGTGCCACAGGCCGGCACCGCGCGGCAAGTCGTTGTTCCACCACGCGCCGAGGACCGCGGCTCGATCGGCGGTCTGGCCCTTGGTGCCGCCCACGACAAACCGGAACGTCGCCCCGCCGGTTTGCAGGTTGTACAGCCAGATCGGCACCGCGCCCAGGGCGAACCCGGCCAGACCGCCCCCGGCAACGCGCGGCCAGCGCGTTCCCCGGACGCGCGCCAGGAGTGTCACGGCCACGGCGCTCAGGTACCAGACCGCCAGCGGATGCATCCACAGGGCCAGTCCGCCGGCGGCGCCGCAGCCGAAGGCCCAGCGGCCGTCGCGTTGAAAGCCCCGCGGCCAGCCCAACCGGATCGCGCAGGTCAAACACAGCGAGCCGAGCAGGATGACTTCGGTGTAGGGTGCCCACGGTTTCAACGACAGCACCAGGACGTAGGCCGGCGGCAGCGCGGCAAAGGCCGCGGCGAACCAGGCCGCGGTCCGCCCGGCGACCTCGCGCGCCAGGAGCCACGTCGTACCGATCAGCGCCAGCGACCCAACCAGCGCCGGTAGCTTGGCGGACACGCGCGAGACGCCAAAAAGCGCGAACGTGACGGCCATGGCGTACGGCTCCCAGGCGGCCGCATACGTCTGATTTTTGAGCATGATCGGTCGATCGCCGTCCATGACCGGGATGGCCATCAGTGCCGAGAGCGCGTCGTCGCCCTCCAGCAGCCAGCCCGACCTGACGAGCAAGCTGAGCCGCAACGCGAGTGCCAGCGTGACGAGCACGAGGATCCCGACCACGACCAGCGGATGCACGCGCGGGTGCATCGGAGCGCGCGCGACCTCGAGCTCTGGCCGGACCGGGCGGATGGTCTTCACGGACCGCCGAGCACGTCGAGCGCGTGCTCGAACAGACGCGTTTCGAGGATGGCGTCGGCATCCAGGCGACGGCAGTGCAGCGCCTGGCGAGCCACGTCGACCAGCGCCTCGGCGGGCGCCATGCCGACCAGTTCGCTCTCGAGCACTTCGACGCCAAGCTGGATCGCTTCGAGGCGGACGCGTTCGAAGACCGTCGCCATCGGTGTGCGGCGGGTGTCCAGCAGGTTCATCGACACCTGCACGATCCCGGGATCGGCAGTCCGAAACCCCCGCGCCTGGACGGCTGGCAGCCCGCCGCTGGACTCGCGAATGCTGCGCGCGATGGCGCGGGCGATACTCAGGTCGCCAGTCGCCAGGGTCACATTGAAGGCGATCAGGGGCGGGCGCGCCCCAACCGCCGTCGCACCCGCGGGACCGAGGCGGGCCGGCCCGAAATCGGGCGCCAGGCGTGGGTCCTCGGGCAGTCGCGTACGCAGGCCCTCGAACTCGCCACGCCGCAGATCAGCCAGGCGCCGTCGATCGGACGTCCGGGCTGCCTCGCCATACAGGTAGACAGGCAGCTCGAGCTCGGCCGCGATTCGGCGCCCGACGCGCACGGCAAGCTCGATGCACACCTGCATGCTCGTCGCCCCGAGCGGCACAAATGGCACGACGTCGGTTGCGCCAATGCGCGGGTGCACGCCCCGGTGCTCGTTCAGATCGATCAGCGTTGCGGCGCACGCCGTCGCGCGAAACGCAGCCTCGGCGACCGGGCCGGGCGAGCCGGCGATGGTGAGCACCATGCGGTTGTGCACCGGGTCAGCATGCCGGTCGAGGACCACGGCGCCGCGCACGCTCCGCGCGGCGGCCTGAATGGCATCCATGACGCGCGGGCGGGTCCCCTCGCTGAAGTTGGGAACACACTCGACCAGTGCCGTTGAGGACAACCCACCTGAGCCCGGCCCGTTTACCATCGCGTAGTCACTCTCTTGTCTTGCCGACTGCATTGAACCATTCGGACCCGCACTCGATCCTGAACCTCACGGTCGGGGAGTTCCTTGAACGCCTCGGATCGTCGGACCCGGCCCCGGGTGGCGGGGCAGCCGCGGCCGTCGTTGGCGCCCTCGGGGCCGCGCTGGTGCAGATGACGGCCAACCTCACCATCGGCCGACCCAGGCTGGCGGACGTCGAGGACCAGGCGCGCCGCATCGCGGCTCGCGCCGGCGAGTTGCGCGCGACGCTGGCGCGATTGGCCGACGCCGACATCGAAGCGTTCGAGCGCGTCAGCGCCGCCTACAAGCTGCCCCGCGGGGACGACGCTGAAAAACGTGCTCGGTCAGCGGCGGTCCAGGCGGCGCTCCAGACCGCGGCCGACGTACCCCTCGAAACCGCCCGCGTCTGCGCCGACGTCCTCGAGGTTGCCGAGGCAGCTGCGCCGATACTCAACGTCGCGGTCATCTCCGACGTACTTGTCGGCGCGCTACTGGCCCAGGCAGGCCTCGCAAGTGCCACGCTCAACGTCGAAGTCAACCTGGCCGCCATGACCGAGCACCACGCCGTGGACCGGATTGCAGGTGAACTCGGCCGCGTCCGCGCCGGCGTGCCGGAGCGGGTCGAGCGCGTCCTGGCGGCAGGCCGATCACGTCAGCAGAAGCCGGTCGGCCAGATCTGAGGCGGCAGCTTCAATCGCGTCGGCGGCTACGAGCGAATCCTGTGCCACGTGAATCAGGCGTGCCGGCGGTCGCTGGGCGCCGAACCAGCGCAGCACGACGTCGGCGTCTTCGAGCGCGGTGCGGGGCTCCGCCGGGGCGAGCAGAGCCGCGGCGAACTGGCGCGCGTCGCCGTCTGGGGTCAAAACGCTCCAGCCCTGGAAGATGCCGCGCTCCAGCCGAAAGCCTTCGATCCCGGCTGGCCCGGGCCGCACCACGACGTAGGTCGCCGCACGCGGGTCGACCGGGAGCCGCAACGCCGCTGGATCACACGCGAGCACCGCGTGCAACAGTCGCGTCGAGCGCTGCCGCGCCTGATCGACGGCTGCCTCAGACTGGCCCCCGAATCGCAGAAAATGCCAGGCTAACCCCAGGCGCTCTTCGTAGAACTGGAGATCGGCGTGTCGCAGCGTGTCCAGCTCGAAGACGGCGCGGGCCAGCCGTCGAAGGTGCTCGGCGAGCGTCTGGTTGCGGAACGGTCCGACGAATTCGCCGTCGGCGCTGGTCGGTCCCAGGCTGGGTTCGAGCCGTCGCGGCGCGGGCTGACGCTTGCCGCTCCGCGGGGTTGGCAGTGGCGGCAGCCGAATCCACAGTCGCGGCGTCCGCTGCTGGCGAACCGTGTTGAAGCGAGGCTGCAGCCGGCGGATTTCTCTGTCCTCGAGGACCAGCGCTTCCAGGTCGGTCGCGCACACCGTGGAGTCGACGCCCTCGACCGACCCCACGAGTCCCTCCAGGCGCCGGGTGCCCAACGGGCGGTGCACGTAGGCCGACACTCGCGACCGCAGGCGCCGCGCCTTGCCGACATACAGCGCGGCCTGCTCGGCGTCCCGCAAGACGTAGACACCGGGCGCGTCTGGCTGCGCGCGCGCCGTCTGGCCGCGGCGGAGCGGGGCTGTCTGGCGACGGCCACGCTCATCCGGGGCACTCGCCTGCTCGGCGGTCAGCTGCAGGAGCGCTTCGAGGCTCCTGAGGCCCGCGCGGTCGGCTGAGGCCACCAGATGGGCCACGAGCTGCCCCAGCACGCGCGCTTCCTCGTCGGGACGGGTGAGACTCAACGTGCCAATCCCGAGGTGCGCCGCCACGAGCGCCAGCGTCGGCTTGCTTTGCAGATTGAGCCAGCGTGTGGCCAGCCCGTTGGCATCGACGAGCGGCGGCTCGGCGAGCACTCGACCGGCGCGACGGGCCTCGGCACGAACGAAGGACCAGGTCAGCCGAGCGTCCTGAGCGAGCACCGGCCGGGCGCCCAGGAAAGCAACCAGGTCGTCGAGGATGGCGGCGAACGGCGGTAGCTCGTCGAGCGCCTCGGGCGCCAGGGCGAGCCGCTCGGCGACGTAGCGCGGAACTCGCTTGCCCGGATGCACGGTCACCTCGAAGCGCTCGAGCGCTGTCCCGTTGCGGACGCGCAGCGCGCACAGGCGTACCACGCGGCCGCGGTCCGGGTTCGGTCCGGTGGCCGCGATCGCGAGCGTCGTCAACTCCAGTTCGCCGAGTCTGCTAGGTGCTTCTGGCGGTTGCCCGCCGATGGCCGACCAGGAACCATCGGCCCGGCGCTCGAGCCGCGGATCGTCGAGTAGCGGCGCCGCCAGACGCGCCATCAGCGCTGGCGGCGGTGGCCCACCGTACACGTGCGTCAGCAGCGCTGCCTCCGACACTGGCCCGCGCGCTACCACGAAGCCATAGGCGCGGTCCCCCAGTGCGAGCAGGCCCTCGCCGACCGAACCCTGAGCAGACTCGAGGGCCATCGTGGCGCGCAGATCAGCCCGACGATCCGCTGGCAAGCAAGCTGCGCACCTGGGCCGCGACCCACGCTTCGCTCCACGTCGTTGCCGCGTCTCCAGGCAGCAGCGGACCGAGACGTTGCTGGCGCAGCACGCCACGCTGGTCGATCACAAACGTGGCCGGCAGGGCCCGAACCCCGTAGGCCCGCGTGATGTCGCCGTCCTGGTCCAGAAGGGCGTACAGGCTCAGCCCAAAGTCGTGCTGAAAGGTTTCGACCTGGGCGGCGTCTTCCTGCAGATCGACCGAGTAGAGCATGAACGGTCGATCGTGCAGCTCGTTCGCGAGCTGCTGCAGGCCGGGCATCTCGGCCTTGCACGGCTCGCACCACGTGGCCCAGAAGTTGACCAGCACGACTTTGCCGTGCTCGGCGGCCAGATTCGAGGTGCCACCGCCCACAACGGGCAGGCTGATCTGAGGCGCGGGGGCCCCAGGTCGGGCGATCGTCGGCGCGCCCTCCGCGGGCTGCAGCAGCGTGAACCTGACGGCGGCCGCGGCGGCCACGAAGGCGACCCCGAGTCCGCCAATGACAACCGGCCGAGGGATGTGCATCGCGCTGCGCGAATTCTAGCCCTGGTGAGCCTGCGGCGATCAGGCTTAGTGCTACCCTCGCAGTCCAGTGTCCGTTTCTGAGACCCCCGATCTCGTCGCCGCCCTCCTCCAGGCCAGTGCCAGCGAGCGCGAACGCCTCATGCGCACCGCCGATCACGCTGCCCTGGAGTCGGCCGTGGCCCAGCTCGGCCATCATCGCGAGCCCGCGGCGGCCGAGGTCCTCGGCCTCGTCGACCTGGTGATCGACGATCGAGCGCTGAAGAAAGCCGCGCGGCGGGAATTGCACCGCCTCCGCTCGATGGGGATCTACGTGCCGCCGCCGCCGCCCGCGGTTGAGCCGCCGGCGACCGCTTCCGAAGCGACTGTCGAGGTGAGCGAGGCGTGGGCCACGGACATCGACCCGAGCGGCTCACGGGCGGTGTGGCTGCTCGGCGAGCGCCGCCTGGGCGGGGTCTGGTTCGCGGCGGTGCTCTTGAATGAACTGCGCGGTTTCCAAGAGTTGAGCCTGGTGGAGACCACGCGCAAGCGCTACCTCCGCGACTTCGACGAGAACCGCGCGTCGGCTGGTACGTGGGTCAGTTTGCCGGGCGAGTACGCGCTGCGACTCGTGCGTGAGGCCATCGACATCAGTCGCGAACAGGGCGCTGGCCTGCCGACGCGGTATCGCGCCATGCGCGACGTGTTCGGCGAGGCGCCCGGGCCGCCCGAACGGGCGCTCGTCTACGAGACGATCAGCGCGGTCGAGGCGAACTTCAATCCGGACTGGCTGGACGAATCACCGCGCCTGTTGGGCGAGCCAGAGGTCGCGGGCTGGTACGTGCCAGTGCCCGCGGAGTTGCGCGCCCGCGCCCTCGAGGTGGCCGCCGGCGCAGGCGCCGCCCTGGTCGTGCCCGGGCGTGCGCCTGAGCAGCAAGCGCAGCAGTTGCTCGCCGACGCCGCGCAGCTTGCGCTCGCGCCGGGCGTGCGGCGCGCGTTGCGGCGGCGCCTGGAAGAGACGGGCTACATCTTCGTGGCCACCGAGCGCCTGGCCGCCGCGCGATTAGCCGTCGCCGCCGCGCGCGCGCTCGACGAATCGTCCGCCAACGCCGGCGTCGCGCCCGAGCGTCACCCACTGGTGCGCGTGCTCCTGGCCTCAGGCCTGGCCCGCCTGACCGGCACCGAGTCGATCGGCGGCCGCCGCGCCGGCGAAATCCTCCTGGAGCTCGTCGAACGCGCGACCCAACAGCGCGAGGGTCAGCCCAACAGCCAG
>DATGER010000008.1:0-8347 GCA_035309865.1 Chloroflexota bacterium
CCAAGCATCAGCAACGCGTCTCCATGCCGGCGCTTGGTGTGCGGATTGCTGAAGCACTGCTCGGCTTCCAGCGCGGAGACACCGTGGCGGCGTAGCAGCTTCGCCTCGTTGTCTTCATCCCACTCGAATTGAGGCAGCCGCCTGCCGCGCCGGCGAGGCGCCCCACCTCCCGCCTCCACTCACCAGACGTGAGCTGATCGGCCTACTGCATGCCGTCTCACGCTACCTACGATACCGTATATCCCTAAGATATACAAGACGACGCCAAAATCTGTGACCCAGCCGTGACACGGAGGCCGGTGCGATGTATAGCCATAACTGACAACTGAGTTCAAAATTTGGTCGGGGGCCCGGGATTTGAACCCGGGGCCTCACGGTCCCGAACCGGCCGTATTTCGTGTCCTCTGGTGTCCGCCCGTTTCCTTTCGTGTCCTCCTGTACTCAACTTGACGAGCCTTCGTGTCCTCTGGTGTCCTTCTGTGCCCTCCTGGTTCCGCGAATGCGTGACATTTCTGTGACACGGTTCGCCACCGATGGGTTGTGGCGAGCCGCGCCGACGTATTCGACCACTTATGGTGTTGATCGGCCGGCTCATCTCCCGGCTTCTCGACAACGTGCTCTGCTGCTCGCACTTGACACTAACCTAACTTGAGCCTGACGCGGTCAAGTCAGAACGCGTCACCACGCGAGGCACGCCCAGCAGATCGGTTCGACGCGACTCATGACGTCCGAGCTGAGGGAGCGTGGACGTAGAAGACAAGGACACCGCCAGCCCTGGTTAGCTCGTAAGGAGGCGTTCGATCTCGCGGCAACACTTATCGAAAGAATCGGAGTCCCTCGCCTTCGTCAATTATCGAAGACTGCCGTCAAAGCTGCCTGGTCCAGAGCCGGTTTATAGACCCTGCCCTTTGGCAATATGCCTCGTGATCCATTCCTTCGCCCCTGAATGGCTTCTGGATCCGTTGGCCGTTCAACTCGGTTGTGGGCGATCCCGCCGCGGACCTTGCGATCAGCCTCCGAGGTCAATCGGGCGCTGTTGAGACTTCCAAAGACGCGGCGGCGACTCTCCGCGTTTGCCTCTAGTCCGGCGCACGCTAGACACAAGGGCAGCCGCGTATTCGGCAACTACACCCATCTCAATGCTGCACGGCTGACAGCACGAATCCGAAACTAAAAAAGGCGACCACAAACGCCAGGAAGGCAAAAGCTGGCCAGTATCTCAACATGATCGAAGCGCTTCCCGGATACATGCGATTAACGTAACGAGGCGTGGTGGGCTGGGAGATCTCCTCAACCGGAAGAGCCAAGAGTTTGTAGATCCTACCTAGTTGTTCGTCGGACCAAGCATCGACTTGAAGGTTCAGGCGACTCCGACCATGTATGTCTACAAATAGAACCCTGGTAAGGGCGAATCGCGGACCCAAAATGCTTATGTGTACAACCACTAGGCGACTGAGGTCCCCCCGAGGGCAGGATCTACTCCTACGGATTGAGTCGGTGGCTTCGATAGTGTTTGGAGTGATGACAACCCGTGTGTTCACAAACTTAAGGAAGACTGGGCCCCCAAACAGAACGAGCACAGCCAGCAGGCCAATGAATACACCTGATTGAGAAACGCCGTGTGCGACGACGATTAACGCCAACACGAGGAGTATGAAAAGAGCGCCTGCCGGCACATTCCTCACACGGGCAGCCCAGTCAGGCGCGATCACACGCGGCGACGACCTGATGACGACGGGTGCAACATCCGAAGAACTCTGGTTCAAATCATCAGACTTCCTACGCGTACCTTCCGGGGCGTCGATGTTGCGGTGGATGGCTCGCCTGCCAAGAGGCTCGGGCGTCGCAAAGTCCGGACAACGCCCAGAAGACTGCCTTCGCTCCGCCAGCTGCAGCTCGCAAACCGCCGAGTCCCGTAACTTCACCGAAGGCATCAATGCCAAACATTGTCCAGTTCCCTTCGCTAGCATCGATTCCCATTTGGACCGCTCCAAGCCCCAGTGCAGCAATGCCGACGATTAGACAGGAGGTTTCGGCGGTGATGATCCCCAGGCCACAAGCAACACCAACGATGGCCAGAACGGTTGCAACAGTACCGATCGTATCTTGGTTGTCTTTTGCCCACTGAACCGCATCGCTGCCCGCCGTGGCTACGGCTGACGTCGCTGACGATATTGCACCGCCCACTTTGTTTTCGAACCCGCATGCCCAGGAAGGCCAACACAGGCCGGTGGGATCGGTGCGGTTGAGCGGATTACCCACTACATAGGCGTATGGCAGTCGGGTCAACGAAGTGAGCGCGTCAGCTGAAAGGAACTGCCCCGTGTTCGAGTCAAAGTATCGCAACCTTAGGTAATACCACCCAGTCTCAGCATCCTGGTACTGGCCTTGGAAGCGGAAGGGATTGGTTATCGATCCGGTGCTTGAGGCAAGTCCCCCATAGGGATCGAACGTATACGTCGCAGACGTGCTGCCCGTCGAATCTGTGACCAGTCGTGTTGAACCGATCTGATCGTGATGGAACCAGTAGGTCGCGCTGCTGTTGACTTGCTCCAGGGGCAGACCACCCGGCCCGTAGACGTATGCGGTACTCCCGTCTTTCAACAACAACGGCAGCGCGCCGGCGACATCCCAGAGGTACTCGGTCGTCCCCATCGCAGAACACGGCTGTGTCGAGCTGCCCGCGTACTTGCACATGCGCAGCCCGTCGCCGTTGTAGCCGTAGCTCGTCGTGCTCGCAGCGGCGTACTTAGTCAGCCGGTTGGCCTGATCATAGGTTAGGGCCTGAGCCTGCCCACCGCTTGGCGTCACGGTGGTCCGGTTGCCGCGCGTGTCGAACTGATAAGTGGTGGCGCCGGATGGAGGCGATCCGCAGGCGCCTGAGGTCGCGGCCGTCCAGCAGAGCTCGTCTGCGTTGTTGAACGCTTGCTGGGTCGAACCCTTCTGGGTCAGGTTGTCTGCCGCGTCGTATGCATACGCAATACTCCCACTGGGCGGCGAAGAGCATGCGTTGCTGTTGCTCGACCCGGCGTAACAAACCTGGTTCAGCGGCGTGTACTTGTAGGAGCCGGTGCCGGAGGCGGCCGACGAGTCGCTGCTCAGCTGGTTGGCCGAGTCCCGCGAGTAGCCCGCCGAGAAGAGCGTCGTGCTCCCGCCCTTGACCGAAGCAACGTTGGTCATCTGGTCGGTGGCGTTGAAGGTGAAGGTGTCGACGACGGTGGATGCGGCGGGGAAAGTTTCGGTCGTCAGGTTCGAGTCGGCGTCGTATCCGAACGTGGTCATGCTGGCTCACGGTGGCCACGATACCGTATATCCCTAAGATATACAAGACGGCTTGAGAATCTGTGACCCAGCCGTGACACGGAAGCCTAGTCGATGTATAGCAATAGCTGACAACTGAGTTCAGAATTTGGTCGGGGGCCCGGGATTTGAACCCGGGGCCTCACGGTCCCGAACCGTGCGCGCTGCCAAACTGCGCCAGCCCCCGACGATCGACTTAGAGCACGCGCGGCCGGACCGCGCGCCGGGACGAGACCTCAGATTCTACTGGCCGGGGACTTCAACCTTCGTGTCGGTCACGACCAGCGTGGCGGTGGCGTCGGCGATGCGGTCACCGCTTTCCAGGCTCTCGACGATGGCGTTGCAGTAGACCAGCGTCCGCCGCATCCTCTCGACCCGACCGACGACCCGCACCCTTTCCCCCAGCCGCAGCGGGCGTCGCAGCGACACCGCCAGCCGCCCGGTCACGCCCGGGTGCCCGGCGTGCCAGGCCGCCCATCCCACCGCCTCGTCGAGCATCAGCGAGACGATGCCGCCGTGCGCCATCCCCGCCCAGCTCTGGAAGCGCGGCGGTACGGCGAACTCGCACACGGAGCCTTCGGGCCCGGGCGCGAAGACCATCCGCAACCCGTCGGGATTCAGCTGCCCGCAGCCAAAGCAGTGGCCGTCGAAGACAACGTGCACTAGGGGGTCAGGCCTTGCAGTTCCAGCGTCCGGTCAGGTGCAGTGCGCCGGCCTTGCCCGAGCCGGCGTTGGTGAGCAGCGCGTCAACCGTCCCGGATTCCTGCGTGCGGTCGAGCGTGAACGTCGCCGTATCGCCGTCGAGCCTCAGCCACACTTTCGTGTTGTCGGAGTTGTGCACCTGGATGTCGATGGCGTTGTCCTTGTAGACGCCCGGACCGCCGTAGTTGTTGATCACGAAGTCGACACCCCACACGTCGCCGCTTGAATCGATGGTGCCGTAGAACTCATCCGCCCACGTCTGGCCGATGCGCGGCTTGGCCCCCGTGCAGGCATTGGTGATCGTCGCGGTGTCCGGCACGATCGAGGACATATGGCCGGTGACCTCGCCGCTGAAATCGAGGTCCTGAGTCCAGGTCGCGGCGACCGGAGGGGGCGACGAACTAACCCTCACTTGAGGGCTGCTACCGCCGCAGGCTGCTAGGACGACAAGGGCTACGACGACGCCCGCTCCACGGAGCATGTGGGCAGATAGTACCCGGCCGGGCCGGGCGACGTCTGAAAGAGGCGATGATGTGGCGGTGCCACTCTTCGAGATGCCGCTGGCCGAGCTCCGCGCCTACCAGGGCCGCAATCCGAAGCCGGCCGACTTCGACGCCTACTGGGATCGTGCCCTGCGCGAGCTCGACGCGACCGACCCAGCGCTGGAGCTGAAGCCCCATCCTGGCCCCGCGACCTTCGCCGAGTGCTTCGACCTCTGGTTCACAGGCGTGGGCGGCGCGCGCATCCACGCGCAGTACGTGCGGCCGAAGGCCCCGCGCGAGCGCCATCCTGCGGTGCTCAAGTTCCAGGCTATTCGGGCAACGCAGGTGACTGGGTCGACAAGCTGGCCTGGGCGGCGCAGGGCCTGGCGATCGCCGCCATGGACGTGCGCGGCCAGGGCGGCCTTTCCGAGGACCCCGGCGGCGTGAAGGGCACGACCCTTCGCGGCCAGATCGTCCGCGGCCTCAGCGACCACCCGGACAAGATGACCTTCCGCCAGGTGTTTCTCGACACCGCACAGCTGGCGCGGGTGGTCGCGTCTTTTCCCGAGATCGACGGCGATCGCATCGGCGCCGCGGGCGCGTCGCAGGGCGGTGGCCTCACGCTCGCGTGCGCGGCGCTGGAGCCGCGGGTGGCGCGGGCGGCGCCCGTCTTTCCTTTTCTGTGCGACTACCAGCGGGTGTGGGAGATGGACCTCGCCGAAAACGCCTACGAGGAGCTGAAGGATTACTTCCGGCGCTTCGACCCGACGCATGAGCGCGAGAGCGAGATCTTCACGCAGCTCGGCTATATCGACGTGCAGCACCTGGCCGGCCGCATCCGCGGTCGCGTGCTGATGACGACCTCGCTCATGGACATGGTCTGCCCGCCGTCCACGCAGTTCGCGGCGTACAACAAGATCCAGTCGGAGAAGGATGTCGTGCTCTACCCCGACTTCGGCCACGAGGACCTGCCCGGCGAGCACGACCGCACGTTCGCGTTCCTGTCGGAGCTCTGACCCAGGTGCAGGCGGGCGCCGAGCGGATGATCCACGCGCTCAAGCAGCTCGAGGCCGCCTTCTTGATCGGCGTCGAGGGCACGACCGAGGTCTGGCTCGTGCGCCACGCCGACTGCTACGAGGGCATGGAGGACGGTGACGACCCGGCGCTGAGCCGGCTCGGCCGCTCGCAGGCCGCCCGCCTGGCGGAGCGCATGAAGAGGCTGCAGCCGGTAGCGGTTTACTGCAGCCCTGCGCGGCGCGCGATGGAGACCGCCGCGGCCATAACCGATGACGCGCGGGTGGACGCGCGGCTGCGCGAGATGACGTTCGAGCTCGGCGAGGCCGGCGAGATCAACTTCACCGAGAAGCCGGAGGACGTGGTGGCGCGCATGGGCGCGGCGGTCGACGAGATCGTGGCGGCGCATGAGGGCGGCCGCGTCGTGGTCGTCAGCCACGCCGGGTCGATTCTCAACTACGTCTGCGACGTGCTGCGGCTCGAAGCGGGCACGCTGCGCATCCTTCCCTACTTCACGAGCGTCAGCGTGGTGCGCGCTTTGGGAGATCGGAAGATGGTGGGCGCGCTCGGGGACACGAGCCACCTGGAGTGAACGCGTCCACCTCCTCCACCATCGCCGCCGACCTCGAGCGGCAGCTGGGGCGGAAGATCACCTCGCTCCAGGCCATTCCCAGCGGGCATTCGGGGTTCACGTACTTCGTCGACGTGGAGGACGGCAGCGCCTACGTGCTGCGCCTACCGCCGCCGGGCGCGCGCATCGCCGGGCCCGCGGACGTCGTCCGCCAAGGTCGCATCATGACCGCCCTGCATGCCGCCGGCCTGCCCACCCCCGCGATCCCGCTTATGAGCGCTGAGCCCGTGATCGACGGGCGCCCTTTCGTGCTCATGGAGCGCGTCCCGGGCGAGCGCATCGAGGAGGCGTCGCAGTGGGGTGCGCCGCGCGAGATCGCCGCATCGGCCGTGCGCGTGATGAAGCAGATGCAGCAGCTACCGCTCGAGCGCACCGGTCTCGGAGGCGAGGAGCCGGTGACGCTCGAGGCGGAAATGATGCGCTGGGCCTGGCTCATGCAGCGGGCGCCGGAAGAGCTGACCATGCGCGCCGGTGAGCTCGGCGGCCTGCTCGCGCAGACGGTGCCGCCGGCCCGCCAGCCCACGCTGGTCCATGGCGACTATCACTACGGCAACATGCTCTTCCGACGGCCGTCGGAACTGGTCGCGCTGCTCGACTGGGAGATCGCGCAGGTCGGCCAGCCGCTGCTCGACCTGGGCTGCCTGTGCATCCTGTCCCACCGCCGCCGGTTCGAGGACGCCCCGAACCCGGGCGGGGCGATCGACGTCGCCGACCAGGACCTCTTTGCGATGTACGGCGCGGACGCCGGCGAGATGCGCTGGTACATAGCGATGTCCCTTTACAAGTACGCGTCGATCTTCGGCTACAACCTCATGCTCCACCGCCGGGGCAAGCGGCCGGATCCCATGTACGAGCAGTTGACGACTACCATCACCGGCATGATCGATGAGGGCGTCGAGCTGCTGAGATGACGTGGGATTTTTCGACCGAACCCGAGTTCGAAGAGAAGCTGGAGTGGATGCGCGGTTTCGTGCGCGAGGAGATCTACCCGCTCGAGGTGCTGGACGCCGACGAGCGAGGTTTCATGCGCATCGTCCGCAAGCTCCAGGACGAGGTGAAGGCCCAGAAGCTGTGGGCCACGCACCTTCCCCCCGACCTCGGCGGCCAGGGCTACGGGCAGGTGAAGCTCGGGCTGATGCACGAGATCGAGGGCGCGAGCCTGTGGGGGCCGATCGTGTTCGGCAACCAGGCGCCCGACTCGGGCAACTCGGAGATCCTCGCCCACTACGGCACGCCCGCGCAGAAGGAGAGGTGGCTCTACCCGCTGCTCGACGGCCGCATCCGGTCCGCCTTCTCGATGACCGAGCCCAACACCGCGGGCTCAGATCCGACCCTGCTCTCCACCACCGCGGTGCTCGAAGGCGACGAATGGGTGATCAACGGCCACAAGTGGTTCACGTCGAACGGCATGATCGCGGACTTCCTGATCGCGATGGTCGTGACCGAGCCCGACGCCGGGCCGTACGAGCGCGCGTCGATGATCATCGTTCCGACCGACGCGCCGGGGCTGAACCGCGTCCGCAACATCCCGACGATGGCAGGCGAATCGGAGCGCTTCGGCTACGGCCACGCAGAGGTGGTCTACGAGGATGTGCGCGTGCCGCGGGACAACATCCTCGGCGGGCGGGGCCAAGGATTCGTCATCGCGCAGGCCCGCCTCGGGCCAGGGCGCATCCATCACTGCATGCGCTGGTTGGGTCAGGCCAAGCGGGCCTTTGACATGCTGTGCGAGCGCGCGGTCTCCCGCGAGGCGTTCGGCAAGAAGCTCGCGGGACACGAGACGGTGCAGAACTGGATCGCCGATTCGGCCGCCGAGATGCAGGCGGCGCGGCTGATGACGCTGCAGGCGGCGTGGATGATCGACACCCATGGCCCCGCCGCCGCGCGCAAGGAGATCGGCCTCATCAAGTTCTGGGGCGCGAAGGTGCTGCATGACGTGATCGACCGCGCGATCCAGATCAACGGGTCGCTGGGCTACTCGTCAGACCTTCCGCTCGAGGAGATGTACCGCCATGCGCGTGCGGCACGTTTGTACGACGGGCCGGACGAGGTGCATCGCGTGTCGGTGGCGAGGCAGATCCTCGCGGGCTACAAGCCGCAGGCAGGGATGTGGCCTACGGAGCACATCCCGACGCGACGGGCGGCGGCGCAGCGCAAGTTCGCCGCCCTGCTCGAAGCCGCAACCACAGACGTGTAAGAACCCGTTTCCCTCTCCCGC
>DATGER010000009.1:0-20317 GCA_035309865.1 Chloroflexota bacterium
GTCGATTCGATCTGCAAGAACGTCATGAACGGCTTCGCGACACCGGTCTCGACCTGGGCCGCCTCGTTCTTCGTCGGCTACGACCCGGCTGGCAAGCGCTACAGCTACGATCCGGCGCGCGCCAAACAACTGCTGGCCGACGCTGGCTACGCCAACGGTTTCGATGCGCAGCTGCTCACGCCGAACGGGCGCTACCTGAACGACGTCCAGGTGGTGCAAGCCATCGCCGGAATGTTGGAAAAGATCGGCGTCCGCACGAAAGTCAACGCGGTCGAGTTTGGCGTCTTCGCCAAGATGACGCAGGATCGCACGATCCCGGACATGTTCTTCGCGGCGTGGGGCAATGCGCCGTGGGACATTTACGACACGCTCATCGCGCTGGCCAGGACCGGCGGCATCTTTTCCTGGTACTCGAACCCGATGGTTGACGACCTGGTCGACAAGGCGGGCAGTACCTCGGACGATGCCAAACACGCCGACTATCTGAAACAGGCGCTCGGGTTGTTATGGGAGGACGCCTCGCACATCTTCCTGTATCAGCAGCAAGACCTGTACGCCGCCAACAAGCGCCTGAGGTGGCAGCCGCGGTCGGACGAGACCATCGACATGTTCAGCGCGTCGCTCTAACGAGTGGCGGCGTACCTCGTCCAGCGCGGGCTGCACGCTCTGCTGGTGGTCATCGGTGTGTCACTGGTGATCTTCGTGCTGTCGCGGCTGTCGGGCGATCCCGTCAGTCTGATGGTGCCGTTCGATGTGCCGCGGGAGCAGCGCGAGGCAATCCGCCGTGACCTCGGCCTCGACCAACCGCTGCCGATCCAGTATTTCGACTTTGTGGCGCACGCCGCGCGAGGCGACTTCGGGACCTCGGTGCGGAACCGCGTGCCGGCCTTGCGCCTGGTGCTCGACCGCGTGCCGGCCACGCTCGAGCTAGCCGCGGTGGCGCTCGCCTTCGCCGTCGTGGTTGCTCTCCCGCTGGGCATTCTGTCGGCGATCAAACACAACTCGGGCTGGGACGTGGCGGGCATGGCGTTCAGCTTCCTCGGCCAGTCCGTGCCGAGTTTCTGGCTGGGCATCCTGCTCATCCTCGTGCTCGGCGTCAACCTGCGCGTGCTGCCGATCTCGGGCTCCGGTACGCCTTGGCACCTGGTGATGCCGGGCATCACCCTCGGCTCGTTCTTCATGGCCTCGTTGGCCCGATTGACTCGCTCCAGCCTGCTCGACGTGCTCGGGCAGGACTACGTGCGGACCGCGCGGGCCAAAGGCCTGGGCGAATGGGTGGTGGTCGGGGTGCATGCGCTCAAGAACGCGGCCATTCCAGTGGTGACGGCGTTGGGGGTCTACGTCGGGCAACTGCTGAGCGGAGCGGTCATCACCGAGCAGATCTTCGCCTACCCGGGCGTCGGTCGGCTGGCCATCGACGCCATCTCGACGCGTGACTTTCCCGTCGTGCAGGCCAATGTCCTGTTCGTCTCGGCCATCGTGGTGGTGCTGAGTTTCCTGGTCGACCTTCTGTACCTGGCCCTCGACCCACGTATCCGCTACGCGTGAGCCAGTGAGCCCACGCTCCGCTTCGCTTCGCGGGGTTTACCCGCGTCTCGGGCGGGCGCTTCGCTCCAGGCTCGCCATGACTGGCCTGGCGCTGCTGGGGGTAGCGCTGGTGCTCGCCGTGGCCGCGCCACTGGTCGCGCCGGCCGATCCAAATGCACAGGAATTGACACAGAAGCTGCGCCCGCCGTTCTGGGCCCCGGGCGGTAGCCCACAGAGTCCGCTCGGCACCGACGCGCTTGGCCGAGACGTCCTGAGTCGGATGCTGTTCGGCCTGCGCGTGTCGATCGTCGTGGCGCTGCTGGCAGTGCTGGTATCCGGGGTCGTCGGTGTCACACTCGGTGTGGTGGCCGGCTTCTACGGCGGCCGGACCGACGCGGCGATCATGCGCCTGGTTGATGTCCAGTTGTCGATGCCGGTCACGCTCATCGCGATTGCCATCATCGCGGCGGTGGGCACGAGCCTGGCGAACCTGGTGCTTGTCCTCGGACTGAGCCAGTGGCCGCTGTACGCGCGGGTCGTACGCGGCGAGGCGCTGGCGCTGCGCGGCCGCGATTTCCTGATCGCCGCGCGGGCGGTTGGCGCCTCATCGTCGCGGCTGATCCTCCGCCATGTCCTGCCGAATACGGCTTCATCGATCGTCGTCGTCGCGACGCTCGGCGTGGCCAGCGTCGTCGTCCTCGAAGCGGGCCTGAGTTTCCTCGGGTTGGGCGTCCAGCCGCCCCAACCGTCCCTGGGTGGCATGCTCAGCGAGGGGCGCGAGTACCTTGCCACGGCCTGGTGGCTGGGTGTGTTCCCCGGCCTGGCCATCATGCTGCTGGTGCTCGGGATCAACCTGTTCGGCGACGGGTTGCGCGACCTGCTCGACCCGCGTCAGCGCCTCAGGCTTCCAGCTGGGATCACATCCGGACGCAGCGCCGCCGAGGCGGGCCAGCGCTGAGTACAATCGGCGCGGAGTCGGTACGGTGTTGGATTTGCTGATTGCCGGCGGCCAGATCCTCGACGGCACCGGCAATGTCGGCTTCTACGGGGCTGTCGGAGTCCAGGGCGAGACCCTGCGCATCCTCAGGGGCGATGTCAGCGAGGTCGAGGCCGCGCGCACGATCGACGCCACGGAGCACATCGTGTGCCCCGGCTTTATCGATTTCCACGCCCACTCGGGCCTCATGATCCTGGCCGAGCCGCGCCACGAGCCCAAAGTCCGCCAGGGCGTCACCACCGAAGTCATCGGTATCGATGGCTGCTCCTACGCCCCATTTAGAGACCCTGAAGATCTCAAACGCTTCGTCGACCTGAACTCCGGACTCGACGGTCGGCCAGTGTTACCAGCGCCCTGGTCGACCGTGTCGGACTATCTGGCCCTGTTCGACGGCAAGGTGGCGGTCAACATCTGCTATCTGCTCGGCAACTCGCCCATCCGAGTCAACGCTATCGGCTGGAACGACCAGCCCGCCAGCGCCGCCCAGCAGGCGGATATGCAGGCCATGTTGCGCGAGGCGATGGAGGAAGGCGCCTGGGGCGTCTCGACCGGCCTGGACTATCCACCTGGCAGCTATGCGAGCACCGACGAATTGATTGGTCTGTCCTGCGAGGCCGCGCGCCTGGGAGGCATTTATCACACGCACGTGCGCTATGGCCTCGGTGACAAGTACCTGGATCCGTTCCGCGAAGCGCTGGACATCGGCCGGGGCAGCGGCATCGCCACGCACATCACGCACTTCTACCAGAACTCCATCACCAGCCGCGGCGGTGCGGACCGCCTCCTCCACCTGGTCGAGGACGCGCGCGAAGTCGAGCATCTGGACGTCACCTTCGACAGCTACCCGTACGTCTATGGCAGTACCCGGCTGCTGATCGTGTTCCCTCACTGGGCCCAGGACGGCGGGCCGGAGGCGCTTCGTCGGGCACTGGCCTCGCCCGAAGCGCGAGCGCGAATGAAAGCCGAGGGCCTGGCGCCGCGCGGTCAATCCTGGCATGACATGTGGCTGACGTACTTCAAGCAGCCGCACAACCACCGCTTCGAGGGCCATTCGGTGGCCGAAGTCGCCGAGTTGTTGGGCAAAGACGAGATCGACACCATGTGCGACTTGCTGCTGGAGGAGGACCTGCAGGTGTCGTTCATTTCGGCAGGCGTCAATCCGCTCACGCTCTCCAAATTCATCTCGCACCCGATGTCAATGGTCGGCAGTGACGCACTGCTTATCGGTGATTTCCCGAGTCCGAGAACCTACGGGTGCTTTCCGGTCATCCTGTCGGAGTACGTGCGCGACGAGCACGCGCTGTCCCTGCCTCAGGCGATTCGCAAGATCACGTCGTTTCCGGCACAGCGGCTGGGCCTGCCGGACCGCGGCGTGCTGCGCGATGGGATGAAGGCGGACATCGTCGTCTTTCATCCGGACCGCGTCAGCGCACCGGCGACCAAACGCAACCCCAAACAGTTCCCGATTGGCATCGAGTACGTGGTCGTCAACGGCAAGGTCGTCGTCGATCAGGCGGAGCACACGGGCGTTCTGGCTGGTCGAGCGCTGCGTCGCGGGCGTGCCCACACGTAAAGGCGGGCAGCGCCGCCTCAGGCGACCGTCGCGCGCTCGTCGGGGAACTGGAGGTGCTCGCCGGACTCGACGATCGACTTGAGCGCCAGGACGACCTCGCCCACGTCCCGGTAGCGGGTGTAGAGCGGCACCGGCGCCAGCCGGATCACGTTGGGCGGCCGAAAGTCCGGGATGATCCCGCGCGCCTTGAGGGCGCGAGTGATTTGGACCGCCGCCGGATGCTCGAGCGCCACATGGCCGCCGCGTTGGTCCGGATCGCGCGGCGTGCCGACCGCGAAGCCCAGCGGGCCCAGGTGGCGGTCGGCCAGGCCGATCAGCAGGCTGGTCAGCGCCAGCGATTTCGCGCGCAGCCGATCGATGCCGGCTTCGCGCACCACGCCCAGCGAGCCGTACAGCGCGGCTGCCCCGAGCACCGAGGGCGTACCGATCTGCCAGGCGCCGGCCGTGGCAGCCGGGGTGAGCTCCGGGTCCATGTCGAACTGGCGCTGCTTGTCGCTGCCCCACCACCCGGCCAGACCAGGTCCGAGCGCGTGGTGGCGGTCGTGGACGTAGAGGCTGCCGACCGCGCCGGGACCTGCGTTCAGGTATTTGTACGTGCACCACACGGCGAAATCGACGCCCCAGTCGTGCAGGCGGTGCGGCACGCTGCCCACCGAGTGGGCGCAGTCGAAGCCGATGGTGATCCCGCGCGCGCGGGCAGCAGCCGCCAGGCGCGGGATGTCCAGCAGTTGACCACTGCGGTACAACACCGATGGCAGCCAGGCCAGGGCCACGTCGGATCGGTCCAGCGCCACCAGGAGGTCCTGGTCGTCGATGGTCCGCCCGTCGCGAGACTCCACCAGGAGCAGATGCTCGGCCGGATCGAGACCGCGCAGCCGCAGGTGGCTCTGGAGGGCGTACAGGTCCGACGGGAAGTTCAGCGCGTCGGCGACCACGCGCGTCCGGCCATCACCCGGCCGGAAGAAGGTCGCGAGCAGGGCGTGCAGGTTCAGCGTGATGCCACCAGTGACGATGACTTCAGTCGGTCTGGCGCCGACCAGCTCAGCCTGCGCCGCGCCCAGTTCCTCGCCAAGGTAGAACCACGGCCGCGCGCCGCCGGTCCAACCATCGATCCCGAGGTCGCGCCAGGCGCTCAGCGCCTCGAACACGGCTTGCTCCGCTTCGTGCGAGAGCAGTCCGAGCGAGTTGCCGTCGAAGTACAGCGTGCCCTCCGGGACGTAGAACCGCTCGCGGAACCCCGCCAGCGGATCGTCCTGGTCAAGAGCGTCCAGATCGGCCAGGTCGAGGGCGCTGGACCCCGGTGGCGCGCCAGGTGGACGGCTCAACTGTGGGGCCATGGATCGGTGTCCAGGCCGATGCTAAATAGCCCTTCAAGATTGTGCCGCGAGTAGTGCTGGAAGGCCATCAGCGTGTGGGTGCGGGCAATGCCGGGGGTGGCGCCGATGCGCTGCGGCACGACTTCGGCCATCTGCTCATAGTCCCGAACGCGCACGATGGCGACCAGGTCGTACTCGCCGGTGACTGAGTACACCTCGGCCACTTCGGGGATCTCGGCGAGCGCCTCGCCGGCGGCCACGGTCTGGCCGGGCCGGGTGTGGACGAGGACGATGGCGGTGATCATGCGCTCAGGTAGTGTTTGAACGTCATCAGCGTATGCGTGTGGACAATGCCCGGCATGGCGGCGATGCGCCGCGGCACGACCTCGGCCATTTGTTCGTACTTCTCGACGCGCACGATGGCGACCAGGTCGTACTCGCCGGTGACAGAGTAGACCTCGGCTACGTCGGGGATCCTGGCCAGCGCCTCGCCCGCGGTGGCCGTCGCGCCGGGTTCGGTCTGGATGAGGACGATGGCGGTGATCATGCGTGGACGCTCATCTCAGGCTACCAAACGCGCCCGAGCATTGCTCCGCCAACGTTTTGAACGCTAGCATGACTACCGTCACAAATTCGTTGCACCGCGATGGAGGGGTGTATGGACGAAGTAGCTGGCGCGCGTTTCACCATCCCGACGGGGCACAGTGCGCACGTGGATACCTACGTGCGGGACAATCTGCCCCCCGCCACCGATTGGCCGCAGCTCGACTACTCGACCCTGCCCACCCTGGCAACCTACCCGCCGCAGCTGAACGCCGCCGTGGAGTTGCTGGACCGCCACGTCCGTGAGGGGCGCGGGGCCCGACCCGCCATCTGGTTCGAGGGTCAGACCAGCACGTACGCCGACCTCCTGGTACGCGCCAACCAGCTGGCGCGAGTGTTGACCGAGGACCTGGCCGTCGTGCCGGGCAACCGAGTGCTGCTGCGCGGCTTTACCAGCCCCAGTATGGTCGCCGCGTGGCTCGCGGTGCTGAAGGTGGGAGCGGTTGTGGTTACCACGATGCCGCTGCTGCGCGCGCGGGAGCTGGCGGAGGTGATCGAGAAGGCACGGGTCAGCGTGGCACTGTGCGATGGCCGGCTGGTGGAGGAGCTACGCCTGGCGGAACAACGGCTCTCCGATGTGCCAGACGCGCCGCGGCCGCGGACGGTGCTGTTCGGGCCCGAGGCGGGCGCGGGCTCGCTGGAGTCCATGACGACGACGAAGCCAGACGACTTCACGAACGTCGACACCGCGGCCGACGACGCGTGCCTGATCGCTTTTACGTCCGGCACCACCGGCAAGCCCAAGGGGGCGGTCCACTTCCACCGCGACGTGCTGGCCATCTGCGACACCTTCGGGGCCGAGGTCCTCAAGCCGTCGCCCGACGACGTCTTCGCGGGCAGCCCGCCGCTTGCGTTCACCTACGGCCTCGGCGGGCTGCTGACTTTCCCCTTCCGCGTTGGCGCCGCCACGGCGCTCGTCGAGAAGGTCAGCCCTCAGGCGTTACTGCAGACGGTCCAGGACGCGCACGTGACGACCCTCTTCAGTTCGCCCACCATGTATCGCTCGCTGGTGGACCTGGTGCCGGACTTCGACCTGTCAAGGCTGAAGGATTGCGTCTCGGCCGGCGAGCCATTACCGCTCCCCACGTTCCGGGCGTGGGAACGTGCCACTGGCCTGCAGATCATCGACGGCCTGGGCTCGACCGAATTGCTGCACATCTTCATCACCGCGGCGCGCAGCGAGATCGTGCCCGGGGCCACCGGCAGGGTGGTGCCGGGGTACGAGGCGCGCGTGGTGGACGACCAGGGCAACCCCCTGCCGCCCGGTGCGGTCGGCCTGCTGGCGGTGCGCGGCCCGACCGGCTGCCGCTACCTGGACGATCCGGAGCGCCAGCGCGGCTACGTCCGCGGCGGCTGGAACTATACCGGCGATGCCTACAAGCAGGACGAGCAGGGCTACTTCTGGTTTCAGGCTCGCGCCGACGACATGATCATTTCGGCCGGCTACAACATCGCCGGCATCGAGATCGAGAGCGTGCTGCTCGACCACCCGCTCGTCAAGGAGTGCGGAGTCATAGGCGCGCCCGACCCGGCGCGCGGCAATATCGTCAAGGCGTTCGTCGTGTTGCGCGATCCGTCCGTCGCCGGCACGGACATGGTCCGCGAACTCCAGGACTTCGTGAAGCGCGAGATCGCCCCGTACAAGTACCCACGCGCGATCGAGTTCGTGGACCAGCTCCCGCGCACCGAGACAGGCAAGTTGCAGCGCTACAAGCTACGACAGGGTGCGAGCTGATCGGTAAAGATGGAGTTCGGTCTTTTTCTGCCGGTCTCGGGCCGCTCGGCCACCCGCCAGACACTCCGGGAGTACGCGCAGTTCGCTGAGCGGCTGGGCTTCCGGCAGCTGTGGGCCGCCGAGCGGCTGGTGATCCCATGGACCATCGATACCGCCTATCCGTACGCGGAAGGTGCAACGTTCATTGTGCCGCCGGATCGTCCGTTCCTGGAGAGCCTGACGGTGCTGGCATTCCTGGCCGGCTGCACGGAGCAGATCAAGCTCGGGGTGTCGGTGCTGGTCCTGCCGTACCGCCACCCGCTGCACTGGGCGAAGGTCGCAGCCACCATCGACGTGCTGTCGGAGGGGCGCTTCACGCTCGGGGTGGGCGTGGGCTGGATGCAGGAGGAGTTCGACGCCCTGAGCGCCCCCTTCACCACGCGGGGACGGGTGTCCGACGAGCAGCTCCAGTTGCTACGTGGCGCGCTGACAGACGAACACTGCACCTTCGAAGGTCAGCACTATCGGTTCCGCGATATTGCGTTCAATCCAAAGGGCTATAACCGGAATCGCCCTCAGATCTGGGTGGGCGGCGAGGGGTCGGCCGCCCAGAAGCGTGCGGCGCGGTACGGCGACGCCTGGTTTCCCTATTTCGTGCGCATCTCGCCGGCCGACCTGGCGGAGCGTTGGCGCAACGTCCAGCGCCTGGCCCAGGCGGCGGGGCGTGACCCATCCGAGATCGCACTCAACCTCAACCTGCCCGTCTGGGTGACGGAGGAACTCGTGGCGCAAGAGGCGGGCGTGCTGCGCGGGACGCCCGTACAACTCGAGCGCGCGATCGAGCCGTTCCGTGAATTGGGGGTGCAGCACCTGGCGCTGCAGTTCATGGTGCCCCACTACCCCGAGCGGCTGGTTCAGATCGAGCGGTTTGCAGCGGCGGTTCTGCCCCGCCTGGCGGCGACATGAAGACGCTGATCGTCGGCGGCGGCCCGGGCGGCCTGTACCTGGCGATCCTCCTCAAGCAGGCCTGCCCGGCGGCACAGGTGGAGGTGATCGAGCGGAATGCGTCGGACGCCACGTTCGGGTTCGGCGTGGTGTTCTCGGACGAGACGCTGGGCTACCTGCAGGAAAACGACGAACCCACCTTCAAGGAGATCACTCGCACGTTCAATCGCTGGGATGCCATCGAGATTCGCGCTCGCGACGAGGTGCGCCTCTCACGCGGGCACGGCTTTTCCGGCATCGCGCGTAACCGCCTGTTGGACATCCTCCAGCGTCGCTGCCGCGCACTGGGGGTGGCGGTCCGCTTTCTCGAGGAGATCGAGGCCCGCGACGTGCGGGCCCTGGCCCGCCGGTATGACCTCATCGTTGCCGCCGACGGCGCCAACAGCCGCATCCGCGCGCACTTCGCCGACGACTTCGCGCCCGAGATCGATCTGCGGCGCAACAAGTACGCCTGGTTCGGCACGCCGCAGCCGTTCGAAAACTTCCTGTTCTCGTTCCGACCAACCGAGCACGGCCTGTTCTGGTGTCACGCCTACCGCTACGACGCCGGCCACTCGACCTTCATTGTTGAGTGCGACCCGGCCACCTGGGGCGCGGCCGGGCTGGATCGAAAGAGCGAGGCGGAGAGCGCCGCCTTCTGCGAGCGCGTTTTTGCCGACGACCTGGAGGGCCACCCGCTCTTATTGAACCGATCCGTGTGGAGCAACTTCCCGATGCTGCGCAACGCCAACTGGCGGCTGCCGGGCAGTCTGGGGAACGTGGTGCTGTTGGGCGACGCGGCCCATACGGCCCACTTCAGCATCGGCTCCGGCACCAAGCTGGCCATGGAGGACGCCATCGCGTTGGCGTACTACCTGGCGCGCGAGCCGGATGTTCCGGCGGCTCTCGCCAGGTACGAAGAGGAGCGCAAGCCGCAGGTGGACCGCTTCCAGCGCGCCGCCTTCGAGAGCCTGTTCTGGTTCGAAGGTGTGGAGCGCCACGTCGGCTTCGACCCGGACCAGTTCGCGTTCAGCCTCCTCACCCGGTCGCGCCGCATCTCGTACGAGACGCTCAAGGTCCGCGACCCGGAGATCGTTGAGCGTTCACATCGCGGTTTTCTCACCCGCAGCGGCCTGGCCGTGACCTCTACTGCGGAGGACCTGCCGCCGCCGATGTTCGCGCCGTTCCAGGTGAGGGACCTGCGCCTCGAGAACCGGGTCGTCGTCTCGCCGATGTCGATGTACAGCGCCCAGGATGGGCTGCCCAACGACTGGCACCTGGTGCACCTGGGCAGCCGCGCAGTCGGCGGCGCCGGGCTGGTCATCGCCGAGATGACCGACGTCTCGCGCGAGGCGCGCATCTCGCCTGGCTGCGCCGGGATGTACCGGCCCGAGCACGTGGCGGGCTGGCGTCGAGTCGTCGAGTTCATACACGCCAGGACCGGTGCGAAGATCGCGCTCCAGCTCGGCCACGCCGGGCGCAAGGGCTCCACTCGCCGCATGTGGGAAGGCGACGGCCTGCCCCTGGCGGACGGCAACTGGCCGGTTGTCTCGGCCTCGCCGATACCCTACGACCCGGTCAACCAGATCCCGCGCGAGATCACGCGCACGGCGATGGACCAGGTGCGCGAGGACCACGTACGCGCGGCGGGCTGGGCCGACGAGGCCGGCTTCGACATGCTCGAGTTGCATTACGCCCATGGCTATTTGCTGGCTAGCTTCATCTCCCCGCTCACCAACCGCCGCACCGACGGCTACGGCGGGAGCGTCGAGGCCAGGATGCGGTACCCGCTTGAAGTATTCGACGCCGTGCGTGCTGCATGGCCGGAGCACAAGCCCATTTCCGTACGCATCTCGGCAAGCGATTGGGCGCCCGGCGGCCTGTCCGATGGCGATCGCATCGAGGTGGCGCGGATGCTCAAGACGCACGGCTGCGACCTGATCGACGTATCCACCGGCCAGACCGTGTCTCACCAGAAGCCGCGCTACGGCCGCGCCTACCAGACGCCGTTCGCCGACGACATCCGCAACACGGTGGGCATTCCGACGATGACCGTCGGCGCCATCTCCACCCCGGATGAGGTCAACAGCATCCTGCTGGCCGGCCGGGCCGACCTGTGTGTGCTGGCTCGCCCCCACCTGCGCGACCCCTACTGGACGCTCCACGCGGCTCAGTCCCAGGAGTATTACGCGCCGCTCTGGCCAGTGCAGTACGAAACGGTCCAGCCCCGCAAACGCGAAGATCGCCGACAGGTTCCGAAGCCGCTCAGCGTGCGCTTCGAAGAAGACCTGCGCGGCCGCCATGACGACCTGCACGAGCGCCTGACACGCCTGGCCCGCCGCCACTACCGCTCGCTCAACGGCGAGATCCTGGCCGCCCTGGAGGCCTGGCTCGAACAATCTGATGAGTCACGCAGCAGCATCGAATCGGTGCACCGGTGAGCGACGCTGACGTGGAGGTGCTGCTGCCGGAAGGCTGGCCGCGGCCGGCGGGCTACGCGAACGGTGTCTCGGCGCGGGGTCGCTCGGTGTTCGTCGCCGGGCAGGTGGGCTGGGATACCACCGGTCGGTTTGCCGACGGGCTGGTGGCGCAGGTGCGACTGGCGCTGGAGAACATCGTGGCAGTGCTACGGGCGGGCGGGGCCGAGCCGCGGCACCTGGTGCGGCTGACGTGGTACATCCTTGACCGAGAGGCGTACCGCTCCGCGCGGGCAGAGATCGGCCAGGTTTACCACGAGGTGATCGGGCCGAGCTACCCAGCCATGGCGTTGGTGCAGGTGGCGGGCCTCCTCGAAGATCGGGCGTTGGTGGAGATCGAGGCCACCGCAGTCGTGCCCGATGGATTCATCTAATGGCAAGTGCACTACACGCTAGTGAGCTCGAGCCGCTTCGGCATGTGCGACTGCAGGTTCAGGAGCGGGTGGCGACGATCACCCTGAGCGAGCACCCGGAACGGAAGAATCCGCTTACCTTCGAGAGCTACGCCGAGCTACGTGACCTGTTCCGCGCGTTGGCCGAAGTGGACGATGTGACGGCGGTGGTGCTGACTGGCGCGGGCGACGACTTCTGCTCCGGCGGCGACGTCCACGACATCATCGGCCCGTTGGTGCGCATGGATTTCCCAGCCAAGCTGCGCTTCACGCGCATGACGGGAGAGTTGCTGAAGGCGATGCGCCATTGCCCGCAGCCGATCGTCGCCGCGGTCGATGGGGTGTGCGCCGGGGCTGGGGCGATCCTGGCCATGGCCGCGGACCTGCGGCTGGGCACACCGCGCGCGAGGGTGTCCTTTCTCTTCGTGCGCGTGGGACTGTCCGGGGCTGACATGGGCGCCTGCGCCATCCTGCCGCGGATCGTGGGCCAGGGCCGCGCCTCGGAGCTGCTCTACACCGGGCGGACCATGGCTGCCGACGAGGCGGAGCGCTGGGGCTTCTTCAACCGGTTGGTCGAGCCGCCGTCGCTCCACGCGGAGGCGCAGGCGCTGGCATTATCGATCGCTGGCGGCCCGACATTTGCGCACGCCATGACGAAGCGGATGCTCCACCAGGAGTGGGACATGTCGGTCGACGAAGCGATCGCGGCGGAGGCCGATGCGCAGGCAATCTGCATGCAGACCAACGACTTCCGCCGCGCGTACGACGCGTTCTCGGTCACGCCCCGACAGCGGCCCGCGTTCAAGGGCGATTAGCGCTGACAGGAGTGCGGCCCCAGTGGTGGAGACCCGCGACCGAGTCACAACAGCCCGGCCGAGATCCCAGATCCTGTATATCTACGGCGGGTTCGTCCGGCGCCTCGGCGGCTGGCTGAGAGTCTCCACCTTGCTCGACCTGATGGCAGACCTGGGCGTAGCGCCGCAAGCCGTGCGTGCGGCTGTCGCTCGGATGAAAAGCGGCGGGCTGCTGTCTCCCCACCGGCGCGGTAGTGTGGCGGGTTACGCGCTCACCCCGAAGGCGTGGCACATCCTCGAGCAGGGCGATCGCCGCATCCTGACCGCTCGCGAGCCCGCGAGCCTGGCCGACGGTTGGGTAATCGTCATTTTCTCGGTCCCCGAGTCCCAGCGAGACAAGCGCCACCAGTTGCGGCGCCAGCTCAGTTGGCTGGGGTTCGGGACCATCGCTTCCGGCGCCTGGATCGCGCCCAGGCGGTTGCGACCGGAGGTCGAGTCGACACTCACCAGTTCGGGGTTGCTCGACTTCACCGAGCGCTTCGACGCATCGTACGGCGGCGTCGAAGCCGCGCGCCTGCTCGCGCGCAAATGCTGGGACCTCCCGGAGCTCGGCAGGATGTACAGCCGCTTCGCTGCACATTGGGAGCCAGTGCTCGAGCGCTGGTTCAATAGCGGCGTGGATGCTTCGCCACAGGCGGCCTTCCGCGACTACATCTGCGTCGTCGCCGACTGGCGGCGGCTGCCCTTTCTCGATCCGGGTCTGCCGACGGAAGTCCTCCCGGACGACTGGCAAGGCGAAAAGGCGAAGTGGATCTACTTCTCTTTGATTGGCCGCATCGACGAGCTCGCAATGGCATACGTGTGGCGCGGCCACCAGCCCGGCTGACATGTTCGGAAGTGACGGCTGTCGAGCGCCAGCACGCGCCCGCAAGATATGACACCGACCGGCAATGTCCGGCAACCTGTCCGTCTACCCGCACCGCACAGCATGCCAGTCACACTGTGCTTCAGAGGACAATTCTGCATGTTGCTGCACATCGATGAACGCGAACACCGGGTCCTCCTGGAAGTGCTCGGCAGCTCGCTGCAGAGGTTGCGCGAGATCGACACCGCCGGCTACGAGGGGATGCGGCAAGAGCGTGAGGCGGTGATAGTCAACCTGTGCGAGCGGCTGCTCGCTCAGTCGCCGGGCGCGTCTGTCGATGCATCCGGTGTGCGTCTTGCCTCTGCATAACGTGGTAAGGTCGCGGCCTCCAGCGATCAGGACAGCGTCGAGCGCGTCGCGCGCAAGGCGTTGACGATGACCAGAACGTCGATGCCCTCCTGCAAGACTGCCCCGACGAGCGGAGGCAAGTACCCAGCCGATGCCGCCAGCATCGCGACGACGCTCAGGCCGATCCCAAGTAACACCCCTTGTGTCGCCACGCGAATGGTCTGTCGCGCAATCGACAGCGCTTGCCATACCTGCTGCACTTCACCTCCCAGCAGGACGACGTCCGCGGCCTCCGACGACGCCGTGCGCGCCTCGTGGGTAAAGACCAGGCCGACATCCGCCTGCGCCAGTGCAGGTGCGTCGTTGATGCCGTCACCAACCATGCCCACCACTCGCCCAGCCGCCTGTTTGGCTTGGATCAGCTCGAGCTTGACCGCCGGCGTGCACTCGGCTTCGATATCCAGCGGCAGGCCCAGCTCGCGCACCACACGCTCGGCCGCGGCACGGCGGTCTCCAGTAGCTATGGCCAGCTCCACACCCTGGCCCACGATGCGCCCGAACACCTGACGTGCGTCGGGCTTGAGGCGGTCTTCCAGCACAAACGTCGCCGCCAGCTGTCCGTCGACCTCGCACACCACACGCATCTCGCCATACGGCGCCGCGGCGCCGTGCACGCCCACGCGGTGACCGTCGACACGCGCCTCGATCCCACGTCCGGCGACCTCGACCACGTCGCTGACGGGCAACATCGGCAGCGAGCGCGCCTGGGCCGCTTCGACGAGCGCTTTGGCAAGCGGGTGCAGCGAGTGCCGCTCGACCGCCGCGGTCAAAGCGAGTGCCCGGTCTGAATCGATGTCAGCGCCCGGCCCGGTCTCGATCTGCGCCAGCTCCGGCCGGCCGACCGTGATCGTGCCCGTCTTGTCGAGCAACAGGTACGACACCCGGGCGAGTACTTCCAGCGCCGCCAGGCGCTTGACGATGATCTTGTCGCGCGCGGCGCGGTTGACTCCACCCATCAGCGCAATCGGCACGGCCAGGATGAGTGGACACGGCGTGGCAACGACCAGCACCGCTAGGGCCCGCTCCAGGCTGCCGCTCCACCACCACGCTCCCGCCGCCAGGCTGATGGCGACTGCCGAGAACGCCAGGCTGTATCGGTCGGCCAGGCGCACTAGCGGCGCGCCACTCTCCTGCGCCGCCTCGACCAGCGCCAGGATCTGACGGTACGTAGAGTCGCGGGCCTCTCGACGCACGCGCAGCGTGAGCGGCGGGCCCTGGTTCACGGTACCGCTCCGCACTTCATCGCCCTGCGCCTTGTCGAGGACATACGGTTCACCGGTGAGCGACGACTCGTCCACCAGGGCACGCTCACTGAGCAGCTCGCCGTCGAGTGGTAGGACCTCGCCGTGACGCACCATCACTGCCGATCCGACGGTAATCTCCTCCACCGGCAGCATCACCAAGCCGTCGTCATCGCCAACGACGAGGGCATGGCGTGGAATGCGATCGGCCAGCAGACTGAGGCTGCCGCGCGCGCGCCGCACGCCATAATCCTCGAGCGCTTCGCCGCTCGCGAGCATCAGCGCAATCACCGCACCGACCTGGAACTCCAGTGCCGCGAGTGCAGCAGCGATGGCCAGCAAGGCCAGGTAGTCGAGCGCGTAGCGGTGCTCGCGCAGCGCAACGATGGTGTGTCCGACAAGCGGGGTTGCGCCGATCGCGATCACTACCAGAGCGAGCGGGTCGCCAACGCCGTCCTGATAAAGATCCAGCGCCAGCGAGACCAGCAGCAAGCCGAGCATGGCAAACGGGCGTGGGAACGCTCGGATGACCTGGCCGACGCGTTGCACCACAACGCCGCGGCGATCCATCCCAGGGCGCTGGTCAGGCTGGCCAGACAGGCTGGGCTCAGCGTGTGCGCGCATGTGCGGCGTTCCCACTTGTGGAGCGAAGAGAGTCATGAGCTCAGTCCGCCCCACCGTCCAACAGCATCACTGGCGCAGATAGTCGAACAGAATGGGAACGTACTTCGGGGTGATCTGCGGCAGCATCTTCGGCAGCACGTTGTCGACAACCTGGGGGAAGAGGTCCGGTAGTTGATTGCGCAGGTAGTCCGGCATGTCGATGGTCCGCTCGACGAGCGCAATCATGTGCGGCAACACCCTGGGCATCATGCCCGGCAACAGCACTGGGAACAGCATGGGCATCACCGGCGCCATCACCTTGAACATCGGCTCACGAATCAGCGCCGGCGCCTGGCCGATAGTCCGCATCATGGCGCCCATGCCCAGGGGCATCGCGTCGAGCAGTTGCGGAGTGAGCGTACCCATCACCTTGACCATGCCGTCCGGGCTCATCAGCGCGATGAACTTCTCAAACATGGCCCACTGCGAGAGGACCTCCGGGTTCGGATCTGGCAGGTCCTTGATGCCCAGCGCTTCGGCTGACAGCCGCGACAGGTCGATCACCGGCAGCTCTGAACCCTTCTCGTCGGCGCTCACGCGCAACTGGAACTGACAGCACGGACACAGCGACAAGAGCGCGTCGGCGCCAGTCGCTTCGGCTTCGCCGATGCGCATGCCGCCGAGCTTCTCAGAGGTTGGGTGGGGTTCGCCGATGCGGGTGAGCACCGAGCCGCAGCACAGCGCATCTTCCTTGTTGTGCGCCATCTCCACCAGCTCCACACCGGGGATTGCCCGGATCAGATCACGCGGCGGTTCGTAGACGCCGCCGGCGCGGCCGATGTGGCACGAGTCGTGGAAGGTCACCTTGGCCGTCCCGTTTGCGTCGATCAGCGCCTTCAGTGACTCCGGAACCTGCGTCAGCTCGAATGATCCATCGGCGATCTTCTCGGCCAGCACTTGCGAGTAGTGCTTCGCTTTGAAGTCGTACGGAATGCCGAGTTTATCGGCCCACTGCGGGTAGTACGTATTCCACACCAGCCAGCAGGCGGGGCAGGAGGTCACGACCTCCTCGACGCCCTTCGCCTTCATCGCCGCGCTGTTGTGGCGCAGCGCCTCTTCGAAGAGCTCCCACTTGCCCGCGACCAGCATCGGAATGCCGCAGCACATCTCGTCTTTGCCGAGCGTGGTGAACTCGACGCCGGCCGCCTGGAGCAGCTTCGCCGACGATTGGGCGATGTCCTGCTCGACAAAGCTGGCGGTGCACCCCGCGAAGTAACCGATCTTCGCCTGCTCTTTGATGGCTGGTTTGATGTCCTGGGTGACCCATTGGTCGCGATTTTCCTGCAAGCCACCCCAGATGTTCTGCTGGCCCTTCAGTGCGGCGGCCATGATCTCGAACGGCGGGAACGTGCCGAAGCCGCGGTCCTGGACCAGGTTGCCGCGCAGTAAGCCCCATGTCGGTTCGATCGGCAGGTCCAACTGACAGACCACGTCGCACTTCTCGCAGGTCGTGCACAGCAAGAACGTGTCGGTCATCTGTTGATCGAACTTGTCCTTGCCCTCGAGCACGTCCTTGAGGAACGACCACTTGCCACGTGGGCCGGCGGACTCCCAGCCGCGGCCCTGGTACAGCGTGCAGGTGTCGACGCAGTAGCCGCACTGCGCGCAGGCGTAGGCGTAGCTGGCGATATCCGCCGCGAATCCGCGAGCCGGGGCTTTGCGCTCCATCGGCTCAGCGGGGCGGCCCAACAGATTGGCGAAGGTCCGCACCACTGGCTCCACGGCAGCGGCGGCGCCGATGACGGTGCCGATCAGCCCGGTGCCAAACACGAGCTTGCCTGGATTGAGAATGCCCGCCGGATCGTTCCGACCCTTCTCCAGCTTCAATGCTTCAATCCGCCGCGTGCCAAACAGCGATTCAGCGCGGCTGGCGAAGTAGCGGCCAGTGCTATACGCGCGCCCGCCGTGCCGCTCCGCCGTGCGGATCGCGCTCAACGCGAAACCGTAGCCTAACGTATAGCTGAGCTTGCGCTCGTCGTGCGGGATGAAGCCAAGCAAGACAATCTCCTGGCCACGTACCGAGAGGCCCTCGATGGCGAGCGGAGCTTTGATGTTTTGGTCCAGTTCCGCCAGGACGGCCGGCAGGTTGGCCAGCGGCACCACGACTTCGGCCGGAATCACCGATGGTCCGAGTCGTTTGAGGCGCATCGGTTTGAAGCGCTCGGCCCATTCGTGCCGGCCCAAGATGGCCGGCAACCGGTGGCCGTCCGTAGCGAGCGCGATCTCACGCAGGCCATCAACGACTTTCTGGCTGTGCTCCGCGTCGTAGGCGAACAGCGCAATGTAGCGGTCTTCAGGGAGCGGCAGACCGCTCGGCTCCGGGTGGCCCTGGTGAGTTTTCGGCGGACCCACATTCTTGAGGTGGGCCATCGTCGGATTGAGGAAAGTGATCGACCAGATCGGCAGTTTCCTGTCCGTCACGAGGCGCAGCGCGTCAGTCAGGTGTCGGGCGTCCGTGAAGGCGACTGCCGTCTGGTCTGGTTCGGTGGCGCGCCGGACGGCCAGGGTGACTTCAGTAATGATCCCGGTGGTGCCTTCGGCATCGGCAATCGTGCGCAGCTCCTCGCCGGCCACCTCGCGGATCTGGCCAGTACCAGTCACGACGCGCGCGGCGAGGGCGTTGTCAGCGAACCAGCCATAGGCATGACTGCCGAGACCGGCGCCGCCCTGGGCGAGCCAGCCGCCGACGGTCGAGGCGGGAGCGCTGGTCGGGTACAGACGCAACGCGAGCCCGTAAACGCCAAGTGCTTCCTCGAGGTCCTGCCAAACGGTGCCAGCGCGCACGGTCACGGTCAGGTCGTCGGTGTCGGCCCAGACGATGCCCTTCAGGCGGGTCAGGTCAACCACCAGCCCGCCGTGGGCCGGGATGGCGCCACCGTAACCGGCGGTTGCTTTACCACGCGGGACCAGCGGGATTCCTTCGGCGACTGCGAAGCGGACCAACTGTACGACCTGGTCTTCGGTCTGGGGCTGGACAACGCCGTCGGCCAGACTGGGTCCAGCTAGCAGTTTGAATGCACCAGGCAGGACGCCCGTGTCATGCGAGTAGACGCGCCGCTCGCGCACATCGAAGCGGGCACGCTCGGGCGTGACGATGCTCTCGATCGCCTGTTGCTGGGGAGCAGAGATGGTCGGCATGGCTTAGAGCCCCTTTCTTGGTTCGCGCAACTGCGTACAAATGCCGGCGCGCAGCGCGAACGTGAATGTCACTATGTGCACCATGCACCCCGATGGCTGCCGGGGGTGTTGCCGCGGGTTAACGGTCGGTTGCAATCCACGCCGAATCCCTGTTGTTTACGCGCGCGCCGAGAGCTGTACTAAGTGGTTCGTCCCGTAAGTTTCGATGCCTATGCGTACCCCTCACCCCAGCCCTCTCCCCGCGCGGGGAGAGGGAGGCGAGCGTAGCGAGCGGGTGAGGGGTGGCGACCGGCCCCGGAATTTACGAGACGCTGCACTAAGCGTAAGTGCCGACCTTCGAGGCGCTCGCTCCTTCGTGCGGCCGCACAAAGCGGTAGCCGCGGCCTCGTTCGGTCTCGATGTACTCCGGACCGTTGGGTCGCCGCAGCTTGGCGCGCAGGCGGCTCACGAACACCTTCAAGTATTCGGGGCTGGCTTCATAGTTACTGCCCCATACGCGGTCCAACAGCGCCTCGTGCGGCAACAGGTGCCCGGCGTTGCGGACCAGGTGATAGAGCAGCTTGTACTCGACCGGCGTCAGCTTGACGGCCTCGCCGCCGACCGTGACTTCCTGGTTCTGGAAATGGATCGCGAGATCGCCCGCCGCAAAGTCAGGCAATGCCTGGACGGGCGCCGGCAGCTCTGCGCGGCGCAGGACAGCCTTGATCCGGGCCATTAGCGCCAGGTGACTGAACGGTTTACCAATATAGTCGTCGGCGCCCAACTCCAGCCCGCGCACCTGGTCGACATCCTCGTCGCGGGCAGTGAGCATGATCACCGGCACATCCGATACCTGGCGGATGGCCTTCAGGACGTCGAAACCGTTCATGCCCGGCATGGTGACGTCGAGCAGGACAATGTCCGGCTCCTCGTTGAAGAACGCGTCCAGTCCTGCTTCGCCGTCAGCAGCGGTCAGTACCTTCGCATCCTGCCACTGCAGCTGCACGCCAATTTCGAGTGCATCGCGTATCCGTTGATCGTCGTCGACGACGAGCACCTTCATGTGGACATCTCCACTTTTGTGCCCGCGGCAAGCAAATCGTGGATCTGGCGTAGCCGGGCAGCTGGTTCGCGCGCGGCGGCGAGCACCTGGGGCACCTGGGCCTTGATCGCGCGCAGGGTGCCCGCGTCGGGTACGTTGGTCGGGGCCCAGGCAAGCAGCATGGGCACGTCCGGGTGGGCACGCGCGGAGTCAACCGCCAGGTTGTACGGCTGGCCGAAATCGTTCAGCGCGGTAAGATCGGGGTCGTAGATCATCAGGTCGGCGCTCTCCGTGAGCGGACAATAACCCTTGTCGCTGCGAATGCAACGCAGCGCCGGAGGCCAGGGTCCGGGACAGTCGATGACGTGCCAGCCGCCGGCGCGGAGCTCGGCAGCGAGTTGCTGAGAGAAGGCCTGATCGTGGTGGGCGATGAGAATGGTCCGCATTTCAAGTCCTCCTCGGACCTGGGACTCGAGACCATTCTGGCTCCGAGGTCGCGCGGCGGACCACGCCCCGGAGGGTGGTCTTTGTGCGCGGCGGACCCACCCCACAAGGTAGTTACAAACTACTCCGCGGGGTGTTTCTTGGTCGAGGCGATAGTCGT
>DATGER010000010.1:0-3413 GCA_035309865.1 Chloroflexota bacterium
CTACGCCGCCAGCAAGGCGTTCGTGATGATCCTCGGCGAGAGCCTGAACGTGGAGCTCCGCAAGCACGGCGTGAGCGTGACGGTGTTGTTGCCCGGTGCAACCGAGACCGGTGCTCGTGGATCGAATTCACGCCCTCGATCCAGATCATCCGGTGATCTATCGCGACGCCGAAGACGTCTACCTGCCGATGCTCAAAGCAGCGTTTCAGGCGCCTGGGGTCGAGCGCCCGTGGTTGGTCTACGGCGCCAACGTTTACTCGTCGTCGCGGCTACAACAGATTGTGGCGGCGTGGCCGAGTCAGTGGCTCGGCGGTCCACTGGTGATTTCGGAGTTCGCGCCGGGCGGTGTTGCCCCCGCCGAACGGGCGGTCGGCTTCGAACAGGACTGGTCCATCAGCCGCTCCCGGCCCGATCTCGTGTTGGGCGGTCTGGCCTATACCTGGGCGACCAACGGGCCCGAGCAGCTCGACCGCGTGTTTGGTCTGGTCGATCCGCGGGCGGTTCCCACCGATGGCGCACTGGCCGCGCTGTCAGTCAGTTATCTGGCCGACCTGGCGCAAACGGCCGAGGGCGCGCCTCCCGGTTGACGCGCGAAACGGGAAGCCTACGCAGGTCCGTGAGAGCCGGTCCGGCCCTGCTACTATACCGGCCAGTCAACTATGCCGCGAACCAGCACGGCCCGCGCCCGTCTCGTCGATAGCGCCAGCCGCTTGATCCATGCCAGCACGTACGCCAGCACGAATGTTGACGACCTGTGCGCGGCGGCTGGCGTGCGCAAGGGCAGCTTCTACTACTTCTTTCCCTCCAAACGCGACCTGGCCCTGGCGGCCATCGACGACAGCTGGGCGCGCGCTCAGGCGACGATCCTCGGGCCGGCCTTCGCGCCTGACCTGCCACCACTCGAACGCATCGTCCGATTCTTCCGACGCGTTGCCGAGCGGCAGTCCGGCGCGGTTGTCCTGGGCTGCCCGTTCGGCAACCTGGCCGTCGAACTCAGCACCCGCGATGAGGTCATCCGCGACAGAGTGCGCGTGGTCTTCGAGGGGTACTGTCGCTACTTCGAGCAGGTGTTGGGCGAGGCGATTGCGAATGGCAGCATCGAGATTCCCGACATAGCCGGCACCGCCCGGGCGCTGCTGGCCTACTTCCAGGGCGCCATGCTCCTGGCCAAGACCCGCAATGACGCGACGCTCATCGACGAGCTCGCCGAGCATGCGCTCAGCCTGGTGGGCGCACGCCCGAATCCCGTTTCAAAGGAGCCCTGATGACAACCAGCCCAAGCCTGCCGGTCCTCGATTTTCTCAAGATCGGTCCTTCGCTGGGAACCCGCTTTCCGGATATTCGGCTGCCAGACCAAACGGGCCGCCTCGTTGATCTCCACATCGAGCGCGCCGGGCGGCCGGCACTCGTCGTCTTCTATCGCAGCGCGCGTTGGTGACCGTACTGCAAAGTGCAGCTCGTGGAGCTGCAAGCGGTCTGGCCGACGCTCGAGGCAGCGGGCGTCGCGCTCTACGCCATTAGCTACGACGCAGTCGCTACGTTGGCCGCGTTCGCCGAGAAGCGCGGGATCACCTATCCGCTGCTTTCCGACGAAGGTAGCCGGGTCATTCGCGCGCTCGGACTGCTGAACGAGCACCTGGCCGACCAGCACGCCGTCTACGGCATCACTACGCGCGAAGAACAACACGGAGTCGCCTATCCCGGCACCTTCGTCCTCGACGACGAGGGCGTCATCGTCGCGAAACACTTCGAGCAGAGTTATCGCGTGAGGCCCACTGCAGCCCTCTTTCGAGAGTTTGCCCTCGGTGGTCACGCCGATCCGCCGCCAGATGCACCTCAAGTAGCTGGACCAGGCGTCGAAGCGCGCGCCTGGACCGACGCGCCGACATACCGCCCGTACCAGCAGGTGCGGCTACATATCCGACTGGACATCCCGACCGGCAGCCATCTCTTTGGCGCGCCAGCTCCCGAGGGCTACAGCCCGCTTCGCCTGGAGGTTGACACGCTTGAAGGCATGACGGCCGAGCCACCGGTCGTGCCAGCGCCCCATCCATTCCGTGTCGAAGGTCTCGACGACGAGTTCGTCGTCCATGAAGGCCGCGTTGAGGCTACGATTCCGCTTTTGTTCACGAGCAATCTGAGGCAGACAACGGTCCGAGTCCGTGCGATCTACCAGGCTTGCTCGCCCACCACTTGCTTGCCACCTGCTGAGGTCCAGTTAGCTGTTCCACTCGAGGGCCTGGATCTGATTCGCGACTGAGGAGATCTCTGCATGCCCCACGACTTCGAGTATGTTTCACACGCTCGACTCGAATTTCGGCACGGCTACCGCCACGCTTATCTGGGCGAGGTTCCGGCACCCGTTGTCTACGGTGTGCAAGGCGCGCTGCGCAGCTACTACGGGGTGGGCGAAGGTCCGCCGGTGGCATCGACGCTCGACCACATCGTCGCCGCGGTCGCGGGTTGAATGTACGGCACCCTTGCCGGCGCCCTGTCAGGGCGCAAAATCCCCTTTGACCGCGAGCGCTACACGGCCACGGTGGACGGCCGTATCGTCGGCGTTGGCCGCACGATCAAGATCCAATCGATCGCCGTCCACTACGACCTCGCTGCAGCCGCGGAGCACCGCGAGGCGATTGAACGCACACTGCGCGTGCATCCTGTGGGCTGCCCGGCCCACCAGAGCGTGAAGGACGCGATCTCGGTGAGCTGGGAAGCCACCGTGCACCTTGGCGACGAGGTGCTCGAACTGAGACAGACGACAACTGACTGAGCCTGTGTTAGCCGTGTCGCGCACGAACATGGCGCGGTGCGTGCGAGTTGAACAAGACCGTTTGGTGCCCCGTTGAGCGGGCGAAAATGCGCGCCCCGCTGCCGCTGTGCACATGCCGTCACAGCTCTTTGCACGGCGCCGGAGTTGCCTGCCGTGGAACGCTGACGCTCGCTGCTCGCCTGCCCTAGCCTAACTGTCAGGGCCAACGCCTCGGCTGGGCCCCGGTCAGCGGGGGCTCGGGGGCTAGGCGGGGGTCAGGGCGAGGACCTGGCGGAGGTAGGACTCGACGGCATCGCGGTAGGGCGGGTAGTTGTCGCGGTGGATGTTGTGGCCGACGTCAGGGATGTTGACGACGCGCAGGTCGCGTGCGAGCCGCCTGGCCTCCTCCGCGACGGCGGGAGTAACGATGCCGCCCTGCCGCGGGTCACCCGTGATCAGCAGGATCGGGCAGGTGATCGCCTTGACCGTATCGCGCCAGGGCGGGGCGGTGCGCATCGCGCCAGCCGACGTGGCGTCGAGGACGGCGAGGTTGAACTGCGCCTTGATGTCGATCCAGTTGTGGCGCGTCTCGGCATCGTACTGCGGCCGCTCCGCGTCGGCGTGGGCGTGCCGCTCGGCCGGGCTCATCGCCTTGACGGAG
>DATGER010000011.1:0-16633 GCA_035309865.1 Chloroflexota bacterium
CCACTGTACCGACTGCCGCCTCGACGACCACCTCCGCGCGCACGGGCCGCATCTCGGACTACGCACTGGGCGGAATACTCCGTGAGACCCCGGCGAGAACCGGTCCTCCGATCAAGCTGTACTTCGACACGCAAGTACGAATCCTGGGCGAACAAAGCGGTGAGAATTACGAGGGATCAACCTTGTGGTACAGAGTCCAGGTCCTGACTGGCGATTTCAAAGACAAGATCGGCTTTGTTCACTCCTCCGCCGTGGCGATTCTCCCCTAACCAGAGGGACCGTCAGCCTTGCTCAGCGGAGGCGTCGGGCATTCGTGACGTGTTCGCGTTATCGAAGGCAAACCCGGCAGTCCTGCCGCGACGGTACGCTAGCTCGGCTTGCGCGCGGCGGGCGCGAGGACGACGGTCATCGCCCGCATGAGGCCCGTTTCGCCGATCGTGCGCGTGCCGACGTACGCCAGGTGTGTGCGTGGGTCGAGGACGACGTACTGTACGGCGTGACCGGCACTGTCCAGGCGCGGCCATTTGAGCAGCGCCACCAGCCGACTGACAAGTTGATCGACCGAAGATCCGCCCTCGAGAGGCACTGAGACGTCAACTTCCAGATCGCCCGCCATGTCGCGCACCGTCAGATCGAGCGTAGCCACGGATTGCTACATTGCCACACGACTGGCTCGTCCGTCGAGTCGCTGGTAGACTCAGCGCGGGCGCTGCGTTCGGGGGCTGCGAAAAGATGGAGGCGCACGCGGTCGGGATCAAGGTCGGAGCGAGGTCGCTCCAGATCGCCTGGCACACCGGCGATGACATTGAGGTTGGCCGAATCGCCGATCTCGACTCGCTGCCAACGCTTGTCGGGATGCGCGGCGGCCAGCTTGCCCCACTCGACCCACGCTCGAGGCGTGACGACTCCGCCTCGTCGTATATCGAGGACATCCCGCGACTACTGGCGAGTGGTGTCAGCCCGAGCCTGGTCGCGGGTCGCACACATCGGCCTGAAGAGTTGATGCTGCTGCTCCTCGAGGCGCTGCTGTCCGCGGTGGACGCCGTGCCGGGGCACGCCGCGGTCAGCGCCCCCGGCTGGTGCACCGCCGCCCAACGTGAACTACTCCGTGGCGCCGCGCGCGCGGCTGGAATCGCCCACGTCAGCGTGGTCGATCATGCGATCGCCGCGCTCGAGGGCCTGTCGCTGGCGCCCCCGGCCGCGGGCATGCATCTGGTCCATCATCTGGGCGCAACCAGTTTCGACGCCGCGCTCGTCGAGACGCGCGCCGGGTTGAGCGCAGTGGTCGATCGCGAGACGAGCGACGACTTCTCGGGGCGGTCCATCGATGCGGACCTGGCCGACTACCTGGCCTACTGGATGGTCCGGCGACCGCACCGATTGTCAGATTTTTCGTCCGACAATCCGGCCTACGCGAGTGCGTTCCGCCGGCTGCAGACGGAGGCGGAACGACTCAAGCTGGTCTTCGCCCGGCCACGCGCCAGCGACGCGGTCGGCGTCAATCTCGAGTCCGTTTTGCGCGACCAGTCGCGGCTGGTCCGCGGAGTTCCATACGACCTCCGGCGCATCGAGGTCGAGGGCATCGTCAACCACACACTCGATCGCACCATCCTGGCCACACGTCGCTTGCTGGCCCGCGCACATGTGCCGCCGGACACTCTGACCGCGCTCGTTTTCAGCGGAGGTTCGACCCTCTGGCCGCCCGCGCGCGAGCGTATTCTGGACCGCCTGGGCATTCACGCCGGGCCCGCGTCGGATCCGCTCAACGTGGTGGTCCGCGGCGCGGCGGCGTACGCGTCGCGCGCCGGTGCAAGTGCACTGGACGAACTGGCTCCGGCGCCGCCAGCGCCGGCCGCGACCCGCGTGCGTCGCTCCGCGCATTTGTTGTCCCAGCAGCAGCTACCGATCCCGCTCGGCACGTCGACGAGCATCGGTCGGTCGGCTGAACGGAGCGTGGTTCTGGATGATTCACGCGTGTCGCGGGACCACGCCGCGATCGAATGGGATGAGTCACGCGCCGTATTCGTGCTCGTAGACCACCGCAGCCAGTGGGGCACGCTGGTCAATGATGAACGCCTGACGCCATTCCAGCCCCGCGACCTGGAAGACGAAGACATCATCGACATCGTCGGCCATCGCTTCCGCGTTCGACTCGCGTGAACTGGGAGAATTGATAGCGCAATGTTGTGAAGCTGGTGGTCAGGCGGTGATTCTCGATCGGTGGTCGCTGACATACTTCAGCCATCTCATCAACCGGCGAAGGAGTTATGTGTGGCAGAAGTTCGAGTCACCGTTGACGGTCTGCAACAGCTGATCAGCAGTATCCAGAAGAACAATACCGACCTGATTTCGGTCAAGAGCGCGATCGACCGAACGGTCAATGGCACGATCTGGACTGGTCAGGCGGCGGACAAGTTCAAGCAGAGTTGGAGCCAGCAGAAGTCGAACCTCGACAAGATGTCGGAAATGCTGGAGCAGGTGCGCAAGGAAGTCGACGAGCGCAAGCGGCGCCTGGAGGTCTTCGAGGCGTAGCATGTCTGAGGCGGACTGGCGACGATCGCACGCTGACCCGGGCAATCTCCAGCGTGTGGCCGGTTCGCTCCGCGAGCGCGCCGGCCGCCTCGGCGATGCGTACGCGCCATTGCAGCGCGACGCCGACCGAGTGGCCTGGGCCGGGGAAGCCGCCAATCGCTTCCGCAGTGACATTCACACGCAGGGCGATCGGGTCGCGCGTGCCCGCCGCGCCCTCGAAGAGGCGGCCGCCGCCCTTGACCGCTGGGCGAGTCGACTCGAAGCCGACCTCGAGGCAGTTCGACGCGACGATCGAGCGCACCAAAAAGGATGAGTGCATGACCGAGCTGGTTGCCAACTCCGAGGATTTGCGTGCGCTCGCTCGGCGGGCCCGCGACACCCAGCGCAGCCTGGATGATGTCTGGCACGACAGCGAGCGCCAGCTGCGCGATCTCGACCGTCGCGGGTGGAGCTCCGGAGATGTCGACGGCCCGATGTTGACTGGTCGCGGGCTGGTCCACGAACTCGACCTGATTCTCGATAACACCGGGTCTCGACTCAACTCCAAGGCTCAGATTCTCGATGAGCTGAGCGACCGGGCCTATCCGGACGGAACCTCGCCCGGTGGGTGGCTTTCAGGGCTCGCGTTTCCCGTGTTGCCGATTTCGAATCCGCTCGGCGTCCTCCAACTGGCGGGTGACGGTGCGAACTGGTTGTTCCATCGCGGCGAACAGGCCTTTGACAGCGCTGAACAAGCGTTCGAGCAGACGATGACCCGGCTCGACGCGATCGGCATCGAAATGGGACGCCAGATCGACGCTCAGCTCGATGTGCTGCATGCGGAAGTGCTGCGGCTGGCATCGTCAGCAGCCCATGACATCGACAGCATCGAGAAAACAGTCGTGCACGAATCAGTGCGCCTCGAACAGCAGGGGGCGGCATTGCTCCAATCGGCGGAGCATGACGTGGTCGTGCTGGTGCCCGCCGTCGCGGCGGCCCTCCAGGACGGTCTGGCCACCTTTCGCTCGTGTCTGAGCCCGGGCGGCGTGGTGCGTGCCGTCGACCAGTACGCGGCCATCATCGCGCGCATCCGCAGTGGGGAAAATCCGCTCGAGGCGGTCGATCGCACGCTCCTCGGTCAGCGATCTGAGTTTCACCGGCCGACGGATGAGCGACGGGCGACAGCTGGCAAACCACAGATCCTGTTCGTCGGTGGCATTCGGACCGACGACTCAGAGGGCACTGGTGGCACCTTCGGTGAATACAAGAAGGCGATCATAGCTCGTGCCGACGGGATGGGTTATGGGACGTTCGACTGGGGCGAAAATGAGCCCGGGCTGCCCAGCTGGATGTACGCGTCCACGACGGTGCCAGTCACCGAGGGCGCGGCGCGGATGGAGTTCCAGCTTGAAGACATGCAGCGCGCGGGTGAATCGAACATCGTGTTGACGGGCCACTCCAAGGGTGGCGCGCTGATCATGGAGTACATGGCCGAGGTCGCCGAAGGCAGGCGCCCGCTCCTCAAGGATAAACAGGGCCATCCGCTCATCAGCAAAGTCGTCGTGATGGATAGCCCGTTGAACGGCGGCACGACCGGTCCGCACGATCCCGGGCTGGTGCCCGGTCTCGATCAGGCGCAATCTGACTTCGTCGGCTTCGAGCGTTACGGACTGCTCGGCCAGGATCGGATTGCCAATGCCGTCAGCTATTTCAAGGGCAAGAACAAGATTGACTTCCGCATGTACGACAATCCCGAGGATCCGGTGAGCTCGCCCGCGACGCCGGAGATTACGCACAGCCACCCGGTGCCGAAGCCAAAGGACGAAGACCCGAACGAATTCCTGGCCGTGCATGGCCGAGTCGTGAAGGACGAGGGTATACGAAATGACTACTTCAACTTCATTCAGCAGCAGTAGCATGCGCGGTGTATGCGTCGGGTTGGTGCAATGGGCTTTTTGCTCGCGCTCGTCCTCTCGCTCTTAGGCTGCGGCATGCCGACCACGTCGCCACCAGGCAACAACACCGCTCTCCAGGCCGTGCGCATGGCACTCCAAACGCTGCATGACCGACATCCCGCGGGTGAAGTCGTGCTCGTTGGCAGCGACAACGTCGCGGCGAATGGAACGGCCGAGCGCTGGATCATTCACGTCTGGGACCCGGCGCAGAACGCGACCTTTCACTATCAGGTCGCCAGCGGCCGGCTCAGCGACGTTGGTTCATCCGGGCTGGCCAAGCCGCCTACCCGGCCGGTCGTCGCCCATGTCGACCAGGCAGCCATTGCACCGGTGCTCGACAGCGATGCGGCCACTGACGCGGGCGGCGCCGCCGGCGGCACCGCGTTCGAGCAGCAGACGGGCGCTAGCGTCCTATCCATGACGCTGAGTGGGAGCGTCGGCGAAGATTTGCGCTGGAGCATCTTTTACAGCAAGCCGTACACCGGCCATCAGGCGACGCTGGAGCTCGACGCGAAAAGCGGGGACCTGGTAGCCCTCGACACCGAAGACCCGGCCTTCCACCAGCCAGGCAGGTAAGCGCATGCAGGTAACGCTCAGCGCCGGCCCGGCCGACATCCGGCTGACCGAGGCCGAGGAGCAGGCGCTGGCCGACGTCATGACGCTCGGGCGTACGACACACGGTGCGATCTCGCGGTCGGCTGCAGCGACCGCCAGGGCCTACCAGCCCGACCACCACAACGCCGAATCGCGGCTACAGGAGCGCAAGTATCTGGCCGTTAAGCGGACCGGCGAGCTTGTCGTCGATACGTGGGTCGCCGCTGTCCTGGGCACCTTTGCACTGGGGCGCGTCATTGTCGACGTCCGTGTGCGGGTCGAAGGCGCAACCGAGCAGCGCGTGACGTTTGGCCGGGTGGGGCACCTCGCCGTCGAACGCAGCGTGGAAGCCAACGGAGATTCGCTCTATCGGGCGGTACCTGCGCCCGCCGTCTGGCTAGAGCGGTTGGTCGAGCTCGCTGAAGTCGCGACGCTGCCCGCGGCGGTCGACGCCTCGAGCATGCTGGTGCGCCGCTCGCGCCTGCTCTGGGCGCGAGCCCTCGGCGTCAGCGACGGGCCCGCCGCGGCTGCCGCCTCCCTCGTCCGAGACGGCATGCCCGCGCTCACCGCTGAGGCGCTCGCGGCCACACTGGCCGACGCCCGCAGCCAGGTCGGGCTCTCGATGTCGGCCCGTCAACCGGGCTCGACGCGGCTGCAGCCGATCTACGGACTGACCCTGCTCAGCGGCCCGCGGACAGCCTGGGTAACCGAGGAGCTCACTACTCGGGCGACGCATCTCGTCGTGCAGTCGGTCGACGCGCTGGCCATGGGTACTCGGCTGCAGTCCATCGTGGCGCTCGCCTGGAGCCTGTGAGCTGCCGGCGGCGGCTGGATTTCTGACTGCGCCTGACGCACCCTAGGGGGCACATGCAGGTTGCGCTGGCATATTTGACGCTGCAGGCGGCGGGTGGTGAATCACGCGTGTTTCGGTTCGAGAATGACCTGCTGCGCATCGGACGGGCGCAGGAGAACGACGTGGTGCTGAACGATGACCGAGTGTCTCGGCTACACGCGTCGATCAGCTTCGCCGACTATCGTTATGTCGCGCAGGACCTGCACAGTCGAAATGGCACGTTCCTGAACGGCAAGCCGCTCAGTGAGCCGTCGACGTTGAGCTCGGGCGACATCGTGTCCATCGCGGACTACGAGCTACTGTTCACAGACCCGGCAAGTACGGCCGTGGGCGCGCCAGCCCGACCTGCCGCGCCACTCGTGCTCGACGATCGCATCGCCGAGGTGCGGGTCGAGGGCGAGGTGGTCGACCTGGCGCCCAAGGAGTACACCCTGCTGCGATTGCTCCTGGAGAAGAACGGCCAACTGGCCGAACGCGACGAGATCGTGCGCACCGTGTGGCCCGAACACAATGGTGTGGTGAGCGACTTCAACATCGACAACCTGGTCGCCCGCCTGCGACCCAAGATCGAACGACCCGGTTCGCGGGTGCACCTCGTGGCCATCAAGAAGCGAGGCTACCGGCTCCTGCTCGGCGAGCGCCTGTAAGCCTCGCGAAATAAGCTGGCCGCGCCTGCTTACTTCTTGATCGAGAGCTTCAGCGTTCCGTGGATGTCGCCGGAATCGTCGGTCTTCAGGCTGCCACCCAGCGCCCGTATGGGCTGAATGAAGGGCTGCACCTTGCGTTGGTAGTCCACCAGTGCCTGTGAAGTGAGGAGACCTTCGGCAGTCTTGCGCGCGCCTTCGCCATCGGCAAACAGCACGATGCCGTCCTGTACCAGCGAATCCCGAATGCTGGCGTAGCGGCCATTGGTCTGGAGCGACGGCGCCCCGCGGGCCGTGACCAGCGTGTCGCTGGTTCCGCTGAGCAGGTAAAACCAGTCGTTAGACACGCCATAGTAGCCGGCGGTGGCGCCCGCATACGACGGACCCACTCGGCGCATCGGAATCCCGGAGACAGTTGCCCCCGACGGTTTGACGATCGAGTCGAGCGATTGGATGTCGCGGTTCGCCGCGGTGCTGTCTTTGACTTTCGCGACCAGCACGGCCGACGCCTGGCCCGTCTGTTGACTCCGGTTGTCCAGTCTGAGATCGCCGGCGGTGAGCCCCAGTGCGAACTCGCCCGCGAGCCAGCTCTGCACGTCGACCTGCACACGTGGCGCCCGGGGCCCCATGCTCGTCTGGAGCGCCGCGTTGATCGACTGGTTGGCGCCCTCCAGCAGGGCCGGCAAGTTATCGCCGCCGATACCGACCAGCGTGTCACGCGGCAGCTGCTCCAGGGCTGAGACCGCACTGCCGGTGTTGGCAGTCGAGCGTTTCACCGGCGACGTGATCGGGATGCTCTCATAGCGAAGCTCGAGTCCGTCGCCGGTTGCCGCGGCCGACATCGCGGCGTCGACGGACAACGGCTCCAGGTAGTTACGCACGTCGGGTCCGAGCATCGCCAGCGTGGTACGCGCTCCGGTGTTCGTCAAGATTCGATCGCTGTTGACGTAGGTAAACCCGAGCTTGTCGCCCGGCAGACGATTGACGACATTCCGAAAGCTCGGTTGTTTGTCGAGATTGTCCGTCGAGACGCCCGTCATCAGGTCAAGCGATTGCTCGAGGCCCCGTCGCGGGTAGCCAAGTACCACCCAGGCCCCTGACACGGCGCCGTACGGCGAGTTGTACTGGCTGCCGTAGTCCCAGACCGGTATCCCACGATATTGGGTTGTCTGAGACGGCGTCCCGCCAATGGACATGACCCGACGCAACAGGGCGTCTGGACTGCTGGAGTGCATGAACATGACGTACTGCGCCGAGCCGTTGGCGGCGGAACCTGAGACCCCCAGCGCGACCTCGCCGTCAACCAGTTTGTACAGATCGTCTTGCAGCGCGGCGCCGGAGGTGACCGTCGCGGTGGGCGCTCGAGATGCTGACGCCGACGAGCTTTGCGGTGTCAACGCGCGCACGGCATCGTCGAACCCAGGCTGAGCCGTGAAGGCGTCGACCACCGAAGCCAGGTGGAAGGTCTGCAGCAAGCCCGGCCGCATGGTTAGCGTGCCGTACATCCAGGTGTCGGCAGGCAAGTATTCGGCCGTGTGGAACCCTGAGCCGAAAATGAACGGACTCGCGAGCACCACGCCGCCGACGATCAGCGCTGCCAGTGCGCCGCCGATGCCAATGAGCCACAGGCCTTTACGTGAGGGTGCCGCGGTGCTGGTCGAGCAGCCGCATGCCGGGCAGAACAGGTCGTCAGCCGTCAGCGGCTCACCGCACCGCCGACATTTCCCGACTGGCCGCACTGGGGCGACGGGGATGGCGCGGATCGGATGTGCACGCACCGCCTGAGGCTGAGGTGGCGGTGGCTCGGTGTTGGCTGGCAGCATGCGCGTCGCCCCTGGGTCCGGGCTCGACTCGACCGGCAGGAGGCGCGTTGCTCCCGATTCGGGCGCGAGAACGCGGGTCGCCCCTTCGGGTGCGTCAAACTGGGTCGGCGCGAAGGGCGAAACCGTGGTCGCTGGCTTGCCTGCGCCGAGAACCGTCCCACACGCCAGACAGAACCGGTCGTCCTTCTTGACCGTTCGTCCACACTCAGGACAGGACAGGGTGTCGTCGTGTTCAGCCGTCATGCTCAGTCCTCCAGACGCGGCGTGTAGCCCGTCGTATGATGAGCATGTTCATCGACGACACGATGAGAAGCTCACCCGTCACACACACTTGGGGTAACGATTCGCTATCGTTGGCGACTGAGGTTTGGCATGTCGATCACTTGCAAACGCTGTGGCGCAAAAAACGCGGACGATAGTCGCTTCTGCGATCAGTGCGGCACGCCGGTGCGAGCGTCCACTGAGCGCCGCAACGGGTTTGGGCTCGATCACGAGCCCTCCGAATTGCCGCCGTCTCGCCTGACGGCGCCGCCTCGGCGGCCTGAGGCGGCCAGTTTCGAACTCGACAATGTCTCGCGCGGAGCGCAGCTCAGGCCGGCGCGACTGGTGCTGAAGCGCCTCGGCTCGCAGTCCGCGGTCGTGATCCGCCTGAGCAGTAACCCGATGGTGTTGGGGCGTTTCGATCCGACCACGGGCCCGGTTGACATCGACCTCACCAGCTTGCCCGGGAGTGAGCATCTCTCCCGTCGGCACGCGGAATTCAGCTTTAGCCCGTCCGGCTGGAGCGTCCACGACCTGAATTCGACAAACGGCGTGTTCGTTCGTCGAAGCGGCCAGGTCGCTGCCACGCGTATCAATCAGCCAACGGTGCTGCATTCGGGTGACGAGGCCTCCTTCGGCGAGTTCAGTTTCGTCTTCGAGGAAGAGTAGTCGCCGCCCTCCCCCAAGGACGCGCTGCAACTGGGCAGGGCGAGTTGTAGCCTATTCCCAGGACAATTACCATCCCGAGCCGTGGCGGTTGCAGTCGAGTTTCCAACGCTCGAAGTACGCACGCCTATCGGCACGCGCTCGATTCGCTTGAGTGCGCCCGTCTATCGGCTCGGGCGACATCCTGATAACGACATCGTCGTCGATCTGCCGACCGTCTCGCGGTTCCACCTGGCGCTCGAGCGTCTGGGCACAGACTACGTGCTGCGCGACACCAGCACGAACGGGACGTTTCAGGGCGGCACGCGCGTCTCCGAGGTCCGGCTCGTCAAAGCGATGGACTTCGAGATCGGCACTCGCGCCGAAGACAAGGTCTGGCTCGCCTTTCGGCCGGTGAGCTCGCGGCGCGACGGTGCCGCCGACCAGGGTCGCAACGTGACGTCGCTCCACGCGCGCAGCTCGCTCAGCATCGGGCGCGATCCTGACAGCGATCTGACCATCGAAGATCCGCTCTGCTCGCGCCACCATGCGCGCCTCGAACGGCGGCCGAACGGGTTGTGGATTGTTCAGGACCTCGGTAGCTCGAATGGGACGTTCGTCAATAGCCGCCGCATCGACCACGCCACCCTCGAGCGTGGGGCCGTCCTGCAAATTGGCAATACGCGGCTGATCTTCGATGGCAACCAGCTCCACCCCGAGCCGGGGCGGGGCGCCGGCGGAACTCGAGTCGACGCTCGCGACCTCACCAAAGTGGATGATCAGGGTCGGGTGCTCGTCGATCGCGTGTGTTTCTCGATCGCGCCCGGCGAGTTTGTCGCAGTGCTCGGTGTCAGCGGAGCCGGCAAGACCACCCTGCTCGGCGCCATCAACGGCCTCCGTCCGGCAACGCGCGGCGACTTGTGGCTGGACGGCATCAGCTTCTACGCCCACCGCGACGCCTTTCGCCACACCACGGGCTACGTTCCGCAGGAAGACATCATCCACCGCGAGCTTACCGTCGAGCGGGCGTTGTGGTACTCCGGCCGACTGCGCATGCCATCCGACACGTCATCCTCCGAGCTAGCCCGGCGGGTGACCACCGTGCTCGACGAGGTCGGGCTGAGCGCCCGCCGCACCGCGCCAATCGCGCGCTTGAGCGGTGGCCAGCGCAAACGCGTCAGCATCGCCGTAGAAATCATGACCCGTCCTCCGCTGCTGTTGCTCGACGAGCCAACCTCGGGCCTGGATCCCGGACTCGACAAGCAACTCATGACACTGCTGCACGGGTTCTCAGACAGCGGCCAGACCGTGGCGGTCGTCACCCATGCGGTGGCAAACATCAATCTGTGCGACCACGTGCTGTTTCTCGCCGGAGGTGGACGGCTCGCATTCTTCGGCGGACCCGCGGAGGCCCGCGTCTACTTCAATACGGACGATTTTGCTGAGATCTATCGTAAGGTGGAGACTGAGAAAGACCCGTCGACGTGGCGCGATGATTTCGAGCACTCGACCTACTTCTACAAGAACGTTGTCTCCCGATTGCCGGCCGCCGTCTCCGTCGAACCCATGAATGGGTTGGCTGCGCGCTCCTCGGCGACTGTGACGCGACCTCCGCGACGGCCTGTTCTGCGCCAGTTCGCGGTCCTCACCCAGCGATACTTCGAGATCGTGGCCCGCGACCGCGGCAATCTCGTCTTTCTGCTGGGACAGGCGCCGATTGTCGCCGGGATGCTGTGGGTGGTGGCAGGGCGCCAGGATCTGGTCGATGCCGCGGATCCCATCAAAGCCCACAAGCTGCTGTTTTTGATGGCGTGTGCCGCCGCCTGGTTTGGCATCATCAACTCCGTCCGCGAGCTGGTGAAAGAAGCGGCCATCTATCAGCGTGAGCGGAACATCGGCGTCAGCATCGGTGCATATATCGCCTCGAAGATGGCCGTGCTCACGCTGGTCGCCATCGTCCAGACGGCCCTCCTGGTGGGTGTGGTCGCACTCCGCTTCGAAATGCCCGGCGCCTCCATCGTGCTGCCGGCCACCGGCGAGATGTATGTCACGCTGCTGTTGACGTCCGTGGCTGGCTGCGCATTCGGACTCGCGCTGTCGTCGATGACGGTCTCCTCGGATCGAGCGATGAGTCTGACACCGCTGCTGTTGATCCCACAGATCGTGTTCGCGGGCATGGTCTTCAAGTTGGACGGCGCCGCAGAAGGCCTGGCGTGGCTCACCGCGACGCACGCGTCGTTGCAAGGACTCAGTGCCTCCGCTCGCCTGGGCGTCGATCCGCATGGGCAGATTCTCGGTGACGCCACACGCACCCCGGAGTACGTCCTGACACGTTGGGGGACGCTCCTGGGACTGATTGCGGTTGGCCTGCTCGTCACCGCGCTGAGCCTGCGGGTCCGCGACCGCGAGGGACCACTGCTGGTCCGGCTGGCGCACGCCCTGGTGCCCGGTCTCAGCTAGTTACCGATGGCCGTCCGATCCACTGGCCTCGACAACGGAACGCTGCCGGCCCACGTCCGCCGTCAGGACGTCGACTTCCTCTTGAGCCGGCCGCCTCGCCTTGGCTGGTTGTATTCACCGCCGGTGGTCGTCGCGCCGGAGCCGCCGCCGCTCCCCCCTCCGCCCGAAGGCTGGCAGGCCATCCTGTTGAGCGCTCTGGGTGGGGCGATACTGACGCTTGTGACCGCTCTCGCGTACGGCAGTAATCCAGTGATGGTGTACGTGAGCGCCGCCAGTTTTCTCATCACCATTCTGGCCGTTGGTCAGCAGTTGGTCTCGCGCTCGCGTACCCTGCGCATCCGCCGCGATGAAACAGCCAGGTACCGCGCCCGCCTGCACGCGTTCGAGCAGCAGCTGGAGCAGGCAGTTCGCCGCGAACGCGTCGCGCTCCTCGAGTCGGAACGGCCGATTGACGAGCTTGTCGAGCGGTGCATCAGTTGGGACGATCGGTTGTGGGAGCGTCGACCGGCGCACACCGATTTCTTGCGCGTGCGTCTCGGCACCGGCACGGTTCCGAGTCAAATCGCGATAACCCTGCCGAGCAGTCCGTCGGACCTGGCGACGGAAGCGGAGGACATCGCGAACCGCCACCGCGTGCTGCTCGATGCGCCGTTCTGCCTCGATCTGGCGCGGACCTGCGCGGTGCTCGGGATGTGCGGCGACAAACGGGTAGTTGGTGCCGCGGCTCGAGCGATAGTATGCACGCTCGCGGCGCTCCACGGCCCGGATGATCTGCGCATCGCCATTCTCGCCGCACCAGACGGCGCCGACCCGAGCCTCGCGCGTGCCTTGCGCGCCGACTGGCGCTGGGCGAAGTGGCTGCCGCACACGGCGCCACCGATGGCCGGCGGTGCCGAGCGCACTGAAGACGCGCTCCTGGCCTGCCAACCGGTCCGGCGCCGCTATGTCCTGTCACGACTCGCCGCCGAGCTTCGGCGGCGGAACGGCGCAGCTGACCTGGGCTCCGTCGCCACCGATCCCATCGTGCTGGTGGTGGCGACCGACCCGCACCAGCTTATCGACTCGCCAGTGGGGCAGGAGTTGATCGGCCGCGGACCGGAGCGCGGATTCCGCTTCCTCATTCTGTCCGAGTCGGCAACGGAGCTACCCGGCCAGTGCAATGGCGTGCTCACGTTGCACGCGGGCGATGCACACGCGCAGGCGGCGGCCCAGTTCGCACTCGGCTCGCGCGCGCAGCCGCGCGCCGAGTTGCGCGTTGATCTGTTGGAGCCTGGAGTGGCGGAGCAAGTCGCGCGCACGCTTTCGCCGTTGTTGACGTACGACGGTTTGCAAGTGGCGGACCTGCCCGCATCGACGCATCTGGTGAGCGTCCTGGGAATTGAGGACCTGCAGCCCGCGGACATCGGCCACTGGTGGGTGGCCGGAGAACGGGAGCCCACCATCCGGGCGACGCTGGGGGTGAGTGACGGGCCCGACGGCCGAGCGCAGACGCTCGAGCTCGACCTGGAGCGAGAGGGCCCGCATGGGCTGGTCGCGGGCACGACTGGCTCCGGCAAGAGTGAGCTGCTGCTGACGCTGCTGCTGTCGCTGGCCGTCCGGTTCCATCCCCATCGCGTAGCCTTCCTGCTGGTCGACTACAAGGGCGGCGCGGCATTCGGTCCGACAACTCGGCTGCCGCACACGCTGGGCCTGGTCACGGACCTGGACGAGCAGCTGGCACATCGCAGCCTGGTGGCGCTGAAGGCTGAGCTCAAACGCCGCGAACGCTTGTTCCGTGAGTATCGCGCCGCCAATATCGCTGCGTACCAGTCGCGCGCCGGCGCGCCGCCGCTGCCACACCTGCTGGTGGTCATCGATGAACTGGCGCAGCTTCTCAAGGAAGTCCCGTCGTTCGTCGATGGCCTGGTCAGCGTGGCGCAAACGGGCCGGAGCCTGGGGGTACATCTGGTACTGGCGACGCAGAAACCCGAAGGTGTGGTGGCGGGCCCCATCCAGGCCAATACGAATTTTCGCATTTGTTTGAGAGTCGTAGATCCCGGCGACAGCACGAACATGATCGGCAGCCCGGACGCCGCGGCGATTCCACCCACGCTGCCCGGACGGGGTTACCTGCGCGTCGCACAGGAACCGCTGCGCGTCTTTCAGGCGGCCCGCGTGGCCGGCATGGCCACCGGCGCAGGCAGCGTCGCGAGTGCTTCGTTCTTCACCCCAGATGGATTGCCGGTGGTTCTGCCACGGCATCTGCTGCATGGCTCGGCCGCGGCTGCCGGTGCGCCGGTGGGCTCGGATCTCGAGCGACTGGTAGCCGCGGTCTGCAGCGCCGCGGACCACCTGGAAGTTGAGCGCCTGCCGAGCCCATGGCCCGATCCCCTGCCCGAGTGGGTGGCGTTGTATCGCCTTGCTGAATCCCAGCTGGTGCCGGAATTACCGGGCTGCACCATGACGTCTGAGGATGACTCGCTGATAGCGATCCTCGGCCTGCAGGACCGCCCCGCGGAACAATGGCAAGGCCCGTTCCGGATCGACTTGCGGGCCATTGGCCACGTGCTCGCGTTGGGTGCCTTTGCGTCAGGCACAGACATGGCACTGACAACGCTCGCCACGTCGTTGTGCGCGACGCGCACGCCCGACGACCTGCACGTGTATGGCGTGGACTTCGGTGCGCATGCCCTCGCACCGCTCGCGCGGTTTCCACACTGCGGTGGAGTAATTGGGGCAGCCGAAGCCGGGAAGATCCGCCGTTTGTTTCGCGAGCTGGGCGACCTGGCGGCGGAGCGCAAGCGGCTGATCGGTCGGGCTGGTGCTCAGGACTGGACGGAGTATCGGCGCCGTCGCGAGGTGGGCGAGCAGGCTCCATATGTGTTACTGCTGATCGACAACTTCTCCAGCTTCGCCGAGGCACACGAAGGCCTGCTGGAGCAACTGGCGGCGTTGCTGCGGGATGCGCGGGCGGTCGGACTGCACGTCGCCGTCGGGGCCGACCAGCTGCGGGCGTTGCCGGTACGACTTGCCGCACTCTTTGAAGGCGTGCTCGTCCTGCGTCAGACGGAGCCCGGCGAGCTCGGCTCACTCACCGGGTTGCGCGGGGCGGAGATCCCAACCACCCTGCCGCGCGGGCGCGGCTTCTGGCGGACCACCCCACCACTCGAAGTCCAGGTCGCCCAACCGGTCGATAACGTGCCAGGCGAGGCGCCGCAGGACGCGCTCCAGCGTGCCGCCGAGGTCCTCAGTCGACAATGGACCGGCGAGCGCGCACCCCAGGTTCGGGTTCTGCCCGACGTCGCGGTCCTCGCCGACCTGCTCGCGGCTCCTGGCGAGACGGGGCCATCGGGGGCCGCCTTCGCCCTGGACGGCGACTCGCTCACACCCGTCCGGCTGGACCTCGTGGCCAATCCGACGCTCATCGTCGCCGGTCCACCTCGTTCCGGGCGCAGCACGGCGCTGGCGACGTGCCTCCGCGCGCTCACCCAGAGCCACGCCCCAGGCGCGATCCGCGCGTATGTCGTGACCGCTAAAGCTGGACTGCCGCGCGACCTGCAAGCAACGGCGTGCCAGCCTGCCGACCTGGAGTCACTGCTCGAGGACCTCGCCTCAGCGGCGCCCTCGGACGTCCTGCGGGTGCTGGTGCTGGACGACTACGACCTGATTGCCTCACACGTCGAGAGCAGCGTCCTGGATCGACTGGGAGGTTTGATGGAGCGAGCCCGGGCGCTGCATCTCGCAGTAATGCTGTCGGGCAAGATCGCCGACCTGGAGTCGCGGTACGACGATGCCACCCGCGCCGCCCGCAAAGCCGGCCATGCGCTGGTCCTGTCACCGCGCGAGCGGAGCCAGGTGGAAGCGTTTGGCGCCATCGTACCGCGCGAGTTGATCGTCGACTGGGTGCCCGGGCGAGCGTTTTATGTCGTCGACGGCCAGTTGCACGTGGTCCAGGTAGCGCTGGCACCGGCCGAACCGTGAGGCGCCCAGGCCGCCCCGCTCCGCGCCGAATGGCGTATCGAACGCGGTCCAGCGGCCGACCGTGGCCTGGCCCATTGGCGTTGGTCGCGTTGGCGGGGGTGCTTGCCGCGCTGATGTTTCTGGTGGCGCGCGCCCAACGCACCGATCCGATTGACTCGCCAGCACCAGCCGCTACCACGGCACCGCCCGAGCGACCGGCTTCCGTGGTGCCGACCGCAGCGCAGGCGCGAACCCGCACGCCAGCCCCCGCTCAGCCGACGGCGACCGCCGTGCCCGCGAAAGCAACCGCCACGCCCACACCCGTGGCCGCAATTGGCGAGGCCGGAGTGGTAGCTCTGACGTTCGATGCCGGTGCGGACCTCGGTCGAGCCGAGGACATTCTCGATGCGCTGCGGGATCAACACGTGCCGGCCACATTCGGGATCACCGGTCTGTGGGCCCGCGCTCATCCGGACCTGGTACGTCGCATGGTCGCCGACGGTCACCAGGTGATCAATCACACCCTGGACCACCGCTCGTTTACCGGTCTGTCAGACGAACGCGGTGGACTCACTCCAGCGGAGCGGCGCCAGGAACTGATCGACGCCGAGGCAATTCTCAGCCCGCTGATTGGTCACAGTCCGCGGCCCTGGTACCGCTTGCCCTACGGTGACGACGATGCCCGCGTGTCGGCTGATGTCGCGCCCGCCGGGTATACCAACAAGGTTGGCTGGACGGTTGACTCGCTCGGTTGGCGCGGAGTCGCGGCACCCGACATTGTGGCCCGCTGTTTACGGCTCGCCGAAGACGGGGCTATCTACGTGTTCCACGTGGGCGAGCCCTCACAGGATGCCATCGCGCTGCCGCGCATCATCGCAGGTCTCCGCGACCGCGGGTACAGCTTCGCGACCGTTGCCGGTTTACCCTAACTCTCAGGGCGATGCACTG
>DATGER010000012.1:0-4117 GCA_035309865.1 Chloroflexota bacterium
GTCGGCCAGCAGTTGTTTGGCGCGCGCCGGATCGTAGCTGTAGCGCTTGCCAGCCGGGTCGTAGCCGACGAAGAACGAGGCGGCCCAGGTCGAGACCGGTGTCGCGAAGCCGTTCATGACGTTCTTGCAGATCGAATCGACATCCACCCCGTAATTGAGTGCCTGGCGCACGCGCTTGTCCTTGAGCGGAGCAACGTCAAGCGCATCGAGAAAGACGCCGGTTATGCGCGCGCTGGGCACGGTCCGCACGTCGACGTTCGGCTCGGCCTTCAGCGTCTCCACCTGGTCGGGTGGCACGTTGACAATGGCGTCGACATTGCCGGTCCTCAGCTCGGCGACGCGGGTGGCGTTCTCGGGAATCGGCCGGAACACCACCTCGTCGATGTTCGCCTTGCCGTGCCAGGACGAGGGGTTGGCCACCAGCGTCAGGTGATCGGCTTTGGTCCACTCCTTCAGGGTGTACCAGCCGGTGCCGATCGGCTTTTCGACCAGCGCGTCGAAGCCCTGGTCTTTGGTGTACTGCAGTGGCACCATGTACTTGTCGCGCAAGTAGCGCAGCAGCACCAGATTCGGCTTCTTGAGCTTGATCTGGAGGCTGTTCGGGTTGAGGGCATTCACTTCAGCGATGCTGGCGTAGTTGGCCGCGTTGAGTGTCGGCTTGGCGCCCGCGAGCTTTCCGGTTACCCGATCGAGGTTGTATTTGGCGACGTCGGCATTGAACGGCTCGCCATTCGAGAAGGTGACGCCCGGCTTGAGGGTCAGCTCGAGCGTGGTGTCGTCGGCGAATTTCCAGGACTCGGCCAGACCTGGCGTCAACTTGCCGTCGGCGTCGCGATCGAGCAACGCGTCGTAGATATGGCGAATGACATTCTGCGTCGGCGTCTCACGGTGCATATCCGGATCGAGCACGGTCGGGTCGACGCCCTGGGCGACCGTCACGCGCGTGGCGCCGGCGCGGGCAGTGGCCGCCGGTGCCTGCGGCGCAGGTGTCGGCGCGGAGCCAGCGGGCGGCGCCGCCGCTGCGGTTGGGGCTGGCGCGGCCGGCGCCTGGCCGGTACCGCACGCGGCCGCCAGGCCGAGGACGGCAGAGGCGCCGAGCAACCAGCCTCCGCGGGCGAGCAGATCGCGGCGTCGTAGACGAAGCGCAGGACGGGCCTCAGGCATGACGATCCCCCAGATACATCCGAATGGCGTCGACGGTTCCTTGCACCTGGAGGTCGACCAGACGCCGCCCTACCTCGGCGTTGGCGCCCCGCGGATCGCCGAGCACGCCATTGGGACTCTGCGAGCGGACGCCATACGTGAACGACGCGAGTTGCGAGCGTTTCAAATTCTCGGGTTGGTAGAACGCCTCAGCCACGAGGCCAGGCTCGAAACTGGCAACGTCCACCAGGTCAGGATGGAGGTACAGCATCATCGATGTCTCGGCGTAGCCGGCGTGCACGCCGGCGCGCGGTCGCGCAATACCCGCCTGTTCGAGGACCTCTTGCGCCTGGCGGATGTAGCCCTCGAGCGACGAGATCATGAAGACATTGGCGCGGTCGGTGACCGAGCGGGCGATCGTGGGCGTGTGCGCGAGCATGATGTCGACGTTGCCGCCGTGTGAGGACAGCAAGGCAATGTTACGGAAACCGGCGTCGGCCAGGCCGCGCACCATCTGGGTCAGGATATCGACGAACGTGCCGAACTCGAGGGCGAGCGTGCCAGGGAAGCCGAGGTGGTGGGCCGACAGCGCCGGACGCACCGTCGGCGCCACCAGCGCGTTGCCCAGGACACGCGCGACACGCTCGGTGACCGCCTCGCCGATCAGCGTATCGGTCGCGGTCGGCAAATGCGGGCCATGCTGCTCGATCGCCCCCGCATTCAGCAGCGCGGTCGTTTTGCCGCTCGCAATCGCCGTCCCGATCTGCCGCCAGGTCATCCGCTCCATCACCACTTCGTCTGGCATGGGGATCATTGTGACAGCCCGCCATCAACCGCCGTGGCTCGACATCCTCACCGCCGGCGGTACGCGCGGCGCCCAACAACTCTCAGACCAGGCGCGCCCGGATGACCGCACTGGCATAGTCCATCGCGGTCACGACGATGACGATCATCCACAGGACGGTCGCGGCCTGGTTGAACTGCAGCAGGTTGATGTACTGGATGAGCAGATAGCCAATCCCCCCGCCGCCGACAAGGCCCAGCACCGTCGACATGCGCACGTTGTGGTCCCACCAGTAGATCGTGACCGACAGAAACGCCGGGACAACCTGGGGTATGACCCCGTAGAGCACGGTCTGAAAGCGGTCCGCACCGGTGGCCGCAATCGCTTCGACCGGCCCCGCTTCGATACCCTCAATGGCCTCCGAGTAGAGCTTCCCCAACGAACCGATGGAGTGGACCACGATCGCCAGCACCCCGGCGTAGGAGCCGATGCCCACGATCACGACCATGACGAGGCCCAGAATGAGGACCTCCACGGAGCGCGTGATCGTGAAAATCAACCGGACCACCCAGTAGACGGCCTGACCGACCGGCGACCGGCCCATCAGGTTGCGGGCGCCCAGGAAACTGAGCGGCACGCTGATGATGACGCCGAACACCGTGCCCATGAGCGCCAGCAGGATGGTCTCACCCATTCGTCCGAGCGACGACACGAACGTCTCGCTGGGGTGGAGCGCGCCGACAGGCGCGTTGAGCACCAGTCGGAAGGTGTACGCGCCGGCGACGACGCTGGCTGTATCGGGCCACTGGCGCTCTTCGTGGAAGGCGCCCCGGGCATCCGTCTGTAGCCGTGTGAACAGCAGGTCATGCCCGTCGGCGAAAACCAGCCGCAATTGCCCGGTACCATCCGGCTCGAAGCCCGACCCGTCGAACGCGACTGTCTCGCCCGGTTCGACCGCGCCGGGCGTGATGCGCAGCGTTTGGCCGGAGGTGTTCTTCACCTCGCTGGGTTGATCGGACGTGGCGCCAACCGTAAAGCCGAGGTTCAACTCCGTCGTAGTGACATCGCGGCCGGCGACGTCCGGTTGGAGCAGCGCCTTCAAGATCGGACCGGCATTGCTCGCGTTGGTCAGCTTCCCCAGGTCGATGTCGGTCACCATCCAGCCGCGCACCAGGATCAGAACGCCGAGCACCAGCAGTGCCGCCCGGAGCAGTCGTTTGCGCGGGTCTTCGCGCCGCCGGAGGAGCGTGCGGGCGGAGGCCGCGACATCCTGGTTGGAGTCGGGCGCCGGTGGCGTGACTGAGGCATTTGGTGGCCCGAGCGTCGCGCTCATGCCGCGCTACCGGATCTCCACCTCGACCGCGTCCTGGCCATAGATCTCTTTAAATCGCCGTTCGTCGATGTCGGCGGGTGAGCCGTCGAACATCAGGTGGCCGTCCTTGAGCGCGATCACCCGCGTCCCGTACGTGCGCGCCAGGCTGAGAAAGTGCAGGCTGCAGATGACCGTCATCCCCTCGTGGTTGATCTGCTTCAGGTATTTCAGGACGGAGTGGGAGGTGGCCGGATCGAGACTGGCGACCGGCTCGTCGGCCAGCATGATCTTCGGCTCCTGCATCAGCGCCCGGGCGATCGCTACCCGCTGTTGCTGGCCGCCCGAGAGTCGGTCCGCCCGCTGATGGGCACGCTCCAGCAACCCCACCCGCTCGAGATTGACCAGCGCTCGACGATAGTCGTCCTCACCGAAGTGCGCCAGCACGCTTTGCCATTGCGAGACATAGCCCAATCGCCCGCTCAGCACGTTGGTCAGCACCGTCGAGCGCTTGATCAGGTTGAACTGCTGAAAGATCATCCCGATGTTCCGGCGGACTTTGCGCAGATCGGTTCCGTGAGCCGCGGTGATGTCAGTGCTATCGAGCACGATGCGCCCGGCGGTCGGCTCGACGAGGCGATTGATGCACCGCAGCAGGGTGCTCTTGCCCGAGCCGCTGAGGCCAATCAGGACCACGAATTCGCCGTTGCCAACGGTCAGGGACACGTCGTCGAGCGCGCGGACGCCCGCGTAGTCCTTGACGAGGTGCTCGACCGCGAGCATCGCTCACATCACCCGGCTGGTTTCGGCGGTGCGATCTGCTGCTCGAGGTCGAGATTGAGGGCCTTGGCCGCGGTACGGATCGAGTCGTAGTCCGTGTC
>DATGER010000013.1:0-57280 GCA_035309865.1 Chloroflexota bacterium
GACTCCGAATCATCGCGCGTCGGGGGTGTTTCCTGCGGCTTTTCTCGCGTTTGGCGCGGGCGTGGCACTCGCGGCGCTCCGCGTCCATTGGTGCCAAAGCCCGAGGACGAGCGATCCAGAATCGACAGCACCTTCTGTAAACGCGCCTCGCCCAGATTACGCACCATGCGGCCGGCGTTGGCCAGGGCTATCTGGCCCGTCTCTTCAGATACCACGACGGCGATCGCATCGGAAATCTCAGTAATGCCGATCGCCGCGCGGTGGCGCGTGCCGACGTGTTCGACCGTGGGCGACTGTGCCAGTGGCAACACCACGCCCGCGGCGACCACGCGTTCACCGTGAATGATGACCGCGCCGTCGTGGAGCGGTGAATTGGGCCAGAAGATGTTGAGCAGCAACTCGGGGGACAGCACCGCGTCGATCGCGATGCCGCGCGCCGCATATTCACCCAGCGGCGTCGAGCGCTCGATGACCAGCAGCGCTCCAAAGCGGCGCTCGGCCAGCTGTTGCGCGGCGCGCGCCAGGGTCTCGGCCAGACGGTTATTCGGCGAGGCAACCGTGGTCCGCGGGATGAGCGAGCCGGCGCGTCCCAGCTGCTCGAGCGCGCGGCGAATCTCGGGCTGGAACAGGACCGGGATCGCGAAGATCAAGGCCGGAATGGAGCTGCGCAGCAAGAACTGCAGCATCGTGAGATTGAAGACGTTGCTGAGGACGAACCCCAGCGTCAGCAAGATCAGGATGCCGCGGACCAGTGTGGCGGCCGACGTGCCAGCGATGAGGCTCAGCAGCCAGTACAGCGCCAGGGCGACGATGGCGATGTCCAGGATCGCGCTCAGCCCGAAACGGCCGGCCAGTGAGCTCGCCATGCTCTGGATCAGCGTGAACAGGCGCTCCGGCAATCCCGTGAGGTCCATGCGTCGCTCTAGTCTCGGCCCAGCAGTCTCAACAGCAACGCCTTCTGCACATGGAGCCGATTCTCAGCCTGGTCGTAGACGACTGAGGCAGGACCGTCCATGACCTCGTCGGTGATCTCCTGGCCGCGGTGCGCCGGCAGACAGTGCATCGCGATGGCGCCCGGCGCCGCGTGCTGCAGCAGGTCTGCGTTGAGCTGATACCGACGGAAGAGCGGCGCGCGGATCTCGGCTTCACTTTCCTGGCCCATGCTGTACCAGGTATCGGTGTACACCGCGTCGGCGCCGTGCACGGCCTGCCGCGGTTCGCGAAACAGCTCGATGGCCCCGCTCTCGCGCGTGGCAGCGGCGTTGGCCTGGTCGAGGATCAGCGGGTCAGGCTCGTACCCATCCGGGCAGGCGAAGCGCAAGTCGATGCCCAGGGCGGGTGCGGCCAGGGCGAGCGAACTGGCGATGTTGTTGCCATCGCCGACATAGGCGAGTCGAAGTCCGCGCAGGGAACCGCGGCGTTCGTACAGCGTCAGCAGGTCGGCCAGAATCTGGCAGGGATGCTCGCGATCGGACAGGGCGTTGATCACGGACACGGTGGCGTGGTTGGCCAGGCCCACGACGTCGGCATGTTCGAAGACCCGCGCGATGATCACGTCGACGTAGCGGCTGAGGACGCGGGCGGCATCGACAACGCCCTCGCGCTGGCCGAGCTGGATCTCGGCAGGCGACAGATACACGGCGTGGCCGCCGAGCTCGAGCATGGCGACCTCGAACGACACGCGGGTGCGCAGCGACGGCTTCTGAAACACGAGCGCGGCGGTTTTTCCGGCCAGCGGCCTGGCCGCGTCGGCGCTCGCTGGGAAGCGCTTCAGCTCGAGCGCGCGGTCGAGCAGCGTGAGAATGGCCTCGGGCGCGAGGTCCGCAACGCTCAGGTAGTGGCGCGGACGCGCCCCAGCTGCATCTACGGCTCGTAACGAATCAGAAAGATGCGCGGTCTGCGCCGCGCGAGGCGCAACCGGCGACACGGAACGTGAGTATACACAGCAGCGCAGGGCGGAGATCGCACCGCCGCGAGCGGGAATCGCACCTCACCCCCCAGCCCCGCGCTCCTCCCGAGGAGAAGGGGGCAGCAGTTCCTCCTGAGTCGTTCTCGCCAGGCCGTCGCGATCGACTGCGCGGCTATCGCGGTGGCGGAGTGCGGCCGGGCGTCGGAGTTGGCGGGGCGGGGGCGGGGGCGGGGGCGGTTGTCGGGGGGTGGGTCGGCGCGACCGTTGGGGGTACGCTGGGCGCAGGGGTCGGCGGTGGGGTTGCGGGCAGCGCTAGCGTGGGCAGCGGGGTGGTCGCCGCGGGGGTGCTGCGGAGCGTGGGTGTCGTGGGGCGAGCGGTTGTGGGTTGCCGAACGGCCGTCGGCAGCGCAGTGCGCGCGCTGCCGGGCGTTGGCGTTGCGATGCTCGACGACGGGGGCTCAGGTTTGGACGTTTCCAGGTTGCGCGGCCTGTTCGCCGTTGGCGAACCGCGCGGGAGAACAGGTGCAACCACCGGCGGCGGCGCCTGGGCCGGCAGCACACGGGGGACCGCCGGCGGCTCGGCGATCACTGGCCCGCTGAATGGAGTGCGCGTCGGCAACGCGGTTGGCATCGTGGAGGGCGAGGGCCGCGACGCAACTGTCGGGGTGGCCGTGGCCGCCGGTACGGCGAGCGTCTCAACGGTCGCCGTCGGCGCAGACGGCGTCTCCAACGGCTGCGCGGCGAGCGACGCGATCGCCGCATCCTGGGCCTCGACGCGCTGCAGCACCACAGTGCTGCCCAGGCCGAGCAGGTAGCCGCCACAGGCGAGCAAAAACAGGCAGGCCGCGACCGCGTACTGTACCCGCTGCCAATCGCTTAGTTCGTCGTACCAGAAGATCAGCCGCCGCAGCGGCGCCGGATACGCCGCGAGCGGCGGCCCTTGCGGAGGCCTGGGGCGACGCGCGTTGCTGAAGATCACCTGCCAGCAGGCCGGAACTCAGAGCTTGATGACTTTGATCATGGCGACATTCGCCGCCTGGCGGATGCGCTCGACCACGTGGCCGGGGACTGGCTCATCGACCGAGAGCAGCATTAGCGCGTCTCCTCGAGCCGCCTTGCGTCCAACTTGCATCGACGAAATATTGATGTCAGCCTCTCCGAGCAGGGTACCGACCAGCCCGATGATGCCGGGTTGGTCGACGTGCTGTGTCACGAGCAAATAGCCAGGCGTCGTTGGCAGGTGTAGCTCGAAATTGTCGATCTGCACCACATTTGCGCGGCCGTCGGAGATTACCCCGGCCACGCTGGTCGCGCCAGCCCGGGTGTTGACGGTCACGCCGACCAGACTGGTGTAGTGCGCCGAGGTGCTCGAGCGCGTCTCGACGATGTCCAGGCCGCGCCGCTGAGCCAGTGGTCGAGCATTGACGAGATTGACCGCGGTATCCGAGATCGGCTCGAGGAGACCTTGAATGGCGGCGGCGGTCAGCACGCCGACGTTGCGCTCGGCAATCTCGCCGCGATAGCTGATCTCGGCCGAGACCAGATGATCGTCGGCCAACTGGGTCGCCAGCTTGCCCAACATCACCACAAGGTCCATATACGGTTCGAGCGCGTCGACGTCCTCGGGCCGCAACGTTGGCGCATTGACCGCGAATTGCGCGGGTCGGCCCTCGAGCACAGCCAACACCTCGGTGGCAATCTGGACCGCCACGTTGGCCTGGGCTTCGACGGTCGATGCACCGAGGTGCGGGGTGGCAACCACTTTCGGATGCCTTGGCAGGGGATCGTCGGTCTGCACGGGCTCGTTCGAAAACACGTCGATCGCGGCGCCCGCGAGGCGGCCCTCGTCCAGGGCGGCGAGCAGCGCGACCTCGTCGATCAGGCCGGCCCGAGCACAGTTCACCACGTAGGCGCCTGGCCGCATGCGCGCGAGCTGCGTTGCGCTCAGGATGCCGCGGGTGGCCTCCGTCAAGGGCACATGCAACGAAACGAACTCGGCGGCCTCGAGCAACGGCTCGAGCTCCGCCGGCTGCAGGCCGATCCGACGCGCGTGTTCGTCGGGCACGTAGGGGTCGTAGACCAGGACGTGCATGTCCAGACCAAGCGCCCGCCGCGCGACCTCGCCGCCGACCCGGCCAAGTCCGATGAGCCCCAACGTCTTGCCCGACAGCTCGCTGCCAATGTACGTGCTGCGCGCCCACTGGCCGCGCTTCATGGATGCGTCGGCGGCAGCGATGCGACGCACAAGCGCGAACAATAGCGCCAGCGTGTGCTCGGCCGCTGCCACGGCGTTGCCGCCCGGGGCATTGACCACCACGATGCCGCGCTCGGTGGCCGCGGCCACGTCGATGGTGTCCACGCCGGCACCCGCGCGACCGATGACGCGGAGCAGCGGAGCGGATGCCAGCAGCGCGGGGGTGACGCGGGTCTCACTGCGCACCACCAACGCCTCGGCGTGCGCCAGATGGCGCTCGAGCGCGTCGCGCTGGCCCGTGACAACTTCGACGCGCGCGTGCTGGCGGAGGATCGCCAGGCCCTCTTCGGCGATCGGATCGGCTACCAGGACCAGAGGCTGGCGAGCGTTCACTACCCTCGGGCGCCGGCCACAGAAGTCGAGGGCGCGCGCGCGCTGTTCAACTCTACCTGCAGCGCTCGAAGCACGGCCGCCAGGTCAGCCTGGTCGACCCAGCCCATATGGCCGATGCGGATGATCTGCCCCTCCAGACGACCCTGGCCGCCGGCCAACACCACCGCGTGGTGGTCCGCGAGCGCGCGTAACAACGCCCTGGCATTGACGCCCTCAGGCACGTAGGCGGTCGTGACCGTCGGCGACGCGAACCGTGGATCCGCTACCAGCCGCAGGTCGAGGTCGGCGAGGCCTTCGCGGGTGTACTGCGCGAGCCGCCGGTGACGCTCGAACAGGGGCGCGAGGCCTTCGGCGCGCATGAGCTCGAGGGCGGCTTGCAGGCCAAAGAACAGGCTGAGCGCCGGCGTCCAGGGCGTCATGCCATCGTCGGCCGCGCGCCTGGCTTGCAGCCAGTCGAAGTAGAACTTCGGCAGCCGGGCCTGCGCCTGGCGCTCCCAGGCGCGGGGCGAGATCGACACGAAGGCCAGCCCAGGTGGGATCATCCAGCCCTTCTGCGAGCCGGCTACGACCACGTCGCAGCCCCAGGCTTCGGGCTCGACCGGAACGGAGCCGATCGAGCTGATGCCGTCGACGAGCACGAGCGCCGTCGGGCGGGTCTCGCGGACGGCCTGGGCGATCTCACGCAGCGGGTTGAGCACACCCGTGGAGGTCTCGTTGTGCGTGATGAACACGGTCTCGATGCCGGGATCGGCTGTCAGGCGGTCAGCGACAACCTGCGGGTCGACCGCCTGACCCGGCTCGAAGTCGAGCTGGACGACGTCCACGCCAAAGGCGCGGGCGATCTTACCCATGCGTTCGCCGAAGTAGCCCATGCTGGCGACCAGCAGGCGCTGGCCGGGGCTCAGCGTGTTGACCACGAGCGACTCGAGTCCACCGGTGCCCGAGGAGGTCAGGATGACCACGTCATGGTGCGTCTGGAATGCCCACTGGACGCCGTCCTGGCAATCGCGCAGGATGGCCGCGAATTCAGGGCCACGGTGGTTGACCATGTCCCGCGCGAGCGCGTCGCGGACCGCCGGCGGCAGCGGCGTGGGCCCCGGTGTACGCAGGTTCACCATACGTGGCGGACTATAAAGGACGACGTCCGAGCCTGCAGAGTTGTGTGTCACGAACTCATACGGGTCGGGGGAGCCTTCGAAGTTGCCTGCCATTGCGTCGTACGGGTCGGGGGAGCCTGCGGCCCCCCGCCGCCAGTCGCTGCTCCGCTCGCAGGCTCGCTGCGCGCTCCTTTCCGCGGCGACCCCCCGCTTAAGAACATCGTGGCGGGTGCTCCGACGCGGGGTCCACGAGTCAGCCGGGAAAGTGACGCGTGATCAGCAGCTTGCCGCGTTCGATTGATACGCGCGCCTCGGGCGCATTGGGTTCGTTGCTGACGCCGCGGGTGTCACCCAGTTGGAGGCGTTCGCCAGTCAAGGGCCAGCGCAGGCCGTGCGTCTGGATGCCGAGAACCTCGGCGGTCAGCGGGATCAGTGACACGACCTCGTTTGGCTCGGGCGGCCACGCCAGCGAGGTGCCGGGCTGCAAGAGCGTGATCTCGTTGTGCTCATCCAGCATCACGGCGCGCGTGCCCACGCGCGCCAGAAAGAGCACGTGCGCCAGCGCCTGATCCAGGCGCGGTCCGCCGAGGAACCCGAGCAGCCACACGCTCGCGGGCTGGGTCCGGAGGGCGCGCTCGATCGCGAGCTGCCCATCGGTCGCGTCTTTGTCGCGCGGGTGGGTTTCAATCGCCACCCCGCGCCGGCGTAGCTCGGCCAGTACGCGCGCGTCGATCGAGTCCAGGTCCCCGACCACGACGTCGGGCTGAAAGCCGAACGCCAGCGCGCTCGCAGCGCCACCGTCGGCGGCCACAACGTACGGCCAATCGAACTCAGCGAGGCGGGCCGTCATGCGCGCGGTCGCGGCGAGCGGCGCCGCGGCGAAGACGAGCGCCACCCCTGCTCTGGTCCGCGGCACCCAGATAGACTAACCGCATGCAGGACCCGCGGGTGTTCTGTCGGGCCGTGATGCACGAGTACGAGCGCCAGTGGTCGCGTGCCACGGGCCACGGGGTGAGACACCCGCTGCGGCTCAAGATGGAGACCCTGAAGACCTGGTGTGACGATACGTGCACGCCAGCGGAATTCGAGGCGCGGCTGGTCGCCAGCGAGCAGTCCGACGACGCGCGGGAAGCCCTGCTCGCGGGCGAGCTCCTGCCACTCTGGCGATCTTTATCGGCGGGCCGCCGCCTGCCGTTTCCTGGCGACGCGAGCGCTACGCCGCCCTGAGCGACTCGCCGCTCGACTGGGCTTGCTGTTGGGCCGCCGTACGTTGCGCGGCGATCTGGCTGGCCATGAACTGCGTGACCGATTCGTCAGGTTCCAGGTACAGGTTTCCGCCGCACTCGCCACACCGCGAGCCGTTTTTCCCGGGGACGGGTGTACTCACCCGCTGGTTTGGCACGAACGTGCCATTCATGAGTTGGCCCGCGGCACGTCCACACATCACGCACTGGACGTTGAAGACCTGAATGAGGCGCGGAACGCTTACCGCCATTATTGCCCTCCAGAGGCAGACCGCGTGGGGACATTCGCGTGGCCGGTCCCATGCAAGGTTCGTGCCACCGCGAAATGCCCGCCGGCGCGGTGTTCAGAAGAGCCGCGGAGTTCGGCCGCGCACGACGCGGCCACCCCGTACCGGCCGAACTCCGTCAATCGGCCAGCGTAGGAAGGCGGCCAGGAGAATAAGCGGCATCCGCACACCTGCGGCCGCGATGCTATGCGTAGAGTCCGCGGAGGTTTCTTGCCTCGATGATTCGATCGACCGCCAGGATGTACGCCGCGGTGCGCGCGTCGACCTCGAACCGTTCGCGGGTGCTCCAGACGGCATCGAACGCGGCCACCATCTTCTCCTCGAGGCGTTCGATGACCTCGGCTTCCTTCCAGAAGTACCCGTAACGATCCTGGACCCACTCGAAGTACGAGACGACGACCCCGCCAGCGTTCGCCAGGATGTCTGGCACCACCAGCGTGCCGCGCTGCATGAGGATCTCATCCGCCTGGGGTGTCGTCGGACCATTCGCGCCCTCGACGATGATCCGCGCGTGGATCTCACTGGCGTTCTCGGCCGTGATCTGACCTTCCATGGCTGCCGGCAGCAGCACGTCGACTGGCAGGCGCAACAATTCCTGGTTGTCGAGCAGCCTGGTACCCGGAAAGCCACGGACCTGCCCGGTCTCGCGGTAGTACGCCAGCACCCGCGGGATGTCTAACCCGCGGGTATCGTAGATCGCCCCGCTCACGTCCGAGACGGCCACGACGCGCGCCCCGGCCGCGTGCAGCAGCCTCGCCGCGTTCGAGCCGACATTCCCGAACCCCTGGATGGCCACGGTGCTCTCGGGCAGTTCGCGGTGAACGCGCTTGAGCGTCTCGCGGGTCACGAACAGCAGGCCGCGGCCGGTTGCCTCGAGACGGCCGGACGAGCCGCCCAGCGGGATCGGCTTGCCGGTGACCACGCCTGGCTCGACGTAGCCCTTCTTCATCGAGAACGTGTCCATGACCCAGGCCATGACACGCGGGCTGGTGCCGACGTCGGGCGCGGGAATGTCGACGGTTGGGCCAATCAGGTCGAAGATCTCCGAGATGTAGCGGCGCGTGACGCGCTCGAGCTCACCGTCGGACATCTTCAGCGGGTCGCACGCCACGCCGCCCTTGGCGCCCCCAAACGGGATGTCGACGATGGCGCACTTCCAGGCCATCCACGCGGCCAGAGCTTTGCAGTCGTCGAGGTTGACGTCGGGGTGGTAGCGGATGCCACCTTTCCCTGGGCCACGCGAGTTGTCGTAGAGCACGCGGTAGCCCTCGAACACCTTCAGGTGGCCGTCATCCATCTTCACCGGCACCGACACGATCACCTGACGCTTCGGATGGCGCAGTGGTGCGAGGGCGTCAGCATCGGGATGCAGCACGTCGGCGGCACGCTCGATCTGTTCGAGGACGTCGTCGAAGGGGTTGCGGTGAACGCGCGCCGGAGTGCCGGACTTGAAGGCGGATCGGACGCGGCCCGGCGGCGCCGCGGAACCCATCCCATCAGACATGGCGGATCGTCCCCGTTTCATACAGGGCCTCTTCACTCCTCATCGTTGAGAAGATGGCCGCGGCAACGCTGCCGTGGACATCACTCGGATCATAGACGATGAACGGGAGCGCGCGGCGACAACGACGAGTCCAAGCATCAGCGCCGCCGACACGAGGTACAGCGCCGGGATGCCCCCGAGGGCCACAACCCCGGAGCCAAGGATCGGCCCGAGACCCCACCCGAGGCCACCCGCCGAGCCGGTCGCGCCGAAAGCCGCACCTTCGCGACCAGCCGGCGCGGCGAGTTTGGTAATCACGCTCATGGTCGCCGTGGTGCCGGCCAGCCAGACGCCAAGCACCGCGCGCAACGCCAGGAACAGGCCGACGGTCGGCACCAGCGCCTGGATGGCGAGCACCACGCCGGTGCCGACCAGCGACGCGATGAGGAGCCCGCGCGGGCCGTGCCGATCCGTCCACGGACCAAGAAACGGCATGCCGAGTGCGGCGGTGATCGCCGTGGCGGTAATCGCCAGCCCTGAAGCGAGCTCGGCCGACAGCCAGGTCGGCCGGTCCATGTCCTGAAGATAGATCGGCAACAGGTTCACCGCCGCCGAGTACACGAATGACGTGCCCATCTGCAGCAGCAGGAGCACCCTGAATCCCGGCCAGGCAAACGGTCCGAACGTGCGCGCCCAGATGCTCTCGGCGGGCCTGGCGCGGGCTGGTTGCCGAACCGGCTCGTCGACCCAGAAGATGGCCATCAACGCGCCGATCAGCAAGAGCAGGCCGCCCAGGGCGAATGACCCACGAAAGCCGAGACTATCGACGGAGACGGCGCCCAGCGCCGGACCGAAAGTGTTGCCAACCTGGACGGCGGTGCTGATCAGCCCCAGGGCGTAGCCGGCGTGGTTGGCGGGCGTCGCGGCGGCCACCAGAGCGGCGGCGGCGGCCTGTGACCCGGTGACGGCGCCCTGCAGGAGCCGGAGTCCCAGCAGCTGCCAGACGTTGTCGACGAAGCCCATCGCGCCGACCAGGACCGCGCCGCCGAGCATGGCCCGGACCAGCATCGGCTTGCGGCCGTAGCGGTCGGACAGCACGCCCCAGATTGGCGCCAGGACCGCCATCGTCAGCGCCGCCGAGCCAGACAGGACGCCTGACCAGACCGCCACCTCGGCGCGCTGCGTGACGCCGAGCGCCTGCACGTACATGGGCAGGAAGGGCAGTCCCAGGCCGAAGCCGACCAGCGTGAAGAACTGTGTGGCCGCGCAAATCCAGGCGGTTCGCTCCCACGCGGCCAGCGACGGCAGCGCACGCATCCAGCCCCTTCCCGCCGCCGGCGAGGCGGGCAGCCTGGAACGGGGTCTCACGGAGACACGTATCGGCCGACGGCGTAGTGCAGAAATAACTCGCCACTGATTTCAGCGAGCGAGCGGAGCGTGAGCGGGAGGGTGCCGAAGGCGCCGCCTTTGACGATGGTCAGGGGGTCGAGGCCGCCAACGAGCTTGGGGGCGATCGTCAGGAACACGTCGTCGACAAGGCCGGCTTCGAACAGGGCGGCGTTCAGCGTCGGCCCGCCCTCGCACAGGATGCGACGGACGCCACGTTGGCCGAGGTCGTGGACGGCGGCTTCGACACTCGCGACTCGACGTATCTCCACCAGCGGCGCGTCCACCGGTACGGTGCTGTCCGTCGTTACGTAAATAACCGCGAGCGAATCGTAGTACGGGTGCTGGCGGGGCAGATTCCCGCTGCGCGTGATGATCGCGCCCAGCGGTTGCGGCGTCTGCCCGCGCGCCAGCCGCTGGTCGACCAGATCGTGCGGGACGCGTGCCGACAGCGGATCCGCGCGCACCGTGCCAGCGCCATGCAACACCACGTCGGCTTCTGCCCGCAGCTCGAACAGCAGGCGATGGTCGAGGGCGGAGCCGATGCCCACCGCCGAGCCATTCAGGGCCGCGCGACCATCAACGGTCGCGACCATGTTGACGGCCAGGAACGGCCGACCACCAATCGGCGACTCGCCGAGCAGGGGCCGAGGATGGACCAGGACCATCAGCGCGTCAGACCGGTCGAGCTGGTCGCCCCCAGGCCAGTCGCTCGCGCAAAGTACGAGACCCGCTCGACCGCGATCGGCCGATCCGACGTCACATGGAGCGCGACGTTGCTATCCTGCACGCTCGGGTTCACGTCCACCGTCAGCCGCGACGTGGCGGCAACGCTGAAGCGCTGCGGTGCCGGTGCATCGCCGTCTTGCGGCTTGAACTCGACCTGCACGTTGACCGCCTGATTCTGCGGGTTGAGCACGGCGAGCTGCTCTTCAAACGAGCCGCTGGTGGCGCCTTCCGGCAGAAACCACTCCGTCGCCACCGCGGGGACGGCCGCCGCATCGTAGCCGGAGCGCCCGCTGTCGAAGTACACCGCCCGTTCGGCGACGATCGGCTGATCGGAGTCGAGCCGCATCCCGTACGCCGCGTTGGGCACGAGCGGGTCCGTATAGAGGCTCGTCCTGGAGTGCGGCAAGACGAACAGCGGCTGGCCAATGACCCGCCCGTCATCGGTCATGAACGACACGCTGACCGTTGCCGGTAGTGACCCAGGGTTCTCGACCAGCAGCCAGGTGTCGAATCCGCCGCTACTGCCGCCCGCGGCCAGGTACCAGGTTTTGCCAGGCACCGCGGTGGCGATCGTGTCGTGTCCCCCCTGGCCATTGTCGAAGTACATGGCCCGTTCGACCACGATCGGTTGATCCGCCGTGACCTGTGTCGCGAACCCCGATGTCGTGAACAGGGCATTCACGTACACCGACTTGCGACCCATCGCGGGCACGAGCTCGGAGTGGTCGACGACCGAGCCGTCTTCGCGCATGAAGCGCATCTGCACAATCGTGGGCACCGGGTTGGGATTCAAGAGCAGAATCCAGGTCTCGAATGGGGTCACGGTCGAGCCCTCGGCCAGGTACCAGACTTTCGAAGTGGCGCGCGCGCCAGGGGCAGAGTGGCCATCGTGGCCGAAGTACATGGATCGCTCGACATAGACCGGCACGTCGGTGTTGACGATCGTCGCAAACTCGGCATTCGGAATCACATCGTTGGCCTTCAGCGTCATCCGCGAGTTGGGATCGAGGCGCATGTCGAAGGGCATTTGTTTGCCCTCGGGAGTCACAAACAGAAAGTGCGCGGTCGTGGCTTGAGGATTGGGATTTTGCAGCGCGAAAGAAACATCAAATGGCGGCCGGGTGCTGCCCTCGGCGAAATACCAGCGCCGCGACTCGTTTGGCAGGGGTGGCGCAGGGGGGACGTCGGCCGTCGCCGGGCGGCCTGGGTCGGCGGCGACGGTGTCGGGTGTGCGCGGCGGCACGCCGAGTCGCAAGCTCGCGACGGCGTGGGCGACGTTGAGAATGCCCGACCCGTAGCCCGGGTCAGCGCTGGCAACCTTGTCGGCATGCGCGCGCAGCGCCATCGCGATATCGCTCGCGGACAGGTCGGGCCGTAACTCCCACAGAATCGCCGCCGCGCCTGAGACGTGGGGCGCGGCGATTGAGGTGCCAGACTGGCTCGCGTACGGGCCGCGCCCTGCTCCGGCCCAGGCGGTGCTCGGCACGTCCACACCCGGCGCCACGAGGGCCACGTACGACTGGCGCTGCGAAAAAGACGCCAGCTGATCCTTGTCGTCGATCGCGCCGACGGCCAGGACGCCGTCGAATGCCGCCGGGTAGTTGACGGCGTTGTCGTTGTCGCCGGTATTCCCCGCGGCGGCGACGACCAGCGCGCCTTTGCCCTGGGCGTACTGGACGGCGGTCTCGAGCGCCGCCGAGTAGCGGGTGCCCGTCGAGCTGATGTTGATGATTCGGGCGCCCGCGTCGGCGGCGTACAGGATCGCCTTGACCATGGCGCTGTCGGGGCCGCGACCTTGCGAGTTGAGCGCCTTGATCGGCAACAGCTTGACGTGCCAGGCGATGCCGGTCACACCCTCGCGGTTGTTGCCGATGGCGCCGATGATGCCCGCGACCGCAGTCCCGTGTGACTCGTCGTCCTGAGGGCTCGGCACGTCGTCAAGGAAGTCGTAGCCCTGATCGAGCATCAGATTCGCCCGCAGGTCAGGATGGGTCAGGTCGACCCCGGTATCCAGGACGGCGACGATGACGTCGGCGGCGCTCGGCCGCAGATCCCACGCCTGCTCCATCCCGATGCGCCGCAGGTTCCACTGGAACGTGTGATAGAGCGCGTCGTTGGGGATGACCTGGGTGACCTGCTCGCCATCGTAGTCCGCGGCACGGATGACGTCGGGGCGCGCGCGCAACGCGCCAATGACTTGCTCAGCCGCGCCCGGGGCCGCGGCGACCCGGTACACCGCGATTGGCTGCAGCCGGTCGACGATTCTGGCGCCGGCCGACTGGATCAGCAGTTCGGCCGAAGCCTGGTTCGCGCCCGTCTGAAGGGTGACGAGCAACATTGTCTCGGGAGGGTCCGCGGCGGCGGCAATCGGGTCGAACAGCACCCAGGCGGCCAGCCCAAGCGTGCTGCACCAGATGAAGAGTCCCCGCCAAACCTGCACCAGAAGGCAGCCAGTGGAGCTTCTTTAACGCCAGCTGCGCGCTGCCTGCATGCGCTCGTCGAAGATCTTCTGGACCTCGCGAATGCGTGCGGACGAAAGAGCGACGTTTTGACCTTTGCCAGCCATGCGGCGCAGGACATCCTTCAGCTCCTTGACGCGTGTCACAGTCGCGCTGCAGCCCTCGACACGAAGCTGCACCTTGGGGTTGGTGAACACGATCAGCGCTGACGTGGGCACATCCTGCATGCCGCGCTCAGCCAGGAGCGCGCGCAGCTTCACCAGCTGTTTGGCCGCGTCGGCGGACGGATTGCCGAGCGTCGGACCAAAGAGCGACATGAGGCGCCCGGCGGGGCCCGCGCCTGAGCCCTTGTTCCACTGATCGCGGACGCACGCGATCTGGTTGGCTTCCTGGCGAACGATCAGGATGTGGGCGCCCGCGGGGCTGATCAGGATGTAATCGGGCAAGGCCGAGGCCAGGAACGCGTAAAGCTTGTAGCGATCGTCGAGGCTTCGAATGGCCTGGCCAAGCTGCTCCTCCTGGCGATTGCGCGGACCCCAGCGCCGCAGCTGGGTCTGGCCCAGTGAGTACAACACCAGGCCGAAGAGGATCGCCGCCCATGAAGCGAGCGGCAACTCGCGCGTCGCGTCGATCTGGACCGAGAGCGCCAGCCCGAGGGCAAAGACCGCCAACGCGGCGATGTGGAAGCCCAACCCGAGACGCACCCGGTTCTTGACGAGCTGCTGATTGGCAATGAGCTGCATGTTTCGGTAGTCGTGCGCTTCCGTGCGCGATTATCAGAGGCGTGAACGAACGACGTCAACGCGCGGCCCACCCGATGGTCGCCGGACTCATGGTCCTGGGAGTGCTGGCGCTCGGCAGCGGGTGCGATGCAGGTGCCTCGGTCGGGAGTGCGCAGACGGCGGTCGTGGTCGCGCAGACCGCGGTGAACGTCGCCCAGACGGCCCTACCCGGCCTGCAGACGAGCCTGCCTGGCATCCAGGCGACCGCGCAGGCCGGCGCGACTCAGGTCGCGGCCGTGTTGTCTGACCCGCAGGCGATCAGTGCCCAACTGCAGTTGGTGCTGGCGGGCGCAACGATCGACCTCAACCCGACGCCAGTCAGCGTAGCCAACAGCGCGGTGACCGCGCTCGCCATCACGGGCACCGATACGCACAGTACGCTGGCCCAGATGGACTCGGCCACACGCCAGGCAACGGCCAGTGCGGCGCTGGTGCTGGTGGCCCAGTACTACCCGAACGCCACGCTTTCGCTGACACTGGTCGACAGCCAGGGCGGGCCCTTGCTCAGCGGCACCAAAGCCCCGGGCGGGGCACCGGCGTTTCAGTAAACGACGGAGTCGGCCGGTCGGCTCGAGCCCATGATGCCGCGCCAGGCTTCGGTCAAGAGCCGGACCCCGCGCTCGAGGGCCGGCGGCGGCAGTGCCGAATAGCTCAGCCGCAGGCCATACAGCGCGGCCGCCGAAGCTGGCCCACCACCGCCGGCGCTGAAGAAGAACGGCCCCGGCACGAACGCTACCCCACGTCGGACGGCCTCCAGAAAGAGCTCGGTTGAGGTCAAGCCGCCGCGCGGCAAGTCGAGCCAGAGATTAAAGCCGCCTTCGGGTGGCTCGAAGCTGGCTCCCGGCGGGAGCGCGCGCGGCTTCCGGAGCGCATCGACGAGCACGTCGCGCCGCTCGCGATAGACATCCCGTGCGCGGACTAAATGCGCCTGGAGCGTGCCGTCGGCGAGCAACCGGTACACCGCGCGCTGCACGAGCGAGTCTGACGACAGGTCAGACGCGTACTTGGCCGCTACCAGCTTTTCGAACACGGGCGGGTCGGCGACCAGCCAGCCCAGCCTGAGGCCGGCCGCGATCAGCTTCGAGAACGTCCCGAGGTGGATGACGTAGCCGGCGTGGTCTTCGGCCTTCAAGGACGCGGGCGCCGCCTGGCCCTGCAAGTGAATGAAGCCGGCCGAATCGTCCTCGACGATCGGCAGGTCGTACGTTGCGGCGATGCGCAGCAATGCCCGGCGTTTTTCAGCGCTGAGACTTCGCCCGGTTGGGTTCTGGTAGGTGGGCATGCAGTACAGCAGCTTGGGATGGTGGCGCTGGATCAGCGCTGGCAGCGCCTCGACGCGCAGGCCGTCCCCCTCGATCGGCACGCCGATGACGCGCGCGCCACGCGCACGAAAGGCCTCCAGCGCGCCCAGAAAGCTGGGCTGTTCGACGAGGACCGCGTCGCCGGCGCCGACGAAGACCTTGGCGGCCAGATCGATGCCCTGCTGGCAGCCACTCGTGACGCACACCGCGGACGGGTCGACCGCCAGGCCACGCTGTTCAAGCAACTGCGCGATCGCGGCGCGCAGCGGTGGAAAGCCCTGGGTCGCGCCAACCTGGAGGGCGCCGGCGCCTTCCTGGGTCAGGGCGTCGGACAGCGCCCGCTGCAAAGCTTCGACGGGCGCGAGCTCGAGCGCGGCGACACTCGCCGCGAACGAAACCAGGCCGGGTTGACTTGCCAGTCGCAGCAAGTCGCGCTGCGCGGGCGGTCCGGGGACGGCGCCCGGGCTGGCGAAGGGCGGCAGCGCGCCGCCGGCCTCGAACGGTGCGAGCGGGTCTTCTTCGGCGTGCAGCGGCGGGGCGGCGACGAACGTACCGCGGCCGATTTCACCCCGCAGGTAGCCCTCGTCGACGAGGCGTTTGTAGGCCCCGGCGACGGTTTCGGGCGTGACGCCCAGCAGGGTAGCCAGGCTCCGTACGGGCGGCAAGCGCTCGCCGGGCCCGAGCGAGCCGGCCTGCACCCGCCGCCGCAGCTCGTCGACAACCTGTTGGCCGAGTGGGTAGCGGCGCCCAGCCGCGCGGTCTACCGCGAGCCCCAGCGCGATCGGCTCCGACCTCGTCACCACGCCCACTATTGTACGGCTTCGCGCCGTCGTTAGCAGTACGCCTGCGCTCGCGACGTGAACGCAGCCCGCTTCGCTTCGCTCGCTCCCTTGCGAGGAATTTCATATCTTTCCCTCTGGGAACCCTAGGGAGCCGCGCAGCGGCGGGTTCCAGGAATTCTGCGTCCTGCTGGCCTCAGAGCACTTCGATGAGCCCAACCCGCTCGGTGAACTCGCCTATGTGGGCTGCAACGGGGACGCCTCGGGCGTGGAGGTCGGCTAGCAGGGCTTCGAGGCCGGCGGGGTCGACGGCCATGAGCAGGCCGCCGGAGGTCTGGGCATCTGCCAGCACCAGGCGCTGGGACTCGTCCAGGCGCTCAGACCACTCGAGGTGGGAGAGGCTCTCTACCGATGCCAGGTTGCGGCGGGTGCCGCCCGGCACGACATCCCGGCGGACGAAGTCCCAGACTTCGTCCAGAACGGGGACCGACTCGGCCCGAACGCGTACGCCCACGGTGCCCCCGCCGAGCATTTCGGACACGTGTCCGAGCAGGCCGAAGCCCGTGACGTCGGTCGCGGCGTGGACCGCGCCACTGGCGACCATGGCCTCACCGGCAGCCCGATTCAAGGTCGACATGACTTCCACCGCGCGGCCAATCGTTACCTCCGAAGCCAGGCCGCGCTTGATCGCCGTGGTCAGGACGCCCATGCCCAATGGCTTGGTCAGCAGGAGCGCGTCACCCGGACGCGCCCCCACGTTGCGCACGACGCCCGACGGATGCACCGTGCCGAGTGCCACCAGCCCGAACTTGGGCTCAGGATCGTCGACGCTGTGCCCGCCCAGGATGGCCACGCCTGCCTCCGCAACTTTGGCCGCCCCACCCTGGATGACGCGCTCCAGGATCTCCAGCGGCAGCGTATCGCGTGGAAAGTTGACGACATTGAGGGCAAACAGCGGCCGCGCACCCATGGCGTAGACATCGCTTAGCGCGTTGGCCGCGGCGATCCCGCCCCAGGTGAAGGGGTCGTCGACAACGGGCGTGATGTAGTCGACCGTGGCGACCAGCGCCACGTCCGGACTGATCTGATAGACCGCCGCATCGTCCGCCAGCGCGGCGCCGACCAGTGCATTCGCGTCGAGGACCGGAGGTAGGTGGCGCAGCACCTGCGCCAGCTCAGTTTTGCTGAGCTTGCAGGCTCAACCCGCGCCGTGGCTGAGGCTCGTGAGCCTGGGAACGTCGGCCATCGCGACCACCTCCTTTCGCGTCAGTCTGCCGCGTCGACAATAGCAAAGCCCCGTGCTCCGCTGCGTTGCAAGCAGCCCGCATCGCTGCGCTCGCTTCCTCCAGATACGAAGTTCGGAACGAGGCTGCCGTAGCAATGCGCTTGACGTCCCGCTGCGCTTGACGACTCGCGAGGAGCGGGGTACTCATTCAATCGGCCAGGGGACTTGTCCGGGAGGTTTTTCGAAGTGTTGCGAAGTGCTGTCCTCAGTGTTTTGCTCACGGTGACGGCAGGCTTACCGCCCATAGCCAACGCGGCACAGCCACAGGCGCCGGCGGCGGGCGGCATCACGCGCATCGACATCACGCGCACCGAGTCGCCCACGTTCGACGGCCACGCGTTCGGCACGGTCGGACAGTACGAGAAGCTGATCGGCCGCGCGTACGGCGAGGTCGACCCGAACGATCCGCGCAACGCCATCATCACCGATCTCAACCTGGCTCCCAGGAACGCCGGCGGCATGGTCGAGTACGTCGCCGACGTCTACATTCTGAAGCCCGTTGATCTGTCCAGGGGCAACCACCGGCTCTTCTTCGAGATCAATAACCGCGGCAACAACCTGTCCTTCGGCCAGCTGAACGACGCGACGACGGGCGGCAACGATCCGACCTCCCTGGGCGACGCCGGCAACGGCTACCTGATGGAGCAGGGGTACACGATCGTCCTGGGCGGCTGGGATGCGACGGCGCCACCCGGCGCCGGCCGGCTCACCATCACCGTGCCGGTGGCGAAGAACCCGGACGGCTCGTCCATTACGGGTCCGGCCCTCGAGGAGTTGGTCGTCGACGACACCACGACGATGACAGTGCCGTTGACCTACGCGGCGGCCTCACCCGACAAGTCCGCACCGAACCTGACCGTGCGCGTGCGCTACGAGGACCCGCCGACGCCGGTGCCGGCGGCAAGTTGGGACTATACGGACGAGACACTGCGGGCTATCCGGCTCACCCCCGAAGGCACGCCGTTCCAGCCCGGCCGGTTGTACGAATTCACGTATACCGCGACCGATCCGCTGGTCACCGGGATCGGCTTCGCGGCCATCCGCGACCTCGCGACGTTCTTGCACCGCGGCACCCTCGACGATCGGGGCACGCCAAATCCACTCGCCGGCGACGTGCAGTTCGTCTACTCGTTCTGCGTCTCGCAGCCGTGCCGAACGATGCACGACTATCTGTGGCTGGGCTTCAACCAGGATCCGGCGGGCGTGCGCGTGTTCGATGGGGTGCTGAATTGGATCGGCGGCGGCGATGGGATCTTCATGAACTATCGCTTCGCCCAGCCGGGCCGAACGCATCGCCAGCACATCGCCCGCTGGTATCCCGAGTTTCAGTTCCCGTTCGCCAACCAGACGATGACCGATCCGGTCACCGGCAAAACGGATGGCCGACTGCGTCGCTGCACTGACACGAACACCTGCCCCAACATTTTCGAAGTCAATTCTGAGAACGAGTACTGGGCCAAGGCGATGTCCGTGTTCCAGCTTGACGGTGACGGCAACGACCTGGCCGATCCGGCCGGAGTCCGCTACTTTCTTATGTCAAGCCTACCGCACGGCGGGGGCGTGCCGGCTTCGGGGCCCGGCATCTGCCAACAGAATCGGAATCCGCTGGTGGCCAACGCGGCGCTCCGTGCGCTCATGGTCGACCTTGACCAGTGGGTGACGTCCGGTACCGAGCCCCCGACGAGTCGCATGCCGCGCCGCGCCGACGGCACGCTGGTGCCGCCGTTGCCGCAGGAGTCCGTCGGCTTTCCCGCGATTCCCGGCGTGATCTACAACGGTCGCATTCACACCGGCGATCTGTTCGACTTCGGGCTGCAGTTCGACCGGGGCATACTCTCGATCGTGCCGCCGACGCTTCTCGGCACGCCGTATCCCGCGCTGGTGCCGAAAACCGATGCCGACGGCAACGACATCGCGGGTATTCGACTGCCAGAAGTCGCGGCGCCGCTCGCCACGTATTCCGGGTGGAACCTGCGCGCCGTGCCGCCCGGCGCAAACGATGGCTGCGACGCCAGCGGCCAGGTCATCGAGTTCGCCAGGACGCGCGCCGAACGCCTTGCCTCGGGGGACCCGCGGCTGTCGCTCGAAGAGCGCTATCCAACCCACGACGCGTATGTCAACGCCGTCACCGCCGCCGCGAATGACCTGGCCCAGCAACGCCTGATGCTCGACCAGGACGTTGCGCGCTACATCCGCGCGGCTGAGCAAAGCCCAATCGGCCGGTAACGGAGCTTATCGAGTACGCTCCCGCCACGACGCGAGTAGCTCCGACGGTTCACGAACCCTGGTAGTGCTTTCCTGAGTACGCTGCCATCCCGCGGCGGCCAACGGTGTTGTTTCTGGTGAGGTTTTTGGCACGACCGCTGGAAACTGGGAGCGCGACATGAGATTCGGTCTGTTTTACGAGCATCAATTGCCGCGGCCACACGGACCGGGCGATGAGGAAAAGCTGCTCAACGATGCCCTTGAGCAGGTCGAGCTCGCGGACCGGCTCGGCTTCCACAGCGTGTGGGAAGTGGAGCACCACTTTCTCGAAGAATACAGCCATAGCTCGGCGCCCGAAGTGTTCCTCGCGGCCGCCAGCCAGCGCACCCGGCGCATCCGCCTGGGCCACGGGATCGTCCAGCTGCCGCCGAACTACAACCATCCTGCCCGGGTAGCGGAACGCATTGCCACGCTCGACCTGATCTCCGGTGGGCGCGTGGAGTTCGGCACCGGTGAGTCCAGCTCGCAGGCCGAGCTCGGCGGATTCGGCGTCGAGCGCGAGTCGAAGCGAGCCCAATGGCAAGAGGCGCTCGAGGTCACGACGCGGCTGCTGACGGAGGAGCCGTTCGCTGGCCACCAGGGTCGATTTCTGTCCGTGCCCCCGCGCAACCTGGTGCCGAAGCCGAAACAGAAGCCGCACCCGCCGCTCTGGGTCGCCTGCAGTCGCCGTGACACCATCCTGGCCGCCGCGCGCAACGGCCTGGGTGCGCTGTCGTTTTCGTTTGTCGAACCCGAGGAGGCCAGAACGTGGGTCGACGAGTACTACGCGATCATTCAATCCGACCAGTGCGTGCCAGCCGGTCTGGCGGTCAATCCGAACGTGGCCGTGGTGGTCCCGCTCATGTGCCACGCGGATGAGCAGACGGCGATCGATCGGGGTATCGACGGGGCGCACTTCTTCGGGTTTTCGCTGGCGCATTACTACATCTTTGGAGAGCATCAGCCGGGTCGGACCAACGTCTGGGAGGAGTTCCAACGCGATCGCGTCAAGCGCGGTTTCGCCCGCGAGTTGATTCGCGCGAGCGACGCGCCGCTCCCGGTGCGGCTGCTGCAGGAGCAGATGGGCTCGCTGCGCGGCGCCATTGGCACCCCCAAGCAGGTCACGGAGCTGATCGAACGCTACGCGCGCGCTGGGGTTGACGAGGTCATCTTCATCTCGCAGGCGGGTCGCAACCAGCACGCCCATATCTGCGAGTCGATCGAGTTATTCGGGTCGGAAGTGCTACCGCGGTTTGCCGAGGGCCTCGCCGAGCATGAGGCCGAGAAGCGGCAACGACTCGCACCAGCCATCGAGCGCGCGCTGGCGCGTCGACGCGCCGCGCCGCTAGCTCCGGCTGGGTACACCATCTGGCCAGATCATGAGCAGTGGCAACACAGAACCAGTGACGGCCGCGGCTCGGAGTCGGCACGCTCGTTTCGGCGTCGTTGGGGCACTCGGCCAGGGCCTTCGCCACAGCCTGGCAACGGCGTGTCAGCAGCCACCCCCGCGGCGCCCTTCAGCCAGACAATCTTCCGTTGGCTAGTGAACGGCCGGAGTGAGGCGCAACTCGAGCTGGTCTTTGGTTCAGCGCCTGGCCAGGGGCTGATCTTCCGTGGCATGCGGCGCGCGTACCGGGCGAGCGGCGCGAGCGCCAGCTTGCAAGGCAGCATCCAGTACCAGTTGAGCGCCCGCTCGGGGACGCGCGGCTGGGTAGTACGTCTGCATGACGGTACGCTGGAGGCACGGCCAGGCGTTGACCCACATGCCGCGGCCACGATGCGCATGCCCGCGGCGACGTTCGCGCGCATGGCCGCCGGCCAGCAGACCGCCGCGGCGTTGGCGATGACTGGTAGGTTGCAGATCGAGGGCGACCTGCGCCTGGTGGCACGCCTGGGCGAGGTGCTCGGGCAGAGTCCGGTGTGAGCGTTCCGGGGCGGAGTTACGCGGGCCAGGTTTCGAGGCGGTAGGCGGCGTCCCAGAACTGCCATTCGTAACGGCTGCTGATCAGAAAATTCCGCTCGCAGCGAGCGCGCGTCGCTGCGTCGGCGGACTCCGCCAACCGGTCATAGAGCCCGAGCAGCGTTTCCCGTCGCGGGTCACCGAGCCCCGAGCCGTAAAACCTGATCCAGTCCGCGTAGATCGGGTTGGTCGGCGGCGGTCCTTTGATCAGGTGCTCGCCGACAAACTGATAGACCAGCGGGCAGGGCAGCAGCGCCGCCAGTCCTTCAGCGGTACTTCCGGCATACGCGGTGGCCAGCTCGTGTGTGGTGTAGGCCCAATTGGCCGCGTTCATCTCCCAGGTAACGTGCTCGAGGTCGAGGCCCAGCGCGGGGGCGTGTTTGAGATGGAACGCCGCCGGCTCCAGGCGCGCCACCTGGTCGATCAGGAGCGCCAGCTCGCGCCGTATCGCGGGATCGGGACAGCGCCCGGCCACGATCGCCCACTCACCGATGCGCTCCTGGATATAGAGCCAGTCCTGCTCGAGATAGAAGCGAAACGTGTCGATCGGCAACGTGCCGTCGCGCAGGTCACGTAGAAAGGGGTGGGCCAGAATGGCCTGCCAGACCGGCTGCGCCAGCTCGAGGAGCCGGGCAGAGTGCGCGATGCGGGTGACGATCGCCATCGGCGTGTGAACCTCCGCTTTATTGAATGCGTCTCAGCGCGATCAGTGTGGCGGCTGCGAGCAAGCACCCCACGCCGAACCACAGATCGGCCTGGTTGATAGTCGTGACACGGAAGTAGGTGCGCTGCTGGGCAGACAGCGCCCCGAAGCCGCGCGATTCCATCGCCAGTGCGACGCGCTCGCCTTTACGCACCGCCGACGCGAGGAGTGGAATCGCGTAGCCAACAATCTCTCGAATCTGGCCGAAAGGCCCGCCGCCGCCGACTCCCCCCCGCATCTGGTGCGCCGCGCGGATAGTCTCGAACTCGACTTGCAAGAGTGGGACAAAGCGGTACGCGGCGAACAGGCTGTAGGCGATACGCGGCGAAACTCGAGCCTGATGAATGAGCGAGCGGACAAATTGGGAAGGGTCGGTCGTGAGCACGAACATGGCTGAGCTGGACAGGATGGCCAGGAGCCGAGCAGCCATCGTGGCGCCGTAGAGCCAGGGCTCGCCACTGCCGCCGTAGAAGACCGTATACGTCCAGAACACACCCAGGCTTGCCAGCAGTCCAAAGGCGAGTGTCCGACACAGCATCGACACGGGCACCTTGCCCAGCCCACGGGTTGACGCCAGGGCGAGCAGGATGACGATCGCCGGTGTCACCGGCTCTCCGGCGGTCGACACCACGATCGCCGCCAGCAGGCATGCCGCCAGCTTGGTCAGTGGATTGAGGCGATGGAGAAACGAATCTTCCGCGTACCAGACGAATGCCCTCACGATGCCACCCGACCAACGCGGTGGGCGGCGGGCCGCAGGGCCTCCAGGACTTCCCCAATCCGCAGCCAACGCCGCGTCGGCCCCAGGCGCTGTCCGACCTCGGCGAGCGGCGGCGGTCTGAGTCGCGCCTGCTGGAGCACGGCAGCGTCCGAAAACAGGTCCAGTGGTGGGCCGTCGAAGATGATCCGACCGTCCGACATAGCGACGGCGCGGTCGGCGTGCTCGGCGACCAGCCGCATGTCGTGAGTTATGGCCACGATCGCGCGCCCGCCGCGGGCGAGGGCAGCGAGTTTGGCGAGCACCAGCTGGACGTTGCGTCGATCCTGTCCAAATGTCGGCTCGTCCAGAATCAGGCCGGGCTGGCCAAGCGCAAGCATCGCCGCCACGCTCAGACGTCGCTGCTCGCCGTGGCTGAGCGAAAACGGGTGCGCTCGCGCGAGCCTGGCCAGGCCGAACTCTTCCAGCATCACCAGCGCGGTCTGGTGCGCCGCGGATTCGGTTGCACCGCTGCGAATCAGTCCAAACGCCACATCGTCGACAACCGAACGTCCCACGAACTGGTGCTCGGGATACTGGAAAACGTAGCCGATCTGGCGAGCGGCCTGGGCCGCGTTCAGGTCGGTCAAATCAGCGCCCTGCAAGTGCACCCGTCCGGGCGGTGGTCGGAGAATGCGCACCATGTGCCTGGCGAGCGTGCTCTTGCCCGCCCCGTTGCCGCCGACGATCGCCGCGAACTCGCCTGACGCGTGGGTCACGGACACCTCGGTGAGCGTTTGTCGGGCGGCGTTTGGATAGCGAAACGAAAGGTCACTCACCCTCAGGAAAGGCTCTCCGTCGCGTCGCGCTGCAAGTGCGTCGGCGGGACACTGAGCGGGCGGCACCTCGAGCTGCTCGATGTGGGGACGCAATGCGATGACGGCCTCGGCCACGGTCAGGGGAAATGGGTCGAGACGCAGCCCGGCCGCAGCCAGGCTCGTCGCCAGTTCTGAGACTTGCGGCACCCACACCCCTGCCGAAGACAGCCATTCGCCCCGGTCGTGCAAGATCTGGCGGGGCGGGCCAAGGGCAACCATCTCCCCGGTCTGATCCAGAACCAGGACTTCGTCGACGAGCGGCATCACGTCGTCCAGCCGGTGCTCGACGATGACCAGGGTGTGGCGCGCCTGGGTGCGGAGTTGTTCGAGGAGCGTAACTACTTCGGCGACGCCCTCTGGATCGAGCTGCGCGGTGGGCTCGTCAAAGACCAGCACCCGCGGGCGCTGCGCGAGCACGCAAGCCACCGCCAGACGCTGCTTCTGACCACCCGAGAGTCGCTCAATCTGATCGCGGCGACGATCTTTCAGTCCGACCCAGGCCAGCGCTTCGTCGATGCGGCGGTCCATCTCCGCGCGCGGAACGGCCAGGTTCTCGAGACCGAACGCGACTTCCTCCTCGAGCGTGAGCATGCAGAACTGCGCCTCGGGATCCTGGAAGACGACCCCGACCCGCTGCGCCATCTCCGCCATCGACCCTGCGCGCGTGTCGCGACCATCGATGCGCACACGGCCAGCCAGGTCGCCCTCGATACAGTGCGGAATGGCGCCGTTCAGACACAAACCAAGCGTGCTCTTGCCACACCCGCTGGGGCCGAGCACCAGCAGCGACCCGCCGCACGGGACGCTGAAGCTCACACAGCGCAGGGCGGGCTCTTTGCGCCCTGAATACCGGAACGTGAGGTTTTCGACCTCGATCGCGCCGGCGTTCAGATCTCGCGACCTCGCCCAATCGGGAAGTTATTCAGCACACCGGTCTGGACCAGCGCATCACCAATCAGCTTGCCGACCAGGCCCGCCAGAATCGCTCCGCCCACCAGCTTCAAGACGAGTCGCACGATCTGGACGCCCGCGGCCAGACCCAACCAACCCTCGGCTGGATAGCTGTACCCGACAACTGCCACCAGCGCGCCGATGGCACCCGCCAACAGCATGATGGGGAGATCGAAGCGACGGTAGCGGGTAGCCAGGAAGACAATCTCAACACCAAGTCCCTGAACCAGCCCGAGCCACAAAACCACCGCTCCAAAACCGGTGAACGGAATCTCGATTGCAGCCGCCAGCAACTCGCCCAAAAGCGCCGCGCCCGGTCGCCGGATGACATACCCGACGAGCACGCCGCCAACGATGTAGAAGCCGTCGAAGACGTCGCCTAGCAGAGGCTGGATCCCGCGGGCCGTTAGCCAGACGAACCCGTAGGCGAAGCTCCAGACCAGGCCTAACGGCACGGCCAGTGCCGCGGAAACGATGAAATCTCGCGTGCGCCACTGCCAGTCCAGACCGGTCGTTCGCAGCGAACCCTGTGTCGTAGCCATGTACACCTCCTTGTGGTGCGCCAGCTTGGCCGCGACCAGAAACGGAGGAGCGTATCGACCACCACCAGGCCAGCCGGGTACTGGACCTGGTGCTTGTCCCGCTTCCCTACGCTCGTTCTAACGAGATCAGGTTCTAAGAGTTGGTGGGCTTGATCCCGCCTCTCAGCTACTCGCTCCCCCGCGGGCACGACCTATTCAATTTAGGCGGCGATTGTAGCAGGCAGTTAGACTCGGGGCCGTGCCGGACCGACGACCCGTGGCAGCAGAGTTGTGGGCCGAGAACGCCGACCTCGCGGCAGCGGCGCTCGAGCATCGCTTTGTCCGCGGACTGGCCGACGGGACACTGCCGCGAGCCACGTTCCAGGGCTATATCCTGCAGGACGCCTTCTTTCTCGAAGCGTTCGCGCGAGCGTACGCGCTCGCGCTGGCGCGTTGCCCCGACCGCCGCGGGCTGCGCGACTTCTTCGACTTGCTGGCCGGCGCCCTGGACGAGCTGGGGCTGCACGCGTCCTACGCGGCGCGTTGGGGGCTCCACGTTGGCGACGCGGCCCCGACCGCGGCGACGCTCGGGTACACCGATTTCCTGTTGTCCACCGCGGCGCTCGCGGGCGTCGGGGATACCTGCGCGGCCCTGACCCCGTGCATGCGGCTGTACGCCTTTCTTGGCTGCTCGCTCGCCACCGCGGGCGCCGCGAGCGAGCAAAACCCGTACGCGGCGTGGGTGCGCACGTATGCCGCACCCGAATTCGAGGCCCTGACGGCCAGGCTCGAAGGGCTCCTCGATCGCTACGCGGTCGATAGCTCGAGCGCGCGGGCGGTGTATCGTCGCGCGATGGCGCTCGAGGTGGCGTTCTTCGACGCCGCGTATGGCGTGGAGGCCTGAAGCATGTCAGAACGCGGCGCACCCTGGGCGAAGGCCCTGACCATCGCCGGCTCGGACTCCGGCGGGGGCGCGGGTATCCAGGCCGATCTCAAGACATTTCTGGCCCTCGGGGTGTTCGGCACCAGCGCAGTTACCGTGGTCACCGCGCAGAACACACTCGGCGTTCGATCTGTCCACGAGATCCCAACGGCGATCGTCGCCGATCAGATCGATGCCGTATTCGAGGACATCGGCGTCGACGCGGCCAAGACCGGCATGCTCTCGAGCGCAGCGATCGTTGTAACCGTCGCCGAGCGGATTCGGCACTGGCGAATCGAGCGCCTGGTAGTCGATCCAGTCATGGTGGCGACCAGTGGCGACCGTCTGCTGAAAGCGGACGCGGTGCAGGCCATCATCCGCGAACTTCTGCCCCTGGCGCTCGTGCTCACGCCGAATCTTCCCGAGGCCGAAGTGCTGGTTGGCCGACAGCTGACGACTGATGCCGAGATCCGCCAGGCGGCTCGCGAGATCGTCGGTATGGGCGCTCGGAACGTGATCATGAAGGGTGGCCACCGCCAGGGCGACGCCATCGATCTGCTGTTCGATGGCCACACGTTTCATACGTTCGCGGCCGAGCGTATTGACACCCCCAATACGCACGGTACGGGCTGTACGCTGTCGGCCGCCATCGCCGCCGGTCTCGCCCGCGGGATGGACCTGCTGGACGCGGTCGGCGCTGGGAAGCGGTATGTGACCGAGGCCATTCGCCACGCGCCACCGCTCGGCGGCGGCCACGGGCCCGTCGCGCACGACTGGCTGCTCTCGCGAGAGTCGTTGCAGGCAGGCTAAAGTCCGAGCTCGGCGAGGACTTCGGCGGTGTGCTCGCCGAGCGCGGGCACGCTGCCCGCGGGCCGTGCGAGGCCCTGAATGTTCATCGGGTGATGCAGCGCGCGCAGCGGGCCAACGGCGCTCGGAATATCGAACCAGCGTGCGCGGGCTTCGAGCTGCGGGTGCCGCAGCACGCCCTGGACGTCGTTGACCGTGCCAAACGGGACGTCGGCCTGGGTGAGCCGAGCCTCGACGGACGCGCGGGTGTCGCCGGCCAGGAGCGACTCGAGCAGCGGTTCCAACTCGTCACGGTTGGCCAGGCGCAGTTCGTTGGACGCAAATCGCGGATCGTCGGCCAACGCGGGTTGCCGGAGCACGATCGCGCACAGCCGCCGCCACTGCCCGTCATTCTGGACCGCGAGATTCACCTGGGCGCCGTCGCCGACCGCGTAGCCCCCGTACGGAACGATGAAACTGTGCCGCGCGCCGGCTCGGGCCGGTGGGTGGCCGGTGTACTCGGCAACGTAGGCCGCTGGCATTAGCCACTCCACCAGCGACTCGAGCATCGAGATCTGGATCTCGGCACCCGCGCCGGTGACCTGGCGTTGAATCAGCGCCGCCAGCACGCTGCTGAACGCATACAGCCCGCTCGCGATGTCGGCAACCGAAATGCCCACCTTGGCCGGCTCGGCTGGCGTGCCCGTGAGCGCGATGACGCCCGCCTCGCCCTGCAGCAGCAAGTCGTACGCCTTGCGATCGCGGTGCGGACCGTCGGGTCCGTAGCCCGAGATCGCGCAGGAGATCACGCGCGGGTTTCGCGCCGCGAGTTCCGCGTGTGTGCAGCCGAGGCGTTCGGCCGCGCCTGGACCCTGGTTGTGGACGAAGACATCGGCGCGGTCCAGCAACACGTCGAAGGCCCGTTTGCCGTCCGGTTGCTTGAGGTCGAGCACGACGCTGCGCTTGCCGCGATTGAGCCAGACGAAGTGCGCGCTCAGGCCGTTGACCGCCGAGTCGTACGCGCGGGCAAAATCGCCGCCACCCGGCCGCTCCACTTTGATCACGTCAGCGCCAAGGTCGGCGAGGTGCCGTGTGGCCAGCGGTGCCGCGACCGCGTGCTCCCAGGCCACCACGCGGACGCCCGCGAGGGGCAACGGTTCAGCCTGGGTGGCTGGGGTAACCAAGGCGCTCGGCACCCTGGCGCGTCAAGCGTTGGCCAGGCGTCCGCTGCTGAAAAGCGAGGTAGATCGGCCCGGGTACCTGCGTGAGTCCGCGGGGATCGCGTGGGTGAGCCCGCGACCAGGTACGCACCCACTCGGCGTACGGCCGGCCCGCCCAGGGCACCACGCCGTGCTCAAACGTCTCGTGGGCAATCGTGGCCCACTGCTCCCCATCTTCCATCTTTTGTTCCGTTCCGAACCCCCCAGACTTGCAGCGTTACTCTGCAAAGGCTAGCCGATGCAGCGCGGTGGCGAGGACGGTCGCGCCACGCGCGGCGTCTTCGGCGGTGGTGAACTCAGCGGCCGAATGCGAGCGGCCCTCGACGCTGGGTACGAACAACATGCCGGTGGGCACGCGCGTGGCCATCACCTGACTATCGTGGCCCGCCCCGCTGATCATAGGCTTCCACCGGACGCCGCGCGCCTCGGCGGCCGCCTGCAGCTCCGCCTTCACGTGCGGGTCCATGCCCATCGGCAGCACATCGCTCACGACGTCGAAGCGGACCGAGACACTCCGCTCAGCGGCGATCTGCTCGGCGCACTGACGCACTTCCGCCGCGAGACGTTGTTTGGTCGGCTCATCGGGGTGACGCAGGTCGACTGAAAAGTGCGCCAGGCCCGGGACGATGTTCCAGGCGCCGGGCTGGACGTCCCACCAGCCGTTGGTGATCACGGCCGGCCGGCCGGCCTGTTCGACGACGCGCGTCATCGCGGTCGCGATGTGCGCGGCGGCCTGGAAGGCATCGCGCCGAAGATCCATTGGCGTGGTGCCCGCGTGATCGGTACGGCCTTCGACGGTGGTGCGAAATCGGTACAGACCCGTGATCGCGTCCACGATGCCGAGCGGCATGTGTTCATCGGCGAGGATGCGGCCCTGCTCGATGTGCAGCTCCACGAAGGCGTCCAGATCGGTCCGCACGGCTTCCTCGAGCCTCTCGGGTGCCAGACCGACGGTGCGCATGGCGTCGGCAATGCTGATCCCCGCGTCATCACGCAGCGAATCAAACTCGGCGGGGTCAATCAGGCCCAGGATGCCGCGGGTACCCCAGAAATTGGCGTGAAAGCGGCTGTCCTCCTCTTCGCACAGCGCGACCATCTCGAGCGATCGCGCTGGTCTGCCGGCCGTCGAGCCCAGAACGCGCAACGCGGCCAGGGCGCTGAGGACGCCCAGCGCGCCGTCGTAGCGTCCGCCAAGCAGGACCGTGTCGAAGTGGGACCCCGTCAGGACGGTGCGGGGACTCTCGCCTTCCAGACGCCCGAACAGGTTACCGACCGCGTCGGTGCGCACGGCCAGGCCGGCCGCGCGCATCCACTCGGCTAGCTGGGCGCGGGCGGCGACCCAGGCGGGATCGTAGACGTGACGGATGATCCCGCCGCCCGGCTGTTCGCCGATCGCCCCGAGCGTGTCGATCAGGTGCTGCATCTCGGCGGGGCCGATCTCGAAGGCGCGCTCAGCCATCAGTCTTCCAGTCGCGCGTCGCGCGGCGAGCCGGCTTCGGCGTTCGGCGCTGCGGCGTTTCCAGATCCCGGATTCCCATGCGATTCGGCGGCTGGCTTCCCAGTGGTAAAGGGAATTTCACTCGACGCAGGAGCGGTTTGGCGTACATCGCTAGATGTTGCAGGCTGACGGCCAAGTGCCCGAATTCGCGCGACCCGCTCGGCGATTTCGCCATCTTCGAACCCCTGGGTTCCGGGTTCGTAAAACCGACGATCCTGCAAGTTTTCGGGCAGGTACTTTTGCGCCCAACGTTCGCGGTCGTCCTCGGCGTAGTCGTGGCTATATCGATAGTCCTTGCCATAGCCGAGGCCGCGCATGAGACCGGTGACCGCGTTGCGCAGGTGCAGCGGGACGGGATCGTTCCGCGTCTCACGCACCGCCTCGATCGCCGCGCCGTAGGCGCGCTTGACCGAGTTTGACTTGGGCGCCGTCGCCAGGTAGAGGGTCGCCTCCGCCAGAGGGAACATTGCCTCGGGCATGCCGACGAAGTGCGCCGCCTGCTGCGCCGCCACGGCAATGGGCAGCGCGTTGGGATCCGCGAGGCCGACGTCTTCACCTGCCAGAATCACCAGCCGGCGAGCTACGAACATCAAGTCCTCACCCGATTCGAGCATCCGCGCCAACCAGTACACCGCCGCATCGGGATCTGAACCACGCACGGATTTGATGAACGCCGAGATGGTGTCGTAATGAGCGTCGCCGCCCTTGTCGTAGAGCAGCGCGCGCTGCTGGACGGCGTCCTCGATCAACCCCAGGCTGATCAGACTCGAGCCGCCCGCCTGAGCCGCGTCCGCGGCCAGCTCGAGCGCATTGAGCGCCGCGCGGGCATCCCCGTTGGCCCGCTCGACCAGGTGGCGCATCGCCGTCTCTTCGATCGTCAATCCCCGCCCGCCGAGGCCCCGCTCGGCGTTGTCGAGCGCCCGGCGCACGATCAGCTCGATCTCTCCGTCGCCAAGCGCGCGCAGCGTAAAGACCCGCACACGCGACAACAGCGCGGCGTTGACTTCGAACGACGGGTTCTCGGTCGTCGCGCCGATCATCGTGACCGTGCCCACCTCGACATGCGGCAGTACGGCATCTTGCTGGTTCTTGTTGAAGCGGTGAATTTCGTCGATGAACAGGATGGTGCGCTCGTCGGGCATCTGGCGGGCGACCTCGACCACCTTGCGCAGGTCGGCCACGCCGGCCGTGACCGCCGACATGGCGATGAAGCGCGAGCGGGTCAGCCGGGCGATGACCTCGGCGAGGGTCGTTTTGCCCGAGCCCGGCGGGCCCCACAACACCATGCTCGGCACCTTGTCCGCCTCGAGCGCGCGGCGGAGGGCTCGGCCCGCGGCCAGCAGATGCTCCTGGCCGAGAATCTCGTCCAGCGTGCGCGGTCGCATCCGCGCTGCCAGCGGGGCTTTGGCAGATTCTGAGGGCGATTTGCCTGCCTCGTCGAACAGGCCGGCCTGCGGAACCACGACCGGAGGTTAGCGTGTCTATGGCATACTGCACTTGCCGTTCGGGGTCCCGTTTGTTGGGTGGTACGGCCCAACCGGACGGCGTTGCCTGGCTGGAGGAGGGAAGCAGGACGTACATCTATGGTCGCACCCGCGGAACGCCAGCAGCGCGAGACACAAATTAGTCGTCCCGTCCAATCAAGGCGCATTCTGATCGCCGACGACGATTCGGCGACGCGCAGCATGCTCGTGGAGTTGCTGCGCGGCGAGGGGTACGACACACTCGAGGCCAAAAGCGGCAGTGAAGTGCTGCGCGTCGTGCCGGTCGAAGAGCTCGATCTGCTCCTGATCGATCTGCGGATGCCCGACCAGGATGGCATCCAGATCTTGAAGCGCCTGTCCGCGCAGGAGATCAGCGTCGGCAACGTCATCTTGATGACCGCGTACGGCACGTCCAGCACGACCATCGAGGCGATGCACCTCGGCGCCTACGACTACATCACCAAGCCGTTCGACATCGATCGCGTCCTGTTCACCATTCGGCGCTACTTCGAGCGGCAACAGCTGGCCCAGGAGCTGGTGCGCAGCAAGCAGGAGAACAAGGCACTTTCGGAACGCATCATCGGCAACACGCCGCAGATGCAAGACGTCTACAAGATGATCGGCCAGGTGGCTGCCTCAGTGGCCAACGTGCTCATCATCGGCGAGACCGGCGCGGGCAAGGAGTCGGTGGCTGAGATGCTGCACGAGTACTCCGGCCACTCCAAGGGTCCGCTGGTGAAGGTGAACCTGACAGCGCTGCCGGCGACGCTGATGGAAAGCGAGCTCTTCGGCCACGAAAAGGGCTCGTTTACCGGCGCTGAAAGACAGCGCATTGGGCGTTTCGAGATGGCTCACAAGGGCACGATCTTCCTGGACGAGATCGGCGACATGAGCCTGCCGCTGCAAGCCAAACTGCTGCGTGTCCTGCAGGAGCACGAGTTCGAACGCGTCGGCTCCAGCCAGACGATCAAGGTCGACGTGCGGGTCATTGCGGCCACGAACAAGGATCTACGCGCCGAAGTCGAAGCCAACCGGTTTCGGGAAGACCTCTATCACCGCCTGGCGGTGATCACGATCCACGTTCCTCCCCTCCGCGAGCGCAAGGACGACATTCCGCTGCTGGTCGAGCACTTTCTCCAGAAACACCGCTTCAGTGATGCCAGTCCCCCGGCGCGGATCAGCGAAGAGGCACTGCAGCGCCTGGTGCAATACGACTGGCCTGGCAACGTGCGCGAGCTCGAACACACGGTGGAGCGGGCGGTGGTGCTGTCCCGCGGCGGTGTCATCACCGCCGAGAACCTGGCGATGGAAGTCGACCGCGAGATCTGGATCATGGATCTGAACCAGCAGTTGACGAACGGCACGACGCTCGCGGACCTGCTGGCGTCGACCGAATCGCGTTACATCCAGCGGTCATTGCTGCGCTCGGACGGCAACCGGCACGCCGCGGCAAAGCTGCTTGGCATAGATATTGCTAGACTCGAAAAAAAGTTGGCGGAGCACGGTCTAGACGGCCGTTCGTAGGGTGTCTGTTCTTCTTTCAGAAGCCCGACCACGCGCGAAAGAGAGGCGAAGCCATGGTTGATGAAGGTCGCTCTGGAAGCGCATACGGCGGCGCCAGACCGTGGGAAGACCGCAGCGGACGCGCTGCCGGCACGATTCTGGCGACCGCGATCGCGGCCGGCGTCATCGCGTTCCTGCTGCGTCGGTCGCGCGAGGAAGCCGAGCCCGCGAGCCGCGTCGCCAGGTTCGCGCGCGACCTGGCCGGGTCCGACAACGTCGAAGCTGGCCGCGACTTTCTGATGGACAAGGTCCTGCCGGAGCTCAAACCGGCGCTGTTGTCCGCGCTGTCCGAGATTGAGGACGTGGTCGATCAGGCCTTCCGGCGGATCGAAAAAAACATCAAGAAGCTGTAGGGCAGCCCGGATTCGCGTGCTTGTGGATTGCGGCCGCGCCGCTGCATCGCCGCCGTACGCTATGAGAAGGAGCAGCGATCAGAGATGACGATGGAGCTCGAGCTCGACATCGGCCAGGATTACTCGGCCACTCAGACCCAGAAGGTCTCGCCGCGGCTGGTGGCCGCCAATTACATCCTCGAGTTGTCGTCGCAGGAGCTACAGCAGCAGATCTCGACCGAGCTGTCCGATAACCCGGCCCTCGAACTGGTCGAGACGCCCATCTGCCGCGTCTGCGGCACCGAGCTCCAGGGCTCGATCTGTCCACGCTGCATCCAGCACCAGAAGGTCGGCACCAACTCACCGTACGGTCCCGACGGCCACAACTCGCCGTACGACGACGTTCCCGAGGGACGTAATCGCGGCCCGGACGACGAGGATTTCGACCCACTGACACGCGTGGCGTCGGAGCAGACGCTGGCCGAAAAACTGCTCATGGACATGGGCACCGCGCTGCCCGACGACGATCTGCCCATCGCCGAGTATCTGGTCGGCAGCCTCGATGAAAAGGGTTATCTCGCGGTCAAAATCGACGACGTCGCTTATGAACTGAACGTCCCGGTCGACAAGGTCCGCGCCGTGCTACGCGTTTTGCATGCCCAGGAGCCGGTGGGGATCGGCGCCCGCAACCTGCGCGAATGCCTCTCAATTCAGATCGCCCACCTGGACGAACGCGGGCTGCGGCAGCCCTTCGCGCTCGAGGTCGTGACGCAGTTCCTGACCGAGCTAGGCGAGCACAAGTTTGGCCGCATCGCCCACGAGCTCAAGATCACGCAGCAGGAAGTTTCGGACGTCTGGGAGTTCGTCAAGACCAAGCTCAACCCCCACCCGGCGCACGGCTTTTCGTCGACCAACTCCAGCGACCGCGATACGCGGGCGATGTACATCATCCCCGACGTCATCATCTCCCGAGGGCCCGATGCGTTCGAAGTCGAGGTCGTGGAGAGCCGGCGCTTCCAGCTGCGGGTGAACCCGATGTATACGCGGCTCTCAGCGGATCTGCAGCGGAGCAGCGCGGCGATGAACCCGGACGAAAAGCGCCACGTGCAGCAGTATGTCGGACGGGCCAAGCTCTTCATCGCCAACATCAACCAGCGGCGCCAGACGCTCTTCAACATCACCAGTTGCCTGGTCGACCAGCAGCGCGAGTACCTCGAACACGGCGTACGCCACCTCAAGCCGCTCAGCCGAGCGGCGGTCGCCGTTCAACTGGGCGTCCACGAGAGCACGGTCAGCCGCGCTACGGCGCAGAAGTACGTCATGCTGCCCAACGGCGAGGTGATCCCCTACGCGCACTTCTTCACGCCCAGTCTGAGCGTGAAGGACATCATGAAGGAGGTCATCGAAAAGGAAGGCAAGCCGCTGACCGACTCCGAAATCGTCGATCGACTCAGAGACCAGGGGATCCACATCGCCCGGCGCACGGTCGCCAAGTACCGCATGCAGCTGGCGATTCTGCCGAGCTCGCTGCGTTAGCTGAGCGTATCCAGGCGGAAGTCGCGAACGCGCACTGCCGCGTGGTCGGTCCACAGGCCGAGACCGGTGCCGGCGGCCCAGCGGGCGCCTTCGACGTCGAGCGTGCGCCGCCCGTCGATCACCAGGGTGTGGTGCTCGCCGAGCAGGAACGTGGCAGACCTCCCCGAATGGGCGGAGTCTGGTCCTCGAACTGGGTAGAATTCAGCGTCGGCGCTCCGCGCCCAGGGAGTCACCGTGGACTTCGCTCTGGAATTGTCAGAGGAGCAGCGTGCGCTGCAGGCCACAATCCGCGAGTTTGCCGAGGCTGAGATCGCACCGCATGCCGCGGAGTGGGACCGCGCCGCGAGTTTTCCGACGAGCACGATTCGGAGGCTGGGCGCGCTGGGTGTCATGGGCCTGCCGTTCCCTGAGCAGTACGGCGGTGTGGGCGCGGGCACGCTCGCGTTTGCCGTCGCGCTCGAAGAGCTGGCCCGCGTGGACTCGTCGGTCGCGATCACCGTAGCGGCGAGCGTGTCGCTCGGCGGAGCGCCGATCCTGAATTTCGGGACCGAACCGCAGAAACAGCGCTGGCTGGTGCCGCTCGCGCGCGGCGAAACGATCGGCGCCTTCGCCAGCACCGAGCCAGACATGGGCTCCGACGTCCAGGGCCTGTCCACGACAGCGCGCCAGGACAACGCGGCGTGGGTCATCAACGGCACCAAGGCCTATATCACCAACGCGGGCACGGCGTTGAGCGCGTTTGTCACGACCACGGCGATCACCGGCGAGCGCAGTCCAGGTAAAGCTGAGGTCAGCACGTTCATCGTGCCCACGGATGCGCCCGGCTTCGCGCCGCAGCCGCCGTACGAGAAAATGGGCTGGCACGCCTCGGACACGCGCGAGCTCGTGTACCAGGACTGCTGCGTGCCTGACGACGCCATGCTGGGGGACCGCGGCAGCGGCGCGCGGATTTTCCTGTCGACGCTGGACGCTGGCCGCATCGGCGTCGGCGCGATGGGCGTTGGGCTGGCGCAAGGCTGTCTCGATCATTCGATCCGCTGGGCGAACCAGCGCTGCGCGTTTGGTCAGCCGATCGCGCGGTTTCAGGCCGTGTCGTTCGAGCTGGCCGACTTGAAGACGCGGATCGCAGCCGCCCGTGCCCTGGTCTACCGTGCCGCGGCGCTCAAAGACGCTGGCCGGCCGACGACCGCAGCCGCGGCGGAAGCAAAGCTCTTCGCCAGCGAACTGGCGGTGCACGCGGCCAACGTCGCCATGCAGGTGCATGGTGGCTATGGCTACATGGAGGCTTCGGCCATCCCGCGCTACTACAGAGATGCCAAAATTCTGACGATCGGCGAAGGCACGAGCGAGATCCTCAAACTTGTGATCGCGCGCCAGATGGGACTTGCGCTATGAACGACAACGGCAACAGCACGTATATCCTCGGGCCGGCGCGCACGCCGATCGGCAAGATGATGGGCGGCCTGGCGACCATTCCAGCGACGGAGCTGGGCGCCGTGGCCATCCGGGCCGCGATCGAGCGGGCGTACGTCGATGCCGCCGGGGTCGACGAGGTGATCATGGGTCAGGTGGTGCAGGCCGGCGCGGGCCAGGCACCGGCACGGCAGGCGTCCATCGGTGCCGGCATCCCGACCTCGGCGAATGCGACAACGCTGAACAAGGTGTGCGCGTCGGGTCTGGAAGCGATCAATCAGGCCGCTCACGCGATTCAGGCCGGAGACTCAACGCTGGTTGTGGCGGGTGGTATGGAGAGCATGAGCCAGGGCCCGCATCTGCTCCCCAGAGCGCGCTTCGGCTACCGCATGGGCCCGGCCACCATGCTCGACTCGGTCGTGACCGACGGTTTGTGGTCGCCATGGAACGATCACCACATGGGGATGAGCGCGGAGGCGATCGCCGAAAAACGGGGCATCACCCGGCAGGAGCAGGATGAGTTCGCGTTGCGCAGCCACCAGCGCGCGCTCGCGGCCATCCACGACGGCCGCTTCAAGACCGAGATCGTGCCCGTCGAGGTGCCGCGCAAAGGCGGCGCGGCGTTGATCGATACCGACGAGGGCCCCCGCGCCGACACGACGGGCGAAGCGCTGGCGCGCTTGCAACCCGCGTTTGCGCCGAGTGGCACGGTCACGGCTGGCAACGCGCCAGGCTTTACCGACGGCGCCGCGGCCATGCTCGTGGCCGGCTCCGACACGGTCCAGGCCCATGGGCTCACGCCGATGGCCCGAATCCTGGGCTACGCGAGCGCCGCGACCGATCCGCTGTGGCTGTTCGAAGCGCCGGAGCTCGCGCTGAGAAAACTGTTCCTGAAGACTGGCACATCACTTGGCGACTGGGATTTGCTGGAAATCAATGAGGCCTTCGCCGCCCAGATCGTCGCGAACGGCAAGGCGATGGACTGGGACTGGGATCGCGTGAACGTCAACGGCGGCGCGATCGCCCTGGGGCACCCGCTGGGCGCGACGGGCGCTCGTCTGGTCGTCACGCTGCTCCACGCGCTGCGGCAGCGCGGGAAGAGTCGGGGCATTGCCGGACTCTGCCACGGCGGCGGCGGAGCCGTGGCGATGGCTTTCGAGCTCGTATGACCGCGACGACCGATCGAGCCCTAGCGGCGTATCGCGGCGCCTACGACCTCACCGAGGAGCAGGACCTGTTCCGCCATACCTTGCGCGAGTTCGGCGAGCGCGAAATCGTCCCGATTGCGCACGCGCTCGACGAAAAAGAGGAGTATCCGCGGGCCACGATTTCGAAAATGGCCGAGCTCGGGCTGTTAGGGTTACTCGTACCTGAAGAGTACGGCGGGATGGGCGCGACCACGCTCGACTACGCGCTGGCCATCGAGGAGATCTCCTGGGCCGACGCCGCGCACTCCGTGGTGATCTCGGTCAACAACTCGCTCGTGTGCGAGCCGATCCTGCGCTTCGGTACCGACGAGCAGAAACGGCGCTTCTTGCCGGAGCTTGCCGATGGCACGTATGTCGGGGCGTACTGCCTCACGGAGCCGGGCTCTGGCTCGGACGCCTCGAACATGAGCACGCTCGCCCGCCGCGATGGCGACAGCTACGTTCTGGATGGCAGCAAGTCCTGGATCACCAACGGGGGCGAGGCGGGGTTGTACCTCGTGTACGCCGTCACCGATCCGGACGTGCCGCGCGCCAAAGGCATCACCGCGTTCCTGACCCCGGCTGAGACGCCTGGTCTGCGGGCGGGAGCCAGGGAAAAGAAACTTGGCATCCGGGCCTCGAGCGCCACCCAGATCTTTTTTGAGGACTGTCGGGTGCCGCTCGCATCGGTGCTGGGGAAGGTCGACGAGGGCTTTCGCATTGCCATGGCCACGCTCGACGGGGGGCGGATCGGCATCGGCGCCCAGGCGCTCGGGATCGCGCAGCGGGCGCTCGACGAGTCGGTGCGGTATGGCAAAGAACGCGAGGCGTTCGGGCATCCGATCGCCGACTTTCAGGGTCTGCAGTGGCGCATGGCCGACATGGCCACACGCATCGAGGCGGCTCGGCTGCTCGTCTATCGCGCCGCGCGGATGAAAGATGCTGGCCTTGGGTTCGCGAAGGAAGCCAGCATGGCCAAGCTGTTCGCGTCCGAGACCGCGATGTTCTGTGCGCACGCCGCGGTCCAGAATTTCGGCGGCAACGGCTTCAGCCGCGACTATCCCGTGGAGAAACTCTTCCGCGACGCCAAGATCACCGAGATCTACGAAGGCACGTCTGAAATCCAGCGCCTCGTCATCTCGCGCCACGTGCTGCGGTGAGCGGCTCCGCATCGCTTCGCTCGCTCCATTCGGGAGTTGACCGATTCGGAGGACGCATCGGACAGGCTGCAGCGCTACGCTTCTCGCGCAGCGGAACCTGTCGGTGGTGATGACCTGATGGCGGTCGCGGGGCAGACGCTCGTCTTCTATGGTGACGGCAAGGGCAAAACTTCTGCCGCGTTCGGCGTGGCGCTGCGGGCCGTTGGGCGCGGCTGGAAAGTGTTGATGATCCAATACACCAAGATGGGCGAGTGGCCGAAAGGCGAGCCCATGGGCGAGATTCATGGCGCCCGTCGGCTCGCACCGGACTTCGAGGTCATCTCGACCGGCATCGGCTTCGTCAATATCCTCGGGGACACGTTCACCCTTGAGCAGCATCGCGAAGCGGCCCAGCAAGGGCTCGAGCTGTACAAAGCCAGGGCCGCTTCAGGCGACTACAACCTGATCATCCTCGACGAAGCCATTGGCGCCGTCTCCCAGGGCCAGTGGGATCTCGACCAGCTCCTCGGTGTCATTCGTGAAAAACCGCGCGAGTTAAATCTCTTGATCACCGGCCACGACGACGAGCGCAAGTTCATCGACCAGGTTGTCGCCGTGGTCGACCTCGCCACCGAAATGCGGAAAATCAAGCATCCCTTCGACGAGGGGCACCAGGCGCGCAAAGGCCTGGACTACTGATTGCATGCTCAAAAACCCGGTGCAGCTGCCCCTGTTCGAAGACGAGCTCGCGCAGTACGAGCGAAACTCGGCCAATCTCCCCGAGCGGCCGCTGCGGTTCATGACCACGTCGTCGCTGCCGATCGACCGGCTCTACACCCCGGCTGACTTCCACGAGGCCGAGTACGTGGACAAGCTCGGGTTCCCGGGCAAGTGGCCGTATACGCGCGGCGTACACGCCACCGGCCATCGCGGCAAGCTGTGGACGATGCGCATGTTCGCGGGGTTCGGGAACGCCGAGGAGACCAACGCGCGCTTCAAGTACCTGCTGGCCAACGGCAACGCTGGCCTCTCGGTCGCCTACGACATGCCGACGCTCTACGGCTACGACACCGACGATCCCGAGGCTGAAGGCGAGTTCGGCACGTGCGGCGTAGCGGTGTCATCGCTGGCCGACATGGAGGTCCTGTTCGACGGCATCCCGCTCGACGAGGTCACCACCTCGATGACCATCAACAGCCCGGCGGCGATGATCTGGGCGATGTACCTCGTGAACGCGCAGAACCGCGGGTTTCCGCTGGACGTGCTGGCCGGCACCACCCAGAACGACATCCTTAAGGAATACATCGCTCAGAAGGAGTACATCTTCCCGCCCCGGCCGAGCACCAAGCTGGTGGTCGACACGTTCGAGTACGGGGCCCGGCACGTGCCGCGCTGGAACACCATCTCCATCAGCGGCTACCACATCCGCGAAGCCGGGGCGACGGCGCTGCAGGAGCTCGCGTTCACGCTGGCCGACGGCATCCAGTACGTGCAGTCCGCTGTCGACGCCGGGCTGGACGTCGACAGCTTTGCCCCCAGGCTGTCGTTCTTCTTCGATATCCACAACGATTTCCTCGAAGAGATCGCCAAGCTCAGGGCGGCGCGCCGCGTCTGGGCGCGCATCATGAAGGACCGCTTTGGCGCCCGTGAGGAACGATCGCTGTGGTGTCGCTTCCACTGCCAGACGGCGGGGGTGAGCTTGTTCGTCGAGCAGCCCGAGAACAACATCGTGCGGACCGCGATCCAGGCGCTGGCGGCGGTGCTCGGCGGCGCGCAATCGCTGCACACCAACAGCATGGACGAGGCAATGGCGCTGCCGTCCGAGAAAGCCGTGCGGATCGCGCTTCGAACGCAGCAGATCATCGCCCACGAGAGCGGCGTGGCCAATACGGTCGACCCGCTGGGCGGAAGTTACGCGATCGAGGCGCTCACGAGCCGCATGGAAGCGGGCTGTCTCGAGTATTTTTCTAAGATCGACGCCATGGGGGGCATGCTCAACGCGATTGAGATGGGCTTCCCGCAACGCGAGATCGCCGATTCGGCCTATCGCTATCAGCAGGAAGTTGACAGCAGACAGCGGATCCTGGTGGGGGTCAACGATTTTCAGCAGGGCAACGAGGAGCCGATCGAGATCCCGATTCATGCCATCACGCGCGAGAGTGAAGAGCAGCACTTGAACCGCCTGCGGCGAGTGCGGCGCGAGCGGGACCAGACCGCGCTGAGCGGCGCGATGCAGCGGTTCGAGAACGCCGCCCGCGATGGCCGCGAGAACCTGATGCCCTACATCATCGAGGCCGTGCGGGCGTACGCCACGCTGGGCGAGATGTGCAACCTCCTGCGCAGCGTCTACGGCGAATATCGCGAACCCGCGCTGGTCTGATACACCCGTCGCCCGCGCGAACCCACCTGCCCGCATCGCTGCGCTCGCTCCCTTTGGGATCGCGTGGATCCTGCTGAAAGTGAAATGGGCCTCTCGATAGACTGACTCGAGATGGCCAATCCACTTCCGCTCTCGGCTCGTTTGCCGTCGACGCGCGACAGGCGGTTGCGCGTGCTTTTGACCGGCGCGACGGGGTACATCGCGTCGCAGTTGCTGGCTGTGTTTCGGCAGCGGTATGAGCTGCGGCTGCTCGACGTGCGCGGGACCGACACGGCGGGGCGGGGCGTGGACGGGATACACGTGGCCAATCTGCTCACCGACACCGACGATGAGCTGCGGCCGCAGTTCGAGGGCGTCGACGCGGTGGTGCACCTCGGCTACTACCGGCCGCCGGGGCTCGGCGTGACGGGCGCGGGCAAGACCTACCTGGACGAGCGGCCCAACGTCGACATGGCCGATCGCGTGTACCGCTTCGCGCTGGACAGCAATGTCGCTCGAGTGGTGGTCGCCAGCTCGAACCACGCGGCCGACTGGTACGAGCCAGTCCTGCACGCCGGGCTCCTTGACGTCGTCGGCCCGAACGACTTGCCAAAGTCCGACAACTACTACGGCTGGGCCAAAATAGCGTACGAAGCCCTGGGCTTCACCTACGCGAGCGGCGCCTTCGGCCGCAAGCTCGGCGTGGTCCAGGTGCGGATCGGTGCCCCCCGCGAAATCGACGCGGCCCGTTTCGAAGACAACTTAGCCGAGTACAGGCGCGATCTGGGCGCGTATATCAGCTCCCGCGACCTGCAGCAATTATTCGTCCGTTCGATCGAGGCGCCGACCCTGGACGACGAATGGGGTGTGCCGTTCCAGATCTTTTACGGCATCTCCGGCAATACCCGGGCGTTCTGGAGCATTGCCAATGCCAGGCGTCTGATCGGCTACGACCCCGAGGACGATTCCGAAGTCCGCTACGCCGCCGACATTCAGCGCTTGCTCGTCCCGTCCTGAACTGACAGAACACTCACCAACGCCGGAGCATTGGTCGATCCTTGATTGATCTCCATGCGCGGCCGCGGTCAGACCCACTCGTCCAGCGATTTGGCCCCGGATCAGCGCTCACTCGTAGTGCGCCTGCAGACGATCGCGTGGCTCACGGTGCTCCTGTTCGTGGCCACGTTTGCACTCGTCGATATCGGGCTGATAGCGCTCGTCGAGGATGCGCGCGTGCGTATGCTCGTGCGCTGGCTGCTGATTGGCGGGGCGTGTCTCACCATCAGCGTGCTGCTCAGCCGCCGCACGATCCGCACGGTGCTCGACTCGGTCCGCCGCGAGCGCGCTGCCCGCAGTGAGGCTGAAGCGCTCGCCAACCTGGCGGAGACCGTCGCCGCGGGCGAGGGAATCGCTGAGACGTTGTCGGCGGCCGTAGCCGCCGTACCCCGTTTGTTCGGCACCGCGCCCTACAAAGACGTGCGCTGCAGCATCGCGCTTCCAAACTCCGAAGGGTTGCTGGCGGTGGTGGCCGCTGCCGCGGGCAGCCCCATTCGCGACTTCGTGTTCCAGCCTGGGGAGGGTTTCGTCGGACGCGCGTTCAGCGAGGGCCGTGTCATCCGCGTCGACGACATGCAAAGTGACCCAGCCGCCATCCGGGCCGATATCGCGAGCAAGCTCAATACAACACGGTCTTTAATGGTCGCGCCACTGATCGCCGAGCAGCGCACGCTGGGCATCATCAGTACCTCGAGTCTGACTCCGTCAGCCTTCGGCGAGCACCAGGAAGAGGTCCTGATCGCCGTGGCTCGACAGCTGGCAGTCGCCCTGGCAGCGGCCGATGCGCGCGAATCAGCGCAGCGTGAAGCTCGCCAAAAGGCCGCGATCATCGAGCAGATGGCCGACGCGGTCGTGGTTTGCGACGCGCAGCGGCGAATCGTGGAATGCAACCAGGCCGCGGCCACGTTGTTCGATGTGCGCGCCGAAGACCTCATCGGTCGCCTGGGTGCTGGCGGGCCGAAGGGGAGCAAGTGGCGAATGTTTGGGGCTGACGACGGCCTGGAGGTTGTCAGGGACAACGGCCCGCTCAGTCGAGCCACCCGCGGCGAGACCGTCACGGCCGACTACCGACTCGTGACGCAGACTGGCCTCGAGCGATGGGTGTCGACGCGGGCCACGCCGCTGCGGGCCGCGGACGGCTCGGTGACCGGCTCGATTCTGGTCCTGCGCGACGTGGCCGAAGAACGCCGCTCCGACACCGCCCTGCGCGAAAGCGAGGAGCGCTACCGGCAACTGGTTGAGTTCTGCCCTGACCCGATCGTCGTGCACTGCGATGGGTTGGTCGTGTTTGCCAATCCCGCCACGCTGGCCATGGCTGGCGCCAGTCGCGAAGACGAGATCGTTGGACACCCCATTCTCGAGTTCATTCATCCAGACTCGCAAGAGTTCGTGGCCGAGCGAACTCGTCTGTCAATTGAGCAAAACGAAGCCAGTACCCTGGGCCGGGAAACCCTGGTGCGCCTGGACGGCGATCTGGTCCAGATCGAGTCAACCATGATGCCGATCACGTTCGAAGGGCGCCGCGCGATCCAGGCGGTGCTGCGCGACGTCACCGAGCGCCGCCAGGCGGAGGCCGCGCTGGCGCATCAGGCCACCCACGATGCCCTGACGGGTCTGCCAAATCGTGTCCTGCTCCTCGACCGTTTGCGACAGGCGGTCGCCGCTGCGCGACGCGATGGCGCGAACCTGAGCTTGCTGCTGATGGACCTCGACCGGTTCAAAGAGGTCAACGACACACTCGGGCACCACGCGGGCGATCTCCTGCTCCAGCAGGTCGGAACGCGGCTGCACAACGCGCTCCGCCAGGTCGATACGATTGCACGCCTCGGCGGCGACGAGTTTGCCGTGATTCTGCACGGCACGGGCGCCGAGGGCGTGGGCACGATCGTCGAAGCGCTCCTGCATCGGCTCCAGGCGCCGTTCGTGGTCGAGGGCCAATCGGTGGCGATTGGCGCCAGCATCGGGGTGGCCCTGTGGCCGGAACATGGCGAGGAAGCCGACGTGCTCATGCGGCGCGCCGACGTCGCGATGTATGTCGCCAAGCGCGGCAGCACCGGCTTCGCCATTTATGCGGCCGACCAGGATCGCAATTCGCCTGACCGCCTCTCGATGATTGGCGAGCTGCGGCGGGCGATCGAAGAAGGCGAGCTCGTGCTGCACTATCAGCCGAAGGTCGAGCTCAAAACGGGGCAGCTCGCCGGCGTGGAGGCGCTCGTGCGCTGGGCGCATCCCATGCGCGGGCTGATCGGGCCTGACCAGTTCGTTCCGATTGCCGAACAGGCCGGGCTGATCGAGCCGCTCAGTCGGTGGGTCCTGCGCGCGGCGCTGGCCCAGGCGGCCGCCTGGCAACGGATCGGCCTGGACGTTCCAGTAGCCGTGAACCTGTCGATGCGCAACCTGCACGACGAACACCTCCCCGAGAAGATCGCCGAGCAGTTGCGGGCCGCGCGCATACCTTCGAACCTGCTGGTGCTGGAGATCACCGAGAGCACGCTGATGGTCGACCTGCCGCGGACGATGAGCATCCTCGAACGCCTGCGCGCGATGGGTATCCGGATCGCGATAGACGACTTCGGCACCGGGCACTCGTCGTTGGCCTATCTGAAGCGCCTGCCCGTCGACGAGGTCAAGATCGATCGATCGTTCGTGAAGGAGATTGCCACTGACGCCACCGACCGCATCATCGTCCGGTCGACGGTCGACCTCGCCCACAGCCTCGGCTTGCGAGTGGTGGCCGAAGGCGTCGAAGATGCACTGACGATGACCCTGCTGGCCGAGCTCGGCTGCGACCTGGTGCAGGGCTTCCACCTCGGACGACCACTCCGCGGACACGATCTCACCCACTGGCTGTGCGAGCAACAGGCGCAACGCGAGGGGGTACGCCTCGCGGCGTAAGCCCAACCTATACTCCTGGGATATGGAACCGCTGTCGGTTCATCACGTGGGAATCGCTGTGCCGAGTATTGACGAGGCCATGCGCTTTTATGGCGACAAACTCGGGTTGAGTCTGATGGACACGATCGACATGCCCGAGCGTCAACTCAAGGTGGGCTTTGTCAAAGCGGCGAATGTGCTCATCGAACTGCTGGAACCGACCGATCCGGAGACCACCGTCGCTCGTTTCCTCGATCGCCGCGGGCCCGGCCTGCACCACCTGTGCTTCGGCACTCCTGACATTCGCGAGCACCTGCGTGACCTCAAGGACAAGGGCATCGAGCTCATCGACGAGGTGCCGCGGCCCGGCGCCCACGGCGAAGTGGCGTTCTTGCAGCCCGCGGCGACGCTTGGCGTGCTGGTCGAGTTGCTGCAGCCGACCGGTAGCTGACGGCGATGGCACAGCGCCACCCGTTACGCGTGCTGATCGCCAAACCTGGCCTGGACGGCCACGACCGCGGCGCCAAAATCATTGCCCGCGCGCTGCGCGACGCTGGCTACGAAGTCATCTATACGGGAATCCGCCAGACGCCCGAAATGATCGCTGAGGCCGCGCTGCAAGAGGACGTCGACGCGATCGGTTTGAGCATTCTGTCAGGCGCGCACATGACGCTGTTTCCGCGCATCATCGAGGAGCTCCGCAAGCGTGGTCTGCACGACGTGACAGTCTGGGCCGGCGGCATCATCCCCGCGGCGGACGTGCCCAAGCTCCGCGAGATGGGGATTCGCGCCATCTTCGGGCCGGGCTCGCCGACCGCTGAAACAATCGAGTTCCTGCGCCAGATGAACGCGGAACCGGCGGCGGATCAATCCGTGGCCACGCCGCGTTGACCACGCACCTGCAGCGGACGGCGTCGGCCGACGAGCTTGCCAGCGGTCTGCTGGCGGGCGACCGGCTCGCGCTGACGCGGCTGATCTCAGCGGTCGAGGCCGGCCGAGACGATGCCCGCGAAGCCATGCGGTGCCTGTTCGCGAAGACGGGCAAGGCGCACGTCGTGGGAGTCACCGGCCCCCCCGGCTGTGGCAAGTCGACGCTCACGACCCGGCTGGCGCTGGAGTACCGCGCCCATGGCGAGACGGTGGGCATCGTGGCGGTCGATCCCACCAGTCCGTATACGGGCGGAGCGATCCTCGGCGACCGAGTTCGGATGATGGAACTCCACGGCGACCCGGGCGTGTTCATGCGCAGCATGGCGACGCGTGGCGTCATGGGCGGCCTCGCGCGCAGCACCCTCGACGTGGTCCTCTTGCTGGACGCGTTTGGCAAGGACGTGGTGATCATCGAAACCGTCGGCGTCGGTCAGGACGAGGTCGAGATCGCGCGCGCGGCTGATACGACGCTGGTCGTCGGCGTCCCCAATCTGGGCGACGATATCCAGGCCATCAAAGCTGGCATCCTCGAAATCGCCGACATCCTGGTGGTCAACAAGGCCGACGTCGCTGGCGCCGACCGCCTGGTCGCGGATTTGCGGACGATGCTCCAACTGGGCCCCGAGCGCGGCTGGCCGACACCCATCCAGCAAACCGTAGCCATCGAAGGCACCGGCGTTCGAGAGCTCGTCGAGCACATTGCGCTGCACCGCGCCTACCTGCAGGAAAGTCGCACCTGGCACCTCCGCCGCGCCGACAGTGCGCGCCGCCAGGTGCGCGCGATCGTCGAAGATCGCGTTCAACGGCGACTCGAGCAGCTGACGACGGGCGCAGACTGGGAGTCGCGCTTCGCCTCGATCGCTGCCCGCGAGGAGGATCCATACTCCGTTGCCGAGGAGGTCCTGCGCCAGGTGGCCCACGATGGCTAGCGACACCACCCGAGGGAAGATCGAGCAACTGCGCGCGCTGCGGGAGGAAGCACGCCTGGGCGGCGGCGAAGCGCGCGTGCGCGCGCAGCACGCCAAAGGCAAGCTCACCGCCCGCGAGCGGCTCGATCTGCTGCTGGACGCGGGCACGTTCGTCGAGATCGACCAGTTTGTCGCGCATCGTTCGTCGTCGTTCGGGCTGGAGAACGAGCGCTATTACGGTGATGGGGTCGTCACGGGCTACGGCCGCATCGACGGCCGCCTGGTCTTTGTCTTCTCACAGGACTTCACCGTCTTCGGTGGCTCACTCTCCGAGACGCACGGGGAGAAGATCTGCAAGGTGATGGACCTGGCCATCAAGAACGGCGCGCCGATCATCGGCTTGAACGACTCGGGTGGCGCGCGGATTCAAGAAGGAGTGGTCTCGCTGGGCGCGTACGCCGAGATCTTTCTGCGCAACGTCATGGCGTCCGGGGTCGTTCCCCAGATCTCGGCCGTCATGGGGCCGTGCGCCGGCGGCGCGGTGTATTCGCCGGCCATGACCGACTTCACCTTCATGGTCCAGGGCACGTCGTTCATGTTTGTCACCGGCCCGGACGTGGTCAAGACCGTCACCCACGAAGTGATCGACTTCGAGGGCCTCGGCGGCGCGGGGGTGCACAGCAGCACGAGCGGCGTCGCCCACTTCGCCGCCGAAGACGAAACGCAGTGCCTGGACGAGCTGCGCCGCTTGATGGCGTTTCTGCCCTCGAACAATTTGGACGACCCGCCGCGTCGGCCGACCAGCGACCCGCCCGATCGCATGGACTCGGCGCTGGATTCGGTCGTGCCGGATCAGGCCAATCGCGGCTACGACATGCATGACGTGATCCGTGGGGTGGTCGACGACGGTGACTTCCTGGAGGTCCACGCGCAGTTCGCGCAGAACATCCTGGTCGGGTTCGCGCATCTCGGCGGTCGGAGCGTCGGGATCGTGGCGCAGCAACCGAGCGTGCTCGCGGGCGTGCTGGACATCAATGCGTCCGTCAAGGCCGCGCGCTTCGTGCGTTTTTGCGACGCGTTCAACATTCCGCTGGTGACGTTTGTGGACGTGCCGGGCTTTCTGCCGGGGGTCGGCCAGGAGCACGGCGGGATCATCCGTCAGGGGGCGAAGCTGCTGTATGCGTACTGTGAAGCGACGGTGCCGAAGCTGACGGTGATCACGCGCAAGGCGTACGGCGGGGCGTACGACGTGATGTCGAGCAAACACATTCGGGGCGATCTCAACCTGGCCTGGCCAACCGCCGAGATCGCGGTCATGGGCATCGAGGGCGCCGTCAGCATCGTCTTCCGCGACGAGCTCGCGTCGGCCGCTGATCCCGACGCGCTACGGCTCAGCCTCGAACGCGACTATCGCGAAAGCCTGGCCAACCCCTACGTCGCCGCTGCCCGCGGCTACGTCGACGACGTCATCGAACCCCACGAAACGAGGCCGCGGTTGATCAGCGCGCTGGAGATGCTCCAGAACAAACACGACACCAACCCGCCGAAAAAGCACGGCAATATTCCACTCTGACTTGTCCTAATTTTTGCCAAGGCTGAAGGCGGTGTAGGCGTAGTTCGTATCGCTGGCGTGCATCGCGCGGTCTAGCTGGCTGGGGGCGATGATGCGATCCCAGCCGGGGGACTCGTGAGCGGAGTTGCCGCCGATGGGATCGTTGTACAGAAAGTCCTGCCCCATCAAGCCAGTGATCACGATGTAGTGATCACCGTAGTAGCCCGAGTCTTCGCGGCCCGGCAGGCCCCGATACACGACCTGAACGATCACTGGCTGGCCTTGATGCAGGCTGGCCCGGATCTCGTCGAGGCTCCAGTGATGGAACCCGCTGCCGTCGGTCTCGTACAGGCCATGCGTCGGCACGCCCTCGCTTTGCGCCACCTGGGCAAGCGCCCAGATGAACGAGCCAGCGTCGTCGTCGGTAGGATCGAGGGCCTCGGTGTTGAGCACCTGGCCGCGCAAGTCGGTAGGCGCCAGATTCACGCCGAACGACTCGAGCGCCATGCCCAGGACGGTCGGCCCACAATTCGCGGACGCGTAGTCCGAGCCGTCGAGCTGCGAGCGGTACGGCACGTTGATGCGCACGTCCGCGCGCAGATCCTCGGGATACGCCCACGGCAGGTCACCCGGCGCGGGGGTGCGCACCCGGCCAAGCCTGTCGCCGTCGACCCAGCCCTCGGTGGGCGGCACCTGGCGACCATCACCGGGCAGCCGCACGTGCACGCGCGTCCCCTGCATCTCGACAGGTCCGCTGAGTTCCATCAGCGTCGAGGTCGGCAGCTGGACGATCGGTTTGGCCGTGCTGTCGGCGGTCGACCACAGGCTCGCCGGGCGGATGCTGCTGAGCCAGACAGTCGGCGGATCGATGCCCCCAACGTCGCTCGCCTTGACCCAGCCAGGACCTGGCAGGCGCGTGTCACCGTCGCCCGCGTAGTCCACCAGCAGCCAGTCTGGGCGACTGTCGGTCTGTTTGAGCGTGCTCCACTGCGGCAGCATCGTAAACACAACGGAGCTGTCGTTCGGGCCCGAGCGCAGCGCGGTCTCAGTGTGGTTCTTCACCCATTGGGCGGTGCGATCGGACTTGATCGCCGCAAGGAGCGCCAGGCCGCCGGGCGTCAGCGTCGGGATGACCGCTGGCGTGGGCACGGTTGTCGGCGCCACGGTTGGGGTTGCTGCAATCACGGCGACCGCGGGCGGCACAACTCCAGCCGTCTGGGCCAGCGCGGGCGGCGGCGCCGCCTCGCTCAATGACGGATCGACGACCACGCTGGGCGCCAGCGTTCGCGGCGCCAGTGGCGCCCAGCAGGCGGCACCGATGATCAGCGCGAGGATGCCACCGGCGAGCGGCAGGCGCCACCTTCCCGACCGCCGACCAGCGCGGATCGCGCGCCGGCGGCGGAGTCGGATCGGGCCATCGAACATGTTGGGCCGATTATTGCGCACCCGCGATCGAAGGAGAAGAGTTCGTTACTCTTGAGGGGTGATCGTGGAATCCACCAGTCGGTCGGCGGGGCCTGGGAACTCACCAACGCCGCCTGTCTGCTACGTGGTGGTCTGCCGCGGCCCGCATTGCCGCGAGCGGGGCGCGCTGCCGTTGCGCCAGCGGCTGGTCGAGCTTCTGCGCCGCGAGCCGACGGCACGTCTGGTCGGCTACGCGTGCTTTGGGCAGTGCGACTTTGGCCCGAACGTCGCGTTTTACCCGCCGGGCACGTGGTACGGCGGGCTGAATTCGTCCGATGCCGCCGAACGCGTTGTTCGCCACGCGGCGGGTATCGAGTCGCTGGACGCGACGCCGCTTGTGCTGCCGCCATCTGAGCGCAGCGAGCACCTGAACAACATCGCCGACCTGGTCGGCATGCTGGAACGCGACCGACTCCGTCCGCGCCGCTGGTGGTGGCCGTTCTAGGGCACCAGCGAGAGGCGGTCCGGCGCTGGACGACGTTTCAGAACGAGCGGCTGGGCGGCGACGATCCGCTGCAGACGGTACACGCCGACACCCGCGACGATGCTGAACGCCGACTGGAGCAGCGTCAGCACGCACATGCCGAAGAACGCGATCTGGAGGGCCAGGAGGCCGTGGGTGTCGAAGCCGAGCAGGCCAGGCTGGCCGAGCGACGTCGCGAGGGCGTCCAGTTGCGCCTGCAGGTGGCTGAGATCGCCGCCGACGCGTCCGACGTCCGAACCGTTCTGCGCCAGCGCTTCGCGGGTGAGGCCGAGCGAGATGGCCAGCTGCTGCAGCTGATCGGCGTTGCTGTCGAACTCGGGCTGGAGTCCGGCCAGCGGCTGGATGCCAAAGATGGTCAGGTCCGTCAGCGTGGCGCCCATATTGCGGAACGTGCCAGCCGAGTCGTTGGCCAATTTGGAAGCCTGATCGGCCGAGCCGCGCGCGCTGGCGATGCTGCGTTGGAAGTCAGACGTCGCCGCGGCGGTGTCGCGCAACGTACCGGACATGCCGCGCACGGACAGCACCACCGCTGCGCGCTGCGTCTCGAACGTCTTCTGCAAGCTCGTGACCTGTTCGAGCACCGAAAAGCCGACCACGAGCATCGCCGCCGCCACAACCGCGCCCACCAGTCCATACAGCCACAGCGCGACGGCCGCGAGTCGCAAGAAGCGATAGCCGAAGTTCATCTCAGAGGTAGTACCAATTTGCATCCCCCGTGCCGCGCATATGGCCTCGCTGAGGCTCGGCCACGGGTCCCGGGTGACGATTCCCACAGCGCGGGAGCGAGCGAAGCGACGCGGGCAGCACGCCACGAAGCGCTGGCTATACTGCCCGTCGATGCCTTCGGAGCCATCGAAGGAGCTCGTGGCGATTGCCAATCCGTGGCCTGGGCGCGAGTACGAGGTGGAGTGCGTGTGCCCGGAGTTCACGTGCATCTGTCCGATGACGGGGCAGCCTGATTTCGCGACGTTTACGATCACCTACGCACCTGGACCGAGGATCGTCGAGCTGAAGAGCTTGAAGCTGTACCTCTGGAGCTACCGTCAGGAGGGCGCGTTCCACGAGGACGTCACCAATCGAGTCCTCGACGACCTGGTGCGCTGCCTCGAACCGCGGCGTCTCGCGGTGACCTCAACCTGGAACGTCCGCGGCGGTATTACCACAACAGTCCGGGCCGCATACCCACCCGTTTAGATGATTGACACCCCGAAGACCTGGGTCTGATAGTCTGCCAGCAAGGAGTCATCACGTTTATGGCGAATCCGGCGCAGCACGGCCCGTCCGATTCCCCGGCTGGCCACGCGACCACACTTGGCGAGCTGCGAGCAACTGGTTATACGTCGCGGTCCGTCAAGGAAGAGCTGCGTCAGAACCTGATCCGCAAGCTCGAAGCAGACGAACCCAAGTTCGAGGGCATCGTTGGTTTCGAAGAAACCGTCGTTCCACAGGTAGAAAACGCGCTCCTCTCGGGCCAGGACATCATCTTTTTGGGCGAACGCGGCCAGGCCAAAACGCGGCTGGCGCGGACGCTGCCCATGCTGTTGGACGAATTCATCCCCATCGTCAGAGGCTGCGAGATCAACGACGACCCGCTCAAGCCGATCTGCTGGAACTGTCGGACGCTGCTCGCGGACAAAGGCGACGACACGCCCATCAGCTGGCTGCCGCGCGATCGTCGCTATGGGGAAAAGCTCGCCACCCCCGACATCACCATCGCCGACCTGATCGGCGAAGTCGACCCTATCAAAGTCGCCGAAGGCCGCTATCTCTCGGATGAGCTGACCATCCATTTCGGGCTCCTGCCGCGTACGCACCGCGGGATCTTCGTCATCAACGAGCTACCCGACCTGGCCGAGCGCATTCAGGTCGGCCTGCTGAACATCATGGAAGAGCGCGACGTCCAGATTCGCGGCTACAAGGTCCGCCTGCCGATCGACGTGTTCGTCATGGCGTCGGCCAACCCCGAGGACTACACCAACCGCGGCCGCATCATCACGCCCCTCAAGGACCGCTTCGGCTCCCAGATCCGCACGCACTACCCGCGCACCGTGGAGCACGAAATGGACATCATGGAGCAAGAACGCGGCGTCTTCCACGACGACGACTACGACACGCTGGTGCCGGCCTATATGCGCGAGATCGTCGCCGAGGTGACGCATCTGGCGCGCAAGAGTCCCGAGATCTCACAGCGCTCGGGGGTCAGCGTCCGGGTCAGCGTGGCCAACTACGAGAACATGCTCTCCAGCGCCCTGCGACGCGCCATCCGGCTCCACGAAAAGCAGGTCGCCCCGCGCATTTCGGATCTGCTCGCCCTCGTCCAGAGCACGGGCGGCAAAATCGAGCTGGAAACGGTCGGCGATCGAGACGAGGAAAAGGTCATCGAAAAGCTCCTGCAGAAGGCGGTGCTGAACGTTTTCAACCGCCACTTCGCGCTGCATGAGTTCGACGAGCTGCTGGCAGGTTTCGACAACGGCCTCAAGATCGAAGTCGGCGATACGCTGTCGAGCCTCGAGTACGTGCGGCAGGCAGCCGAGGTGTCCGGCTTCACGCCGGCGATCAAAAAGCTTGGCGGCCAGGGCAATCCTGCCCAGATCGCCAGCGCCATCGAGCTGGTGCTCGAAGGTCTGCACCTGAACCGCAAGCTGAACAAGGACCGTACCGCCGGCCGGATGCGGTATCGGAGCTGAACACCGTCATGCCGCACTCGTTCAACTACAGCCACTGGGACGGGTCCCAGCACGTCCTGGATCTGGACGCCGAGTCGCTCCTGGACGCGATGAGCGACGACCTGCTCGAGGAAGGCGATCTGTGGCGGGCGCTCCAACGCCTCTTCCGCCAGGGGGCGCAGAATCAGAACGGCCAGCACATGCCTGGCCTGCAGGATCTGCTGCAGCAGCTGCGGCAGCGCCGCCAGCAGCAACTGCAACACTCGAACCTCAACGACACCCTCAAAGACGTCCGCGAAAAGCTCCAGGAGATTCAGAAGACCGAGCGCGAGGGCATCGACAACAAGCTCGCCGATGGCCAGAAGCGGGCCGAGCAGGGCGAGATCCCTGAGCAACTCCAGAAGACGATGGAGCGCATGGCGCGCGAGCACCAGCAACAGCTCGACGAGCTGCCGCCGGACGTGCCCGGCCAGATTCAGGGACTCCAGAGCTACGACTTCATGGACCCCAACGCGCGCCAGATGTTTCAGGAGCTCATGGAGCAACTGCGGCAGCAGGTGATGCAGCAGCAGTTCCAGGGCATGCAGCAGGCGTTGCAGAACATGACGCCCGAGGATCTGAAGACCGTCAAGGACATGCTCCACGATCTCAACCAGATGCTGGACGAGAAGGCGCGTGGCGGCGAGCCGGATTTTTCGGGGTTCATGGACAAGTGGGGCCAGTTCTTCCCGGGCGTCAAATCGTTGGAGGAGCTCATCGAGCATCTGCAGCAGAAACAAGCGCAGATGCAGAGCATGCTCGACTCCATGAGTGGCGAGCAGCGGCGCGAGCTCATGCAGCTCATGCAGTCGCTGGTTCAGGACCCAGGCTTGCGCAACGAGCTCGCCATGCTCGCCGCGAACCTCGAGGAAGCGCGGCCGATGGACGACCTGCGCCGCCGCTACCCGTTCCGCGGTGAAGAGTCGCTGAACTTCGAGCAGGCGACGCAAGTGATGCAGGACCTGCAGGAGATGGACCGCCTCGAGCGCCAGATGCGCGAGGCGATCGACACCGCCGACCCGTCGGCGATCGATCGCGAAATGCTCGAGCGGCAACTGGGCGAGGAGGCCAAGGATCAGCTCGACCAGCTGGACCAGATCACCAAGCTCCTCGAGGAGGCCGGGCTGGTCGAACGGCATGGCGATCAACTCGAGCTCACTCCGCGCGCGATCCGCAAGATCGGCCAGAAGGCGTTGCGCGACATCTTCCAGCACCTGACGCGCGATCGGTTCGGCAACCACGAGGCGGACCATCGCGGGCGTGGCGGCGATCGCAGCGACGACACCAAGGCGTACGAGTTCGGCGATTCCTTCCTGCTCGACTTGCGCGCCACGTTACAGAACTCGCTGGTGCGCAATGGGCCGGGGACGCCAGTGCAGCTGGCGCCGTCCGACTTCGAGGTCTACCGCACCGAACAGCTCAATCAGGCCAGCACCGTACTTTTGCTTGACCTGAGTCGCAGCATGATCTATCGCGGCTGCTTCCTGGCGGCCAAGAAGGTGGCGCTGGCGCTGCACAGCCTGATCAAGAGCCAGTATCCGCGCGACAACCTGTACCTCGTGACCTTCAGCCTGTACGCGCGCCAGATCCAGCCCCAGCAGCTCACCGCGCTGCGCTGGAGTGAATGGGAGTACGGCACCAATCTGCAGGACGGCCTGATGCACGCCCGCAAGCTGCTCGCCCGCCACAAGGGCGGCACGCGGCAGATCGTCGTCATCACCGATGGCGAGCCGACGGCCTACTGGGAGCCGGGCCATTCCACGCCGGTGTTTTCGTACCCGCCCACGCCGCGGACGTTGCAGCAAACGCTGCTCGAGGTCGCTCGGTGCACGCGTGAAGGCCTGCGAATCAATACCTTCATGCTCGAGCGCAGCTACGGCTTGATGCGGTTCGTCGACGACATCACCCGCATCAACCGCGGGCGGGCGTTCTTCGCCGATCCCGAGCGGCTCGGCGACTACATCCTGGTGGACTACCTGCAGCAGAAGTCAAAGCGCATCGCATCCTGAGCGGCGGCTGTCGCGACGCATCCTGGCGGCGGCTCGCGCTCCCGGCGTGGCGAGAACCTTCTCCCTCTCTCCTCGGGAGAAGAGGGGCCGGGGGTGAGGTGCGAAGCGAAGCGCGGCTAGCGTAACCGCGGGTCGAGCGCATCGCGCAGGCCATCGGCCAACAGGTACACGCTGAGGATCGTGACGAAGATAAACGCGCCCGGGAGAATCACCAGCCAGGGATCGCGAAAGACGTACTGCAGCGAGTTGGTCAGCATATTGCCCCAGCTCGGCGTCGGCGGTCGGATGCCGAGGCCGACAAAGCTGAGGCCAGATTCGGCCAGGATCGCGCCCGCCACCTCGAGACCGGCGACGATCGTGACGATCGACGACACGTTCGGCAGCACGTGCCGCAACATGATCCGGCCGTCCGTCGCACCCAGCGCTCGCGCGGCGAGGACGTAGTCGCGACGCGCGATCGAGAGCGACACCCCGCGCACCTGGCGCGTCACGCCCATCCAGCCAAAGGCCGCGATCAGTAAGGCCAGGCTGACCAACGAGGGCGGCACCCACGCCGCCAGGATCAACAGCACGTAGAACGTGGGCGTGATCGAGAACAGGTTGACGACGAACGTGACCAGATCGTCGACCCAACCGCCGTACTGGGCGGCGACCAGGCCGGCCATGACGCCGATCGTCAGCGCGATAGCCGCGACCATGAAGCCCATCGTCAATGAGACCCGGCTGGCCTGGATGACCCGCGCCGCGGAGTCGCGACCGTACTCGTCAGTGCCGAACCAGTGAGTTGGCGACGGGCCCTGGTAGGTGGCCGTGAGGACCTGGGCGTTGGGATCGCGCTGCAGCGCGTAGGCGTTGATCGGGTCGGCCAGGAGCGCCAGGATGCACAGTCCGAAGAAGACCAGGCCGGCGGCGAGGGTCAGCCGGTCGCGGCGCAGGCGCTCCCAGGCGGCCGCCCACACCGTTTACTCGGCCAGTCGGACGCGCGGATCGACCACCGCGTACAGCACGTCTGCAATCATCCGCCCGAGCAGGACCAACGCACTGATGATGAGCCAGTTGGCCAGGATGACCGGGAAGTCGTGGCGCAGCGCGGAGTCGAGGGCGAGTCGGCCCAGGCCAGGCCACGAGAATACGATTTCGATCAGGGCGGCGCCGGAGACCAGACCTGGCAGGATGCCCGCCACGTTGGTGACCAGCGGCAAAAGCGCATTGCGCACGACGTGTCCCCAGAGGACGGCGTGCCAGCGCAGGCCCTTGCCTAGGGCCGTTCGCACGTAGTCCTGGTTCAGCACCTCGAGGGTTTCGCCGCGCATGACTCTGGAGAGGCCGACCCAGCCGGCTGACGCCAGGATCAAGGCGGGCAGGATCAGATGTCTAAGACGATCGAGGGGATCGAAGACGTCGCGCTTGCTCAGGTCGTACATGCCGCCCTGCGGGAACCAGCCGAGCTGGCCACCCAGGAAAACGATCGCCAGCAGCCCGAGCCAGAAGCGCGGGGTGGCGTCGACGACGACGCTGAACACTCGAAGCGTGTTGTCGATCCAGGTACCCCGGTGGACGGCGGCGTAGATGCCCATCGGGACGCCCACGCCGAAGCTCAGCACGAGCGCCGAGACCGCCAGGATGAGCGTGGCCGGCAAGCGGTCCCAGATCAGGCTGGCGACAGGTTCCGGTGTGGCGAACGAACGCCCCAGATCCCCGTGCAGCAAGCGCCCTACCCAGAGGGCGTACTGGACCGGCAGCGACTGGTCAAGTCCATAGTTAGCCCGCAATCGCTCGACGTCGGCGGCTGATTGGTTCGGGTCCCCTTCGATCACAAACGGACTGTTCGGCGCCAGATGCAGCAAGGCAAACGTGATGACGCTCATCACCATCAGCAGCAAAATATTCTGGAGTGCGCGTCGAATAAGGAACCGCGTCATGAACCTGTACGGGTCGGCCTTGAACTCGTCCGGGTCGGGGAAGCCTGCGAAGTAGTGCGCTGCGAACGCGTCCGGGTCGGGGGAGAGGTGATGCGCTGCGAACGCGTCCGGGTCGGGGGAGCTTGCGAAGTAGTGCGCTGCGAACTCGTCCGGGTCGGGGGAGCCTGCGAAGTGATGCGCTGCGAACGCGTCCGGGTCGGGGGAGAAGTGATGCGCTGCGAACGCGTCCGGGTCGGGGGAGCCTGCGGCCCCCCGCCGCCAGTCGCTGCTGCGCTCGCAGGCTCGCTGCGCGCTCCTTTCCGCGGCGACCCCCCGCGAGGGGCGCTTCGCGCCTTGTTGCCGCTCGTACCGGTCGAGGGCCGCGCACTAATGATCGGCGCCGCGCCGTAGCGCCTGGTACCTGCTCGATGCTTGCAGCCAGGCCACTATCTAGGGCCCCAAGGCCGGCACGAACACCTTTGCTGACTCCTCACGAACCCCCGGTCAACTTGCGTAGCGGACCTAACAGCCGCGTGCCTCTGGCACGAACGCGCGGCAACAAGGCGCGAAGCGCCCCTCGCGGGGGGTCGCCGCGGAAAGGAGCGCGCAGCGAGCCTGCGAGCGGAGCAGCGACTGGCGGCGGGGGGCCGCAGGCTCCCCCGACCCGGACGCGTTC
>DATGER010000014.1:0-4552 GCA_035309865.1 Chloroflexota bacterium
CCGCCGCGAGCGGCCACAGATCGTAGACCTTCGTCGAGAGCACACGCTCAGCAGGTATCTCCCACAATCTTACGACATCAAAGGCATAGCGCAGCGTCTCGGCGTCACCCCACGAGATGACGAGTGGCGATGTGGGCGGCATGGTTGTAGGCCGCAACATCACGACGATCGAGCGCGGCGGCAGATGATCGCGCAGCCACAAGGAAAAAGCGGCCCAACAATTACCGCTTTATGATATGAGACTACGAAAGGGACAGGGTACAGAGACGCTCCGACACGATCATTGACCGCTTGGCCGTAAGGAGAGCAGAGATGGCGAATGAGCTTCGGGTGACGCTCGAAATCGGACCGAAGGGCAAGAAGGTGGCGGCAGTCGCGCCCGACTGGCCCGGTCTGGAGCGCGGCGCGAAGACTGGGGAGGCGGCGATTGAACGGCTGCAATCCTACCTTCCACGCTATGCGCGGATAGCGAAGCTGGCTGGGATGGATGCGGAATTTGCGGCTATCACCACTGTTGACGTGGTCGAGCGCTATCCGGGCACGGGCTCAACCGACTTCTGGGGCATCTCGTTCGCGTTCTCGGGCATCGACCGGCAGGAGATGTCGAGCGCGGAACTGGCACGTGAACTGACCCTGATGCGGGCGTGCTGGGGGTTCTTCGACGCGGTGCGTTCGCGCGTCTCGGCCGAGTTGCAGCAGGGCCCGCGCGGGGGCGGTCGTGATCGGGACCTCATCGTCCAGCATGTGGTCGGCAACGAGCAGTACTGGACGAAGAAGATCGGGATCGTCAGGCCGCACAACCCGATGCTCACCGACGAGGAATTGAAGATGCATCGCGACGCCTACTGCACTGCCATTCGGGCGTTCCATGCCCAGGGCAAAATGGCCCGCACCTGGCCGCTCCGATACCTGATTCGGCACACCGCGTATCACACGCTGGATCACTCCTGGGAGATGGAAGACAAGGACCTCACCGCTGAACGAGCGTGAGCTGAACCGGGATGCCGATAGCGCCGCACGAGGACGAGCCGCTCGCTGGCCCGTGGCGGGTTGCTCCGCTGTCGGAGCTGGTCAGACTGCTGTTCATCGCTGACGGGCGGACCGTCGGTCGTCCACGGATCGTTGCCGTGGACGGCCGGAGCGCTAGCGGGAAGACCACGCTTGGCGAGCGGTTGCGAACGGCGGTGACGGATGCAGAGGTCGTCCACACCGACGACATCGCCTGGTCGCACTCTCGGTTCGGCTGGGACGACCTGCTGATCGGCGGCGTCCTCGAACCGCTACACCGTGGCCAGGCCGTGCACTATCAGCCGCCCGCCTGGGCGAGCCGCGGCCGCAGCGGCCAGATTGACGTGTCGGCGAACGCCTCGCTCGTGATCATCGAAGGCGTCGGCGCTGCCCGGCGAGAGGTGACCCATCTGCTCGACGCCGCGGTCTGGGTGCAGTCGGACTCTCGAGAAGCGGAGCGACGGGCTGCGCGGCGAAATGGTGGGGATGCCGCGGCCGCCGCGCAGACTCGGGACTGGATGGCCGAGGAGTTTCCATTTCTGGCGGCCGACCGCCCGTGGGAACGGGCGACCATCATCGTCGCCGGAACTCCGGACATCCCACACGATCCGATCAGCGAGGTGGTGATCGCGCCACCCCTGCCGCCGCGGATCTGCAGCTGATCTGCAATCCAACTTCGGCGGGCTATGCTGGACCGCGAAGAGATATGGAAGCCGTTGTCGTCGGCGCCGGCGTGATCGGCGCGGCAGTGGCCTTTCGGCTGGCCCAGGCCGGCGCGCGGGTCACCGTACTCGAAAGCGCCGATCACGTCGGCGCCGGTACTTCGGGGCGGAGCTTCGCCTGGACCAACTCCAACGGGAAGACTCCGCGGGCGTACCACGACCTGAACGCGGCCGGCATGCAGGCGCACGCCGCGCTCGGCGGCGAATTCGGGTCGACCCCGTGGTGGCACGGCGGCGGCAACCTCGACTGGCGGGCGACTGATGCCGGCCGGGCTGAGCTGACAGACCGAGTGGAACGCTTGCGGGCGTGGGGCTATGCGGTCGAATGGGTAACGCCGGAGGGACTGCACGCGCTCGAGCCGGACGTCGATCTGAATACGGTCGGCGACGCGCCGATCGCGTTCTATCCGCTCGAGGGCTGGCTCGATCCGATTGTCTATGCCCACGCCATGCTGCGCGCGGCCGGTGCGCACGGGGCGGTCGTTCGAATGCGGGCGCCCGTCGAGCAGGTGCTGGTCAGTGGTGGACGAGCACGCGGCGTCGCGCTGCGAGGGGGGCAGCGAGTTGCGGCGGATTGGGTAGTCAACTGCGCCGGGCGTTGGGCGGACACGCTCGCGGTCGTGGATCTGCCGCGGCTCCGCTTGCCTCTGGCTCCGACACTCGGCGTGCTGGTGATCACGCCTCCAGTCGCAAGCGGGCTGCAGCGGGTTGTGCACGCGCCGTCGATCAACATGCGCCCGGACGGTGCCGGCCGGTTGATGCTGCACGCTGACGACGTCGACGACGCACTCGCGCCGGGGGCTCAACCTGGCGTCGAGTCGCCCATCGTGCAGGAGATGCTCAGACGCGCCGCGGCCGTTCTGCCAGGCATCGGACAGGTCGCCGCCGAAGCGGTGCGCACTGGCCTGCGCGCGATTCCGGCCGACGGCTTGTCGGCGGTTGGGACGATGCCGGGTATCGACGGCTATTACGTGGTCGTCACCCACAGTGGGGTGACGCTCTCACCGTTTCTGGCGCGGGCCGTTGCCGCCGAAATCGTCAACGACGCGCGTGAGGAGCAACTCGAGCCATTCAGGCCCGGACGGCTCCTGGAAGCCAACGTGCTCCGGGCGACCCCGTAAGAGCTGGCCAGTTCCACAGGTCGCCAGTGCGTCCTTCGTACGGGGTGCATTCGACCAGGCGACGGGGGCGGTGGAGCCGTCCGAACGCGATCGCTCCAGCGAGCTGGGCGCCGAACTTCCGACCCCGCCGCGGTGGACGCCGCAAGTCTGACGACGCTCGCCTCAATCGGATCCGCCGGGCCATCGAGCGGCAAGTTGCGCGGGGCTGGTCGAGACCTATTCGTCCAGACGGGTCAGACGGCGGAGCTCGGCGTTGGCCTGACGCAGCATGCTCAGCAGTTCAGGGCGCACGTCCTCGCCGGCCCGCGCGACCGCGGCGCGGATCGACTCGGTCAGGCGAGCCAGCTGGTCGCGCGCCTGCTGGGCCTCGGGCGTCCCATCAAAGGCACGATCCACTTGCTGGATCATCGACTGCAGCGAGTCGCGTAGCGGGCCCAGGCCGGCCTGCGCGTCCTGGCTCTGCCAGACGCCGCGCAGCGCATCGCCAAGTGTCTTGCCGAGCGCTTCGAATTCGGCGCCGACATCGCGCCAGGACGTCCCGGTCGACGGCCCGCTGCCCAGCTTTTTGAAAAGCTCCGCGAAATCGTCGTCATCCATGCTCATTGGCAACAAGCGTAACCCTTCCGCCGCGGGGCCAGCACAGATTTCCACGCCCGGGGGCGAGCCGAATCTGGATCGGGAATGGGGCGAGTAAGCTCGTTCGCAGGGCATGCTTCCACTCAGGACTGCGCTGTCGTTGCATACGTGGACCCTGGATACGACGCCGCTGGACGAGTTGCTCGGGATCGCGCGCGACACGGGTTGGGACGCCGTGGAGCTTCGGCGTCTCGACTTCAGTCGCGCACAGGCTGCCGGACAGTCCGAGGCGCAGGTGTTGGAACTCGTCCGGGACAGTGGGCTCGCCGTGTCCGCGGTGGGCGTCGAGAACGGCTGGATGTTTGCGCTCGGCGCCGAGCGAGACCGGTTGCTGGACGTCTTCAGACGTAGCTGCGTCGCCGCGTCCGCGCTGGAGTGCGCGGTTGTCATGAGTCCGGTGGATAGAGAGCCGGGCGACCTCCAGCTGGCGACGCACAACGTGCGGCAGGTCGGCGATATCGCCGCCGAGTATGGTGTCCGACTGGCCCTGGAGTTCAACTCGCAGGCCGCTCAGTTCAACTCGCTCGAATCGGTGCGCGAGCTGCTGGGCCTGGCCGGCCACTCCGCGTGCGGTCTGCTGCTCGACACCTACCACCTCCAGCGCACCGGACGGGGTGGGCGCGGTTTCGCCGAGGTGACGCCCGAAGAAATCGCGTACGTGCAGTACAGCGACGTCCCGCGTGACGGACTGCAGCCCGGCTACACCACCGATCGGCTTCCCCCGGGCGCGGGCGCGATTGAATTCGCCGAGGTCTTTGCGCTCCTGGCCGAGAAGGGCTACGCGGGTCCGCTGAGTTACGAGGCGCCCAATCCAGCCGCCTGGGCCCGCGATCCAACTGAGGTCGCTCGCGAAGCGCTGCTCGCCACGCGCGCGCTGCTCAGCTAGCCCGGATTATTCACCGGTCTTGACATGACCGAGAAGTTGAGGGAATAACCGGCTGTCCGCCCGGTTTGGGAGCTTATGCGTGCATCCCCACCGGGCGGTCCAGCCAGGGCGCATTCTGCCACGCGGCGTCCTCGGTTTCGATTGATTTCTTGCCTGCCGCTGACCGCGGCGTTCGATGC
>DATGER010000015.1:0-31881 GCA_035309865.1 Chloroflexota bacterium
CCGGCGACAACCTGACCCGCCTCAGCGCGCGCTTCGCTACCACCATCCCCGCCATCCTGGCCGCCAACGGCCTGAGCAATGCCAATCGCATCTATGTCGGCCAGGCGCTGGTCATCCCCGGCGCCGCCGCACCCGACCCGATCCTGGCGACTCCCGCCGCGCCCGACGTCGTCGAATCGCCGGCCGCGCCCGTGCCTGTGGCGATGACCGAGCCAGATGAAAACGCGGACCTGCCCGTGGCCGCCGACTCGGTGACCTATACCGTCAAGCCCGGCGACTCCGCCATCCACATCGCCAAACAGTTCGGCGTCGACGTCAATTCGCTCCTGGCCGCCAACGGCGTCGTCAACCGCAACCGCGTCTACGTCGGCCAGGTCCTCAGCATTCCCGGCGCCTAGAGTCCGAGCGCGCTCTTCGTGAAGAGCGCCCGAAACGGCACGCCCGCGGCGGCGAAGGCGCCGGCGCCGCCCTCCTCGCGATCGATGACCACCAGCGCGCCCAACACGGCGGCACCTGCCTCGCGCAGCACGTCGACCGCGGCCAGGGCCGCGCCCGCGGTCGTCACCACGTCCTCGACCAGGACCACGCGCTCACCCGCCACCAGCGAGCCTTCGATCCGTTTCGACGTGCCGTACTCCTTGGGCTTCTCAACCCGCACGATCAGCGACGGCAAGCCGGTCTGCAGCGACAGCGCCGTGACCAGCGGCACGGCTCCGAGGACCGGACCAGCCAGCCGCTGAACGTCAGTCGGCAGGAGCGCGGCCAACTCGGCGGCGATCCGTCGCAGCAGGTCGGGGCGCGTCGTAAACAGATACTTATCGATGTAGTAGCTGCTCTGCGCGCCCGAGCGCAGGCGAAAGCTGCCCCGCAGCACCGACGCCGCGACCAGGTCGCGCCCAAGCACCTCGTGGGTCTCGCTCATACTCCTCCACGCGCCCGATGAGTCGCTGGATTTGCAGACCGCGCAGGGGTCCGAGCGTATACGCCCAGTACGGGGCCAGCCAGACCTCGCTGCCCAGGCTCACGGCGTCCGCGCCGGCCCAGAAGTATTCCCGGCAATCGTCGAATGTCCGGACGCCCGCGCTGGCGATGATCGGCAGCCGAATCCCCGCGTCACGCAGCTCCGCCACGACTCGCAGCCCGATCGGCTTGATCGCGCGGCCCGACAACCCGCCGAAGCGGTTCTTGAGCAGCGGCTGCCCCGTTCGCGGGTCGAGCCGCAGGCCTTTGACCGTGTTCATGGCCACCAGACCGGCCACCCCGTACCGCTCGGCCAGGCGGGCATGCGCGACGTAGTCGTAGTCGGGCGACAGTTTTAAGAGCACGGGATGGCGGCTCCGGCTGACGGCCTGCGCCAGGACCGCTTCGAGGATCGTCTCGAACGGAAAGTTGACGTTGTGGCACGAGACGTTGAACTCCACGGCGGCGATCTCGCCGGGCGCCGCGTTCGCGTTCACCGCATCGACCAGCCCGCAGAACTCCTGCGCCGAAAAGCCACCGACCGAGACGATCCGGTTGAGCCTGCTGGTCTTCGCAAAATACTCCGCGAAGTACGCGTCGATGCCAATGTTGCACCAGCCGAACGCGTTGAGCCAGCCTGCATCGACCCGCCGGAGCGCCTGTGCGTACCGCTTCAACAGCCCCGGCAGTTCACGCACCCCCCAGTCCTCGCGCAAAGTGAAGTGCCCTTCGCGCGGCTCGAGGGTCAGCGTGCGGGTCGTCACCGCGCCAAAGCGCTCGAGGCCCACCCACTGCGCAATCGGGCTCAGCCCGTACAGCACCACTCGCCCCCGTGGCGCGCCGTACCCCAGGAGACTGGACGACGTCACCACCCGATTCCGCAGGCGCACGCCGTTCAGATCGATCATCGTTCCGGTGCGGGCATTATGGCATGCCGGGGTGGCCATGCCGTGGCGGACCGCGCCCGCTCTCTACTGATAGTTCACAGGCATGCCGGGGCGGCCGTGCCTTCGCCGTCCCTTCCTTACTGGTAGCCCGCAAGGAGCGAGCGAAGCAATGCGGGCAGTGCGAATCGCCGCGAGGACCACAGCGTGACCTCCGCGTACGCAGCTGCTCGGGTCCAGTTCGCCCAGCCGCGGCGGGGTAGAGTATGGCCACTTCGGGGAGGTGACCGGTGGCAGTTACCGACGTCAGCCCGGCGCCAACGATGACGCCGCTTCCAGACCAGTTCAACGTGGCCACGTACTTCGTCGACCGCAACGTCGACGAGGGCCGCGGCGACAACGTCGCGATCGAAACGTATCCCGGGCGTGAACAGATCACGTACCGGCAGGTGCTCGAGCGGGTCAACCGCGTTGGCAACGCCCTGCGCGACGTGCTGGGCGTGGCCATCGAGCAACGCGTGCTCTTATTGCTGCTGGACTGTCCCGAGTTTGTCTACAGCTTCTTCGGCGCCATCAAGATCGGCGCGGTGCCCATCCCCACCAACACCCTGTGGAAGGCCGCCGACTACGAGTACGTCCTGAACGACTCGCGCGCCCGCGTCGTCATCGTGAGCGAGGCGCTGCTGCCCCAACTGCAGGCCATTCCGCGCGAACGGCTGCGCTATGTGCGCGAGATCGTGGTCGTCGGCGCCGCGCCCGCCGGACTGCGTTCCTTCCAGGAATTGCTGGGCCAGGGCGCGCCCGAATTGGAAGCCGAGCCGACCAGCAAGGACGACACCGCCTTCTGGCAGTATTCGTCCGGCAGCACGGGCTTCCCGAAAGGTTGCGTGCACCTGCACCACGACATGGTCGTGTGCTGCGACCTCTACGCCCGCCCGGTGCTTGGCATCACCGCTAGCGATCGGTGCTTCAGCGTCGCCAAACTGTTCTTCGCGTACGGGCTCGGCAACGGGCTGTATTTCCCGTTCGCCGTCGGCGCGACGGCCGTGCTGTTCGCTGGCCCGCCAACGCCGGCGAATGTGTTCGAGATCGTCAAAACGCACCGGCCGACGCTGTTCTTCTCGGTGCCGACGAACTATGCCCAACTCCTGGCCAACGAGACCGAGGGCGATTTCTCGTCGGTGCGCTGGGGCGTCTCGGCCGGTGAAGCGCTCCCGCCGGCGATTTTCGAACGGTTTGAAAAGCGCTTTGGCGTGACGATCCTCGACGGTATCGGCTCGACGGAGATCTGTCATATCTTCATTTCCAACCAGCCCGGGGCAATCCGGCCCGGGTCGTCCGGCAAGCCTGTCGCGGGTTACGAGACCAGAATCCTGGACGACGACGACCAGCCGGTCGCCGTCGGCGAGATCGGCAATCTGCTGGTCAAGGGCGACTCAACCTGCGCCGCGTACTGGAACAAGCACGCCAGGACCAAGGACACCATCGAGGGCCACTGGATTCGCACCGGCGACAAGTACTACCAGGACGCCGACGGGTTCATGTGGTACGCCGGCCGCGGCGACGACATGCTCAAGGTCGGGGGCATCTGGGTCAGTCCGGTGGAGGTCGAAAACGCGCTGGTCGAACACGCGGCCGTCCTCGAGGCCGGGGTGGTCGGCCGCGCAGATCACGATCGACTGGTCAAGCCGTTGGCGTACGTCGTCCTGGCCGCGGGCGCCACGGCGTCGCCCGAGCTGGCCCGGGAGCTGCAGGACTTCGTCCGCGGCAAGCTCGCCGAGTACAAGCGGCCGCGCTGGGTCGAGTTTGTCGCCGAATTGCCGAAGACCGCGACGGGCAAGACCCAGCGCTACAAGTTGCGGCAACAGGGTTAATCGCGTATTGTTGACTTTCCCCAATGACTATGTCTGGTACAGCTGATCGAGTCGACCCGCAGCGCGTGGCGCTGTTCCTGCGGGTCCTCGGTGGCGACCTCGGGGCGGCCCAGGCGTGGTTCGATCAGCGCGTGCTCGATCGCTACCGCGCCCAGGCAGGCTGGCGCGTGATGCGCACCAATACCGTCGGTCGCGTGAAGTCACCGGCGGGCTGGTCGCTCGACTTCGGCATCGGCGAAGGCGACGCAGTCGTCCACACGAGCCTCGTCGACCTCACCCAGCGCCTGCCTGCCAGCGAGCGTCAGCACTGGGCTCAGCACCTGATCACACCCGCGGTGAGCCGCGCGTTTCTGACCATGCGGCTGGCGCCAGGAAGCTGTATCGACGATGGCGAGCTGCGGGATTGGGCGCCCGAGGCGGACACGAAGGGTAAAGAGGAGGTTCTCGACTAATGTCTGGTGAACACGGTTATGCGAATCCGGCGGCACTGGTCTCGACGCAGTGGGTGGCCGATCATCTCAACGATCCGAACGTGCGGCTGATCGAGGTGGATGTCGACACCGCCGCCTACGGCACGGGACACGTGCAGGGCGCGGTGGGCGTCAACTGGACGACCCAGCTCGGCGATCCGGTGCGGCGGGACATTCCGTCCAAAGAAGCCTGGGCGAAGCTGTTGAGCGATGCGGGCGTCGGACCCGACACGCGCATCATCTTCTACGGCGACAACAACAACTGGTTCGCCGCGTTCGCCTACTGGATCAGCAAGATCTACGGCCATCAGGGCGCGGCGCTCATGAATGGCGGACGCAAGAAGTGGGAGCTGGAAAATCGTCCTCTCACCACCGAGGCGCCAGGCAATGCGACGACCAACTACCCCGTCCGCGAGCCCGACCTGAAATACCGCGCGTTCCTCAAGGACGTGCTCGCGCGCCCGGCCAGCACGGCCCTGGTCGACGTGCGCTCGCCGGCCGAGTTCAACGGTGAGGTCATCGCCCCGCCAGGCATGAGCGAGACCGCCCAGCGCGCCGGCCACGTCCCCGGCGCCGCGAACATCCCGTGGGCGCAGGCCGCCAATGAAGACGGCACGTTCAAGTCGCCCGAAGAGCTGCGGGCGCTGTACGGCAACAAGGGCGTCACCGCCGACAAGGACGTCATCGCCTACTGCCGCATCGGCGAGCGCTCGTCGTTCTCCTGGTTCGTCTTGAAGGAGCTCCTCGGCTTCGGCAACGCGAAGAACTACGATGGCTCGTGGACCGAGTACGGCTCGGTCATCGGCGTGCCCATCGAAAACCCCGCGCGCGAACTCGCGAAAGTCTAAAACTGGTGGGAGGCGGGCGACCGGACGCCCCGCTTCCCACAGCTTCGCGCGAATTGTGATGCTCCGATGACGCCCACGTGACGTTTATTCGTCTTCACGTGACGCTCCCCGTGACGCTTCGCAATTAAGCTGAGCTTGTGTGACAGGCAGGCGGGCGGCGGCGAGCAGCGCGGGCGTCCTCTCCATCAACGGCGTATTGCCAGGAACACGTTGACGCGCTGACAATACGGACGTATCGTCCGGGGCAATCAGGGGAGGATCACGTGTCCAGCAGGCTGTTCACCACGCGCCGGCAATTCCTCGGGTCGGCAACTCTGCTGATCGGCGGCTCGCTGTTGGCCGCGTGCCAGTCCGCGGCACCCCCGAGTGCGGCCCCGACGGCGGCCGCCGCCGCCTCGACCGTCGCGCCCGCCGCCGCGGCCGCGGCTGCCAGCCTGACCATCGGCGCCGTGCTGCCGCTGACGGGCCGCTACGCGTCGCTCGCCGAGCAGGTCAAGAACGGCTACGAGATGGCCTTCGAGAACCTGAACAAGACCAGCAAGCTGCAGCTCACCCTGAAGATGCTCGATGACGAGTCGGACGCGACCAAGACCGTCCAGCGCCACGAGTCGCTGTTCGCGAGTGACAATGTCCTGGCCGCCCTCGGCGGCGCCGGTAGCGACCTCCACGCGGCCGCGGCCGCCGTGGCCGAAAAGAACAAGACCCCCTATCTGGGCATTGCCTTTGCCCTCCTGAGCGTGCACCAGAAGGGCTACAAGTACCTGTTCTCCCCGTTCCCCAAGTCGCCCGCGCTGTCGCAGAACATCTTCGACCTGTTCGACGGCCTGACGCCCAAACCGACCAAGGTCGCGATCTTCGCCGAGAAGACCGACTGGGGCGCAGAGCTCGAGGCGCTGTGGAACAAGGATGCCAAAGCGCGTGGCTACGAGGTCGTCACCGACGAGCAGTACACCCCGGCGGCCACCGACTACTCGGCGCTCATCCTCAAGGCCAAGAGCGCCAACGCCGACGCGCTGCTGGCGCTGCCAACGCCGCCCGATGGGCTGGCGCTGGCCAAGCAGATGAAAGAGCTCGACTACCTGCCCAAAGTAACCGAGTTCATCCGAGCGCCCGACGGCCTGGTCTGGGGCATGAATCTGGGCAAAGACGGCGACTACTTCATGAATGCGCCAGGCTGGAACGCGGCCGTCAAGTTCCCCGGCTCCGCCGAGATCGCCGCGCAGCATCAGACCAGGTACAACAAGTCCGCCGAGGCTCTGGTCGGGCCCGCGTATGGCGCGGTGCAGATCCTCTTCGACGCGGCGAACAAGGTCGGCAAGCCCGACCGGGAGGCGCTGCGCAGCGCACTGGCCGCCACCGACATGACCACCGTCGTCGGGCCCGTCAAATTCAACCCGGATGGCACCGCCCAGATCATCACCGTGATGAACCAGTGGTTGGCCAGCAAGCAGGTGCTCGTCTGGCCCAAGGACCAGGCCGCCATGCCACCCGCGTATCCCGCCAAGATCTGGCAGGAGCGCTAGCGATCGTTGCACGCTGGCCGGTCGTAGATGCCGCTCCTGCGCCTGGAGCGCGTCTCGCGTGCGTTCGGCGGGCTCATGGCGGTTCGCGCCGTCGATCTGGCGGTCGAACGCGGCCAGATCCTCGGACTGATCGGGCCGAACGGCGCGGGCAAGACGACGCTGTTCAACCTGATCACGGGCATCTACCCGCCCACCGCCGGGCGGCTGTTCCTCGACGACGTTGAAATCACCCGACTGAGCCCGGAGCGACGCTGCAAGCTCGGTATCGCCCGCACGTTTCAACTCGTGCGGCCATTTCCCAATTTGACCGTCGTGGAGAACGTCGCCGTCGGCCGCATCTACGGCCGCGAGGCGGCCCGATCGCGGCGCCAGGCGGCGTCCGACGCGGGCGTGGTGCTCGAGTTGGTGGGGCTGCAGGACCGTCAGCACGTGCTGGCACGCCATCTGACCCTGGTCGATCGCAAACGCCTCGAACTGGCGCGGGCGTTGGCCACGCGGCCCACGCTGTTGCTGCTCGACGAGGTCCTGGCCGGCCTGAATCCCTCGGAGGTCCTGTCCGCGCTCGACCTGATCGGCCGGATACGCGACGGCGGGACGACCGTCGTGCTGGTCGAGCACCTGGTCAAGGCCGTCTTTGGGATCTCCGATCGCGTGGTCGTGCTCAGCGCTGGCGAAAAGATCGCCGAGGGCGCCCCCGCCGAGGTCGCGGCCGATTCAAACGTGATCGACGCGTATCTGGGTACCGACGCCGAGCTCGAGCGCGCCTGATGCTCACCGTGACCGGGCTGGCGGCGGACTACGGTGACGTGCGCGCGGTGTGGGATGTCTCGCTCGAAGTCGCGGCCGGCGAAATTGTGGCCTTGATCGGTCCCAACGGCGCCGGCAAGACGACCCTGATGCATTGCCTCGCCGGGCTGCACCGCCCCAGCGCCGGCAGCATCGACTTCGACGGCGCCGCCCTCCACACGCTCGCGCCGCACCACATCGTCGAACGCGGGCTCGTCCTGGTTCCGGAAGGCCGCCATATTTTCGCTAGCATGCGGGTGCTCGAAAATCTGGAGATCGGCGCGTTCAGTGCGCGGGCCCGCCGCGAGCGGCACGCCACGCTGCGCTGGGTCTACGAGATTTTTCCGATTCTCAAGGAACGCCGCGATCAGGTGGCTGGCACGCTGAGCGGCGGCCAGCAGCAGATGCTGGCGATCGGTCGGGCGTTGATGGGCCTGCCCAGGATCCTGCTGCTGGACGAGCCCAGCCTGGGGCTCGCGCCGCTGGTCGTGCGCGACATCTTCGCGGTGCTGCGCTCGATCAATGCCCGCGGGCTGACCGTGGTGCTGGTCGAACAGAACGCCCGGCAGGCGCTGCAACTGGCCAACCGCGCCTATATCCTGGAGCAGGGGCGGGTCGTCGGACAGGGGAGCGGGGCCGCGCTGCTGGCGGACGTGAGCGTCCAGCGCGCGTACCTGGGCCTCGTGACGGCGTGAATCCGCAGGCGATCGCGCAGAACGTGATCTTCGGGCTGTTCGTCGGCGGCAACTACGGCGTGGCCGCCGCTGGGCTGTCGCTGGTCTTCGGCGTCCTGCGAGTCCTCAACGTCGCCCACGGTGAGCTGTTGATGCTCGGCGGCTATGTGAGCTTCTGGCTGTTCACGCTCGCGGGCGTCGATCCGTTTGTCTCGGTGCTGCTGAGTGCGCCGGTGCTGTTTGCCGTCGGGCTGGGGCTGCACCGCGGGCTGTTCGTGTACGTCGAGCGGCTCGAAGAAGAGACCCGGATCAAGAACTCGCTGCTGGTCAGCTTCGGGCTCGGGCTGGTGTTGCAGAACCTGGCGCAGTGGGCCTGGACCGCCGACGAGCGCTCGGTCAACACCGCTTACGCCGGCGGCAGCGCAATCGCGTTCGGGCTGGTTTTTCCGTACACCCGGTTGGCCAGCCTGGCGCTCGGCTGTCTGGCCATTGTCTTGCTCGATCAGGTGCTGCGGCGAACCTTTCTGGGCAAGGCCATCCGCGCGACCGCCGAAGACTGGCGGGCCGCGGCGCTGGCTGGCATCGACATTCGACGCACCTACCTGCTGACGTTCGGCATTGGCGCCGCGCTCGCCGGCATCGCCGGCTCGCTGGTGAGCATCGGGTCGACCGTGGCGCCGACCCTCGGCGCGGCATGGACGTTGAAGGCACTGGTGGTCATCGTGCTGGCGGGTATGGGCAGCATCTTCGGCGCCTTCCTCGCGGGCCTGCTCCTCGGCGCCGCGGAAGCGATCAGCACCCTGTTCTTCGGCTCCACGTACCGCGAGGTTGTCGGCCTGGTCCTCTTCCTGCTGGTCCTGCTGATCCGTCCCCAAGGCCTCTTCGGCCGCGGCTCGCGGTGATCTCCTTCGACCGGCTCAAGCCCGCGAAGCACTCGGCTGCCCGCATCGCTGCGCTCGCTCCCTTTCCAGGCGACCCGAGGAAAACCGCTACGGAGCGAGCGCAGCGATGCGGGTAGTTAAAGCGTGGCGGCCGCTGGCAGCTCTCGCCGGCGTCGGCGCGCTCGGGGCGTTTCCGCTGCTCGTGGCGCGCGCGGACGTTCTCAACCTGCTGTTCCTGGTCTTTCTGTACGTGACGCTGAGTGAGAGCTGGAACATCCTGGGTGGTTTCGCCGGCCAGGTCAATCTCGGCCACGCGGCGTTCTTCGGGATTGGCGCGCTGGTCACGCGCGGCCTGTGGCTCCAGGGCTGGCCGTTCGAGTTGAGCTTTATCGCGGGCGGCCTGACGGCGCTCCTGTTCGCGCTGCTCATCGGCGTGCCAACGTTCCGCCTGCGCGGCACGTACTTCGCCATTGGCACCCTGGGACTGGCCGAGGTCCTGCGCATCACCACCGCGAACGCGTTGCCGGCGGTGAGCTCGCTCACCACCGACGTCGTGGCCCACTACGACCTGACGGCGCGCTACGAGCTCGGTCTGGCGCTGGCGACCGCCTGCGTCCTGGCGGCCTGGCTCCTGCTGCGTTCGCGGGTCGGCCTCGGGGTGCTCGCGGTGCGTGAAGACGAACAGGCCGCGCAGGCCAGCGGCGTCGGCAGCTTGCCGCACAAACTGGTCGCCCTGGCGTTGAGCAGTCTGTTCGCCGGCCTGGCCGGCGGCGCCTTCGCCTTCTATCACATCAGCTACTACCCCGAGCTGCCCTTCACCTCGAGCTGGACCTTCGACGCGGTGCTGCCGGTCTACGTTGGCGGCATCGGCACGCTGTGGGGACCTGTCATCGGCGCGGCGCTCTACATCCTCGTGCGCGAGGAACTGGCCGTCAGCCTCGTACAGGTCCACCAGATCATCTTCGGGGCGCTCTTCGTTGTCGTTGTCCTGGCCTCGCCAGGTGGTCTGGTGGACGCCTGGCAGCGCCTGCGCGTCCGCCGCCCCCGCGTTCGGGTGTCGTAGCCCGGCACGACCTTTGCTCAAGGAAGTCGAAATACTTGAGCGACAGGAGGTCGTTACGACCTATGACCATGCCAGATTCGAGCACACACACCGACGCCGCGGGCGGCGAGGCCGTCTACGCGCCGGCATCGGAACGCGTGCCGGTCGATCCGGTGCCCGGCCACCGCGAGTTCACCGACCGTACGGACACCCAGACGGCCGAGCGGCAGGCGGCCAGCTATCCGCCGACGATGTCGAACTCGGCACACGGGACGTACAACGACGCGACCTGGAACAACGAGATCAAATCGCGCGCTATGCCGGTCGGCATGCGCCTCGGCTGGGTCCTGCTTGGCATCGGCGGCGGCGTCGGCGGGTGGCTGTTCCTGCGCTGGCAGCGCGAGCGCAACCGGCCCATCAACCGCATTCGCCGCCAGGCCATGCACGCGGCCGGCGAATTGCGAGATCGCGTCCCGAGCAGCGCTGAAGAGGCCGTCCGACCAGCGGCCGGACTCACGACGGCATTGATCTCGATTGCGCTGATTGTGTACCAGCAGATGCAGGCCCGCTCTCGTCAAGCCGATAAGCGCGTCAGCCGGGAGACCAGGAAAGCGGGGAAGCGCGCTGACAAAGCGTTCGGCCGAGCCAGTGACGCAGTCTCAGACCTCGACCTGCAGAAGCGCCTGTCGACACTGAAGCGGCGCTGGAATCCCAGCCGGTTAGAACTGGAGAAGATCTCGATCAGTCGACACTAGGAGCGATCGGTCCCCTCGCGCATCGCCGCGCTCGCCCCCTTGCGCGCTTCCCATGGGGACGCTTACGCGTCAGCGGCAAGCCGAGCCCTGACTCGCTGCGCTTTGCTTCCACCGATTCCAGGGGAACGAGAGAAGTCGGCGTAGCGCGGGCTGCCCGTCGACGCCCTCGCTCCCCGCGGCGGCGGGCTACCAGCCGCGGGCGATCCACTCGTCCAGGTGCGGGCGCTCCTGGCCGATGGTGGTGTCGCGGCCGTGGCCGGGGTAGACGACGGTGTCGTCGGGCAAGTTGAACAGCCGTTCGCGGATGCTCGAAATGATGCGTTCGAAGCGGACGGGGTCCTTCTGGGTATTGCCAGGGCCGCCCGGAAACAACGTGTCGCCAGTAAACAAATGGCGAGACTCGAGCAAAAAGCACGTCGAGCCAGGCGTGTGGCCGGGCGTGTGGATCGCCTGGAACGCGTGCGAGCCAACCGAAAAACTTTGCTGGTCGACGATGAGCAGGTCTGGCTCGATGCTGAGCTGCGCGGCGTCGTCGATGCCGATGCCGACCGGCGCCTTGAGCAACTCCTTGAGCTTGCCGACGTTGGCGTGGTGATCCTGGTGGCCGTGGGTGATCAGGATCGCCTTGACCTTCAGGCCGGCCGCGGCGCCCGCGATCTGCTCTGGCTCGAAGCCGCCGTCGAGGACATACGCCTCACCCGAGGCCGTGTCCGAGAGGATGAAGATGTTGTTCTCGTACGGTCCGAGATTCCGCAAGCACCGGACGACCAGACCGTCCGCGGTCTGGACAAGTTGCTCGACTGTCACGCAGGTGGCTCCTCAGTGATCCGGGCGCCGACGCGACCCAATTTGCCGACCATGTCCTCATAGCCGCGGGCGACGTGCTCGGTGCCCAGGATGCGGCTCTCACCGGTCGCGGCCAGCGCGGCCAGGACCAGTGTTGCACCCGCCCGCAAGTCAGGGATCCCGACCTCGCTCCCGTGGAGCAAGCTCGGGCCGTAGAACACGGCGGTGTGCGCGTCGAAGACGTGAATGCTGGCGCCCATCTGCTGGAGCGCCAGCGCGTAATCGAAACGGTCCTCGTAGAGATTTTCTTTGATCGTGCTCACGCCGTCGGCGCCAACCAGGGCCAGCGAGAAGGGCGCCTGCAGATCGGTCGGGAACCCGGGGTAGATCGCCGTGCTGACGCGGTGCTCGCGGAATGGCGGACGCCCCGCGACGCGCACGCCGCCTGGCTCTGAGCTCACCGCGATGCCGGCTATGCGGCAGGCGTCGAAAAAGGCCCCCAGATGCTCCGCCCGCGCGCCCTCGAGAAACAACTCGCCACCGGTCACCGCGGCGGCAATGGCGAACGAGCCGGCCTCGACGCGGTCGGGGATCACCTCGATGCTGGCACCCCGCAACGAGCCCCGGGCCACGCCGTCGACGACGATCATGTGGACGTCGCGTTCGTCGCGGTGCGCGCGCCCGCCCATCGCATTCAGAAAGTCGATCAGGTTGTCGACCTCGGGTTCGGCGGCGGCGTTGCAAATCGTGGTGCGGCCCTCGGCCAGGATGGCTGACATCAGCACGTTCTCGGTGCCCGTCACACTCGCCTCGGCCAGCCAGACATCTGTGCCGCGGAGGCCCCCGGGGACCCGCGCGTAGTAGTAGCCCCACTTGTAGTCGATTTCGGCGCCCAGCGCGCGCAAGGCGTCGACATGGACGTTCACGGGGCGGCGGCCGATGCGGTCGCCGCCCGGATTCGGGATGACGACCTTGCCGAGTCGGCCGAGCATCGGGCCCAGCAGCACGAATGACGCGCGCAGCCGTTTGGCCGCCTCGAGGGGGATGAAGTCCCAGTCAAGGTGGCGGGCGTGAATCCGCAGCGCGTGTTCGCCGACCCAGCACGCCTCGGCGCCGAGATCGCGCAGGACTTCCAGGATGTACTCGACGTCCGCGATCCGTGGAGCGTTGGCAATCGTGCACGGCTCGTCACACAAAACGGCCGCGGCCATGAGTTTCAGTACGGCGTTCTTGGCGCCGGAGATCGGCACCGTCCCGCGTAGCGGAATGCCGCCTTCCACGACGTACACGGTGGACGGGGCCGGCTCCTGACCCTCCCCGCTGTCGCCGCCGGTCTCCACCTCCGCCATACTGGTCAAGGGAATAGTATGGCCCGCCCGGCGATTCGGAGCGGTGGTCCCCAACCGGCATCTGGCGCGCGCCAATCGCTACCTGGCCCGGCGCAAAGGCTGACGGCGAGTATCTTTACACAATGCGCATTGGGGTCATCGTCAACGAGACAGTCGCGCGCCGCCCGGCCAGTATCGATCAGCTGATCGAGCAGGTCGCCGGGATTCGGCGCGATGGGTTCTCGGCCGCCATATTTGCGCAGCGGAGCGGCGTCGATGCGCTGACCGTCATCGCTCTCGTGGGCCGGGTCGTACCTGACCTCGAGCTCGCCACCGGCGTTGTGCCCATCTACCCGCGCCACCCGGTGGCGCTGGCGCAGCAGGCGCTGACGGTGCAAGCCGCGATCGCCGACCGGCTCACCCTGGGTCTCGGCCTCTCGCACAAACCAGTCGTGGAGAATTCCTGGGGGTTGTCGTTTGAAAGCCCGGTTGAGTATATGCGCGACTATCTGGCGATCTTGCAGCCGCTCCTGCACGGCGACGCAATCGAGTTCGATGGCCGCCAAATCAAGGCCAGAACTCAGCTGAGCATGCCGGATGCCGCGCCACCCGCGGTGGTCCTCGCCGCACTGGGCGAACGGATGCTGCGCCTCGCCGGTTCAGACACCGACGGCACCGCAACCTGGATGGTCGGCCCGAAAACCCTGGCATCGCACGTCACCCCGATCATCACGGCTGCCGCCAGCGCGGCTGGCCGACCGAGCCCGCGCATCATCGTCGGGCTGCCCATCTGCGTGACCAGTGATCCTGAGGCAGCTCGGGCGCGAGCCGAGCGCGGGTTCGGCAGATACGGCTCACTGCCGTCCTATCGAGCCATGCTCGACCGAGAGGGGGCGACGAGTCCGGTCGACGTCGCGCTGATCGGCTCCGAGTCAGAAGTTGAGGCTCAGCTGGCAGCGATCGAACACGCCGGCGGGACCGAATTGAGCGCGAGTGTTTTCGGATCGTCCGAAGAGCACCTGCGGACCTTCGAATTCTTGAAAGCGCAGGTAGCCAATGTCCGAAGCACCCCGGTCTAACCGCCCCACCCCGCGCACCACGGCCGCCATCGAGGCCGAGTTGCGGCGTCAGATTCGAGCCGATCTGGCTCAAGCCCGCGCAGATTCGGATGGGGCGCTGGACGATGAGAGTCTGGCGTCGATCATCGCGCACGCCATCGGCATGGTCCTGGCCTGGCACCAGGACTCGCCGGAGCACACCCGCAACGCGACCACCAGTAGTCGGACCTGGCGCCCGGCTGGCGGACCGCGGGCTGGCCGGCCCCAGGAGTTCGAGGCGCGCTCATTCGACGAGCGCGGTCCGCGGCAGTTCGACGATCGGCGGCGCGGGCCACCCCCGGATCGCGGCCCGTCTCAGGACCGTGGCGGGTACCAGGACCGCGGCCCATACCAGCCGGATCGGCCGCCGTATCAGGACCGGCCAGCCCGCGACTTCGACGATCGCAATGCGCCCCGGCGCGGCCCGCGGGAGGACGACCGTGACTTTCAGCCGCGGCGCGGGCCATCCAGCCGGCCGTCGGGTTTCAATCAGGGCCCGCGCAGTGGCGGTCGCCCGCCTGGCCGGGGCGGCGGTTTCGGGCCGCGCCGTCCACCACCGCGGAGTCGCTAGCCCTCATCTCAACGCCGGCGGCGTGCCCGTGAGCACGGCCGCCACGGCCAGGACGACCACGCCGAGCAGGAGCTCCGCCCCAATACCGCGGGAGCGGAAGCGCACCTGGCCGTGGTCCACGTTGCCGGCGCTGAAGGGAAGCCGCCTCGGCCAGCTATTGACGGCCGCCAGGACGAGCATTGCTCCGAAGAGTGCGCTCTTCACCAACACCAGTTGGCCATAGCCGGTGGCGACGAGGCCTGACCAGGACCCGACTTCGAAGACCGCTTGCACGACCCCGGAGAGTACGACCATGCCTGAGGCGGCGAGCGCGAAGCGGGTAAACCGGGCCGTGAGCCTTGGCGCCAGACTGCCGCTCGCAGGACTGGTTGCGTTTGCCCATAGCACCGGTAAACACACCAGCAGGCTGACCAGCCCGCCGACCCAGCCGGTCGCGCCCGCGATGTGCAGCCAATCAACCACGATGCCAACGCCCGCGATGGTCGGGAGCGCGGCGCCGTGACTGGTCAGGCTGCTGGTCAGCAGCACCCCCGGGAGCATCGCGACGGCGCAGTCCGCGGCCAGACCTTCAAGTCCGCCGAACGCGACCAGCAGCAGACTGGCAACTTCCAGCCCGATCCGCGGCCACCAGATCGCCGCGAAGCGGCCGCGCAGCAACAGGTCGGACAGCGGCTGGCCGAGCGCCTCCAGAAGTGCGACGTCGGCGGCCGCGGCCGCCTGGGCGACCGCGGTGAAGAGGGTGCCGACCACCAGTAAGACCCCGCCGAGCACGATCACGCGATGTGCGCGCCGATGCATGACCGCGCGCACATCGGCCGGCCCGTCGGCCAGGACCGGGCCGGCGACGACCTTCCACGCCGCCATCACCCCGCCGAACAGGCTCGCGGCCAGATAGAACCACCAGCGGCCGACGGTGGTTTCCGGCGTAGCGCCGGTGAGCGCGAGCAGGCTGGAGCCAGCAGGGGTGGACGTAGAGACCACGGGTACGCCCACGAACAACGCGTACGTGCCCCCGTCGGGGTGCACGTCGATCGTGGACAGGCTGCGCCACGTCACCAGGTACACCCCGTTCGGCAGCCCTGGCTGCAACGACACGACGAGTTGATGGTCGTCGTCGGGGTCTACTCGCGCGTCGCCCTCGTCGACGACTCTGGAGGCTGCATCGGTAACGTGGACACTGCTGAAGACACTATCGATCGGCTCGCTGAACAGCAGCCGCACCTCGGCGGGCGACGTCGGCAGCGACTGGGTGCTCGACGGGATGGTGCGCAGCAACACGGCGTGCGCCAGGACGTGCTCGGCGGTAAGTCCGGTGGCCGCGAGCAGCACCCCCAAGCCCACGGCGACCGCGAGCCAGCGGCGGACCCTCACGGACCCGGGTTGGGAGAGGCGCTCGCCCCCGCGGGGGCCGGCGCGAGCGCAGTCGTGTCGCCGGTGTTGCCGAAAGTGGCGCGCGCGTAGTTGATCGCGCTCCAGCGCTGTTCCTCGGTCAGCAGGTCCTTCCAGGCCGGCATGGCCGAATTCGGGAAGCCGTAGCTCACCCAGTAGAACAACTCGCCGTCGGTGTGCACGCCAGGCGCTGTATGAATGCGCAGATCGGCCGGCCGCGGCACCAGCCGCAGACCGGTCGGCCCATCGCCGCGGCCGGTCTCGCCATGACAGGTCTCGCAGTTCGTCGTGTAGACGTCCTTGCCAACGGCCAGCGACTGTGCGTCAGGTGGGACAGGATCGCGGATGTTGACCACGTCCAGCGGCACCCCGTTGCGTTGCTCGCCGACGTAGATGTACGCGCCGCACGCCAGGATGACCAGACCCGCCCCGACACGCGCCGCGTGCAGGCGCATCGCGCGACGGCGACGCGGCGCCTGGGCAGCCCGGTAGAGCGCCAGGCCCGCGACACCAACTCCGACAGCCGCGAGTGCGTACGCCACGCTCACCAGTGGCGACGGCAGCAGCGGGTAGACGCCGCTGGCGGTGGCTGTCGGCGCGCTCACGCCGCCAGGACCCGCGACGACGAAGCGGACCGCGGTGCGAGCGTCGTCCTGACCCGTTCGCCGCACCAGCATCTCCGCCTGCCAGGTACCGGCCTGAGACAGGAGCGCCGAGGTCGTTTCCCACGTATCGGGAGCGCTGGTCGACTGCGGCAGGACGACGGGCTGGCTCCCGAGTTCGGCGTCCAGATAGGTGAACGTGAGTTGGACCCGCTCGACCTGCGCAGGGTCGACCCGGGGCAATTGGATGCCCATCCGATTGACGCCCAGGACCGCCGGAGTGATCTGGATGCGGGCCGAGAGTCCCCCGGCGTCGACCGTCCGGTCAACCGGGCCACCCTGAAGATCGCCGCCCGCCCGAATCGCGAGCTCCTCTCGGGCGGGCGAGAGACCCGTCAGCACCGCGGCGACTCCAAGGACCACGATGGCCAGCCCGATCTCGCCGCGCACGGAGAGGCCAAATCGTCGCGCCAGCTTCGATGTCGCCGCGGTGGAGCCCGCCGTGGCCAGCCTCGCCAGCCCCGGGCGGACCACAAGCAGATTGAAGGCCGCCAGCACGAGTATCAAAGCCAGCAGGCCAATCTTCGTGGTCACGCTCAGGCCGTAGGCTGTCTGAACGAAGCCCTCCCACGAACCAATTTCGAGCCACGCCTGGAACGTGCCCGTCAGGATGATCACTCCGACGGCCACCAGCGCCATCTGCGAAAACCTCGCGACGGCCTTCGCTCGCACCTGGTCGCCCGCGGCCTGACTCGCCTTCACGACCACCGGCAGCACGTAGACCAGGCTGGCCAGCCCGCCTATCCACGCGGCCACGGCGGTGAAGTGCAGCCAGTCCACGACCACACCGAGGTACGCGCCCGACAGCAGCGCCGCCGCGTGACTGGTCAGGCTGCTCGTGAGCAGGGCAAGTCCACTCGCCACCAGGGCGGCCTGGCCCGGCCAACGCCTGACTCCGCGCCACGCCACCAGTCCCAGAGCGACCGCCACGAGCGCCAGGCGCGTCCACCACAGCGCGGCGAACCGGCCGCGACTCAGCAGATCGAAGAGCGGCTGGCCGAAGACACCCCAGAGCGGCACCGCCGCGGCCGATGACGCCTGGGCGATGGCCGCGTACAGCGTCCCGACGAGCAGCAACACGCCGGCGGCGAGTGCCAGCTGCCGGCTGCGGTCCGTCCCGAGCGGCAGCGCGGCCGGGTTGCTGCGTCCGATGAGCGGCCGGAACACGACCTGCCAGCTGAGCAGGGTTCCGAACATGGCACTCGCGGCCAGCGAGAACCACCACCGGCTCAGGGCGGTTTCGGGTGCGAAGCGCGCTTCGGACGACGCCCCGGCGGCCACCGGGACGCCTTCGGCGGGCATCGGACCGACGATCAGCGGATACGCGCCGTTGACCTCGTGGCCGTCGACCGCCGAGAGCGTCCGCCAGGAGACGGTGTACACCCCATTGGGCACCTGATCGGGGAGCGAGACCGCCAGCGAACGCGGGTCATTCGGGGCGACATGACTGTCGCCGCGATCAACCGGATCGCGCTGCGCGTTCAGTAGTTGGACCCGACTGAAGCTGCCGTCGACCGCTTCGCTGAAAAACAACTGCAGCTGGCGCGGGGGTTGATCGAGCTGCGACCCCGGCGCGGGATCCGCGCGTTCCAGGTTGGCGTGCGCCCAGACCGTGGCTGGGAACGAGAATCCGATGACGAGTGCCACGAGGATCACCGCGCGACGCACGCGTCATAGGCTAGAAGATTTACCCAGAGTCCGACGATTTACGCGGGTGCAGCCGGGTGAGTTCCTCGCGCGCGGCGGCTGTCTCGGCCGTCGACGCGTCCAGTTCAGCGTAACGCACGCGCACATACGCCGCGGTGACCTTCGCGGCGTCGTCCGCGGGCTCCAGGGACCGCTGGAGTGACGGCAGGTGCTCCAGCGGCGTCGCGGCCACGACGCGATGTGCGCCAACTGACTCCCCGAGCTGCAACAGCTGACGATAGACCTCGCGGATCGACGACAGCTCCCCGCGTGCGCCGCGTTCGAGCACGCCGGTCGCGAGCGCCGCGGACGGCCCCGCAGGCGCCGCGCCGCGCCGGAATAGCCTGCGCCAGAGCGCGAGCAACGCGCGCGTCAGTCGACCTGGCTCCCAGAGCGAATCGCGCTGCTCGTCGGTTGCCTCGGCGTCGGCGCTCGAGCGTCGCCAGCGCGAGGCCGCGCGGGCGACCACCAGCAGAGCCGCGATCAACAACGCGGCCGCGCCAGCGGCCTTGAGCGCCACGAGCAGCTCGGGTGGAATCTCCTGCGCCAACAGGTTCTGCAGGCGGTTATCGATCTCGCCTGGCTGGAGCAGCTGCGGCGGTTGCTGATTCATCGTGGCGGGCAACAGACTCAGGAGCAGGTAGACCAGCCACTCGACGACAAACGCGAGCGGGATCACGATCAGGTAGACGACCAGCAGGAGGGCCTTGCCCAGCAAGTCGAAGAGCGGGCGGGTCGCCACGATCAGCAGGTCGAACGACAGGAGCTGGCCGAGGACCAGCGCGACCAGGACCACGACTCCGGCCACAACCGTGAGCACCCCCAGCCACTGGGTGTTGACGGCCAGCGCGCGGGACCGCGTCCGCAGACTTTCCAGTCGGGCCAGCGCCAGGGTGAGCAGGCTCACGAAGAAGAAGCCGACGACGAACGGCGTCGTCTGTGCCTCGAGCGTCGGCAACTGAGCGGGGCGCGTCGAGATCGACATCAACACCGCGCCAGCGACGAGCGCGCCGATTCCCCAGCGGAAAACGCCTTCGACGTCCGAGAAGCCCGGCATCTGGCTGCCGAGCCGCACGCCCCGCCACCAGACGAACAGCCCGAGCGCGAACGCGAACGCGGGTCCGCTGGCTTGACCGATGACCGCTGCCAGGGCCACGGCCGTCAGCCCCAGCCACTCCAGGCCCGCGTCGGGATACTGGTCCAAACGCACGGCCAGCAGCACCGCCAGCACTCCGAGGCCAACCAGGCCAGCCCGCGCGGCGCGGTTGTGGACGGCTCGCCGACCGAGATACTGCGTGCTCAGGGCGCCGAGCACCACGAGCAGGAACACGCTCAGCGGCGAGAGCAGCGCCCGCGGCTTTGACACGTCGAGCCAGAGGCCGAGTAAGACTGCCCACGGCGTCACCCAGCAGACATCCATCGCCGCCAGCCCGAGCGTAAGCGACAGCCGGTTCACGGCGTGTCCCACCCGAACATCCGCGCCGGCCCTGTCACAGCTCTGCCACGTTGCGCGTGCTTGCCAGCCGGGTTTCCTGCGCGTCCTGCCGGAACTTCCGGGGCGGGCGGTTGATGCGGTGTGACCAACCAACCTCGGCCACTTTTGTTCATTGCGTGTCCTCGACCCGAATCGCGTAGGCTGGTAAGCCATTGAGCGGCGCAAGCGGCTCCTCGGCGGAGGTGATCAGCAGCATGGCGGGCTGGTGGCCGGCGCGCCGCAGCCGCTGCAGCTGGTTCACCAGATCCTGATTGGCGAACGCGGTGACCATGACGACCGTGGTGCCGTAGGCCAGTTCATGGCCCTCCAGCTCGACCAGCGTTTCGGCGGACATCGTCGCCATCGGGACCAGCCGGGCCAGCGCTTCGAGGACGTGCATCATCTGGCGCGGATCGCGGCTGGGGGGAATGCGCACCGCCGCGCTGGAGCGGAACAGTTTCGCATTCGCCGCCAGGCCGATGAGAAAGCCGTGTTCGGTGGCCCAGTTGGCCACGGAGGCCGCCGTGGCGATCACCGCCTCGAGCACCTCAGGGTCATAGCCCTGCCACGACCAGTTCGGGCCGCCGGTGCTGATGTTGAGCAGGACGTGCAAGCGATGCGTCGTGGTGGGCTCGAACAGCTTGACCTGGAGGGCCTGGCCAGGGGCGCGCGCGGTGGCTTTCCAGTGCAACCTCCGCGGGCTGTCGCCCGGTCGATAGTCGCGCACGCCGACCGTCCGCATCGGGTCTTCGAACAGCCACTGTCGGCGCAGCGGGACGTCGCCAAATGGGTTTCGCGCGGGCAGACCGAGGCGCTCCAGCGGCACGATCTTCGGATAGACCAGCAGGTAGTCTTCTTGCGGAATCTCGATTTCCTGGGTTGCCAGGCCAAAGACGTCGCCGGTGCGCATGGTTGCCGGCCCGAAGGCATGGAAACCGCGCGCCTGACACAGGACGCGGTAGTGACGGCGGACGCGTTCGTACCAGCGCACGCTCAGCAGGATGCCGAGCAGGCGGCGGCCAGGGATGTGCGACGGGCCGACGTGGGCGGGGGCGAGGGTGAGCCCAACGCCCGGGACGGTGTCTTCGATCTCCAGCCACGCCAGCGGCAGCGGCTTGTCGTTGACAATCTCGAGCGTGAGCGACACCTCTTCGCCAAACATCGCCCGCGCCTGGCCAAGCGAGCGGCGATAGCCCAGCCCGACCAGGCAGTACCGCTCCCAGACGAACGACACCCCGGCCACCAGCAGCAAGATCACCCCCACGACGAACAGCTGCGCCTCCCGCAGCAGCAAGCTCGCCACCACCACGGTGCCAATCAGAAACAGAAACACCTCGCCGCGCAGCATTGGTCAGGCTGGGCACCTCACGGACGCGGAGGCACCGGCTGCCCGCATCGCTGCGCTCGCTCTCTTCGGGTACCTGCAGGGTAGGAAGGCACGCAACGCCGACCGGCTGTGTAGGGGAAGACGGACACGCAGTGCCGACCGGTGGACCTGGACGGTACGACGAAACGAAGTTCCCGAATCGTCGCGAGGGAGCGCGCCCTGTACCTTCGGTACGGGTAGACGAAGCGATGCGGGCAGCCGGGGCGTGCGCGTGCCACACGGGGCCTAGGCCCGAACCGGGGCCGCGGCGAGCGGGGGGAGCGGGTCTTCTACGGGCACGGGCACGGAGGCCAGGATTTCGGTGAGCACGTCGGCGGGGCCGCGGCCGCGGAGGCGGGATTGGGCGTTGGTAATGAGGCGGTGCGTGAGAACCGCGGGTGCCAGACGCTTGACGTCGTCGGGCAGGACGTAGGCGCGGCCCTGTATGCCGGCCAGCGCTTGCGCGGCGTGATAGAGCGCGAGGGTCGCCCGCGGGCTGGCCCCAAGCTCGACCGACGCGTGGAGCCGCGAGGCGCGCACCAGCCGCACGATGTAGTCCTCGACCGGTTCGGCCACATGGACCTCGCGCACCAGGCGCTGCATCGCCGCCAGCTCACTCTGCGATACGACCGCGGGCAACTCATCCAGCGGACTGGCCGACCGAAAGCGACGGACGATGTCTTTTTCGTCGGACTCGCTCGGATACCCGATCGACAGCCGAAGCAAGAACCGGTCGAGCTGCGCCTCCGGCAGCGGGAAAGTGCCCTCGAGCTCGATCGGATTCTGCGTCGCGAGCACCAGGAACGGTCGCGGCAACGCGCGCGTCTCACCCTCCAGGCTCACCTGCCGCTCCTCCATGCACTCCAGCATCGCCGACTGCGTGCGCGGCGTGGCGCGGTTGATCTCGTCCGCCAGCACGACCTGCGAGAAGATGGGGCCGGGGCGAAACTCGAATTCCTGGTTGCGCTGGTTGAAGAAGGAGACGCCGGTGATATCGCTGGGCAACAGGTCGGGCGTGAACTGGATCCGGCGGAAGGAGCAGTCCAGTGTGCGCGCGACGGACCTGGCCAGCACGGTCTTGCCGATGCCCGGTACGTCCTCGATCAGCACGTGCCCCTCGCACAACAGCGCGACCAGCAGCAGGTCGATAACGTCGCGCTTGCCGACGATGACCCGCTCAATATTGTCCCCCGCCCGCTCCGCCATCGCGCGGACCGGCCCCACATCGATCATCAGGGTTGCGGGGGGCTCGCTGCGCTCGGCACAGGGTCGGCGAAGCGGTAGCCGACGCCGCGCTCGGTCAGGATGTAGTGCGGGTTGGACGGATCGTCTTCGAGCTTTTGCCGCAAGTAGTTGATGTACAGCCGCACGTAGTGCGAGGCGTCGCGGTACTCGGGGCCCCAGACGCGGCTGAGCAAGGTCTCGTGTGTCATCACCACGCCCGGATTCGAGGCCAGGTGGTAGAGCAACCGGAACTCGGTTGGCCTGAGCTGGACCTTTTCGCCGTCTTTCCACACCTCGTGGCGGTCGAAGTCGATGACCAGCCGTTGGTCGACGTGCAGCACGCGCGACGCGGGCGCCTGGGGCGGCGTTTCGGCGCGGCGCAAGACGGCCTTGATGCGCGATACCAGCACCCCCGGGCTGAACGGTTTGCCAATATAGTCGTCCGCGCCCAACTCGAGGCCGTGAATCACGTCGCGCTCGTCGGCCTTCACCGTGAGCAGCACGACCGGCACCGCCGAGAACTTTCTCAACTCGCGCAAAGCTTCAAAGCCATCCAGCTCCGGCATCATGACGTCCATCACCACCAGGTCCGGCAACCGGCGCCGGACCTCGTCGAGCGCCTCCTGGCCGTTGGTGGCCTCGAACACCTGGTAGCCCTCCAGCTCCAGGTTCATCCGCACCGAATCCAGGATCCTCGGCTCGTCGTCGACGATCAGGATGGTGCGGACTTTCGTACGTCTGAGCGGGGCCGGTCCGCCACTGTGCTCTGCCATGCGCGCTCGTGACGGGCAGGATACACAGCCGCCAGCCGTTCGCGACCCCGCCGCGGGCGAAGCGCGAACGGTCGTGGGATCAGTGCTGCTGCTCGACTCCCTGGCCCGTGGCCTTGGCTACCACGAGCTTGCGTACCAGTTCGTTCGGAATCGGTTTATCGAACGGGAACCGGATCGTCCCCTTCGACGTGCCATAGCCGCGCAACTCCTCGGGGAACAGGTCCATCGGGGTCCCGTAGAGGGCGCAGTGGCGCTTCGCCGCGCCGAAGTGCACGGAACCGCCGGGAAACTTGTAGGTGGGCATCCCGTAACCGATGACCTCGCTCGCACCGGGGAGCGCGGCGCGAATGATGGCCCGAAGCTCCCGCAGCCGGGGCTGCGCGGTGGCGGACTGCGCCGCGATGTACTCGTCGACGGTGGCAAACGCTCGCATGCACCACCGAGGGTAAAGCCCCGCGCCGAGCTACGTGCGCTTCTCGTCTTCCGACCCGACGGGCAGGACGATCGTGAAAACGCTGCCGCGGCCCAGGCCAGCGCTTTCGGCCCAGATCCGGCCGCCATGGCCCGCGACGATGCTGCGCGTGATGTAGAGCCCCAGGCCGACCCCGGCGGTCGCCCGCGACAGGCGCGTGTCGGAGCGGTGAAAACGTTCGAAAATCCGCTCCTGCTCGCCCGGCGCGATGCCCGTGCCCTGGTCGATCACGCGGACGAGCACGCGTTCGGGCGGCGCGACCTCGCCAACCACGAGCACCTCGCCCCCGTTGGGGCTGTACTTGATCGCGTTCTGGACCAGATTGAAGAGTGCGCGGCGTAGTTGATCGGCATCCCCGCGGATAATCGGAAAATTGGGCGGAAAACTCGACCGCAGGCTGTGGCGTGGCGCCCGGGGCGCGAGTTGATCGATGACTTCGGCCACCAGTTGTGGCAGGTCGACGCTGCCGACGCGCATCGCCACCCGACCGGCCTGAATGCGACTCAGGTCCAGCAGATCGGTAATCAGCCGATGCAGCCGGTCGCACTCCTCTTCGATATTGCGCGAGACGCGTTGGATCGTCTCGGGTGGCCAGACGGCGTCTTCGCGCGCGAGCGTGGCCGCGTAACTCTTGATGATCGCGACCGGCGTCTGTAGCTCGTGCGAGACAATCGACACGAACGTGCTCTGCATGTCCTCCAGGCGCGTCTTTTCGGCCAGCATGTCGGCCGTGGCGCGCGCCTGCTGGAGTGCGCCGGCGGCCTGGCGCGCGAACACGTCGAGCACGTGCCGGTCACGGTCGGCGAACCCGAGCGCGTCGGTCTGGCGGAACACGTAGATCACACCCAGGAGCTGGTCGTGCTGCTGCATCGGCAGCGCCAGGACGTGATAGCGGCGCGCCCAGTCGCCGAAGCCGCTCGGCAGATACAGCACGCTGACCTGCTCGCCCAGCTGGCCCAGCACGTTCAGAATGGAGCGATCGAGGCGCGGGTGCAGGTTGGCGAGCGCCCCGGCCGGCAGGCCGTAGCTCGCCCGCGGCACGAGGTGCTCGTCTTCGACCAGCGCGATCACCCCGGCGGCACCCTGGAGGATCTCGACGGCCGAGACGACGATCAGCTGCAGGACCGGCGACGGGTCGGCGACGGTCGCCGCGATCTCGGCCGAACGCGAGGGGTGCATTGGCTGTGATGCTATCCTTCGCCGTCACCTCCGATGTGGCGAACCTACGTCATCTGCGTGCTCATCGGGCTGCTGCTCGTGTCCACAGGCGGCAGCGTCCTGTTGGAGCGGCAGGTGCTCTCCGCGCAGGCGGATGCCGACCGGCTGCGCCAGCGTGTGGCGGCGGCTGAGAGCGCACAGGCCAAACTGCAGCAACAGCTCGATCAACTCAAAGTTGCGACGCCAGGCGCGCGGCCGACACCCGGCGCACCGGCGACCTTGGTCCCCAACCCTTCGTCAGCCACAGTCCCGAACTTCCGCGTCGGCGGGGCCGATACCGCGACGCTCCAGCTGATCGAAGACGAAGTCTCAGGCTTGCGCGGACTCCAGCCGCGCACCCAGGTGCCGTTGCGCTTTCTCGATCAGCCGGCGCTGCAGCAATACTTCGTGGACCGCTTCAACCAGGACTACTTACCGAGCGAGCGCGAATCCGACCAGAAGCTGCTGGCGACGCTCGGGCTGATCAGCTCGACCGACAGTGTCACGCAGATCCTGCTCGACGTGCTTCAGGAACAGGTCATCGGCGTCTACAACCCGGACGACAAGGTCATGTACCTGGTGACCAGCGACAACGGCCAGTTTGGACCGGAGGAAAAAGACACGTTCGCGCACGAATACACGCACGCGCTGCAGGATCAGTACTTCGATTTGACAGCGCTGGAGCCAAAGCATCCGCCCAACGACGACCGATCCCTGGCCGTTCTGGCGCTTTCGGAAGGCGACGCAGTCTTGATGCAGCGGCTCTGGGCGCAGGAAAAACTGAGCCAGGATGAGATCAATCAATTGGGCCAGGGTGGCGCGGATTCCAAGCTGTTTTCGGCGCCGGCCTTTCTGCGGGACCAGCTGCTGTTCCCGTACAGCGACGGGTTCAACTTCGTCCGCCAGATCTACCAGGCCGGCGGCGGCTACGCGGGCGTCGACGACGTCTTCCGCGATCCGCCGGATTCGACCGCGCAGATCCTGCATCCCGAGAAATACCGCGGCCACGTCAAGCCGGTTGACGTCAGCCTGCCAGACCTGTCGGCGGGCAGCCTTGGCGATGGCTGGCGCAAGATCAATTCGAATGTGCTTGGCGAGCTCGACATCCGCCTGATCTTGAGCCAGCTCACCGACAGCTCGCACGGCGTGCGCGGCTCCGGCGGCTGGTCGGGCGATCGCTGGGAACTGTTAGAGAAGGCTGGCCGTCAGGCGCTGGTGATCGAGTCTGTCTGGGACACGCCTGATGACGCGAACAACTTCTTCCAGACCTGGGGTCTGGCGATGCAGAACCGCTTCCACACGGCGACGCCAGAAGAGTCCTCGGCCACTCGCCAGGCCCTGACCACCCCCACCGCCGCGACCGACCTCCGCCGCACCGGCCAGACGGTCCTCGCAGTGATCAGCTTCGATCGCCCGAGCGCGGACGCCATCGCCACCGCTGTCGCACCCTGATTCTCGCGCCGACGCGCGCCTGTCCGCGTCGCTTCGCTCGCTGCTTGCGATAAGCACCAATTCATGGACTGTGTACCAATTCACTACCCCAGGAACCCGCATGGAGCGAGCGCAGCGATGCGGGCATCGCGGATCGGCGCGAGGATCAGAGCGTCAGCTCGAGGCCGTCGTAGGCCACTTCCACATCGGGCCCGATGCGTTGGTTCGTGGCTTCTTGCTCCAGGGTGTGGCCAACGTGAGTGATGAAAGCGCGGCGAGGCTGGATAGCGGCGATCAGCTCTAGCGCCTGGGGGACGCTCAGGTGGGTCGGGTGCGGCTCCCAGCGGAGGGCGTCGACGACCACCACGTCGAGATCGTGCAGCAACGCGCGCGACGACGACGGGACGCCGCTGGTGTCGGTCAGGTACGCGAAGTTGCCGATCCGGTAGCCGGTGGCTCGGATCGAGCCGTGCCGCATCGGAATCGGTTGAATACACGTCCTGGCCACGTAGAACGGCTCCGTGTCGACCACGGTAAAGGTGATGTGCGGGATCAGCCCGATCCACGGCGTGCCCACGAACGCATATTCGAACCGCGCCCGCAGCGACACGCCGGTCTCGGCGTGGCCAAAGCAGGGCAGCACGCCCCCCAGCGAAGCGTTGAAGTTCTTCAGGTCGTCGATGCCGGCCGTGTGGTCGGCGTGCAGATGCGTGTACAGCACGGCGTCCACGTGGGTAATGCCTTGCCGCAAAGCCTGCAAGCGGAGCTCAGGCCCAGAGTCGATGAGCAGCCGCACGCCGTCGTCACTCTCCACCCACACGGACGCCCGCGTGCGCATGTTGCGCGGGTCGGAACTGGTGCACGTCGCACACTGGCAGCCGAGCACCGGTACACCGTACGAGGTCGACGTTCCGAGGAACCGAACACGCATCAGGTTGACAATAGCGTGAACACGTGCGGATCGAGTAAGCCGACCATGCAGCCGGCGATGATCTGGCCACGCAGTCGCCGGATCCGCAGCAGCCACCTGGCCACCGCGAACCCGACCAGCGCCATCAGGAGCATCGGCAACGGCAGCCAGCTCAGTCGCACGGCCAGCGACACCTGCGGCCCGACCAGGGCGTCGTAGATCGCCGCAATACCTAACGCCGCAACCGTCAAAGCCAGCGCGGCCATGAGCGTGAGTCGCACCGAGAAGGCCATGATCAGGCGGATCGTGAGCTGCGCCGCGGACAGCACCGCGAAGTTCCAGGCGATCAGGACCGCGAGCCAGCCCGGCTGCAAAAAGGTGGCCAGCGTCACTCGAGCAGCGCGTAGACCTTGTTCAGCAGCTGGACCGGGCTGAACGGCTTGATGAAGTAATCGTCGGCGCCAGCTTCGCGGCCCCGCGCCCGGTCAGTGTCCGCGCCGCGGGCGGACAGGATCACAACCTTAATGCCGGCCGTTTCGGGCTCGGTCTTCAGCTGCCGACACACTTCAAAGCCATCCAGCTTGGGCATGTTCACGTCCAGGAGCACGAGCTCGGGATGCTGCTCCCGAGCAATCCGCAACGCGTCTTCACCGTCGATCGCCTGCAACAGCTCGAAGTGATCGGTGCCCAGAGTCGTCCAGATCAGACGCCGCAACCCATCGTCGTCGTCGGCGACCAGGACCCGCCGCTTGGTGGAGCTCTCCACGGGTTCAGGCGCTCCGTCGCTCGGGTGCAGGCGCCTGCGGAGGCTCGGTCGACGGGAGGGCCGAGGCCCAGAGGCGCACCTGGTTGCGTCCGCTGCGCTTGGCCTCGTAGAGCGCCTGATCGGCGCAGCTCACCAGGAGCTCCGCGTCGACGATGTCCGCGCTCAGCGACGTGCCCCCGAGGCTCAACGTGACGGGCGTGGGGTTCGACGACATGCCGCCTCGAACCGGCGACAGCTCCTCGACCGCGCGTCGGAGTTTTTCGGCGACCACCGCTACCTCGGTCAGGCCATCCCCGGGCAGGATGGCCCCGAACTCTTCGCCGCCGAGCCGACCGACCACGTCGGTGCGGCGCAGACGCTTGCGCAACTGCTCGGCCACCTGACGCAGCACCAGATCGCCCATCGGGTGGCCGTGGCGATCGTTGACCAGCTTGAAGTGGTCGAGGTCCATGATGATGAGCCCGATCGGGTAGTCCATGCGTCGCGCCCGCTGCACCTCGAGGCTGAGCAGGTCGTGGAAATGACGGTAGTTGCTCAAGCCGGTCAGCGCGTCGGTCGTGGCCAGGCGCTGCGTTTCCTGATAGAGGTGGGCGTTCTGCAGGGCGACCGCGACCGCGGCGGCGAGCAGCTCGACAACTTTAACGTCTTCTTCGCGCAACGCTTCGCCGAGCCGCAGCTCGAGTGCCCCCAGCGAGCGCCCGCCCGCGCGCAGCGGTACCACCAGCTGCAGGACGCCAGGCGAGATCATTCGGCCGATCGTGTGCAGATCGCGCATGGACTCGACAACCGTGCTGTCCTCCGCGGCGAGGGACCCCTCCGCCGCGGGGAGCGGACCCTGATCGAACGCGCGCCCGGCGCGCAGGCGGGGCAACCTATCGACGGGCACGACGGTGTGCTGACCCTCCGCCGGCGCGGCCACGTCCAGGTCCATCAAGTAGATGACCGCCGTCTGATAGGTCAGCAGCTGGCTCAAGGAGCCGAGCATGCCGGCCAGCACTTCGTCAGGATCGAGGGCGGAGGCAATCCGCGTATTTACCTCGTGCAGGACGGTCAACTGGTGCAGGTGCCGCCGCAACTCGCCATAGGTCCGATTCAGGTCGGACGCGTAGGTCTCGAGCTGGTCGGCACTCTCGTAGCCGTCGGGGATCATTCCATGCCCAGACCCGTCCGCAGGACAGGATTTACTGACATGTCTGCCTGAGCGCGGCCCGCAAAACGGCTGTAGACCCAGGCGGCGACCGGCAGCGCGAGCGGCGGCACGGCGTACGCGAGCACCAGTTCAACCGGCATGGCCGTACTCCAGTAGTGGTGCACGTAGAAGATGGGCAGGGAGGTCAGCGTGTAGCCGACGACGACCTTGGTGAGCATGCTTCGCCAGCCCAACAGGGTCACCAGCGCGAACGGCCACATCCAGTACCACTCCAACACCCACGTCAGTACCAGCAAGATCAGCACCACGAATGCGCGTGCCGACGCTTCCAGGATGGGTTCGACCAGCGATCGCTCGCGATTGCCGGCGATTCGCCAGAGTCGCACGAGTTCCCAGCCGAGATACGCAAAGAACGCGATCCGCGTGACGATCTTGATCCACGAGCGTGCCTGATCGAGCGCGGCTTCAGGATTCAGGCCGCCCGGATCGAGCACCCGATCGGAGAGGGCCATCGCCGCCAGGTCAGGCGCCCAGTTGGTGTACATCCACGTTTTGCCGCGTGCGGCGACGAGCAACGGCTCGAACGCTCTCGGAAAATCGAACCAGGGAATGTACAGGACCAGGGTGACGGCCGCGATCAGCGCACCCGCGCCGCCGATCCAGCGCACCCGGGCCGGCCACGCCGGAAGCCGCCGGGCCCACGGCACGATGAAAAACAACCCGACGATGCCGGTGGTGTACTTGATCAGCGCGCTGAGGCCAACGAAGAACGTCCCAAGCAGCCAGCGTGAGTTGTTCGTCACGTTCGGGCGGGTGACCAGCGGCGCGATGCCCAGGAGCATCAGGGTGACCATCAGCGCGTCGTTGTGAGCGTTGCCGGCCGCGTCGAAGAGCATCAGCGGGTTCCAGGCAAACAGCACGAACGCCGCCAGACGGGCCCGCGGTTTGCCGTGCATGACCCGGCCCAGGAGCCACCAGGCCAGCGTCATGTTGATGATCTGCACGCCATTCATCAGCAGCCGGTAGCCAAAGACCTGGTCCATGTAGCCGACCTGGAGCACCGTCCCGTCGTCCAGGGTCTGAATCAGGCCGTCGACGGGCATCGCCAGCCGAGACATCACCCAGCCGATCGACGTCCAGAGTGGGCCGTACACGCTCGGCTGATCCCACCAGATGGGATGGATCCAGCCGGGGTCCACCAGCGGATTGTTCGGGAAGTAGTTGGGCGGAAAGATGTACGGGTTGAGGTCGTAGACCGCTGAAATGTGGCCGTACATGACGTACGAAAAGATGTCGGTCGTGTACGTCCCCGGCATCAGAAACAGCGTGACCTGGTACAGGACCTCGAACAGCACGACCACCACCACCGCGCCGCGTACCGCTGAGATGCCGAGGTCGATCAGCAGGATGGCGCCCAGGTAGCCCACGCCCGTGACGACGAATGCCATGACCAGCGAGTCGACGATGATGTCTCGGGACACCGGGCCGAGGAAGCCCGGCAGCTCGAGCCCCGGCGCCAGGACATTGGCCAGCAGCAGCAGGTCCTGCAGCTTTTCCCACACGACCGGTTGGGTTTCCAGGTACACGTAGGTGAAGTCGTTGCCGTGGGTCAGGTGGTAGCTCAACGCCCAGACCATCGTCCAGCCGAGCTGGATGACGATCCCGGCGCAGGCCAACAGCAGCAGCCGCACGACCACGCTGATGACCGTCGGTCCGACACCTGGCCTCTTTTCAGCCCTCGGCGCGCTGCTTGCGGGGCGGGTGGCGATCATTTTCCGATCACTTACATCGTACGCGCAGCACGCGCTCAGCCACGATTGACGCGCCGTCCAGGCGCTGGTCCGTCCAGACCGCGGGCACCTCGAACAGGGCATCGAGGTGTGGTCCGAGCCAGGCGGCGAGTACATCCGCGCGCGGGACGAAACGGGCCCGACAGAGCGTCGGCAGCGCGTGCGCCAGGACCTCGTACTCGCGGAACGGACCGCGATCGGTGAAGAGCATCGCGACGCGATTGGCCATGCAATCGGCGACGATGCCATAGCCCGGCTTGGTGACGACGGCGTCGCAGGCGCTCAACAACGACACGTAGTCGGCCGGATTCTCGGGCAGGGCGACGACATTCGGCGGTAGGTCAGCGCTCGCTGTCGACACGGGTGGCGTCAACACGAACACATAGCGCGTCCACTCGCCAAGGGCGAATAAATCGAGCCCATGGGCGCTAAAACCACCGAAGGACACCAGCACCACTCGTGCGTCGGTCGCCAGCCCGAGCTCAGCCCGTACGACGCGGCGCGAGCGCGCGGCGCGGCGTGCAATCAGGGGCACGTCGTCGACGACGGCGAAGGCGGGGAAGGCATCGCGAGCGGGGCTGTGCAGGGGCAGTCGATAGAGCACCTCGGCCAGCCGATAGCCGGCCTGGACCTGCTCGATGATGCCCGCGAAGTCCGGCCAGGCCGCGTAGATCCAGTCCCAGCCGAAGTTGCCCAGGGCGGCACTCGGGATGCCTGCCGCGGCCGCGGCCGCGAACGCGAGCGGCGGGATGTCGCCGAGGAGCACGTCGACGCCGTGGTCGACGAGCAACCGCGCTTCGTGCTCTACACGCGTATTGAATTCGCTGGCGAACGACAGCCAGCGACGACGCGTCGCGTCGATGTCCAGGTCCAGCCCGTCGTGCTGCGCAACGCCGACATCCAGCGGCCACCCCGGCGATGGCAGCCGCTCGGCCTCGGCAGGAAATAGCCAGTCAGGTGCGTCCGTACGGACTTTGACCCGAGCACCGCGCTTCAAGAGCGCCCGGGCGACCTCGGCCGAACGCACCGCGTGCCCAAAGCCGTGGCCCGAAACCGCCAGGGCGACGGTCCGCGCCGGTGCATGCCCTACGGGACGCAGCGCAGCGTGGGCC
>DATGER010000016.1:0-25421 GCA_035309865.1 Chloroflexota bacterium
TGCAGCCGTTGTGCCAGGCCAGGCCGCGGGCGGGTCGATCTCAAAGGCTAGTGCACGAACACCGCCACCGCGACAAAGAGCGCACCAAGGATTGCATAGACGATTGCAAAAGCCACGAAGGCGATCAGAATCGTGAAAACAGTCTTGGTGTTATCGACGTCGAGTGCCTGGCGGGTCGCGATGAAACTGGTCACGAGCGTCCAGATAAAGGCCACGATCGCTACGATGCCGCCGACAACGGGAATTACACCCAGGATGTACAGTACGCCGGGCGATTGGGCGAAGCCCAGGGTGCGGAGCATTTCGCCATACGTGGCGGTGCCGCCAAAAAAGCGAGTCCCAACGAAGTACAACGCGTAGGACCACACGGCCCACCCGATCAAAGCGGTCAACAGGCCGCGGACGAGGCCACCAATGATGCCGCCGGCGACAGCCCCGCCGATACCACTGGCGACGGCCACGATGACCACGACGAGCAGCGCCTGATTGGTGGCGGTGAGGTCCGCCTCGACCTCTTCGTACAGCGGTACCTCGAGCCGCGCCGCACGCATCATGCGGTTGACGATGCTGGACGATGATGTCGTATCCAAAGCCATCGCTCAAACTCCCTCACCTGGCCAGAATTGCTGAGAGGTCGTTACCCACGTGCAAGTAGACCAGCGGCGGGGCTATGGCGCAAGACGCTGAACATTCGTTCTATACTCTAGGGGCGGCAGTCACAGGATCGAGACTGTACGTCGCCCCGGAGTTCCTGCGAGACTCAGTACCGAAGAGACGAGAGCGTGGTAGCCGCGGAAGACCGTTTTTCCAAGAGCAGCAGCGAATACACCGCGCGTGACATCGCGGTCCTGGAGGGCGTCCAGGCCATCCGCCATCGGCCGGGCATGTACATCGGGTCGACCAGCACCGGTGGCCTGGTGCACCTGCTCTGGGAGGCGCTCGACAACGCGGTGGACGAGGCAGTCGCGGGCACCGGCACGCAGATCTGGGTGGACGTTGACCGCGACGGCGTCGTACGCGTGCTGGACGAGGGCCGCGGCATGCCGTTCGATCTGATGACCTATCAGGGCAAAAAGCTGTCGGCGGCAACGGTGCTGATGACGGTGCCGCACTCTGGCGGCAAGTTTGCCGAAGGCGCCTACAAGACGGCGGGAGGGCTACACGGGGTCGGCGCGACGATCATCAACGCCCTGTCGGAATGGCTCGAACTGGACATCTGGCGCGATGGGCAGCATTTCGCGCAGCGCTTCGAGCGCGGCAAGGCGCTTCCGCCGAAGATCACGCCGTTCGATCCCAAGAAACACGTCAACGGGACGCAGCTGCGCTGGCGATTCGACTCGCAGATCTTCGACCACGACGCCTACTACCCGCGCGAGACGCTCGAGCGGCGCCTGCAGGCCGCGGCGCACCTCAACCGCGGGTTGGCCCTGCACCTGTCGATGTGGGACGACGAGCAGGAGACCGTCGTCACCAAGACATTTCTGTCCAAGGATGGGCTGGCGGAGTTCGTGCGGACGGCGACGCCGCCGGGCAGCGAACCACTGTTCAGCAAACCGATCACGTTTGTGCAGTTGCGCGACGAGATCCACGTCGAGGTCGCGATTCTGCCGAATCGGGGCTACAAGCTCGACCTGCACTCGTTCGCGAACGCGGTCCGCACGCCGGAGGGCGGCGTGCACGAACGCGGCTTCAAGGCCGCCCTGACCCGGGTGTGCAACGACTACGCGGCCAAGCTCGGGGTCATCAAGAACCGCGACAAGGAAGCCTTCAGGCCCGAGGTGATCCAACAGGGGCTGGTCGCGGCGATCTCGGTCAAGCTGAAGGACCCGCAGTTCGAAGGCCAGACCAAGAGCAAACTCAACAACGCGCCGGTCGAGGGCATCGTGCGATCGGTGGTCATCGAGGGCCTGAAGGAGTGGTTCGAGGCCCGCCCGGTCCAGGCCAAGGAGTGGCTCAAGAAGATTTCAGACGACCAGCGGCTCGCCAATCGACTGGCCGCCGAAGAGCAGCTCGCGCGCACGGGGCAGAAGCGCGATCAGATGGTCGACGTCGATACCTCAAAGTTCGCCCGCGCCAGCACGACCGACGCTGACCGAGCCGAACTGTTCATCGTCGAGGGCCAGAGCGCGGGCGGCAATGCCAAGCAAGGCCGTGACGCGAGTTATCAAGCCATCCTGGCCTTGCGCGGAAAGCCGATCAACGTGATCAACGCCCGACCCGAGCGCTTGCAGCTGAACAAGGAGTATGCACTGCTGGCGTCGGTCATCGGCACCGGCGTGCGCGGCGCCTTCAATCTCGAGAAGTGCAAATACAGCAAGATCATCATCATGACCGACGCCGACGTCGACGGCGGCCACATCCGCGCGCTGCTGCTGGCGCTCTTCTGGCAGGAGACGGCCGGACTGATCGAAGGCGGCCGGGTCTATGTGGCGATGCCGCCGCTGTACTCGGTGCGGTGGAAGAGCAAGACGACCTGGCTGTTCGACGACGAGGCGCTGCGCCGGTTCATGAGCCGCAACCCGGAGGCCAAGAACGCACCGATCAAGCGCTACAAGGGCCTGGGCGAGATGACCGCCTCCGAGCTGCGTGAAACCACCATGCACCCGGCCAGCCGCATCCTGAAGCAGGTCACGCTCGAAGATAGCGCGATCGCCGCCCAGGTCGTGGCCGACCTGATGGACGAGGCCCACCCCGAAGCCCGCCGCGAATTCCTGGCGCAGGCCGCGCGGCTGACCGATCTGGACGTGTAGGGTGTGACGTTCGAGACCGAGCAGATCCGGCAGGAGGAATTTTCGGCGGCGATTCAGAACTCGTACGCGGAGTACGGGGTGTCGTCGAATGCACGCGCGATTCCGGATGCCAGGGACGGGTTGAAGCCGGTCCAGCGGCGCATCCTGTATTTCATGTATCGCAACGGCTGGGATGCGGCGCATGAAACCGTCAAGTCAGCCGAGGTCGTTGGCACGGTCATGGGCCAGGCGCACCCGCATTCGCAGGAGGCGATCTACGACGCGGCGGTCCGGCTCGCGCAGGATTTCTCGCTGCGCTACCCGCTGATCGACGGCCAGGGCAATTTTGGCAGCGACGACGACGATCCGGCCGCGGCGATGCGCTACACCGAGATGCGCCTGTCGCGGATCGGCGAAGTGATGCTGCGCGACATCGAAAAAGACACCGTGCCGCTGGTGCCGACCTACAAGCAGGACCCCCGCGTGCTCGAGCCGTATTACCTGCCAGCGCGCCTACCGCCGGCCGTCAATGGCCAGGACGGGGTCGGCCTGGGCTTCGCGACGCGCGTTCCGCCCCACAACCTGCGCGAGGTGCTGTACGCATGCATCGCGCTGCTCGACGAGCCGCAGATGGACGTGCAGGGCATCATGCGCTACATCAAGGGACCCGATTTCCCATCCGGCGGCACGGTTGTCGGCGACGAGGGCATTCGCGACTACCTGGAAACCGGCCGGGGTCGGATCGTCCATCGCGGCACCGTGCGGCTCGAAGAAGACCAGCGTGGGCGACGGCTGATCGTGACAGGCGTGCCGTACGTCGGCCGCGCGAACGTGAAGACGAGCATCGCCAGGGCCTTCAACGACGGCAAGCTCCCAGGCCTGGTGTTTGAAGGCCACATCCCCGACGAATCCAGCGACCAGAACGGCACGCGCATCGTGCTGCCGCTCAAACGGGACGTCTCCCCGTCGGAGGTCCTCGCGGGGTTGTATCAGCACACCAGCCTGCAGACGAGCTTTTCGGTGCAGATGACGTTTCTCTTCGGCGCCGACAACGAGCCCGCCCGCACCCCGCGCACGATCGGCATGGTCGAGCTGTTGCGCCGCTACAACGAGCACCAACTCAACGTCCTGCGCCGTCGCAGCGAGTACGATCTGGCCCGCGCGCGAGAGCGTTTGCATCTGGTGGAGGGCCTCATCATCGGCGCGGTGCACGCCGACGAGGTGGTCAAGATCTTCCAGGCGGCGAAGGACCGTCAGGTCGCGCGAGGCGAACTGATCAGGCGCTACAAGCTCAGCGAGATCCAGGCCCAGAAGATCAGCGAGATGACGCTGGCCCAGGTGACGCGGATGGACCTGGCGAGCTACCGCACGGAAAAGAAGGAGCTCCAGGAGCTCATCGCCCACCTCGAAGGCTTGCTGGCTTCCGAAGCGAAGATGGTGACGCTCGTCAAGGACGAGATGCAGGCCATCGTCACCGAATTCGGGGACGAGCGCCGCACGGGCATCCTGGCGGACGAGGACGCCGCCGCGCCGGTCGCCGAGATCCGCAGCGCCATCGAAAGCAAGCCCGTACTGGTCGCGCTCACCGCGGACGGCGGACTCAAGGCGATGCCCGCCAACACCTACAGCGGCAAGACCAATGCTGGGACGGTGCGGGGCGACGAGCGGCTCATCAGCGTCCAGCGTGCGCTGACCACGGACTATCTGCTGTGCCAACTGTCAACCGGGCGAGTGGCCTCCGTGCGGGTGGCCAAGCTGCCCGAGACGACGCGCGCGGCGCGGGCCGAGCCGCCCAGGAGCTTGCTGAGCCTCGACCCGGGCGAGCGGGTCGTCGCCGTCGTGCCCGTGGGTGCGTTTTCCGAGGAAGTGTTCCTGGTGGTCTTCACGCGCGAGGGGCGCGCCAAGAAAACCGCGCTCTCCGAATATCTCAAAGTAGACGAGAAAGGTTCGCCTGATCTGAAGTTGCTGGGTAAGGACAGCGTCGTCTGCGCGCTGGTCAGTCCCGGCGGGGGCGACTACGTCGTGACGACCTCAGATGCCAAGACGCTGCGTTTTTCGGACGGAGACTTACGGGCGGCGGGCCGCGTCGGGCAGGGCGTCGCCGCCATTGGTCTCTCAGCTGGCGCCGCGGTGGTCGGGGCCGACCGAATTGGCAGTGACGACGAGCGCGCGCTGTGGGTGGCCAGCAGCAACGGCTTTGTCAAGCGCAGCGCGCTGAGCGACTATCCGCGCAAAGGGCGCGCGACCGGCGGTGTGGCGACAATGCAACTCCCGCCGATGACGGTGCTGATCGCCGCCGCCGTGGTCTCAACTGGCGAAGACGCGATACTCGTCACCCAGAGCGGGCGCACGGGCCGGCTGAGTGCCAGCGAGGCGCCGCTGGTGGCGCGGGACCGGAGGGGCGCGTCGGGCATCAAGCTCGAGGCGCCCGACGAGCTCAGCCGGTTGGTTGTCGTGCCTGCCTGACTAGGGCACCAACGGCGAGTCGCCGACGCCGTCCAGCGGGCGGTCGACACTGTGCGCGGTCGCGTGGGCATGCATGGTCGCCGCGGAACTGGTCGCGGGTGCGGCGAGCGTCCCCAGCAGCAATCCGATCAGCGCTACGGCGAGTGCGCGTTTACCAGTTCGCAGGATTTTCGACGCCGCAAGATAGCTACGCATATCGAAAGTCTCCATTGCCCAGCCAGGCTCCTGAGGCCTGGGTACTCGCGAGACGACGGACCGTCGATTCAATTGTTGCGGATCGATACATAACCGTTACAGACCTCCGGATCCTCATGCTAGCCTGTCAAGGTCGGCCGATTACGAGAAAAGGCGCCCAGTAGTAGGGGTGGGGGTACTCGCGTCGCAAATCGATCTGACCCGCCCGCATCGCCGAGGCGGGTCCAAGGCCACGCTCGAGATGCGCGTAGAAGCGCTGCATCAGGCGCGCCGTCGACGCGTCGTTGACGGCCCACAGGCTCACGACGACCGAGGCGGTCCCGGCCTGAAAGAAGCCGCGCGCGAGGCCCACGAGTTCATCGCCGGCGAGGACGTCGTTCACGCCCGTCTCACACGCCGACAGCGTGACCAACGACGCCCGGAGGCGCAGGCTGTACAGGTCGTACAGCGACAGCCAGCCGTCCGAGAGCCGGATCGCCGAGAAGAGTGGGTTGTCCTGGCGAAAGACCGCGTGCGAGGCCAGATGGATAACGTCCGCCTCGGGAGCGTGTCGTCGGAACGCCTGCTCGGTCGCCTGGGCGCCTGACAGGATGAGCGACGGGCCAAACAACTGCTCGAGCGCCTCGATCTCGCCGGCGACCTGCGGAATCGCGGGTTCGGGCACGCCGATGAGCAGGCGGCTGCCCAGCCCGGCGGGGACTGGCGGGCGGTCGAAGCAGGAGGCCAGCACGGCCGCGCTGGGTGCGTAGGCGAGTTCTACCCGCTCCACCAGCGGCGTACCGCTCGGGTCGACCAGCGCATGGAACGGCAGATAGTGCAGGACGCCATGTGGCACGATGATGAGCCGCTGCGCGTCCAGCAGATCATCGGCCGCCGGGTCGATCAGGACGGTGTAGAGATCGGCCAGGACCTGCGTGACATTGGCCAGCATGGGCTGCGCGTGCGCCTGGACGTATGTCTCGCCCAGGGCAAACTTGCTGACCTGGAAGCGGAAGCGATCGACCAGGCCTTGGACCCGATCGACCGGGCCGAGCCGATACGCCGACAGGCGGCGCGCATCGAACACGAACAGCACGAGCTCGTCACCCGCCTGAAAGTATTCGAGCACCACGGTGCCAGGCTGAAGGCGCCGACGCAAACCAGCCAGCGTCGAGGCCGCCTCGAGCGCCGCTCCGCCGATTCCCAACGCAACGGCCTGAGGCCGACTCGCCGGCCGCAGCCGACGATGCTGGCGCATCAGCTCGGCTTCCCGGGCGAGGACTTCACGCCGCAGGCGATGTGCGCGCCCATTCGGGGCGGCGACGCCATCCGGGCCGTCCGCGGCGGGCACCGAGCTCACGTTGGCGTCCTCGCTCAGCCGCGAGTACAACCAGCCGATCTCGTCACGCAGCTCGCGCATGCGCTCGAGAACCTGCGCGTCCGTCGTGCCGATCACCAGCGGATCGACGTTCAGGTCGACCGAGCCAGCCAGCCGCTCGGCAAATGCGCGCGACTTGGCGCGTTCGGCGTGCTGCAGGGCTTCCTCGAGCGCGCCGCGGTCCAGACACAGCAACACCAGCTCCTGATAGACCTCGGTCTTGTCGCTGACCAGTGAAATGCGCAGCTCTTCGGGCTGGAGCTCTGAACGCACGCGTTCCAGTGCGTCGGTCGCCTCGCGATACGCCGCGTACGCGCGCTCGGGCTCGGCCCGGGCACGCATGGCGCGGCCGAGGATGAAGTTGCACTCGAACAGCAGCCATGGCACCCCGACACCCTGCGCCAGCCACAGCGCGGAGCGCGCCTCTTCCTCGGCGGCGGCGGCGCGGCCGCGAACCAGGTAGGCCCGCGCCAGCGTGACCGTGGCCAGGGCCTGGCGAGTGGCCAAGCCGAGTCGCGCGAAAACCCGAGCGGCCCGTCGCGACAAGAGCACGGCCTCCGCCAGGTCGGATGGCTCGCCCCGAGCGAGCAGCAGCGTGGCGCGGGCGAGCGCACTGCGCGTCCGCCAGACCAGGTTGTCCTGGGCGGCGAACGCGGCTTCGGCCTCGACCAGGCCGGCCAATGCGTCGTCGAGTCGGCCCAGGCGGCCACGCTGCGTCGACAGGTAGAACAGGGCGCGCGCGCGCTCGTTCCCCAACCCCAGGCCTTCGGCGAGCCGCAACTGTTCCTCGCTCAGCGCACCGGCTTCGTCCAGCAGGTTGAGCGCCAGGTAGGTATCAGCCAGGTCCAGTCGCGTGGCGATGGCCAGCGGCATATTGCGCAGCGTGTTGAAGACGTCGGCGGCGCGCCGCAAGAGATCGACGGCCGCACCGTAGCGCCCCTGGCGGAACGCCAGGAAGCCCAGGTTGACGTCGACCCGGGCGAGGGCGGCATCGGTGCCCTGTTCGGCGTACGCACTGCGGGCGGCGGCGTACAGGGTCTCGGCCTCACGCAAGCGGTCCAGACTCGTGAGCGCCGTGGCAGCGTTGTTGTTCAGTGCCGCCAGATCGAGCGGCCGACCCACCGCGGCGACGACCGGTCGAGCGCGATCGAACAGTTTTAACGCACGCGAATAATCGTCCTGTTGGAAGTAGATCAGGCCGACGATCTCGTCGAGGACCGCGGAACGCAGCTCCTCGCCCAGGCGCTGGAAGACCCGCCGCGCCCGCGCCGCCAGGCGCAAAGCCTCCGCCGGACGGCCAAGACAGCGCAGGCTATCGACGGCGCTGGCATCGGTTCGCGCCGCGTCGGCCGGCCGGCGCAGTCGACGATAGAACAGCCCGGACTGGGCATAATCGATCAGCGCTGCCTCGTGCTGTCCGAGGAAACGCTCCGCATCGCCGCGCACCTGGCGGGCCGCGGCCTGGGTCGCGACGTCGCCGCGACTGTCGGCCAGGAGGACGGCCTCGTTGGCCGCGCTGAGGGCTTGCCGGGGACTGCCGATCAGCTGGGTCCGAGCACGCTGGAGAATGTGCTCGAGACCCGCCGGCCGGTGTCGCGGGCGGGCCCGTGCGACGTCGGCGAGACCGTTTAGTTTAGAACTCAACGCCGTTCAGTTCGATTTCGTGGGCCCCGAAGCGCAACAGGACGTCGTACCGCCCACGGGTGAGATTGGAGAGGGCAAACTCACCACTGGCTTCGACCTCGGAGCGCGCCGACGGCGTCGCCGGGCCATGCAACCGGCGCGGCAGATCGGAGCGCTTCGCTTCGACGACCCCAACGCCGACCGATTCGCTCCCCGCCGACATCGCCTGACCGCGCACGTTCAGTGTGCGGCCGTCCTGGTTCGGGCGTACGAGCAGGTCGACGTCGACGTCCCCGCCGCGGTACAGGAGCTGCCACGGGCCTTCAAGCACGCCGGCGGAGCGTACGCCGGACGGCGCCAGGCCGGGCCGGCGGGAATCAAAAATCAGGGCGGCCCGGACCCGCGCCAGGAGCGCCCGCGACGCAGCCGGCGCCGGCCGATGGCCGAGCCGCGCTGAAAAGATGCCTCTGGCGCGCTCACGCACCCAGTTCGGGGGCTCGACCAGCGGCTCGGCGGCAAGCGTGGCCCGGACGTCCGCAATCCAATCGTGACGGGGGTCTGTCTTCATCGCCCTTAAGAGGCTGGTCGGCAGCGAGTTCGTACAACTACGGCACGTAGCCGGCCGCCCTCAGGAGGCGGCGTAGTTTTTCGAGGCACCGGGAGCGCGTCGGACCCAGACTGTTCACGGGAACGCCCAGGCTGTTGGCCAGTTGCTGGTAGGACGTCCCTTTGACAGCCGCGGCGTCCGGATTGGCAGCGTCGGAGAAAAAGGCTTCCACCAGGCGTCGGCAGTTGTCCGGTAGCTGGCTGACGGCCGTTCTGACGAGGTGCTGCCGCTCGAGCGACAGGACCTCCTCCTCCGGCAACTGCCGCGGATCGACCAGCTCGGTGGCGGCTTCGAGCGACCCGCCGCCACCCGCGGAGACGCCGTGCTCGCGGCGCTGTTTGCGGACGACGGCCAGACACTCGCGGCTCGTGGTCGTGATAATCCACGCCGCCAGGCCGCGCGGCGCACGCACCGATTCGAGCTTTTCCAGCAGGATGAGGCACACGCTCTGGAACACATCCGCCGCGTCCGCCTCGCTGAAGCCGTATTTGAGCGGTATCGAGTAGATGAGCGCCGCGTAGCGATCGATCAGCCCATCCCAGGCGGCCTGCTCACCCCGCACACAGCCCGCGACAAATTCGTCGTCGCTAATCGCGGTATCGGCTCGGCTTCGCACCGCCGGCCATAGTAGTTTGGCCGAGAGTCGTACATGCGCTTCGACAGGGGCGTTCTGTTCCCCCATGCAGGGGATTTGTGTGCCGGCCCACCACGAAACCGCATGTCAAGAGGACTAACAGAACCCCGAGCCGGTGCGTTAACCTGGCGGCACACGCTCTGCATGGTATGGGGGCCTCACACGTGCCTCACCTGTACAAGCCGCCAGTAGCCAGACGCACGCAGGCCATCCAAACGGCCAGAGGTTCACGAAGGACCGGTTCTCCCCAGCGTTGGCAGCGCCTGTGGCTGCTGCCGCTACTGGGACTGGTGCCGGTAGTCGTCGCGGTGGTGCTCGCCAGCGAGGGCCGGTTCGGGGCCCCTGGCACGAGTCCACCGGCGCCAACGTCAACGGTGGCCGCGCTGGGCACGACACCTGCAGCGACCCCGGCGGCCGCGGGCCAACTTCGACCGGGCGCGACCGCGGCCCCAACGCCGGCCACGGCCGCTCAGCCGACCAGCCCCCAGAGTGGCGCGGCGACAACTGCGCCGCAAGCCGCGCGGCCGACTGCCGCCACCGGCCCAACGCCAGTGCCGCGGATTCCCAATTCGGGTGCGGGGCTGTTCCGGGCTTACGCCGTGCAGCCGGGTGACACCGTGAAATTCGTCGCCGACATGTTCGGCGTCTCGCCTGCCAGCGTCGCGCAGGCGAGCGGTCTGAAAAACGCCGATCAGCTGCGCGTTGGCCAGGTGCTCACGGTGCCGATCCAGCCAGGCTGGCTGTACCGCGTGCAGTCGGGCGAGACGCTCGACCAGATCGCGGCGCGCACGGGCATACCCTCAGACGTCATCCTGTCGGCAAGCAAATTGACGACCGACTCGGTGGGCCCAGGCGACGTCATTCTGATTCCCGATCAGACTACGGCGCGCGGCAAATAGCCCAGCCGGCTCGCGGCAACCAGCGCCGCCGCGTACAGCCAGAACAGCGCCACGGCGTGAGGGAAGGCCTGGTTGGCGAAGTACTGGTCGAGCATGCCCGCCACGAGCGCGCCGCTCAGCGCGGCGAGAAACGCCGCCTGGATCCCCTGGAGTTCTGGCGTCTGAGACCGCGCGAGCGAGGCCGCACCGGCCCACCACGTCGTCAGCAGGGCCGCCAGGTAGGCCACGAGGCCTAACAGGCCCGTTTGTTCGGCGACCAGCAGGTACACGCTCGAGACGCCCGCGGTCACGTCGATGTCGGGCGACTGGCCGAAGCCGATGCCAAGCAGCGGATAGCGCTGCAACAGGGTGATCGCGTTGGCGTATTCGCCGACCCGGAAGGCGGTCGCACGATCGGCGGTGGAAAAGCCGCTGACAAACCGGGCGACGAATTCCTGACCGACGGGGGTTGCTAAGAGCGCCAGCCCGACCAGCGCGCCGACCAGCAGGATGCGTCGGAACCGCAGCCCGCCGATCAACAGCAAGCCTGCCGCGAGGCCCAGCCAGCTCGCGCGCGACAGGCTGAGCAGCATGCCGGCCGCCGTGGGGACGGCCAGCAGGACCAGCACCCAGCGCGACAGGACTGGCCGGGGGGCAGCCCACTGGACGACGATCAACGCCAGCGCCAGCATCAGCGTGCCGCCAAAGACGTTCGGGTCGACGGAGGTGCCGATGGCGCGCAGCTGGTCGGTGTAGGTGTCGTTGGGGCCGGGGACATAGCGCAGGACGTCGGCGGTCGGGTAGCCGATCACTTGAAGCCGGCTCAGCACGGTGAGCTGGGTGAGCGGCGACAGGGCCATGAGGCCGGCACCGATCGCACCTTGCACGGCGCCCGCGCAAATCAGCCCGCGGGTGATCCAGACCAGCCGGTGCTGGGTGGTCAGGAGCGCGCCAGCGATGAGGAAGAACAGCAGGCTCGCCAGGAGTTTGCCAAACCTTCGGACCAGCTCGGGGGCAACTGGACCGGTCGCCGCCGCCGCGAGGAAGGCGGCGATGGCGACCAGCACGAAGGCCACCAGCGCCGCGCCTGGCGCACCCACCTGGAGCCGTCCGCCACCGAAGACGACCCGTGCCAGGACTGCCGAAAACGTGGCGATCAGCACCGCGTCGATGAACGTCAGCTGCGCGCCGCCGATTGGCAGCGGAATCACGCCGAACGGTAGCGCCGCCACCACGACCACGAAGAGCGACACGCCGAGCGCGGGGCGCCGCCAGATCAACCCCAGGATCACCAGCCCAACGAGCCCCGCCGCTGGCACGAGCGGCGACGTCGCCGCCACCAGCACCCCCACCGCCATCGCCGCCACGCCCGCGACCAGCAGCATCGTGAGGCTAGCTCGATCGATCTCAAGCGCGCGGATCACGGCTCACGAGTATAGGCGCGATGAATCGGCGCTGGTCGACGTGCCATACTTTCCGCGTCGCTTCGCTCGCTCCTAGCGGAATGCGGAGGCTAGGAAGGGAGCCGTAGATCTTCGTAGATCTGGATGTGCGCGGCGGCGATGGCGGGCCAGGCGGTGCGGGTCGCGAGGCCCTGGGCCGCGACGCGTAAGCGTTCGCGCAGGGAAGGGTCATTGGCTACTTCGAGGACGGCGGCGGCGAGGGATGGCGGGGTGGAGGGCGCGGCGTGGACGGCGTCGGCGACGGCCTGGCTGGCGGGCTGGGTCGAGACGATGGGCAGGCCGTGCGCGGCGCAGGCCAGGAGGGAGCCGCGGCGGGGCGAGGCGCCGTCGGCGTAGGGGAGCAGCGCCACGTCGCCGGCGAGCAAGTACGCGGACAGCGCCTCGGGCGGCAGCCAGCCGGTGCGCACAACGCGCTCGCCGAGCTGGGCGAGGCGGCCGCGCACGCGCGCCGCGGTGACGCGGTCGGTCGGGTCGCTCGCGCCGGCTGCGCCGCCGAGCAACAACAGCCGCGCACCGGGCCGCGCTTTGGCAATCAGGTCAAACGCATCGAGCAGCAGATCCAGGCCCTTGCTCTGATTGAGCAAGCCAAAGTACACGACGGCGGTGGCATCGGCATCCAGCCCAAGGCCACTTCGAAACGCGGCTCGGTCGTACCCGGCCCCCGGCGCGCAGGCGATGTTCGGCCCGATCGGCACCTGATACTGCCGGCAGGCCGCGCCCCCGAGGGCTAACAGGTCGCGTTCGTCGGCCGCGATAACGGCCTGACTCGTCGTCGCCAGGAACCTGACCGCCGCGCGCCGCAGGCGGCCGGCCTTCGGAAACAGGTACGGCTCGCGGACATCGTGAAACGTCGTCAACACGCGCACCCGCGGCCGGACGCGGCGCAGCAACCACGGCATCACACAGACGTCCCCGAGCAAGTCGAACGCGCCGGCTTGAAACTGGATGTGCACCAGCCCCTCGCGCGGCGCGGCCCGCAGCAGCCACGCCAGCGCGCGCGCGTCCCAGTGCCGCACCTGACGTCGGGTGAGCACCCGGCTCCGCCAGCCAGCCGAAGCCAGCGCGTGGCGCAGCTGCGCCGTGTAGTCGCCGACGCCGCCCACGTCAGGCGGGTATTCGCCACTGACAAACAGCAGCGGCGGCGTCAAGGTCAGCCCCGCAGCGCGTGTCGCAACCCGCTGCCGATCACCCGCAAGCGCGCACGGCGCTCACCCACGCGTGAGCCGAGCGCGAGTTTCAGGCTCTCTTCGATCGCCCGGGCAACGTATTCGAGCACCAGGTAGGCGCGCAGCAGCCCCGCAACGGCCGGCCCATGCCACTTCGCCGCGTACTGGAGCTTGCTGGTCTGGAACAGTGTGCCGCGCGCGGAGAGGTCGAGTCGGGCGCTGGCGCCCTCCACGTGTACGACCTCGGCCTGCGGCACGTAGGCGACCCCCCAGCCGGCGGCGCGGAACCGTCGACACCAGTCGAGTTCTTCGCTGTACATGAAGAAGCGTTCGTCGAACAGACCAACTTCAGCCGCGGCGCTGGCTCGAATGCACAGACACGCGCCGACTAACCAATCCACGTCCTGCGGCTCGTCGTCCGATCGATCCGCCACGTAGTAGCGGCGGAGCACCAGGTTATCTGGCCAGAACCGCTGAAGCTGCGTGCTCTCGAGCAGCAGCGTCGCCACCGTCGGGAACCGGCGACGCGACGGTTGAACCCGACCGTCGGGATACCGCAGCCTGGGGCCGGCGACCGCCACCCGCGGATGCGCATCGAGGAATTCAGCGAGCGTCCCCAGTGCTCCGGGAGACGGCGTGGCGTCCGAGTTGAGCACCATCAGGTGGCGGCCGCGCGCCAGCCGCAACGCCTGGTTGTGAGCTGCCCCGAACCCCAGGTTGCGCGCATTGCGGATCAGACATACCCACGGGAACTCCGCGGCGACCATTTCCGGCGAACCATCGCCAGATGCGTTGTCCACGACAGTTACGTCCAGGTCCGTGCGGGCGCGTTCGCGCTGCAGCGCACTCAGACACTGGCGCAGGAGCGCCGGGGTCCGATACGAGACGACAGAGACAGACAGGTCGGTCACGACGCCTGGCACGCAGGCTGCGGCATTGGGCTCGGATCTGTCAACGCAATTCAAGGACGGAGGTACGGGCATGCCGAACACGCACGTCGATGCGCTTCATACCAACCCCGACTCTGCCCGCTGGCCATATCTCGATCGGCTGATCGATCTGCACGAAATGGGGCTGGTCTCGCCGGAGGTCTGGCGACTGATGTGCCGACTGTCGAACGAGTACGAGGCAGAGCTGAAGGCTATGCGCGAGCGGCCGCCTTCATAAGTACACTTCCCGCGTGCACTGTCCCCCGCTTGCCTTGACGTACGAGGACGTGCTCCTCGTCCCCTGCCGCTCCTCGGTGGCGTCGCGGCGCGACGTGGACACCAGCACCCGGCTGACGCGTGATCTCCGGCTGAACATTCCAATCGTGGCGGCCAACATGGACACCGTCACCGAGGCGCGCATGGCCCGCGCCATGGCGCGCGAAGGCGGCATCGGCGTCATCCATCGCTTCATGCCCATCGAGCAGGAGGCGGCCGAGGTCCAGCGCGTCAAGCGGCCCGAGGAGGCCGCCGGTGGCCGCCAGTTGCACACCATCGCGCCAACTCGCACCGTCGGCGAGGCGATGACGCTGATGGGCCGCCACAACGTCAACAGTTTGCTGGTGGTCGGCGATGGCGATCGCTTACTGGGCATCGTGACGTCGCGCGACGTGCTGTTCGCAGAAGACCCGTCGCAACCCGTCGAGCGCATCATGACGGGTGGCGACCAGCTGGTCACCGCGCCGGTTGGGACCCGCCTGGAGCAGGCGCGCCGCGTCCTGCACGAGCACCGCCTGGAAAAATTGCCGCTGGTCGACGAGACCGGCCATCTGCGCGGGCTGATCACCGCGCGTGACGTGCTGCGCCTGACCGAGCACCCGAATGCCGCGCGCGACAGCCAGGGGCGGCTGCTGGTCGGTGCGGCGATCGGCGCCGTCGGCGATTACATGGAGCGCGCCGAAGCGCTGGTGACCGCCGAAGTTGACGTGCTGGTGGTCGACATCGCGCATGGACATTCGGACCACGCCCTACGCGCGACGCGCCGCGTCAAAGACGCCTTCCCGGGTGTCCAGCTGATTGCGGGCAACGTGGCGACCGCGGAAGGTACGCGCGACCTGGCCGAGGCGGGTGCGGACGCGATCAAAGTTGGCGTTGGTCCCGGCGCGGCGTGCTCGACCCGCATCGTGGCGGGTGTGGGGGTACCGCAACTGACCGCGCTGTTCGACTGCGTCAGCGCGGCGGCGGACCTGGGAGTGCCGATCATCGCCGACGGCGGGGTGCGCAATAGTGGTGATCTGACCAAGGCACTGGCGGCCGGCGCGGAGACGGTCATGGTCGGCAGCTTGCTGGCGGGCACCGAAGAAAGTCCCGGCCGCACGGTCCTGCGCAGCGGTGGGCGCTTCAAGGTCTATCGGGGTATGGCCAGTCTGGGCGCCGCCGACGCGCGCCGCCAGCGTGAGACCAGTGAAGACCTGCTCGACGAGCTCGCGGCCGCGGTCGTACCCGAGGGCGTCGAAGCCGTCGTGCCGTACCGCGGGTCGGTCTCCGATGTGCTCTACCAGCAGGTCGGTGGCCTGCGCAGCGGCATGAGCTATTTAAACGCGCGGACACTCGTCGAGCTGCGGGCGAACGCGCGGTTCGTCCAGATCACCGATGCGGGTCGATCCGAGAGCAAGCCGCACGATCTGACCTACGTGGACTGAGCCGACTGGAATACCGGGTGCCAGCACCGCGTTGCGTACACTGAAGGCCGTGGACGCCAACGGGGCGGCAAAGGCCAACAATCCCGCCACTGGGGAGGCAGCCGCCAATAGAGCTCGGTTCGAAGAGGAAGCGCTCAAGCACCTCGACGCCCTGTACCGGACCGCGTTGCGTATGACCCGCAATCCGAGCGACGCGGAAGATCTCGTGCAGGACGCACTGGTACGGGCCTACCGGTTCTACGACCGCTTCCAACCGGGGACAAACTTCCGCGCCTGGCTGTTCAAAATCCTGACCAACACCTATATCAACACCTACCGCCGCAAACAGGGCCGCCCGCAGGAAAGCTCGCTCGAGGACACCGAGGAGTTCTTCCTCTACAACCAGCTCAGCGCCGACCAGGAAGAACGCGTCACCGACGTCGAAGACACCGTGCTCGACGAGCTGGGCGCCGACGCGATCCAGCGGGCGATCGACCAGCTGCCCCCGCAGTTCCGGACGACGGTGCAGCTCTCGGACGTCGAGGGGCTGAGCTACGCCGAGATCGCCGAAGCCACCGGCGTCGCCAAGGGCACGGTGATGAGCCGCCTGTTTCGCGGCCGGCGCCAGTTGCAGCGAGCCCTGTGGGACCAGGCTGAAGCGGCCGGCTTCACTTCGGGCAGCAAAGTCCATCTCGAGCCTTCGATGGGGAAGGACTCAGGCAGCAATGGCGTCGTAGCCAGGACGGGGGGAGCCGCGCGGTGATCAATTGTGGGGATTGCGTCCAGGCGCTCAACGCGTACATCGACCGCGAGCTGTCGGACGACGACATCGTCACCGTCCGCGAGCACCTGGTCGCGTGCGGGGGATGTTTGCACCTGTATCAGTTCGAAGAGTCAGTGCGCCGCCTGGTGCGGGTGCGCTGTCAGGAGCAGAGCGCGCCGGAGGGTTTACGCGTCCGGGTCACGGTGAGTCTGGCAGCGGAGCGGCTGCGGCAGGAAAAGCGCCGCCGCATTCCATTGGAGTAGCTCGCTATTCAATGATAGACGGCTAACGCGGCCCGCATCACCTGCTGCGCCGCGGGCGTCGCGAAATCCGAACCTGACCCCTGGTGCTCCATGATCACCGCGATCGCGATCCGCGGGTTGTCGGCGGGGGCGAAGCCGATGAACCAGGAATGTGAGGTGCCGTCGCCGACTTCGGCGGTGCCCGTCTTTCCGCCCACTTCGACGCCCGGGATCGCCGCTTTCGCGGCATAACCGTTGTCCACGCCTTCCACCATGAAGCTGCGCAACGTGGCCGCGGTGTCGCTCGAGCCAGCGGTGGAAAACGACTCGCCCGGCTGGTGGAGTTGGCGAGTCGCGGTGCCATGACGCAGTTCGGCCGCGACGTACGGACTCGGCACTCGTCCGCCGTTCGCGACCGCGGCCACGACCAGTGCCATCTGCATCGGTGTCGCCTGAATCTCGCCCTGGCCGAACGCGGTCTGCACCAGCAGCTCGGGCGTCCAGTCGGTGCTCGGCCGCTTCATCTGGCTCGTCGCCACGGGCACATCGAACGGGATGCTGCGCTCGAACCCGAACCGTCGGGCATAGTCCACCAGCACGTCTGCGCTGGGTTGAACCGATGCCCCGGCCTGCCATGGGTAGTCGCCCGGGGGTTTGTCGTCGAGCCAGGCGTTGATCGGCGCCAGGTCTGGGAAACCCAGCAGCAAACCGGTCAGGCCGAACACACGATTGGATGACCAGGCGTAGGCCTGCTTGTAGCTGAGGTTAGGAATGTGCTTGCTGTTTTTGCAGTCGACGCTGTAGGTGCCGACCTTCACCGCGGTCGTGCACTTGAACTGGCGGTTCAAGTCGACCAGGTGCGTGTCGATCGCCGCGGTCGCCGTCACGGTCTTGAAGGTGGAACCTGGCACATACAGGGCCTGCACGGCGCGATTGAAGAGCGGCTGGGCGGGATCGGACTGCAAGCTGGCCAGCTGATCATCGGACGCGTTCGGGTCAAAAAATGGCCTGGAGACCATCGCCAGCACGGCGCCCGAGCGTGGGTCGAGCGCGACGATGGCGCCGTCCGAGGTACCCAGCGCGGCCACCGCCGCGGCCTGAACCCGCCGATCAATCGTCAGCACCAGGTCGTTCGGCTGCGGAGCACGGTGGAAGAGCTGCTGGGCCAGCCGATCGAGCGGCGACAGTGCGCGCTCACCCCGCAGTTCTGCGTCGTAGGCTGCTTCCAGGTTGGTATCACCGAACCGAGCGCTGTGAAACCCGATCGTGTGCACCAGCGAGGGATCGGCATAGACCCGCCGCGGGCTGCTCGCAGGCGTCGACTGAGACTCCGCCAGGACCTCGCCGTTCCGATCGAGAATGCGGCCCCGTGGTTCGAGCACGCGCGCGTCGGCCACGCGCGGATTGGCCGGATCCTGACCCAGGTCGCCCGCGCGCCACACCTGCCAGTAGCCAAGCGCAAGCGCGACGACACCAAAACACGCCAGCAGTACCGCCGCGGTCCGGCGCATGTTGGCGCGCACGTCGTCAAGCATGCTCTTCATGCGAAATCCGCAGCAGCAGGCCGACGATCAGAAAATTGGTCACCACCGAGCTGCCTCCGTAGCTCACCAGCGGCAGCGTGATCCCCGTCAAGGGAATCAGCTCGATTGTGCCCGCCAGGATGATCAGGGCCTGCAGCGCCAGCACCGACGTCAACCCGGCGGCGAGCAGCGCGCTGAATTCTCTTCGTGCGGCTAGGGCGATGCCGAACCCCCGTACGACCAGCAGCACGAACAGGTTGACGACGGCCAGGGTTCCGACCAGGCCGAGCTCCTCGCCAATCGCGGCGATGACGAAGTCCGTGTGGACCGCGGGGATGTATCGCGGCGAGCCCAGGTCGAGCCCGGCTCCGAAGACACCGCCTGATCCAAACGCGTACAGCGCTTGCACCAGCTGGTAACCGAGCGTCTGCCGGTAGGTCCATGGGTCCAGCCAGATCAGTACGCGCGCGTGCACGTGCTCGAAGACCTGGCTGGCGAGCGCACCGCCCGCGACCAGCAAGAGCAGGCCGACCACGACGTAGCTCGCGCGACCGCTGGCGACGTACAGCATCGCCAGCAGCACGGTCGAGAACAGCAGTGCCGGGCCCAGGTCCTTCTGCAACCAGAAGAGGAGCAGCGCGACGCCGACCATGACGAGGACCGGGGCCAGGTAGGTCAGCGGCGGGAGGTGGAATCGGCCGATGCGTCGGCCGGCCAGGGCGAGCAGCTCGCGGTTCTCCTCGAGGTAGGCGGCGAGAAAGACCACGAGCAGGACCTTGACCGCCTCGGTCGGCTGGATGCTCACCGGACCGAGCACAAACCACAGCGCTGCGCCGCTGCCGTTCGGGTCTTTCGCAAGGGCGAGTGTCAGGACCTGCAGCAGGATCGCCAGCGTGGCCCAGGTGTACCGGTAGCGGCTCAGCCAGCCGATCGACGGCAGCACGCCGACCAGGGTCATCATCCCGAGCCCGATGACTACCCATGTCCCCTGCCGCGGGCCGAGACTCGGCTCCAAACGTGAAGTCATGATCTGGCCCAGCGCTGCCAGCGTGGCCGCGATGGGCAGCAGCACCGGATCGGCGTCAGGCAGTTTCCAGCGCGCCCAGACCAGCGCGCCCAGGAGTCCCGCCGCGAAAATCCCCGCGCCGGTCAGGGTCTGCCAGTCGACAACCTCTTTTCGCACCAGCGCGAGCAAGACGAGCCCAATCGCGAGCAGCGCAACAGGAAAAAGGAGCAGCAAATCCGCCGACCGGCGTTCCCATAGCCCCATTGTTTCCATCCTAGAGGCTGCTTGCCTTCCGTTTCTCAGCTGGCGAAGTGGTCGGCTGCCCGCTCACCAGCACCAGCGACACGTGTCCGTCGCTACGCGAGCGAGCGAAGCGATGCGGGCAGCAGCACTGCGCGCGTTCTCGAAAAGCTATAGTTCGACTCACGATGCCGAACAAAGCGACCGTCGCCGCGCTCCGGACGCGGCCTGAGAGCGTGCTCGCGGACTACGAGCGCCTGACGCAGCTGGCGGGCGCGCGCGACCATCTTGCGCCGGGCGCGACGACGATTCTCAAAGACAACATCAGCTGGCACTTTCCTTTCCCAGCCGCCAACACCACGCCGTGGCAACTCGAAGGGACCGTCCGCGCCCTGCGCGCCGAAGGCTTCAACGACCTGGTCTGCGTCCAGAACAAAACCGTGGTCACCGACGCCTTCAAGGGGGAGGACCTGAACGGGTACCTGCCCATCTTCCGCGGCTACGGCATCCCGGTTCGCTACAACTTCAAGGACGGCGACATGCAGTGGGTGCGCATTCGCCCCAGGGCGAAGATGCTGGTCCTGGACCACATCTTTCCCGAAGGCATCCACGTGCCGGACTACTTCACCGGGAAGAACATCGTCCATCTCCCGACGATCAAGTGCCACATCTATACGACGACCACCGGCGCGATGAAGAACGCCTTCGGTGGCTTGTTGAATACCCGCCGCCACTACACGCATAGCTGGATCCACGAGACGCTGGTCGACCTGCTCGCGATCCAGAAGGAGATTCACAGCGGGATCTTCGCGGTGATGGACGGCACGACGGCTGGGAACGGCCCGGGCCCGCGCACGATGTATCCCGCAATCAAAAACGTCGTGCTGGCCAGCGGCGACCAGGTGGCCATCGACGCGGTCGCCGCCAAACTGATGGGCTTCGACCCGCTGCGCATCAAGTACATCCGACTGGCCCACGAGGCTGGCCTGGGCGTGGGTGACCCGCGGGACATCGAGCTGGTCGGCGACACCGATCTCGCGGACGAGTCGTGGAACTTCCACGTCGGCGACAACGGCGCGAGCCGAGTGGGCGACATGGTCTGGTTTGGGCCGCTCAAGCCGATGCAGAACGTGCTGATGCGGACACCGCTGGTCAATCTGTTCATCCTCGGGTCGGAGGTCTACCACGACTACTACCGCTGGCCGGCCCGCGATCGCAAGGTGTTCGAGAGCTGGCTGGCCAACACGTCGTGGGGCAATCTGTTCCAGGAATACCGCCGGGTGGGCGCACTGGCGGCGCCGGCCGCGGCCGAGGCGGCCCCGATCTGACAAGTACCCGCTAAACTGTGGCCCGCATCTTGCAAGGGCCCTGTCCTCAATCCTGTGCGGGGCCGGGCTGGCCGACGGCTCGTCAAAAGGGGTGAAGTGCAGCAGGGCGACGATCAACAGGCGTCTGGGGTCGGCGAGATCGAAGAGTTCATGTCCGTAGCGGCGCATGACCTGCGCAATCCGATCGCGGTGGTGCGGGCCTCAGCCCAGATGGCCCAGCGTCAGATGGCCCGCGGCGAACCCGACGGCGCGCTGGGTCGACTCAAGGCGATCGTCGAACAGACCGATCGGCTGACGGACATGCTGGACATTTTCCTCGACGCTGCCCGGGTCAGCACCGGCCGGCTGGTCTTGCGGTCCGAACAGGTCGACCTGCGCGAGGTGGTGGAGATTGCCGCGCAGCGGGCACGCATTCAGTTGGCCGAGCACGCCGATCGGCTGCTCGAGTGCTCCATTCCCGAGGGGTGCGTCGGCGCGTGGGACAAGCCGAAGATCACCCGCGCGGTGCGCGCGCTGGTCGCCAATGCCATGCTCTATGGTGATCCAGCCGCGCCGGTCCGCGTCGAGGCGCGGCGCAACAGCAATCGGGTGCACGTGACCATCAGTGGGGGTGGGCCAGGACCCGATCCGGAAGAAGCCGCCCACCTGTTCGAGCGCTTCTATCGCGGGCCCACCGCCGCCGAAGCGGGACAGTCTGGCTCCGGTCTGGGGCTCTTCACTGCGCGCGGCATCGCGCGTTCACACGGCGGTGAAGTCAGGCGCCTCGAGGGCGACCGGTTCGAGCTCGAATTGCCGCTTACTGGGTAACCTCAGGCTCCTGCTTGGGCACACATCCGGGCTCAGCGCCGCCGAGGCAGGGGCCGACCATCCGCACCACTTCAAACGCCCGACCGGTGACCCGCCGAATGGTCGCGAGTTGATCGTCGTCCCAGCGCGGATCGGGCGCGCCGCTCACATACCAGTCGGAGCCGTTGTCGGCGACGAACATGCCGTACGTCTGCATGGCGTTCAAAATGACCTGCACGCTCGCGGGGAATGGACTGACGTCGAACCCGGCGCGAAGGCGCACCCGCATGCCCATGGGCGGCAGATTGGGGTCGGTCAGTCGGCTAGCGAGGTGGCGGGCGGGTGGCACGTAGGCGCGCCGGGTGCGCCGCGTGGTGAAGCGCAGGGCGTGCTGGATCGCGCCCTGCTCGACGACTTCGTCGTACCGCACGAGCCCCGGCAGGATGGGTAGCCCGGCCGCGTCGGCCGACGTCCAGCCGGCGGGCCGGAGGTTGTTCGAGCTGAGGTCAAAGATCGCTCCGGAACCGGCGTGCCAGCTTGCGCCGCCACTCTCGGGATACGCCGCGAACAACTCGTAGAGCAGCATGGCGTCGCGATCGAGCACCAGGATGTGGCGATCGCCGGTCGAGTCTGAGCCGCCTTCGACGGGCGCGTCAGGCGGGATCGGGTAGGGGCCCGGGTCGCTCTCGTTGGCGTACTCGAATGACACCGGCACCTTCGGCTGGGTGCTGTCGACGACGACGTACGGGATGCCGTTGGGCGCACCGTTGTAGACGGTGCCGAAGTCGGGATGCAGACCGCGATCGAGGCCGATGCTGGCGATCAACGCCGCCGAGTTCGGATCGACGGGCGCCGCGGAGATGTCGAGATTCCAGTCATTGTCGACCGGAAAGAGGCGCACGCCGCCCAGGCTCGCGCCAGGTCCGTCCTGCTGTGCGCGCGCTCGGGAGGTCAGGGTGGCGAGGCTCAACGCCAGCGGCAGCGCGACCAGGTGCTTGAGGAGAGTTCGGCGACGCATCATGTTCGTCCAGGGACGTGGGCTGCACGGAGTGCGCCATGGTGCGACCTAGTCGGTCAGCCGCACCACGCGCCGCGCCTTCAACTCGAAGCGCGGCAGGCTACCCGACGCGACCAGTTCGCACGGCACCCTGAGCAGTAACCGATCCTGCAATCGATTGGCGACCAGCTCCGCGAGATCCGTTTCCGACCCGGGCCGCGGGTCGAGCAGAACACGCAGCTCCACCATTGAGCGGCTGGAGAAAACCTCGATGCGGAACTCGTTGACGTCCGGGAACTCGCGCAGCACGCCCTCGATAGCGCTCGGAAACACGTTGATACCGCGCACCACCAGCATGTCGTCGGCACGCCCCAGGATGCCGCCCGCCAGGCGAGCGAGCGTCCGGCCGCAGCGACACCGCGTCTCGTCGACCCGGACCAGGTCGCCGGTGCGATACCGAATCAGCGGCATTCCGGCGCGCCCCAGATTGGTGGCTACCAGCTCGCCCTGGGCGCCATTCGCCACCGGGCGTAGTGTCTGGGGATCGACCACCTCAAACACGAACTCGGACTCGATCAGGTGCACCCCGTCCTGGGCCTGGCAGGTGAAGCCGGTGGCCCCGAGCTCGGTCATGCCGGTGTGATCGTGGCACCGGGCGCCGTAGACCTGCTCGATGCGGGCTCGAACGCCTGGCACGCTCGCGCCTGGCTCGCCGGCGTGGACGGTGGCGCGCACCCGCGAGCCGGCCAGATCCAGTCCCAGTTGCTCGGCTATCTCCGCCAGACGGAGGGCGTACGTCGGCGTGCTGCACAGGACGGTCACGTCGTTGTCGAGCATGGCGTGCAAGCGCTGCTCGGTGTGCATGCCACCGCCGGGGATGGTCATCGCGCCGACCGTGCGCGCGCCCTCGTAGGCGGACCAGAATCCGATGAACGGTCCGAACGAAAAGGCGTAGAACACGCGATCGCCCGTGCCGATGCCGGCGCCGCGGTACACGTGCCCCCAGCAGCGCGCCCACCAGTCCCACGACTCCGCGGTGTCCAGCACGCGGATGGGCGCCTTGCCGGTGGTGCCCGAGGTCTGGTGCAGCTTCACATACCGCTCGAGCGGGTAGGTGAGGTTCGTGCCGTAGGGCGAGTTCTGAGCCTGATCGTCGGCAATCTCGGCCTTGCTGGTGAACGGCAGCTCACGGAAGTCGTCCCACGAGGTGACCCGGCGACGAGCGCCGAACTTGCGCGCGTAGAAGGCATTGCGGGGCAGGATCTCGTCGAACAAACCCTGCACGCGCCGTAGTTGGAGCGCACGCAGGCCGGGCCGGTCCAACGTTTCGGTGGCCGAGTCGAAGAACCCGTTCACGGTCGCAGCAGGCACGAAGCCAGCATATGGCACACGTCGTGCGCTTTGGGCTCTCTCCAATGCATTCGTTGCGGGCAAAACTCGAAGCGTTCAAGCGCTCGCCGGCAGGCCTGTTCGTCCAGAAGCTGATGGCTGACCAGGCGCCCAACCTGGCGTCGCTCCTCGCCTGGAGCTCGCTGAGCGCCATCCTGCCACTGATCCTCGGCGTCCTGAGCGTCGCGGGCATCCTGCTGCGCGACCCGCGGGTGCTCGACCAGGTCTACACGACGCTGCTTGCGCTGCTCCCCGGGCAGGCCGCCGGGCCAGTCGGCGACGCGCTGCGGGGCGTACGCGAGGCGTCCCCAGCGCCCGCCGGCATCGTCGCGCTCGGGCTACTCCTCTACAACGGCTCGAGCTTCTTCTCGAACATGGCCTCGGTGTTCAATCAGGCGTACCACGTCGAGAGTCGCAACTTCGTCGTCGAGCGCCTGATCGCCGTCGCGATGTTGATCGTCACCACGGTCCTGCTGGTGGTCTCGACGCTGGCGCTCGGACTGGGCAGTCTGGTTGGCACCGTGCCGATCAACCTGCCGATGGGACCAGCCCTCGCGCGCGCGATCAGCTGGTCAATCTCGATCCTGAGCGCCGGCGTACTGTTCGTGCTCAGCTACAAAGTCCTACCGAACGCCCGCCAGGGCTGGCGGGCGGTGCTACCTGGTGCCATCCTGGCGTCGGTCCTGACTTTCGCGATTTCGCTGGTCTTTCCGTTATATGTGACCCTGGTCCCGCCCAATCAGGCGTATGCCGTGTTCGGCGTGTTCCTGCTCTTCACGTTCTGGCTCTACGTCCTGGGCTTCATCATCGTGCTCGGCGCAGAGCTGAATGCGTTCCTCGAGCAACCGTCGCGCTCGGTGGCCCTGGCGGAGGCGACGTCGGCGGCGCTCCAGGGACGGGTCGTGTACGAGCTGCAAACCGACCAGGTGCGCGCGGAGGCGACCGGCTTCGCGCCGGCGATGCAGGGCGGGGGTGTGTTCGGAGCGTCCAGGCGCTCACCGGCGGTCCAGGTCGGGCCCGACATCGCGCGATCCCCGTCCGCGCCTGTGCCCAGGCCGCGCTCAGATCTGACTGGCCGAGTTCTGGGTTTTGTCGGGCTGCTGGTGGCCGTCCTGCTGCTGCGCGGCCGAACAGCTAAGCCGACCGACGAGCACGCAGGCGCCTGAAGAGCAGGGCCGCGAGGAGCGCTGCCGCGGCGCCGAGGATGATCATCCACGACGGATCGTCGCTCGATTCGGTCGCGGCGGCGCGCTGTTGGGCGCTCTGTTGCGCGATCACGGCATCCGCGCGGGCGGTGGCTTCAGCGGCCCCCGGCATCGGCGCGTCGGGGGCCATGTGCACGGCCGGCGGTAATGGCGTCAGCTCCGGCGGCGGTGGCGCTGGCGTCGGCAGCACCCGGGCATAGACCGGCGGGAATTCGG
>DATGER010000017.1:0-4566 GCA_035309865.1 Chloroflexota bacterium
AGCGGCCAGGGCGGGCGCTTCAGCCAGCGCGCCTCGAGGCGCTCGGCGATGATGTCGTGCAGTTCCTGGCTCCGGCTTGGCCGGCCGCGTCGGTGCGCGCCGACGCGCGGCAGCAGGGCGCGGATGTCGGCGGCCTGCTCGTACCAGCGCAGCCCAGTTCCACAGCGTCCGCTCGCTGATACCGATTGCCAGGCCACGGTCACCGACCTCCGCGGCGGTTCGGCCCGGCTTCCCCAGCAGCGGGGCTATCGCGGCGTAGCGCCGCTCGGCAAGCTCGCGGTCTGGGGCAGGCACTCCCCCAAAGTCCTGCTCTCGTGGCGCAATGGCCGCGGTCTCATCAGGCGACGGCACAACCGAAGCCTTGACTTTTGTGCCATCATGCAACATCATGCAACATCATAAGTTGCATGAGACGAGACAGCAAATTGTCGGGTGTGCTCCACGTCCTGCTGCACATGGCAGAGCGGAGTGGCCCCGCCACCTCAGAGATGCTGGCGAAGGCCCTGGACACCAATCCGGTCGTGCTCCGGCGGATCATGGCCGGACTCCGCGACCAGGGCTATGTCCGCTCGGAAAAGGGGCATGGCGGCGGTTGGACGCTCGCGTGTGACCTGTCGCAGGTCACCTTGCGCGACATCTACACCGCGCTCGGGTCCCCGGCAGTCTTGGCCGTGGGCAACCGGACAGAGGCGCCCGGCTGCTTGGTCGAACAGGCCGTGAATACGGCCCTCAACTCGACATTCCATGAAGCGGAGGCGCTGCTGCTTGCGCGTCTTGGCGAAGTGACGCTGGCCATGCTGAGCGCCGACCTTCACGACGGCCTCGTTGCGCGTGGCGGCTCCCAGATCCAGCCACTGGAAACGGCGTCGTGAGCGAGCCTATGGACCCGTTCTCCGATCCGCAAGCCGTGGCCCAGTGCATCGAAGGACCGCCGCGCATCGTGCCCGGCTACGAAGGCATGCAGCGCATGACGACGCTTCTGCTTGCCGAGCGCGTTCAACAAGACGCCCGGGTGCTGGTTCTCGGCGCCGGCGGCGGGCTGGAGCTGAAAGCGTTCGCGCAGGCCCATCCAGGCTGGACCTTCGACGGCGTCGACCCGGCCCCCGAGATGCTGAAGCTGGCGAACCGGATCCTGGGGCTGCTCGCCTCGCGCGCGACTCTGCACCAGGGCGTTATCGACGACGCGCCTGGCGGGCCGTTCGATGCGGCTACCTGTCTTCTGACCTTGCACTTCCTGACTCTCGAACTGCGGCGGCGGACGGTCGCCGAGGTCCACCGCCGACTCAAACCCGGCGCGCCCTTCGTGGTCGCCCACCTCAGCGTTCCCCAGGGTGAAGGCGAGCGCGCCCTCTGGCTGTCGCGCTACGCCGACTTCGTGGTCTCTTCCGGCATTGACCCCGACAAGGCGGAGAACGCCCGCGCGGCAATCGACACGCAGGTGACCATCCTCACGCCGGAGCAGGACGAAGCAATCCTGCGAGAAGCCGGCTTCTCGAATGTCAGCCTGTTCTATGTCGGCTTCACCTTCCGCGGCTGGGTGGGCTACGCCTGATGCGATCTGACGCAATCATCATCGGCGGGAGCTTCGCCGGGCTGTCTACGGCCATGTGTAGCGCGCGGCCGCGGCGATTGGTCTGTATCGTCGACGAAGGACCGCCTGGCAACCACTTCGCGGAACATTCGCATGGCTTCCTCGCTCAGGACGGCGGTGAGCCGGGGGCGATGCTCGCCACCGCGCGATCGCAAGTTGCGGTGTCTCCCACGCTGCCTTTCGTAGCGGGTGAAGCCGTCGGTGTGGCGCGGAAGGCCGACGGCTTGCCCGCCAAGCTGGCGACGGGCGAGCTAATTGAAGCCTCCAAGCTAGTGCTCGCCGCCGGCATTGTGGAGGTTTGATGACGCAGGCATTCGACAAGAACTACTGGGAATCTCACTGGCAGCAGGGGAACGGACCCGCATCCGGCCGAGAGATCGATCCGAACCCATATCTCGCACGTGAGCTCAGCAGCCTGACGCCGGGCACGGCGCTGGATGCCGGTTGTGGCGAGGGAGCGGAAGCAATCTGGCTTGCCAGTAAGGGCTGGCAGGTCACCGCAGCCGACATCTCCACCGAGGCACTCTCCCGCGCGTCCGAACACGCGACAAAGGGTTGTGCAGCACCCGAGCGCGTGCAGTGGGTCGAGGCGGACCTGAGTGTCTGGGAACCGGGCAAGCAGTTCGACCTGGTCACCACTCACTACGCGCACCCCGCAATGCCGCAACTGGTGTTCTACGAACGCATCTCCCACTGGGTGGCACCCGGCGGCACCCTGCTGATCGTCGGACACCTTCACACGCCGGACACAACGGGGCACGGACACAGCCAGGAACAGCAGGGCCACGGACACAATCCTGCCGAAGAGGTGTCGGTCACCGCTGCAAGAATCACGGTGACACTCGACGCCAGCCAGTGGGACATCGTCACCGCCGACGAGCCCACCCGTACCCTCACTAACCGCGCAGGCCGGACCGTCCAGTTGGGTGACGTCGTCGTGCGTGCCACCCGACGCCCCTAGCTCTAACACAGCTACCAGAGCCGGCGAGCAGAACCTGGGCTCTGCCCTGTGGTGCAGATGGCAACCATCGACCCACCATTCACGCCGCGCATCAGCGCCGCGCCATTCTGATCGCAGTGTGCATCGCCCTCATGGCGGTCATCGGGTCGGTGTCCGGGCTCAATGTCGCTCAGCAGCAGGTCGCGCTAGCGCTGAACGCTTCGCAGAGCGAGGTCTTGTGGATGATCAACATCTATGCCATCACCATGGCCGCGCTGCTGTTGCCGCTCGGCGCGGTCGGCGACCGTTGGGGCCGCAAACCAGTTCTGCTCGCGGGCCTGGTCGTCTTCGGCGTGGCGAGCGCGGCGGCGGGCCTGGCCCCCTCCTCCGAGGTCATGCTCGCCGCACGATTCCCGGACGTGGCGGTGCTGCTCAAGAGCATGCAGCGCCTCGGCTACCTCCCCCGCCTGCAGGACGTGCCGTTCGCGGTGGTCGCGCACATTCGCTCCTGCTTGCGACTGCCGCACGCTGATTCGTCGCTTCCGGGCGGCGACGGGACTCGCTCCGCTCAAGTGGTTCTTGGCGCAGCGCCTGCAGCAAGAGCGCCAGTTGCTCGAGTCGACGGACGATCCGCCGGGTCGGATCGCTGAGAGCTGCGGGCCGGGGACCGAGGCAAACCTGCGGCGCCACTTTGCCAAGCTTGGCGGCCTGGCGCCTACGGAATACCACAGCGAGTTCCAGAGGTGGCTGGTTGTTGGTGAGGGCGCGTTCTCACGCTTCCCGTCCACGGTAACGTGGCGACGGCTTGCCGTCACTGTGCCTCGCGGAGCAGGTCATCCCGGGAGCGTGGCTGGCGGTCGGTCAGGCGCAGGACCGTGTCGGCCACTTGCCCGGCGTAGCCGTTGGTCCCCGATTGTCGATAGGCCTTGTACAGCCCAATCAGCGCATCGGTGAACCAAGCGTTCAGGCCGGCGCCGAGCAACGCCTGACGCACCGCGTTATCCGGTACGTCGACGTAGGTGACCGCAAGGCCCAAGTCCGCCGGGAGTTCTGGCCGAGGGGGTAACCCCCCACGCCCCCTTTTGGGAATCGACGGCCGACCAATGCGGGCCAGTACTAGGCCCGGACTGTCAGCCTCGCGATGGAGGTTTGGCGCTCGCGCCGCCGGTTGGCTCGAGGTGCGCACGGGCCTGTTTGCGCTTCTGCTCGAGGCCGTCGAGGATGAGATCGAGGCCGAACTCGAACTCGAAGTCGTCGTCACAGCCGCCCAGGGCGCCGGTGTGGGTCGCGGCGATGGCGAGCCTGGCGAGGTGCGGGAACCCGGCCAGAGCTCGGGTGAGTTCCTCGGGCGGCGGCGCACCGGGCTGAGCTGACTGCGAGTCGTCGAACGGGTCCTGGGTGAAGCCGAGCGGGCGGCTGCCCAGGACGTGCAGCGCATGGTGCGACATTTCCAGGCTGAAGCCGCCCCGGTCGAGGATCAGCAGCACGCGATCGATCAGCCGCAGCGCGGCCGGACCGAGGTGTTTGCGGCGGGTGATGACTGCCGGGGCCCACGGGTGGTGCAGCATGACCTGTCGGGCGGCGAGCGCCAGCTCGCGCATGGCCGTCCGCCAGTGGTGGGCGGGTGCGCCGAGGCCGATCGCGGCGATGACCGTGTCGGTGGCGCCGTCGACGATGTCGGCCTTGTCGCGCACGCGGCGATACAGGGCCATGGCGTCGACGCCGAGTTCCTGGGCCAGGCGGCGCATGCTGAGGGCGTCGATGCCCTCGCGGTCGGCGAGGGCGACGGCGGCGCGCAGGACGCGGTCGCGACTGAGTGGCTGGCGGCCGGCGGGCGAGGTCACTTGGCGGAGGGTCATGCGGTGCGACTTGACAAGTCTACAGCGTAGCGCTAAGGTACTGCAGCGTTGACTACACTGTAGTCTTTGCTGTAGTCTACATCGTATTCAGGACGTAGAAGGAGATAGACAGATGGAGACGACGATGCCCTCTCAACGTGTTTCGCGGCCCCTGCCGCCGCGCTGGGTTATCCGCA
>DATGER010000018.1:0-18551 GCA_035309865.1 Chloroflexota bacterium
CCGAAGTTGGTGCGCAGCAGCGAGAAGTCCAGCAGGTCGACGCATCCGTCGCCGTTCAGGTCAGCCCGCGCATCGTAGCCGGCATCGCCCGAACACTTGCCAAACGTGGTCCGCAGACTCGAGAAGTCCAGCAAGTCGACCGCGTCGTCGTTGTTGACGTCGCCAACCGCGAGCAGCCCGAACTCCTTCACGGGGTTATTCCCCGGGGCGACGATGAAGTTGAGGGTTTCTTTGCTCAGCGCCTGGGCGAATTTGATCTTCACGTCGTACATTCCGGGTGGCACGTTGCTGACCGCAAAGTTGCCCGAGCTATCCGTCGTCGGGAAAGCACTGAACAGCACCTGACTGGTGCCGGGCGCGAGGAAGCTCACCTGGAGCAGAATCTGCCAGGTGGGATTGGGTGGTGTTCCGCGCCCGAGCAGGCTGATGTGGCCGTTGAAGACCGTGAGCGCGACGGCATTGATCGTTACCGAGGTGCGATTTCCAGCCGAATCGTAGGTGTAGGCGGCGCTGGAACCATTGTCGTAGTTGACCTGCACCAGCCGACCAAGCGGGTCGTAGGTGTAGGAGACACTGTCAGCCAGCGCGGGGCGAGCGACACCCAGCAGCAGCAGCGCGAGTGCAATCGACCGCCACTTGCGGGGCTCAAGCATTGTGCGCCAGCCCCGCGCTGTGCGACGCGAATCCGTACCGTCGCATGTGTGGCCCCACGACGCGGCTTTCAAACCATTGTTCGGCCTCTGGAAGGAGGGCCACCGCGGCATCACCCTCGGTGAACCAGGACCCGAGCGGGCCCGGGTCCTTCCGCGGGTGCAGGCGATAGGCTTCACGAGACGCCGTTATGGGCGCCTCGTGCTGTTCGAAGTGGCGCCAGGGCACGTCGGCGCCCGCGGGCCCCACAACCCCCAGATTCAGGACGAACTGCGGTTTACTCCCCTTGTCGAGCTGGACTTCGAGCAGTTCGTAATCCGTACCCCTGATCCGCCGAAAGTAGCCAAACGGGAACCCGTTCCGCATCTCCGGGCTCTTCCGATCTTCTTCGCGCAGGGGCAACTGGTCGAACCCAAGTGCCAGAATGGCAGGCACGAGCCGCTCTTGCAGAGCGCGAAGAAGCAGCGCGCGTTTTTCAGAGGGCATCCTCACTTCCCGTTCCAGCCCTCACCGAAGGTGTCGATGCCGAGACCAAGGCCGAAACCGAGGTTGGCGCCCACACGCGCCACCCAGTCGTAGCCCCAGCGCTCAACCACATATGCGTCGCCGAGCGCGTCGCGGGCGATTCGCTGGGCGCTGGTCAGCCCAGACGTACCGAACTTCGACTCGACGTAGTAGATGTCCCCGCTCAAGCTCTGCCAGGTACTGTCGGGGATCGTCGAGAAGCCCGGAATGGAACCCTGCGTGTCGAGCAGCGTGCTGCCTTTCAACCAGTTGTATATCAGCGACGTCGTCTCCCCAATGTCGCCTTTGATACTGTTGGGCAGCATCTTCGCCAGCGGCGGCAGAACCGCGGCAAAGACACCGGCGGATACCGCCGAGACCGCCGTGTCGCCAGCCAGAGAGCCGAGGTCGCAGCACGTGCCATTCAGCAGCTGGCGCGTAAGGTTGGACGACGCACCAGCCGCGGCGCCGGCACAGAAGCCACCGCAATACAGCGCTGCTTCGCCACCGGCGGCCCCGCCGACCCCAGCCGCAACGTAATCCTGCCACGAACTCGCTTTGCCGCTGATGAGATCCGAGACGCCCTGAGCCGCGAGGCCGACGACCGCACCTACGCCGATGGCGATGGCATCGTCGATCCAGGCCCACTGACCGGTGGGATCGGTGCGGTTGAGCGGGTCGTTACTGACGTACGCGTAGAGATTCAGCCCGCCGTCGTAGCCAATTGGATCCGTTTGGAGGAAGCGGCCGAGTGTGGGGCTGTAGAACCTCGCGCGGTAGTAGTAGAGACCGGTTTCGGCATCCAGGCGTTGGCCGGTGTATCGGAACGCATTGCCGGCGACGCTCGAGCTTTCGCCAAAAGCGCCATAGCTGTAGCGGTCGGTCACCGCGCCCGTATCGTCGGAGAGGGCGACGACCGAGCCCAGGCCATCCTGGTGGTTGTAGTTGCGAGCTCCAGCAACGGTAATCGTGGCGACTGGTTCGTCGGTCCCCTGGCCGTAGACGTACCTCCGGATCAGTGCACCGGAGCCGTCGTAGTCGGCAATCTCGCGAGTGCCGTCGTGCAGGAACGTCGTGCTTGTGCCGTTGACCGTTTTAGACTGACGGCGGCCGAGCGGGTCGTACGTATAAGTGGCAACGACACCGGGCACCGTCGCCGACAACAACCGGTTCTCCGTGTCGTAGGTGAAACGATCCGTACCGTCGTTGGTGAGGTTGCCACTGCTGTCGTACGTGAACGACACGCCGCCGACGGACGCATACTCATCGACGGTATTCGGGACATATGCGGTGGTCGAGCTGGCCGACGGCCTGAACATGAAGCGGCTGTCGCTGACATTCAGGCTAGTCCGCTGATGGACTTTGTTGTAGCCGTAACTGAACGTGACGGTGCCGCCGACGAATTGCTGTTCCAGCGTGGCGAGGTCATCGTTCGGCGTATAGCCGTACAGGACCGATCCGCCATTGCCGTAGGTGAGGCCGGTGCGCCTCGACAACGCGTCGTACGTGTAACTCGCCAACGACTTCGTTCCGCTCTCGCGCACGTCCGTCATCCGGTTGACCGCGTCGTAGACGTAGTTGACGAAGTACCCGTCTGGCCAGGTCACGCGGGTCCTGTTGCTCGCCGCGTCGTACTGGGAGCTCACCGTCCGGCCGCCGGGCTGTGTTTCAGTGATGTTGCGGCCAGCGGAGTCGTAGCCATACGACACGACGCCGCTCGAATCACTTACCGACAGCACCCGCCCGGTGACGTCGTAGGCGTACGAGACGACCGGTTCACCCTGCGGTGTCTTGGTGCTGATGCGGTTTTGCGGATCGTACGTGTAGGTGACGGTCTGCCCACCGCGGGTCGTCCGGCTGAGCAGGTTGCCCGCGACGTCGTAGGTGAGGCTCAGCGCCGTTGAGTCGGCGAACGTCGTGCGGCTCAGTCGATCCAGCCCGTCGTACTGGAAATTGGTGACGAGGCCGCGGGCATTCGTGACGCTCAGCTGTCTACCGTTCGGGCTATACGTGTGTTGCTCGAGCGGGGGCGCCTGGAAGGCTGAATTGGCGACCGTGAGCGGCCGCCCCAGCACGTCATACGTAAAGTTCGTCTGTCGGTTTTCGGCATCGGTGACACTGGAGAGACGATCGAGAAAGTCGTACGTGGACGTCGACACATTGCCGCTCGGGTCGGTCGACGTGAGGGTTTTGCCCGTCACCGAATACGTCGCGCTGCGGACCTGTGGCGAAGTGCCCGTCGAACGCTGCGTCTGCAACGCGTGCCCATCCGCGTCGTAGACGTAGGTCAACACGAAGCCAAGCTGGCTGGGCGCCGTGACCGAAGTGACGCGGCGCAACGCGTCGTATTGCAACGTCGTTCGGTTGCCGCGTGGGTCGGTCTTGCCCGTCAGATTCCCAACTGGATCGTAGGTATACGCGACGGTCAAATTCAGCCGGCCGCTGTCGTCAATGGTGGAACTACGATTCCCGCTCGCATCGTAGGTGTACTGAATGACTTTGCCGCTCGCATCGGTGGTGGTCAGCATCTGGCCGATGCCGGAGTACGCGAAGGTCTGGCGTGACGTCTGTCCACCGACCTTGGGCAGGTCGACCGACAGTAGATTGCCGGTCGCGGAGTCGTACCCATAGGTCGTCGTGTTACCGAGCGGATCGGTGGCGGTGGCCGTGCGCGTGTAATTCGGGAGCGTCGCGACCGGACGTACGTAGGTGTAGGTTTCGACGCTCGCAAGTAGCGGAGAGCCGGGCTTGGGCGTGTTCGTCACCGTCAGCGGATTGGAGAACGAGTCGTACGTCAGAGCGAGCGAATTGCCTTCCGGGAACGTGGTCTTCACGACGCGACCCAGTGCGTCACGGCCGTAGGAGATCGTCGTGTTGAGGTGGGATGAATCCCCAAAGTCCTCGATCTGGGCGAGCATGCCACCGCGCTGGTCGAGCTGCCAGACGCCGCGGGTGCCCACCGCATCTACGATTTCAGTGCGGGTGCCAGCCACGTACACCTGCGAGGCGTTGCCGTTGCCATCCATCAGCCGGGACGCGCGCCCAAGTGAATCGTAGAAAATGGTGACAAAGGCGGTTGTCGGGTGCGCGGGATAGAACAGCTGCGTGAGATGGCCGGCGCTATCGAACGCACCGCTCCTGTCGTAGCGGAACGTGGTTGCCAGGCCGAGCGCGTCCTGGAAGGTGGTGAGGTTGCCATTGGTGTATGAGTAACTGGCACTCCGGCCCGCGTCGTCGGTTACTGACGCGACCTGCGCGCCCGCATACGTGAATGTGAACTGGCGGCCAACCGCATTGCGGACGGTCGCGAGCTGGCCGCCGGCGTACGTAAACGCGACAGTCATGCCAGCCGCGTTGGCCCAGCTCGCGATGGTGCCGTCCGGGTTGAAGCTGAGCGTGACCCCGTCCTGGGACGTGTAGCGGAAGGTTTGATCCGGTGCTCGCCGGAGCAGCGTCGCCGACCCGAGCGGCGCAGCGTAGCTAACGCCGTCGGCTAGCTTGACGAAGTGCTCGGCGCCGCCCGCCTGGCTGACGATCACCACGTTGCCCGTGAGCTGATCCATGAACCAGCGGTTGACCTGCGACTCGATGACGAACAGGTTGAGGTTCTGCTGGGTTGGCCCGAGAAAGCCGTTCAACAGGTCGCCCGAGACGAACAAGCCGGCGATCGCGGCCGACGCAGCAACGGGGGAGGACTGGCCCATACCATCGAAACCATCGCTGTCGACGCGCGCGCTGATCGCGAAGTTGTGCGTCCACCCAAAGCCGAACGGACCGCTCGCACTTTGCGCATTCGAGCTGTACGTCCGCCGCAGACCGAGTCCATACGGGAACTCCGCGGACCCGGTGGTCAGGTCATCGTGCTGGTACTGGAAAGCTCCCGAGACGTGATCGACGGGGTCGCCGACTCCACCGCCCGAGTTGAAGAAGGGGAACGGAAAGAAGCCGTTTCCAAAAGGATCCGGGGAGCCGTTCGACATCGTCACCGTGCCGTCGGCGTTCACCACGAAAGTGATTGGCGGGTCGTTGACGCCGCCAAACCCACCGCGCAGCCCGCCGGAGATGATCTCGCCGAGCGATCGTCCGTCTGGTGAGATGGTTTTGAAGCCGAGACCGGTCCAGTTGCCAACTGCGATTCTGCCATTGAGTGGCGCGATGACCCTGAACCCGGCGTTGACGTAGCCATCGATCGTCTGCAGATCGAAGAGGTTGTAGTTCGGCGCCATTTGTGGGCGGATGGTGTTGTTGTAGAAGGTGAGGTCGTCGCCGGGGACTGCCGGGTCGTTGATGTCAAAGATCGTGTCGGTCTGGCTGGAGGTGTCCAGCAGCCGGGTTGTCGACGCCGCGACGAAATTGGGAGTCGGGGCTTGCGTTTGCTCAAGCACGCCAGACTCGAAGCCGCTAGACGTACCCGAGCCGTCAAAGAAGGCGGCCAGGCTATTTGGCTCCTGACCGGACCCGTCCCCATTGACTCGGGTGGGGGTGTTGATGAAGTTCAACGGCAGATCGACAAACGGGCTGCTGGTCGTGCCGCCGGTGGCCATGCCAACGATGCCAATGCCGTAGAAGTACTGCGTGCTGGTCGCCTGCAGTTGGTCGGCGAGATGCTGCTCCGACGAGACTTCCGCGAGCCAGGTAGCGCCCAGCACCGCCAGGGCCTCGCCGAGGACGGGTTCCGACGCCGGGTCCGTATTTGCCGCGCGGGCCTGGGTCAGCAGCGTGCGGTGGCGTTCGATGGTGCCGCGGCCGGTCTGATCCCAGCCGTTGCCAATGAGGAACGAGCCGCCGACCGTCACGTTCAGGGTGGTGCTCTGACCGGCACCCGTGAAGAACGGCACGGTGATGACGGTGCCGAGTTGCATTGGCGAGCCCGGCGAGCCCGCCGAGCCGGTGCTCATGACCGTGCCGTCAATTCTGAGCACCGGCTGATTGCTGGTGTTGAAGAAGACGGTCATGCGGTGGCCGTACAGGTCGTCCGAATTGCAGGTGACAGCCGCCGCACCGGGCAGGGTGATCGACAGCGTCGGGTGAAAGTTGCTGGGGATGGTTGTCGAATCGGTGGTGCCACCGTTGGCGTACGGGAGGTTCGTTTGACGCAGCGTACCGGTGGTGCGGACGATCGAACGACCACCGACGATATCGGCGACTGAGCTCGCCGGGGCGTTCGTTTTGATGAAGCTGGCGAGGTTGGTGGCGAAGGTTTGCAGGTCGTTGCGGACGTTGGTGCGATTGACGCCGCGGATCGACGAGCTCGTGGTGGTCGCACCGGACATTGCGTCGGCCAGAAAGCTCGAGCGCGAATAGCCCATTGCGCTGGCCAGGTTGATGGGGTTGGTCCGCGTATACGTTTTGAACGCCGGATCGAAGACGAGGTCTGTTCCGCCGATATTGACCTTGACCCAGATGTGGTCGATATTTGCGCTGACGACGGTCCCGTTGACTGTGCCGTCGCTGGTGGCGATCAGGGCGTTGATTCCACCGTCGCCCAGCAGGGAGCTGAGCGTGAAGAACTTATTGTCGACACCGTAGAAGTTCTGGAGCTGGGCCAGCGTGAGCGTGATCTGGCCGGTTTCGAAGCGTGGATTCGAGATGGTCGTGTTTGAGATCGCCGCCTGCTGCAGCAAAGCGACCATCAATGCCGCCTGGTCGTAGGCCGTGCCGCGTTGGTCGGCCAGCGTGCCGAGGGGTCCCTTGAGCATCCCGCCGATCGGGGTGTACTCGATGTTGTCGTGGACGTATTGGTAGATGAGATCCGGGTCGTTTCGCAGCGCCCGGGTCAGCTCGATGAGTTCGGGCGCCGCCGCCGGATCGATACCGCACGTCGACACCGTGGTCGGGGAGAGCTGGGCCGCGGGTTGCGCGCCCGCTGTCCGGGGCGGAGCAGCCAGGGCCGGCAGGCGACGCCAGTTTGGTGTGGTCTGGCCGCTACCGGGAGCCAGCGCCTCGGCCGCGAAAGTTACCGGCAGGCCGATCACGCTCGCGTCGACCGTCGGGCCCAGGGAAGCCACGCTCGACGTCGCGGAGGTTTGCCCCGGCGCCACGGGTGGAATGGTCTCGCTGTCCGCCGGCGTCTGGCTGGCGTACGTCGGAGCCGCCGGGGTCGCCAGAGGCGGCTGGACCGACAGAGCGGCTACCTGTGGCTGGACGACGACCGGCAGTGGGCTGGCTGCAGCGGTCTGCGCCGCCAGCAGGCCACCAACGAGCGAAACGCTCGCGAGTAGTCGAGTCCAATTCCAGCGCGGCCGCCCCTGAACTTGTGCTGAGCCGCTGCCCCCGAGCTGAACCATGGTGAGGAGCGCATGGTAAGTCAGCCCACCCCCGCCGCACACCCGTATAAATGTGGGCTAATTCGCTAATTAAAAGGCGAAGGCGGGCGATGCAACGTCTCGCGCAAGCTCCGCGCAGCTCGGACTGCGCCGACGTACGGCCGCATCAGTCGCGAGCCCAGCAACCGATAGGCGCCCGGCCGGGCAAAGTCCCACATCTCGATGCGTTCCAGCGCATCCAGCGGGCTGGTCTCAGATGCCCAACCCATGTCCGTGGTGCACGCCGCGCGGAAGTGACGGCGGACCACCGCGCGGACACGCTCGTCGTACTTCCCTGAGGGATACGCGAACAGGTCGACTGCTCGTCCGAGACGGTCCTCGAGCGCCCGTTTGCTGCCGCCGACCTCGGCCTCGAGCCCCTGCGGATCGAGCGTCGTAAGGTCCGGATGCGTACGCGTGTGGGCGCCAATCTCCCAGCCGGCAGCAGCGAAATCCTGCAATTGCCGCCAGGTCAACAAGCCCGCTGGCGGGACGAACGCAGCCTGTCCCGGCCACTGGTTGTCGCGGCCGACGTAGTCGCTCACTACGAAGATGGTCGCGCGCCAGCCAAACCGGGCCAACACCGGTGCCGCCGTCTCCTGGACACTCGCGTAGCCATCGTCGAAGGTCAATGCGGCGATGCGTCGGGCGGATCGAGGGTCGGCCTGGAGCGCCTCGCCGAGTGGCAGAACCAGGTAGCCTGCATTGCGAAGTCGCCCGACCTGGCGAACAAAAACCTCCGGCGCCACCGAAATCCGCGATCCGGTGCGGTCCAGGCTGTGGAACGTCAGGATGGCGAGATGCACTGTTCCTCACGCCGATGGGCCAGCTCGCGCGCCTCTTCGATTGCTGCGAAATAGCCCTTGATGTGGGGCTCCTCGGACCACCACTGTCGATAGCCCTGGTAGCCGCGTTCGCCCATGTCCTGCCGCAACCCGGTGTCGTCCTGAAGCCGGGTCATGGCCGACATCAGCTCATCCTGCGTGCGGTACGCAAAGCCGCCGCCGCTCTCGTTCACCGACTCGGGCAGGGCGCCCAGATCGTGAACGATGACCGGGGTTCGGCGAGCGAACGCCTCGAGACTGACCAGGCCGAAGGTCTCGTAGCCTGCCGAAGGAACAAGCAGTGCGATGGCGTTGCGGTACAGCGTACCGAGGTTGGCTGGCTGTACCTGCCCGAGAAAGCGTACGTTGGGCAGATCAGCCGCCTGGCGCCGGTACTCCTCGCCGGATGTCCCGTTGCCGGCAACCAACAGGTCTGCCTGCGGGTAGCGCCGGAAGACTTCGAGCAGTGAGGGAAGCCCCTTGATTCGCTCGAGGCGCCCGACGAACAGAAAATACGGCCGGTCTGCTAGCGCGAGCGTGGGCAGTTGTTCGTCATCGCTCACCGCGGACAATGGCAGGAAGTGTGGCAACAGGCGAATGGGCCGCGTAAAGCCGCGCTTGCGGTGCTCCTGCTCGGTGAAACGGCTGGGCGCCAGGAACAGGTCCACTTGTGGCAGTTCGTCGGCCAGCAGGCTGGTATAGCGCCACAGTTGAGGCGGACGGTGGAAGGCGAGAGAGCACTTCAAACACTCCGGCGTGACGCACGGCTCGCGGTTGTCCTTCCAGAGCACGTGCATGGGGCACACGAGCCAGTGCTCGTGCAGCGTGTAGAGCTTGATGCCGGTGCCGTAGCCGAGCACACCCGGTCCGCCCACGAGCGACACGTTGTGAAAATGGGTGACGTCGAAAGTCTCCTCGCGAAAGAGGCGCTTGAGCGCCGGGGCCTTCAAGCCCGGCCGCCCGGTGAGATACGTCACAAGCGGCGATAGCGTGCCCCAGCCACTACGCAGGCGCCTGAGCGTTACGTTGGGGTGATTGATGAACGTGGCCGTTGGCTCGCCAGAGCGCAGGCTGTGGTAGGCGTCGACGCAATGGGCAACGGTCACCCGGTGGCCAAGCCTCCCCAACTCGTTTGCCAGCCAGTACACGAACAGAGCGTCCCCGCCAAAGTGGTAAGGCGGGTAGAAGGTCGTCACCATACAGAACGACCGCGGCTGTTGATCAGCCACTGCCGCGTCGGGAGGCTAGCTGGGGTGGTGTTGGAACGGGCGTGAGCGCGTGTGCCTGACCATCCCGCTCCGCGGGCCCCAGCACCACCCGGAGCGTCAGGAGGGCGCCAGCCACCACCAATCCGACCAGGGCCAGCATGCCCACCTCACCGGCGCCGCTCACGCGCCCGGACTGCACCAGGCGGATCCACCACGGCTGAAATGTGTTCAAGACCTCGGCCTGGTCGAGGGCCACAGCCACGTTTGGCTCGTCGGCCATCCGCGCGCGGGGGACTGGCTGGCCCTGCACCGTGCGCTCGGTCAGGCGCGCCAATTCGCGCCAGCCACCGACATAGGTGGCGCCTTGCCAGGAGTCGATGAGGTACGCGCGGTCCGTCGCGGTGCCGCGCTCAACCTGGGCTCGGTAGTAGGGCGTGTAGATGTTGGTCAGCACGCTCGGAATTTGCATCACGATGATGACCACGAGCGCCGCGCCCGCCAGCCACCCGACTCTGGAACCGCGGCTCACACTCGCGAACCAGGCGCCGGCGCTGACCGCGCCAAAGCCGATGATTGGCACGAGGTAGCGCGGTCCGTAGCTCCACCCGCCCCACCAGTAGTCGAATGGGACGACGGATTCGCCGACGACCAACGAGCCGCTGAGCACGATGAGCAGCGCTGCCTCGAGCGGCCAACGACGGAACAGCGTGGGTAAGCCGAGCACGCCCAGAAGCATGACGGGTGCGTAAAGAAACACGCCGCGCCCGGGGCTGAGGAGCATCGCGTACAGCGCGTACACGATCTCGTCCAGGCGGCCCGCGGTTTGGGTAACCCCGCTGGCCAGCTCGTTGTGGCCCTGGCCGCCGACCGTGTAGCCCGTCTCCAGTGGGCTGCCAAACCGCACGAAGTTGTACCAACCCGTCGCCGCCAGGAGGACTGCCACGCCGACGCCAAAAGCGGCCAGCAGCCAGGCCAGGCGCCAGCCAGCCTGGCGGTGGATCAGCAACAGATACAGCGCCAGGCCAGGTACGAACAGAGCGCCTGTGATGCGCATGAACAACGCCCCGCCCGCGGCCACCCCAGCCGCCAGAAGGAGGACGGCGGGTCGCGGACTTCGCCGTGAGCGCACCAACAACAGGGCACTCGACAAGACACACAAGCCGGTCGCGGGCTCAGTGAACAGGGTGGTCGAATACATCCACGCCATGCTGCCGAAGGCGAATCCGGCGCCGGCCAGCAGGGCGGCGCGGCGTCCGAAGCCGAACTCCAGCACGAAGCTGACGACGACCCAGGCGGTCGCCGCGGTTACCAGGGCATTGGTCATGCTCACCAGGAAATCGGCGGCAGTGAACTCGGCAAAGTGGGGGAGGACCTTGCTGAGCACCGCGCCGACCGCATAGAGCGGCGCAATCAACAGCGGGAGGCCAAGGTTGTACGGCGCGTAGGTGCGACCATCGGCGCCGACTACCGGCACCGGGTTGAATTGCAGGGCCGGCTGGTTCGGATCGAGCCAGAACGCGCCGTGGTCGACCAGACTCCGCGCGAGAGCGTAGTTCACGACCCCGTCGACGTGCGTAATAACGCCCACCCCACTGAGCACGTACACCAACAAGCAGAAAAGTGCGAAAGGAACCTCGCGCTGCTTGAACCAGCTCAATTCAAGGCCTCACAACGCTGGCGCCGTGCACATACCCGAAGAGTTCGCCAACGCTCCAGCAGCCGATCAAGGTCAGCAGTGCAGGCATGGCCGGAACCAGAGGCCGAAGGCTGCGTGCCGCGGCGGCACCGCGCAGGACACGCGCAAGCAGCACGGCGGGCGTCAGGGGCCAGGTCGCCAGGAGTAGCCAGCGGCGGAGGCGGGTCGCATGTGCGACGCGTTCGCGCCCAAACCGCTGTCCGTGCGTGAGCCGTTGGCGCGCAAAGACACCGAATGACTCGCCGCCCACATACCGCACCGCCGCTTCGGGCGCCAGGCAGAGGCGCTGGCCGGCCGCCAGCAGCGTCTGATTCAGCTCGTACTCCCAGAAGCCGTCTCGGGCGATCCGGTCGAGGTAGGGCGCGAGAGCACTGCGCCGGTAGCATGCGTTGTCGCCGGCGATGTCGCTTACCGGACCATCTGCTGGTTCATCCGCGAAGCGGTGGTAGCGCAGCCAATAGATCGCCGCGTCGACTGGTCCGAGCCCCGGCGCCGGCAGGATAGCACCGCCAACTCCGGCCCAGGCATGTTCGCGATGGTGTGCCAGCAGCGCCGTCGCCCAGCCTGTCGCGGGCACCATCTCGGATGTCGTCAGGGCGACCAGTCCCTCGCGACCGCGCAGGACGCCGGCACCCCACAGGTGCGGCACGAGCTCGGCGTCCGGGCAGCACACGATATCGACGGACGGAAAGGCGCGCCGCAGGGCATCCTGGCTGGCGTCCGGCGCGTTGGTGACCAGGATGATCTCGGCTATCCCGTCGGGACGTTGTCGATCGAGCTCCGCCAGACAACGTTCGACATGGCGGGCGGGCCCTTGCGAGGCAACCACCACGGAAAGACGCGCCTCCGACTCGGACATCTCTTAGGAAAGATACGCATTTATCGCTTCGGCGCACGTCCACCGCCGGTTCAAAACCGGTTGCGTGCATGCTCTCGCATCGCTGCGCTCGCTCCATGGCCGTGGCGCGGCGGTCAGAGGTACCGTGGCGTTAGGCCACGGCATCCACCCGGACCTGTGTCCTTTGCCGCGGCACGGCGGAACATGCGTCGTAGACCCCGCGGGAACCCCGGACGGTATGTCGTTACGCGACGGCAGCAACCTGGAGGAGGGGACCGAAAAGGCCGAGGACCTGGCGTCCCCCCGGGAGGCCGCGGATGTGCTCGTACGCGCGCGCCCCCGCTCGAATGACGGGCGAGTAACGACCCAGATCAACGTCGGCGACGCGTGCTGGGCGCACTTCCCAGTCCTGAAAACCGGCTGCGCGCACGCCGGCGACCAGGCCCAGCATCGACCGCAGCCGAATGTGGCGGTAGGGCACGCCGCGGACACGTTGCACGAACGGCGACATCCAGCGGCGTGGCAGCAGGCCGACGCCCCAGACCTTCACATGCGGCTCGGGCGCCAGGCTCAGCCGATTAACGGTGGTCAGGAACAACAGTCCGCGTGGCCGAAGGGCCCGATGGCTCTGCGCGAGCAGGTCCGCCTGGCGGCTGGCGTGCTCCAGCACGTTCGCGCCAATGACCACATCGAACCCTGCGTCGGGCAACGGCAGGCTTTCGGCACAGGCGCAGACCAGTTGAATGCGCGCCGCCTGCTCGGCGGTGAGTTCGCCCGTGACAACAGCTTCGGCGACGCGCCGGGCGGCGATGACGAGCCAGCGGAAGGCGATGTCCACGCCAACCACCTGCTCGTAGTCGCGAGCGGCGGCGATCAACAGCCCGCCCGTGCCGCAGCCGACTTCAAGCAGCGGGCCGTGGCTGGCCGCCTCTCTCGCACCAAGGCGGATGCCAGCGGCTCGCGCGTCGGCCAGAGTTGACTGTGCCCGCACGGCCGCGCCCAGCACATGGCTGACGTAGCTATCGACCAGATGGCGTGGGACGTCCGGCGTCAGCTCCCAGTAACGCCGCACCAGTTCGGCAAAAGACGCGCGGTCCATTCCGGCTACGACGCGGCTGCCCTTGGCGCGATCATCCGCGTAGCCGATGTACGGGTCCGGAAAGACCCGAAAGTCGGGAATCCCCAACACGACCGGGTACGTCTCGCCGCAGGCGCGGCAGCGATAGTGCTCGGGGCTCGCCTCGAGCGGGCCCTTACACCGCGGACAGCAGAAGTCGAACATCAGGCGAGTCGTGAGCTGGCAGGTCCGCTGCCACGCAGGTAGCCGTCGAGCTCACCCACGGCCCAGGCCACGTTGAAGAGCACCGCGAAGGGCAAACTCTGCCACAGGAGTCGGCGCATGTTTCGACGCGAGTGGACATCGCGCACCAGCCGCGCGGTGAGCACGAACGGCACCGCCGGACAGCTAGCGGCTCGCGCCAGGCGGAGGGCCCATCCGCGCCCGCTGGTCCGCGTGGCGCCAAACGAGCGCCCGTGCCAGTAGCGATCCCGCGTGAACTCACCCAGTCGGGTGGCGCGAACGTGGCGCACGATCTGTCGGGGATCGGTCCAGCACCGCTCGCCGCCAGCCCGGAGGGCCCACACAGCGAAGGTCTTCCAGAACTCAGGCGTGCCAATCAACCCAGCCTGCTCCAGCGCCGCACGCTTGAACGCCACGTTGTTGCCCGTGAGGGTGGTGGCCTCGCCGGCGGGCATGGGCGCCAGATGCGGGGCGTATTCGCTCAGGAATGCGGCCCATTCGGCCAGGTGGGCGCGCGGAACCGGTTCCACCAGACCACCAACCGCCGCAAATTGATCCCAGGGCTGGTCGCGCCAACGTGCGAGCCAGCCTGGCGGCACGCGACAGTAAGGGTCGAGAAAGACTACGACGCTGCCGGTCGTGCCCGCCAGGCCGCGCGCACGAATGGCGCCGAGGCCGCTGCCTGGCGCGCAGCGAACAAGTCGCGCCCAACCAAAGTCTCGCGCGACGACCTCGCAGAGACTGTCGTCGGACGTGCACGCCACGACCAGCTCGCAGTGCGCGTCAACCTCGGAGCTCAGCGATGCCAGGCAGGCGACGGCGTCGGCGCGGCAATTGCGCGCGGCGATGACCACCGAAATAACCCGCGACTCAGCCGGCATGGTCGCCGGGGATCAGACAGTGAGGGCGTCGGAGGTGGGTGAGCCGACCGGCACCAGCGCACGCGGAGCAGCGGCGCGTGCCAGTTGGCCACGGTAGCGAAGCGATCCGATGGCCATCCCCATGCTGAAGATCAGTGCTGAATAGCCGAAGTACAGCCAGTGCATCGGCAGCGCCCGCAAGAGGAAGACCAAGCCGCGTTGCGCCAGCAAGAAGGCATACAGGTGACGGTTGCACATCACCAACAGTGCCACAAGCACCGGCAGACCGAGTAACGCGAGCGGTTGCCAGGCGCTGAGAGCCAGCAACATGACCAGACCATAGACGCAGACGGCACTCAGTCGACTATTGGTGTCCAGGTTCAGGTCTTTGGGCATGGTGCGGGTGCGCGCGATGAGTTGCGTCCACGGCAGGGCACGGTCACGGATATCGGTCTGCAGGATGCTCCAGAACGTCCAGCGCTTCAGGTGCTTTACCTGGATGTGTTTGGCCAGCCGGATTCGGCCGTTTGCCGCAACGATGCGGTAGCCAAGCTCGATGTCCTCGATGCTGGGCCGGGTGTACGCACCATCGAAGCCACCAAGGGCCAGGAAGCTCTCACGCCGAACGGCGCCGCAGCCGCTCCAGAAAGTTGACGCGACCGCGTGGCCAGTCTGGTGGACGAAGTGATGCAGCAGATTCCGATACTGAGACAACACGCCCGCATGCGCGGGATGGTCGTCGTACGACCCGAACGCCGCGGTCAGGTCGCTGCCCTCGAAGAGGGCGACAAAGTTCGCGATGGTGTCTGGGCGGACCAGCACGTCCGCGTCAATGAAGCACAGCAGCGGTGCTCGGGCCACGCACGCCCCGAGGTTCCGCGCGTGGCCGGGTCCGCTGCGGGCCTGGGCCGTGGACAGCACCCGGGCGCCCGCTCGGCGCGCGGCTGCCGCGGACCCGTCAGTCGAGCCATCATCGACGACAATCAGTTCCCAGTCCGGGCCTTCACTGCTCGCCAGCGCGGCCAGGCACCGATCGAACGCGGCGCCCCCGTTGTACACCGGGACGATCACGCTGATGGCTGGACTTGCCACGCGCGCCTGCGAGCTGCACATGCACTTCAGGCGACGGCGCTGGATAGCCGACCGGCCGGGACGCGACGTTCCTCGAGGTACTCCTGTTCCTGGTTCACGGAGTCCGGGTCAACGTCCTCGCCCAGGATGTTGCGCGCTGCCAACAGGCCGGTCTCAATCGCGTGATCGGTGTTGTTGTAGCGAAACGTGCCGCCGCGCCCGACAATCGACAGGTTCTCGAGGCTGCCGAGGCAACCCTTGATCGAGGCGACGGCGTCCTTGTAGCCCAGGCCGTAGCGTGGGTACGCGTCGCGGCTGCGCACGGCGAAACCACCGAGCACTTCGCGCCGCTCGAAGAAGTGGAGCCGGTCCACAAGGTCCTTTACACACAGGTCGACGAGATCCGCGTCGCTGCGCTGCCAGAGCCCATCGCCGGCTTCGCAGAACAGTTCGAGCACCAGCGACGTCTTGCCCTCGGGCGCCATGTCGGGGCTCCAGTTGCGCGGTTCGTGCAGGCGAGCGAAGGATACAGCCGGATCGTGGACATAGACCCAGGTGTCGTTGGTCACCTGCGGCCGGTCGAGCATCAGGTGGACCGTAATCAGGTCGCGATAGCTCAGGGTTTTGCTGGCCTCGACCACCGCGGCCGGCGCCGTTGGGGCCAGGCACTGGGCGAGCTCGGTCATCGGAATCGACGAGACGAAGACGTCGCCACTGACTTCGCGCTCACGTCCGCCGTCGCTGATCGTCAGGCTGGTCAGCCGGCCGCCCTCGTGGTTGGCGCGCATGACACGCCAGCCAAGGTCCACCCGACCGCCGCCACTTTCGATATCTTCGGCCATGCGCTCGGAGATTCGGCCGAAGCCGAGCGCCGGATACATGAAGCGATCGACCAGGCTCTCGACCTGCCCGTCACTCCGTTTGAATGCGTCCTTAATTGTGGTCAGGAGCGACATGCCCTTGCTGCGCTGGGAAACCCAATCGCCCGACAGCTGACTGCACTGCTCGCCCCAGACCTTCTCCGAGTAGTTTCGGAAGAAGAGCTCGTACAGGGTGCGCCCGAACTGGGCCACATACGCGTCCTCCATCGAGACGACCGGCTTACTATTGATGCGCTGGCCGGCCTTCGACAGCACGAAATCGCCGATGGCCTTCGCGCTGGTCACCGGGCCGATGCGCGACAGGACGTTGCCCGCACGCAACGGGTAGTCAACATACGTGCCGTCGAAGAAGATGCGACTGACCCGGTCGACCATGACCATCTCGTCGGCGAGCAACTCGACCAGAAAGAAGTTCAGATAGTCTTTTTTGGTGAACCAACGATGGCCGCCGATGTCGAATCGGAAACCGTCGTGCTCGAGGGTCCGCGCCAGGCCGCCGACGACCGCGGCCTGTTCGATAACGTGGACGAACCAGCCGGCCCGCGTCAGAGCGAGGCCTGTTGCGAGTCCGGCTGGCCCAGCGCCCATGATTACTGCGGTACGTCTGCCTGATTCAGCCATCTGACCTTTCCTCTCGCGGCAGGCACTCGGGATGAGAGCCTCTCGTGGTGGACTGAGTCTGTCAGATAGGTGAAGGCGCGGCGGTTTACGGCTTGTTGAGTTCGCGTTGAGCGGTCGCGTGAGTAGCGCGTTCGAGGCCGCGCGTCGCCAGGACGTAGCCGCCGTCGGCGCTCGCCAGTCCTGGGAGCACCGCATCAAAGAACTCGCCCCAGCCGCCGTAGCGCAGGCGGACTGAATTGGAGACGACGCTCACGCTGGACAGGGACATGGCCACTGCCGACAGCAACGGGTTGAGCCGTAGACCAAAGAGTGGAAACAGTGCGCCCATCGCCACAGGGATGAGAATCGCGTTGTACGCGAACGCCCAGAACAGATTTTGCCGAATCACGGCCATCGTGCGGCGTGACATTGCCAGGGCCTCGACGACCCCGGCGAGGCCGCTGCCGACGAGGGTGATATCGGAGGCGGCAATCGCGACATCGGTCCCGGTCCCAAGTGCGATCCCGGTGTCGGCCTGGGCCAGCGCCGGTGCATCGTTGATGCCGTCACCGACCATGGCGACCCGTTTGCCCTGCGCCTGCAGGCCCTTGACGTGAGCGACCTTGCCCGCCGGCAGCACTTCGGCGGCGATGTGCTCGATGCCTGCTTGCTGACCGATGTGGCGTGCGGTCGACCACGTATCACCGGTCAACAACCACACTTCGAGTCCCAATGCGCGGAGTTGAGCGACGACGCCGCGCGCTTCGGGCTTGAGGGTGTCGGCGAGTGCGATCAGCCCCCGCAGTGTGCCGTCGACGGCGACGTACATCGGCGTTGCGCCTGCTTCGGCGATGGCTTCGCCACGAGTTCGCGAGTCGCCGAGCTCGATACCCTGCTGCAGCATCAGGCGCGCGTTGCCGACACTGACTCGACGGCCTTCGACGAGTCCTTCGACCCCCTGGCCCGGGTGGGCCACGAACTGCTCCACTGCCGGGACCTCCAGGTCCAGTGAGTCGGCATGCGCGAGGATGGCCTCGGCCAGCGGGTGCTCCGAGCCGCGCTCGACCGCGCCGGCCAGCCGCAGCAGCTCCCGCTCGTCGCCCACCACCTCGGTCACAACGGGCGTGCCGCGCGTAAGCGTCGCCGTCTTATCGAAGACGATTGTGGTGACCCGCTGCGCTTGCTCGAGTGCCGTTCCACCACGGATGAGCACGCCATGCTCGGCCGCACGGGTCGTCCCAACCAGAATTGCCGTTGGCGTGGCCAGGCCCAGGGCACACGGGCAGGCAACGATCAGCACCGCAATAGCTTGTTGCACCGCGGCCGTCAGGCGCGGCTCGGGGCCGAACAGGTACCAGGCCGCGAAGGTCAGCAGTGCGAGCACGACCACCGCGGGCACGAAGTAGCCCGCGATCACGTCTGCCAGTCGCTGAACGGGCGCCTTGGACGCCTGAGCCTCATCCACCAGGCGGATGATCTGAGCCAGGACGGTGTCTTTGCCGACCTTGGTGGCCTGCAAGATGAACGAGCCGCCGCGGTTGAGCGTGGCGCCCCAGACCTCGTCGCCAGGTGTCTTGTCGACGGGCAGCGACTCGCCGGTCAACATCGACTCGTCGATTGACGACGTGCCCTGCTCGACGACGCCGTCGACAGGCACGCGCTCGCCAGGGCGCACACGCAGCCGATCACCCACGCGTACCAGTTCGATGGCCAGGTCCTGCTCCGCGCCAGCGCGCACGACCCGCGCGGTGCGTGGCTGCAAGCTCGCCAGGGCTCGGATCGCCGCCGACGTGCGCATCCGGGCGCGCGCCTC
>DATGER010000019.1:0-90696 GCA_035309865.1 Chloroflexota bacterium
GATCACAGTCTGGTGCGCTCCGCCGAGCTGCGCGCCGCCGATATCGAGGATCGCGCCCTCCACCAGGCCGCCGAAGTTCGCCGCGAGGCCGACGCCTACGCCCACCGCGTCCTGCAAAAGCTGCGCGAGCAGATCGAACAAGTCGGCCAAACCGTCGATCGTGGCCTGACCGAGCTCGAGAACCGCGAAGTTCGGGACGAACTCTCCAACCGGGTCTGAAGCCCCCACCCTCCGCATCGCTTCGCTCGCTCCTTTGCAGGCAAAGCCCGGAGCGCGCGCTGACGCTCAGCGGCTCAACCTCCACGGGGCGAGGACCCAACCCGCGCAGCTCGCAAGCGCAGCCTCCACGGGACGCGGACCGCGTGGCTCTGAGCTCGCACGCGCAGCCTGGACGAGACGCGGACCCATAGCAGCTCGCACGCGCAGACCGCCGGGACATGGACCGCATGGCTCCCAGCTCGCTTGCACACCTCCCCAGGGCGTGGACCGCATGGCTCCCAGCTCGCACGCGGAGCCTGGACGAGACGAGGACCCACTGTCGCAGCTCGCACGCGCAGCCTCCCAGGGCGTGGACCGCGTGGCTCTGAGCTCGCTTGCACACCTCCTCAGGGCGTGGACCGCATGGCTCTCAGCTCGCTTGCACAGCTTCCCAGGGCGTGGACCGCATGGCACTCAGCTCGCTTGCACACCTCCCCGGGGCGTGGACCGCTTGGCTCTCAGCTCGCTTGCACACCTCCCGCATCGCTCCCAGCTCGCACGCGCAGCCTCTCGGGGCGTGGACCGCATGGCTCTCAGCTCGTTCGCGCAGCCTCCCGGGGCGTGGACCGCTTGGCTCTCAGCTCGCACGCGCAGCGTCCGCGGCGTCCTGCGCGGGGTCTATGGCCTCCATGGAAATTGCCGCGCAACGAGCGAGCGAGCGAGCGAGCGAAGCGATGCGGAGACGCTGGGTTTTGCTGAGAATCGGAGACTGAGCATATACTCATGCGACGCTGCCCCTCGCCGACCGGGCAGCCTTTTTTTTATGTGATGCCCATGGTTTCCGTGAACGTGTCCCAATTACTGCTGGCCTCGCTTGGCACAGTGCGGGAGTTCGATTTCTCCGAACCCCTGGCGGACGCCCTCGGCGAGCTGCATTTGCGTGGCCCGGTCCGCGGCCACGCCAAGCTGACCCGCACACCAGACGGCATCCTGGTCCACAGCGAACACGCGGGCATCGCCAGCCTGGAGTGCGCGCGCTGCCTCGAAGAGGCCTTGACAAGTTTCGAAGGCGTCTTCGACGAGGAGTTCCTGCCCGGCATCGACATTCGGACCGGGCTGCCGCTCCACGTGCCCGGGCAGGACGAGCAGCCGCTCATCGACGAGCACCACGAGCTCGACCTGGACGAAGTCCTGCGCCAGAGCATCCTGACCAGCCTGCCGCTGCGGCCGCTCTGTTCGGCCACCTGCCCCGGCCTGTGCGCCTTCTGCGGGCAGCGCCTCGAAGGCCCGCACCAACCTCACCCCGAAGAACTACGCGACGACGACGAAGCCAGCGCCTCTATCGCCGCGGCGAGCCCGTTTGCTCGCCTGGCGGTGCTGCTGCACGCGGACGAAGAAAGATAGGACAGGAGAACTTTTCCGGCCATGGTTGCCCTCCCAAAGAAGAAGATCAGCTCAGCCCGACGCGGCCAGCGCCGCAGCCAGGATCACATCGAGCTGCCGCCGTTGATGACTTGTCCGCAATGCAAACAGCGCAAGGTGACCCACCAGGTCTGCCGGAACTGCGGCACGTACAACGGCATCGACGTGCTCCACCTCGACGCGAAGGCCAAGCAGAAGCCGGAGTAAGTTAGCTGGCCAGATTAGCGCTTCTCTTTCCGGGGCAGGCCTCGCAGGCCGTCGGCATGGGCACTGACCTCCGACAGCGCTCAGCGCAGGCGCGACGGCTCTTCGAGCTGGCCGATCAGATCACCGCCCTGCCCATTACCCAGCTCTGCGCGGACGGACCCCTGGAGCGGCTGACGGACACGGACGTTGCGCAGCCGGCCGTCGTGACTACCAGCCTGGCTGCCCTGGCCGTCCTGCGCGAAGAGTGTGGAGTGGTGGACATCGCCGCGGTGGCTGGCCACAGTGTCGGCGAGTTCGCCGCGTATGTGGCCGCGGGCGTCCTGGATGCCGAAGCCGCCTTGCGGCTGGTGCAGGTGCGCGCGCAGGCGATGGCCGCGGCGTGTGCCAGCGTCGACGGCAGCATGGCCGCGGTGCTCGGGCTGGACGAGCCCGCCCTGCGTGAAGCGTGCATGCTCGCGTCCCAGAACGGCAGCTCGGTCGAGGTGGCAAACCTGAATGCGCCGGGTCAGCTCGTCGTCTCGGGCGCCCGCGACGCCCTCGAGCGCGTGGCGGAGAGCGCGCGGGCCAGCGGCGCCAGGCGAGTGCTGCCGCTCAAGGTCGGCGGACCGTTTCACTCGGTGTATATGCGCCCGGCCGCGGACGCGGTGCGCCAGGCGCTGATCGAGACGCCCCTCCGCCGGGCCGAGGTCCCGGTGGTGGTCAACGCGAGCGCTGAGGCGACCTGCGAGCCGGATGAGCTGCGTCACGAACTGGCGGTGCAGGTCTACTCGGCGGTGCGCTGGACGGCGACACTAGAGCGACTGGCCGCGCTCGGCTGCGACCGGTTTCTGGAAGTTGGCCCGGGCACGGTCCTGGCCGGGCTGGTCCGCCGAACACTGCCCGACGCGCGGGTCGCCAGTTTCGGCGCGATCTCCGATCTGCGCGGAGCATGTGCGCTGCTTTGAGACGCTTCGAAGGTAAGGTCGCGCTGGTCACTGGCGCTTCGCGCGGCATCGGCCGCGGCATCGCCTTGCGGCTGGCGGCCGAGGGCGCCGACATCGTCGTCAACTACAACGCTCAGGTCGACGCGGCCAACCAGGTTGCCGAGGCGGCGAAGGCGGTTGGCAGTGAGGTCGCGGTCGTCCAGGCCGACGTCGCCCAACCGGCTGAGGTGGATCGGCTCGTCCAGGCCGCTTTGGACCGTTTCAAACGCATCGACGTCCTGATCAACAACGCTGGGATCACGCGCGACACGCTGATCATGCGGATGTCGGAGGACGACTGGGACGCCGTGCTCGACACGAATCTCAAGAGCGCCTTTCTGGTCACCAGAGCGGTGCTGCGGCCGATGCTCCGTCAGCGGGCCGGCCGCATCGTGAACATTACGTCAATCTCGGGCGTGATGGGTAACGCTGGCCAGGCCAACTATGCCGCCTCCAAGGCGGGCATGATCGGGCTCACGCGGTCCACGGCCCGGGAGGTTGCGTCGCGCAGCATCACGTGCAACGCCGTCGCCGCCGGGGTGATCGACACCGACATCTGGCAGGGGGTTCCGGCGGCGGCGATCGACGCCATGCTGCAGCTGATCCCGGCCGGCCGCAAGGGCACCCCGGACGACATCGCCGAAGCCGTTGCCTTTCTGGCCAGCGACGCCGCCAGCTACATCACGGGCCAGGTGCTCAACGTCGACGGCGGGATGGTCATGGCCTGAGCCGATGCCGCGATTTGAGAAAGTCATGGCCTGAGTAGATGCCGCTATTTGAGAAAGTGTTGATCGCCAACCGCGGGGAGATTGCGGTGCGCATCATCCGGGCGTGCAAAGAAATGGGCATCGAGACCGTCATTGCCCACTCCGAGGCGGACCGCGATTCACTCGGAGTGATGCTGGCTGACGAATCGATCTGCATCGGGCCACCTGCCAGCGACCGAAGCTATCTCAACATCGCCAATGTGGTCAGCGCCGCGCAGATCACGCACGCCGATGCGATCCATCCGGGGTACGGCTTTCTCTCTGAGAACGCCTACCTGGCGGAGGTGTGCGATGAGGTGGCCATCAGCTTCATCGGTCCACGCCCGGCCTCGATCCGGGCCTTCAGTGACAAGGTGAGCGCCCGCAACCTGATGAAGGCGGCCGGCGTGCCGGTCCTGCCCGGAACAGACGAGACTCTGTCCGGGGTCGAGGCCGCGCTGCTGGCCGCCCGCGAGCTCGGCTTTCCGCTCATGCTGAAAGCGGTGGCCGGCGGCGGCGGGCGCGGCATGCGCGTCGCGCACGATCTGGATGAGCTCGCACGCGTCTTTCCCATCGCCCAGCAGGAGGCGCAAGCCAATTTCAGTCAGGGCGGGCTGTACCTGGAGCGGCTGATCGAGTGCGCCCACCACGTCGAGATTCAGGTGGCTGCCGATCGGCAGGGCAACGTCGTGCATCTCGGCGAGCGCGAGTGCAGCGTCCAGCGCCGCCACCAGAAGATGATCGAGGAAAGCCCGTCACCGAAGCTCGGCGCGGCGCGCCGCACCGAGATGGGTGACATCGCGTGCGCCGGAGTCGCCTCGATCGGGTACGAGAACGTCGGCACCGTCGAGTTTCTGGTCGACGAGGATGCCCGCTTTTACTTTCTGGAGGTCAATACCCGCCTGCAGGTCGAGCATCCAGTGACGGAGCTGGTCACGGGGATCGACATGGTGAAACTCCAGATCGCCCTGGCGGCCGGTGAGCCGCTGCCGCTCCGCCAGGCCGACGTTGTCTGGAACGGCCACGCCATCGAGTGCCGTGTGACGTCCGAGGATCCGGCGCGAGCGTTCGCGCCGGACGCGGGCCACATTCACACGGCCCATTTTCCGGGTGGACCGTGGGTCCGAGTCGACACCCATGTCTTTCCGGGCTACACGACGCCACCGTACTACGACTCGTTGTTGGCCAAGGTCGTCGTCTGGGGTCGCGACCGAACGGAGGCGATCGCGCGCATGCGCCGCGCCGTCGACGAAACGCAGATTCGCGGCGTACAAACCAATCTCGATTTTCTGGCATTGGTACTATCCCACCCACGCTTCGAGGCAGGAGAGATCGACGTTGATTTCGTGGAACGCCACTCGGCCGAAATGCAGCCGTTAGACGGACACGTGACGCCAACGGCGGCAGTCGGTGCTGAGCGCTGAGCGATGCTGGAACGCAGCGTAGACGAAACACTCGAGCAACTCGGCAGGATTTTCCCGGCGGGCCCCTTCCTCGACCGTCGACTCGGTCGCGCCCTGGCCTTCCAGGCGCTCTACGAGATGGACCAGGGCCATCACATCCCGGCCCAGGTGCTCGAGCGATTGGCGGCGGGATTCGCGGAGGCGGCGGCGCCACCGTACCCGGGCGACGTTCTGCGCGCAGCGACAAACTACGCCCAGGAACTCGTGCGCGGTATGCTCGCTAATCGCTCGGCGATCGATGGTCTCATCCAGGAGCGCGCGCCGCTCTGGCCGCTGGCGCAGATGTCGGCGGTCGACCGCAATGTTCTACGTATCGGACTCTATGAATCCTTGTACGGCAGTGCTACAGTGCCTCTCAGGACCGCGATCAACGAGGCGGTTGAATTGGCCAAGCTCTTCGGCAGCGAAACCTCGGCCAAGTTTGTAAACGGCGTCCTCGGACGAGCCGTCGAGGCGAGCATCAGCGCAGAATTGCCGCGGACGCCGCCTGCGCAGGCTTCGACACCCATCCCACCCGCGGATGACGCCACGCTGCCCGCAACTCCAGCCGGATCATAAGAAAGGGGTTTTAAAAAGGACTATGGCCACGAGCGCCGAGGAGCGCCTGAAGAAGATCATCGCCGAGCAGTTGAGCGTCAGCGAAGACGAGGTGACTCCTGAAGCGAACTTCATCGATGACCTGAACGCCGATTCGCTCGATCTGGTCGAGTTGATCATGTCGTTAGAAGAAGAGTTCAACGTCAAGATCAGCGACGAGGACGCCGAACGGATTCGCACGGTGCAGGACGCGATGGACTACCTGCACGAGCACGGCGGCGCGTAGACTTTTTCGCTCGGCGGCCTGCGCGGATCGCGTAAGGTGTGCCGAACACGAGATCTGACCGGCACCCATGACGCTTACTGAGACGTCTCCAGCCCCCATCACCCCGAGCCCCAACGGGCAAACGGACGGCCACGCGCCGGGGGACAAAGAGATGACGCTGCTGCAGCACCTCGAGGAGCTGCGCGGCCGACTCGTAGCTGCCACGATGGCTCTCGTCGTCGGGATCATCGTCGCCATCATTCCCGTTCCTGGGCTGGGCTCGATTACCCAGCTCGTCATCGACGCGCTCGTCGGCGAGGCCAAAGCAACGGGCGTACTGATCCAGTCGATTCGGCCTGGTGAGACTTTCTTCTCGTACCTGGAAGTGGCGCTTGTTGTTGGGGCAGCAGTGGCGATGCCGATGATGATTTATCAGGTTCTGGCCTTCGTAACGCCAGCCCTGTACGAGAAAGAAAAGAAGTACCTGTACCTCGCCGTGCCGGGGGTGTTCTTCTCGTTCGCCTGCGGGGTAGCTTTCTGCTACTTCTTGACGCTGCCGTTTGCCATCCGCTTCCTGGCGGGCTTCCTGAGTACAGAGATCACGCCGCAGTGGTCCTTCGAACGGTATGTCGACTTCGTCTCCAGCTTCCTGTTCTGGGTCGGGTTGGCATTCGAGTTGCCGATCGTGATGTTTTTTCTGGTCAAGCTCGGTGTCGTCTCGGTCCAGCGCCTGGTCCGCTTCAGGAAGATCGCGTTCGTCCTTGCCTTCGTGCTCGGAGCGGCGATCACGCCGACGCCCGATCCAATCAACCAGACGATTATCAGTCTGCCGATCTACTTTCTGTTCGAGATAGGCGTACTTCTGGCGAGGTTTGCATGATCGACCGCATCGCGGCGGGGCACCGCTGAGCGCGGGCCGCGCTGCTCAGGGCACAGGCATCGGGGCAGACGTGGCGCTGCGAACGGACGCCGAGGCCCGCGATCGTGCGCAGTTGATCCTGGGAGCGGTCAGCCTCGTTCTCTGGTTTGCTGTCGCCTTCGGTCTCGCGATTGCCTGGTACGTCGACGACAACACCCCCCAACCCATTTTCATGGCGGGGGGCATTGCCCTGATCGTCGCAGCGCTCCCGTGGCTGGCCTACCGACCGCTGGTTCGACGCTTTCGCAAGGCCCGGGCGCACCCTCGCGGCACGTAGCGCCGACTATGACGCGTCGCGGTATTCCGTAGCGTCATCGAGCTCGGCGATCGGACCCGATCGGGTCGTCACCAGCAGCGGTGCCTGGCCGTGGGCGATCGTTTCGCGGCCGATGATGCACTTGCGCACGTCGGCCCGCGACGGAATCTCGTACATCACCTCGAGGAGCACCTCCTCGATGATGGTCCGCAAGCCGCGCGCGCCGGTCTTGAGCACCAGTGCCCGTTCCGCGGCCGCCTCGAGGGCATCACGCGTAAAGACAAGCTCGACCTTGTCCAGGCTAAGCAGCTTGGCGTACTGCTTGCTGATCGCGTTGCGCGGCTCGGTCAGGATGCGCATCAGGTCGTCTTTGCTCAGCGGATCGACGCTGACAACCACCGGTAACCGGCCCACGAACTCGGGGATCAGCCCGTATTTGAGGAGATCGTCGCCGGTCAGTTGGCGGAGCAGGTCCGCGTGGTCCTGGTCGTTCGACTTCTCCGACGCGAACCCGAGGGTCCGCTTCGCGCCGACGCGTTTGCCGACGATATTTTCGAGGCCTTCAAACGCGCCGCCGCAGATGAACAGGATGTTCGCGGTGTTGATCTGAATGAAATCCTGATGGGGATGTTTGCGTCCGCCCTGCGGGGGCACATTGGCCACGGTGCCCTCGATGAGTTTGAGCAGCGCCTGCTGCACACCCTCGCCCGAAACGTCGCGGGTGATGGACGGGTTGTCGCCTTTGCGGGCGATCTTGTCGATCTCGTCGATGTAGATGATGCCGCGTTCAGCCCGCGAGATATCGAAGTCCGCGGCCTGGATCAGGCGCAGCAGGATGTTTTCGACATCCTCCCCGACATAGCCCGCTTCGGTCAGCGCGGTGGCGTCGGCAATGCAGAACGGCACGTCGAGCACTTTGGCCAGCGTTTGAGCCAACAACGTCTTGCCGCAACCGGTTGGGCCGACGAGCAGGATGTTCGACTTCTGGAGCTCGACGTCGTCCACCTGCATGCCCGAGGACACGCGCTTGTAGTGGTTGTAGACAGCCACGGACAGCACCTTTTTGGCGCGATCCTGGCCGACGACGTAGGAGTTCAGATGCTCGTAGATCTTGGCTGGCGTGGGCAGTTTGGCGAGCGGCAAACGCGGCTTCGCGGCGGCGGGCGGCGCTGATTCCTCGTCGATGATTTCACGGCAGAGGTCCACGCACTCGTCGCAGATATAGACCGCCCCAGGCCCGGCGATCAGCCGCCTGACCTGGTCCTGACTCTTACCGCAAAATGAACAGTGATACTGACCGCGGGTGCCGCGTGTTGTCGCCATGTCGGTGTTGTGCCCCTCCGCGCTTCAGCCGCGGTTCTCGTCTAGGTGTGGATTCGGTTGCGTGGACGATCCTGGCGTGACTTTGTCCGGGTCCGCTTTTGCAGGCAACTAGCGCTTGCCATCTGCGACGTTGGTCGTCTTGGGTTGGTTGGCCACGTCGTTGACCGCCGCCTCGGCGAGATCGGCGGCCTGGGTGGCCTCCGTCTGACCATGAATCATATCGATCACGCCGTAGTCGCGTGCCTCGCGAGCACTCATCCAGTAGTCGCGGTTGATATCGCGCGAAATACGGTCAAGCTCCTGGCCCGTATCGGCCGCCATCAACTCCTTTAATCGCGCATTGAGGCGAAGAATTTCCCGCGCGTGAACTTCGATGTCGGCGGCCGTTCCCTGTACGCCGGCCGAAGCCTGGTGGATCAGGATGCGTGCATTGGGCAGCGCCGCGCGCTTGCCTTTCGCTCCGCCGCCCAGCAGCACGGCGCCCATGCTGGCGGCCATGCCGACGCAGGTGGTGGCCACATCTGGCTGGATCAAGTGCATCGTGTCGTAAATCGCCAGCCCTGCGTCCACCTGGCCACCCGGGCTGTTGACGTACATCTGAATGTCCCGCTCCGGGTCTTCCTGCGTGAGATACAGCAACTGGGCGACGATCAGATTGGCGACCGTGTCGTCGATCGGCGTACCGAGGAAGATGATCCGGTTTTTGAGCAGCAGCGAGAAGATGTCGTAGGCGCGTTCGCCGCGACTGGTTTGCTCGACGACCATCGGGACGGTGTACGAGACGACGCGGTGCACCAGCTCATCTCCACTGGGGTGTCTCATGCGGTCGCTTGATCCTCCTCGGCCACCGGCGGAGCCGGCGTTTCGGCGCTGTGTGCTTCAGTATCGGCCGTCTCAGCTTGCGCCGTAAGCTTTTCCTGGCGTTTTCTGCCCTTGCCCGCCGTCTCGAGACCGTCGCTCGTGACGGCCAGGTCCAGCAGCCGCGCCATCGCTTTCCGTTCGCGCGTGACTTCCTGCACGCGCTGCAGCGTGCTCGGGTTGGCCATTGCCAGCTCCTCGACCGCCGCGGCTTCATCGGCGCCGGCGGCTGCCCGATGGACTTCCTGTGCAACCTCCTGCTGTTCGACGTCGATCTTCTCGGCGTCGGCGAAGGCATCCAGCGCGAGCGACCGCCGCACGCGGGTTTCGGCCTCAACGCGAAGCTCCTGCTCGAAAGCCTCCTGCTCCTTACCGACCAGCCGCAGGTACTGCTGCAACTGCAAGCCCTGTTGCTCGACGCTGCGGGTGAACGTCTCGAGCATGTGCTGCGCCTGGTGGTCAATCAGCTGGGGTGGGAACTCGATGGACGAAATCTCCACGAGCTTGCTCACCGCGGCCTCCTCGAGCTGCTCGCGTACGCGCGTCTCTTCACGCTCGCGCAGCTGGGCCTCGACCGCCGAGCGCAGCCCGGCCACGTCACTGTATTCGCCAACCTGCTCGACGAAGGCGTCGTCGAGCGCCGGCAGCTCGCGCACCTTGACCCAGTGCACGGTCACCGTGAATTCGGCCGGCTTGCCGGCGACGTCCTTATCGCGGTAGTCGTCCGGCATCGTCAGCGTGAACGTTTTCTGATCGCCCGGGCTGGCGCCGACCAGTTGGTCCGCAAAGCCTGGCGCTGGCTGCGCACCGGCGGCATCCACGACGTACTCGGCGTCTTTGCTGTCCAGCAGCGGCTTCGCCGAGCCCTCCACCATCGCCCGCAAGTCCAGGCCCACCCGATCGCCCGTCTGCACGGGGCGTTCGACCGGCGCCCACTGCGCGTGGGATTCGCGCAAGCGCTGAATCACGGCGTCGACCTGCTCGTCGCCGACGACCGCGGACTCGGACGGCACCCGCAAGTTGTCTTTGTAGTCGCCAAGCTCGACCTTCGGCGCGAGGCCGACGATCGCTTTCAGCCGCAGCGGATCGAACTCGATCGATTCCACGCGGGGTCGGGTGTACGGTTCGACCTTTTCCTGCTCGATGGCTTCGGAGACGACCTCGGGGACGAGCCGATCCAGCGCCTCTTCGACGATGCGGTCGCGCCCGATCATGCGTTCGACCATCGATCGCGGCGCCTTGCCGCGTCGGAACCCGGGCACGTCGACGCGGCCGGACAGGCGGCGATATGCCTCATCCATGGCACGCTCGAGACGTTCTTGTTCGACCTCGATGTCCAGCGACAGCTGGCGCGGCGGCAACTCGGCCGAGGAGACCTTCACTCGGGCACTACTCCTTGTACGCGACGTACGCGACGGCGAATTTTAGAGCAGTATCTCACGCTATCGAGGAGGCCCGTACCCTCACGTGCGCGAAGTCAGCGGCGCCGCGGAGGATCGTCGTCGACGCGCACGGGCACTGGCTCGCTCTGAGGCGAGTTCTGGCGGGCACGCGCCAGCAGCGCCAGCAGCGCCGCCGCGCCAAGGAGCACGACTACGACGTTAGTTTCCATTGAGACTCCATGATCGCACGCTGCGTGCCGTATCGTTGCCATTTCTGTCTATGATCGGCTCGGAACCGTTGCAAGTTGGTTGACCCACGCGTCAAGCTGGGCCTCCGCTGGCCGCAAAACCTGTCGGCCAAGGACTTCTTCAAACAGTGAAACGTCTAACCACGAGTGTTGGGGACGGCGTGCCGCTCTGCCGGCGGCGAATACCTGAAATTGCTCGGGATGCACGAGGCCAGTATTCAGGCCGAGACGATGCGCAATCGACCGCGCAAACCTGTACGGCGTCGTCCAGTCCGCCGCCGCGACGTGAACGATACCCGTAAAGCGCTCCTCGGTGATCAGCCGCAACGCGTGGACCACGTCGTCGAGGAACACCGGGGTGATCCGCTGGTCCTCCACGCCGATAATTGGTTCACCCGCCTCGAGCCGACTGAGGACGATGCGGGCAAAGTCGCGCCTGGGGTGCGTCCGGGCCGTGAACGGCATCTCGATCCGCGCTACACAGGCCCGGGCACCTGAGTCGAGCACGCGCCGCTCGCCGACCGCTTTGGTCTGGGCGTACCAGCCGAGTGGATGCGTGGCGTCGCTCTCGCGGTACGGCCGCTCAGCACTGGTGCCGTCGAAGACGTAGTCGGTCGAGACGTGGACCAGATACTTGCCCAGTTCGGCACAGACACTGGCGAGCCGGCCCGGGTGCCCCGCGTTCAGGGCATACACGCGACCGTGCTGATCGCCGCGCTCGGCCTCCGCGCTGTCGACATCGGCCCAGGCCGCCAGATTGAGCACGACCGGGGCATCCGTCTGGTGCAGGAACGTCTCGAGCGCGTCGCCGTCCAGCACGTCCAGATCCGCGTGGGTCGGCGCAATCGGGCGTGCCCCGGGTGCTTCGGCCCACAACTCGAGCACCCGCGAGCCGACCAGTCCGGAGCCGCCCAGCACGACCACGGCGTTGTCGGCCACATGGCCAGCATACGGCCAGCGCGCAGCGGCGAGCCACCGTCGCGGTCGGGCCGTTGTGTACCTCAGGGCGGGCAGCCAAGCACTGCGCGCAGGGTCGCCGCCGCCTGAGCGAAGGTGCTGCCGGCGGGCAGATTCAGGATCTCGCAGTGCTCGAACGGCAGCACGTCCGTGCATCGGCTGAGCTGCGCGGCCAGGCCGCAGGCGTCGTCGCCGCGCGCGTCATTTTCGATCAGCTCGAGGAATGCGTTGCGGAGGTGCGCGGGCACCGAGGGCATGTGCTCGAGATCGTAGCGCGTGTCGTTCAGGCCCCCGCGGTGCCGCCGAAACACAGCACCGTGAACAGCAGCGTCGGAGCGCCGACGGCGATGAAGATGCCCTGGGCCACCGCCGTCTGAGGCCGCCGAACGACCAGGGCGATGAGGACCCCGTAGAACGGCTGCACCCACCCGATCACCAGCGCCGTGATGCCAAACGAGAGACCACAGCCGCTGAAGAAACTCGTGGATGTCGGCGGCTGGTCAGGTCGACGTCGTGCCGCGCCAGGTGGCGATCTCGATCTCGTTGCCGTCGGGGTCGTCGAGGTAGAACGCGTCGACCGGCAGGAAGGGGTGCGTTCCGCCGCGGAGCTCGAAACCCAGGCTGCCGAGACGCTCGCGCTCGCGGTCGAAGTCTGCGGGGGCGACTTCCAGGCCGATGTGGTGCAGCGCTCGAGTGCGCACCAGCGGTTTATCCGCCGCCGCCATCGCCCGCGGGATCAGCACGACCTGTTGCGGCACGCCAGCACGCGCCGTCCCAATACGCAGGAACTTGACGGGCACCGCCGCCGGGGAGATCGTCTCGAGCCCAAGCGCGTCGCGGTAGAACGCCATCGAGCGCTCGATATCTTCTACCACCAGGACCACCTCGACCAGCCCGCGGATCGCCGACACGCGGGTAGCGTAGCGTGTTCTGGCTGGCGCGTCAGGGGCTAACTGGCCGGCGGCGACCGATCGGCTTCGTCCGACCTGGGCACGACGCTCAGGTGGCGGCGCTGGCGCGGGCGGGGCAGTTGCCGCTGGGCTCTGACCAGTTCGCGGTAGAGACGGACCGCCAGGACATGTTTACACGCGCGCGGCTCGGCAGTTGGATCCAGCTCGTTTCGGCGAAAGTCGGCGCAGTCACAACTCCAGGGCGTGACGACGTAGCGCCGGCCCGCCTCGCCCTGCGACGGGACGCCATAGGCCTCCTGGCCATCGCGGTCGCGATAGCGCAGCCAGTGGTCGGCGTCGGCGGCAATTTCGATGGCCCGGATGGTGCGCGGGTCGTCGGCGCTGATGGTGAAGGTCATATCGCCCGGCAGTCGCGCCAGTCTACCACGTCTCCGGACACAATCAATACAATTTCCGGACAGAAGCCGGACGATGTTAGACTCTGCCCGGGATGGCCGACCCGCCAGTCCTGCCCCTGGCTACGATCCGTAAACGCCACCTGCTCAGCCAGCGCGCCCTGGCGAGTAAAGCCGGCGTCGCGCTGAGCACGATCTACCTGCTGGAAGCCGCCCGCACCGAACGCGCCACCTTCAAGGTCATCCGCGCCGTCAGCGACGCCCTGGGCGTCCCGCCCGAGTCGATCGCCGAATTCCGGCACGCGATGGACGCCAGCTAAGTTCGCCACGCGAACCCACCACGGATGGCAACTGCAACGCGACTCGGACGCTCTACCGTCGCGCCCTTGACGCCGCCCCGGCGGCCGCTCGAAGGGGGAGCAATTGACAACCTCAGTAGTCATCGTCCAGGGCGGCGGATCGCCGAACGTCCTGATCCGCGCCCTGTGGTTCGTGTTTCTCGGCTGGTGGCTTGGCGGCATTGTGTCGCTCATCGCCTGGCTGCTGGTACTCACGATCCTCGGCCTGCCGTTGGGGCTGTGGCTGATCAACCGCTTGCCCACCGTCATCACCCTGAGAGCCCAGGAGCAAAACTGGCACCAGGACGCCGACGGCGTGCTTCGGCGCGGTCAACAACAGCGCGGTTTCCTGCTCCGCGCGATCTACTTCGTCCTCGTCGGCTGGTGGCTCAGCGGCGCCTGGATGGCCCTCGCCTACGCCCTCATGCTGATCATCATCGGCCTGCCAATCGCCTTCTGGATGTATGGCCGCGTGGGCGCGGTGACCACGCTATACAGGTCCTGAGCCGGTGCCGAGGGTGAGGATCGGACTCACGACACCACGATTTTCAGTCGTGTGCTCTACCACTGAGCTACCTCGGCGAATGGCGTTGCAAATCTACGGCAAAGTTACACGAACGGCGGTGGGCGAGACAGGACTCGAACCTGTGACCTCCTCGGTGTAAGCGAGGCGCTCTAACCAACTGAGCTATTCGCCCTGGCACCGTCTGGCGGTGCGCTCGGAGAGACTCGAACTCTCACGCCCTAACGGGCACATGGCCCTCAACCATGCCTGTCTACCGGTTCCAGCACGAGCGCGCGGCGTAGCGCCGGCACGCAGTATACCCAGCCGCACGCTTACGGCTCCAGGGAACGCACCGTCGGTCGCACTGGAGCGGGCGGCCTGAGCCAGGGCGGCTGGCCAGGGGCGATCCGCAGGCTGATCGCACCCGCGATCACGATCAGCAGCCCGATCAGCATGAGCGTCCGGTCGACGCCGATGATGTCAGCCAGACCGCCGAGCAGCAGCAGCGGCACGATGCTCGCGAAGTTGCTCAGCATCAGTTGGACGGCGAACACGCGGCCGCGCAGCTCGACTGGCGCGCGTTCCTGGAGGAAGGTCTGGGCCGGGACCATGATCGACACAAAGCCGAGCCCAGCCACCAGCGCCAACGCCATCACTGGCATCACCACCACGCTCACCTGACCCAGCGTCAGCACGTCGACCAGTGGCGGGTTGCTCTGGGTGACCACGTCGGTGAATAGGGCCAGCCCGCCAGTCAGCGTCAAACACACCGCGACGGTGAACAGCCCGACGTTGGTCAGGAAGTGCTTCTCGAGACGGTCCCCCCAACGATTCAACAGGGCGGTCCCCGCCACCATCCCGACCCCAGCGGGCGCCATGATGAACACGGCGTCCTCGGCGCGGACATGCAGCAACCGGGCGGCGAAGCCGGGCACGAGGGTCGCCACTACCAGCCCCAGAATCGCGCCGATCGTCCACTGCACCATGGCCAGCGCGACCACGCGATCGCGGAGCACGAAGCGACCGATGTCCTGGACGTCCTGCCAGACGCCCTGGATGGCCTCTTGCCCGGTGGACGGTACCTGCGGATCGTGCTCGCCGCGACTGCTCGGCAGCGGCCACACCAGCGCGCCGCAGAGCACGATGGTCGCGGCCATGCCGACGAACAACCCATCCACGCCGACGATCTTGACGAGCAGCGGCCCAAGGACCACCAGCCCGATCAGCTGCGACGCCGTAAAGGTCAGATGAAACAGACTGTTGGCTTGCAGCAGCTTGGGGCGGACGACGACGGTCGGGATCATCGCCGTCTCGGCTGGCGCGAAGAACTGGCCGATGGTGGAGAACACGAAATTGATGACGAACAGCAGACCCAGCGTCAGGCTGGGCACCAACCCGAACAGCGCGTACGAAAACGCGATGCTGCCGCGGATCAGGTTGGTGGCAATCAGCACGACCCGCTTGTCCCAGCGGTCGACGTAGACTCCGGCCAGCACGCCGAAGACGACCGACGGGATGATCAACGTGAGCACCGCCACGCTCAACTGCGTGCTCGAGTTGCTGCGCCGCTGGACCAGCACGACGATCCCGTACCAGATCGCGTTCTGCGCAGTCTGGCTGATCGCCTGGGCCAGCCAGAGCAGCAGGAAGTCCTTGTTTTTCCAGATCGACTGGTCGCTCAGGCCGCCAACGTTGCGCAGGCGCCCGGCCAGGCCGCGGTCGGCAAGCTCAGCCTTGCGCATCGCCCGGATCGACTGGCACCGCCCGTGAGAGAAAGATCTTCAGACGTCGCTCGAACTGGCTGCGCGGCAGCAGGACGCGATGCTGGCAGGTTCCGCAGCGCAGACCGATGTCCGCGCCCAGGCGCACGACCGACCAGTCCGTGCCACCGCAGGCGTGCGTCTTGCGCAGGCGAACGACATCCCCAACGTGAACCTCGACAAACTTGGCCGTGCTCATCCGGATGGAAAAACAGACGCGATTCAACGCGCCGCGGTTGCACTCGGCGTGCCGGATCCGGGCCCGGACCTGGACCAAGCCGCGTTGATCGCGGCCCGCAGGCGCTCGGCCTCGGCGCGGGCGGCCGCCTGCCAGTCTGAGCCAGCGCTCGCGTACAGAATCGAGCGGCTGGCATTGACAATGGCACCCCCACCCGCGGCGCCGATGGCTGCCTGAACCGAACGCTCCAGATCGCCGGCCTGGGCTCCAACCCCGGGCAGCAGAATGGGGACCCGCGGCGCGACCTGTCGCACCGCGGCGACATCGGCTGGGTACGTCGCGCCAACGACCAGACCGAGCGTGCCGTGTTGGTCCCAGGTCACCGCGCGCCGCGCGATGTGCAGGAACAGTGGTTCGGCGCCGTCGACCACCAGGTCCTGAATCTCAACTGCGCCCGGGTTGCTGGTCTTGCACAGGACGAACACGCCGCGGTCCGGGTACCTGAAAAACGGCTCGAGCGAGTCGCCGCCCAGATACGGATTCACCGTCACCGCGTCGACGTCGAGATCGTCGAAGATGGCGCGAGCGTAGGCCTGCATCGTCTGGGGTGTATCGCCACGTTTGGCGTCGATGAGCACCGGAATGTCGGCTGGAATCAGCTGCAGCAGCGTCCTCAGCGCACGCTGGCCCGGCACGCCGAGCGCTTCGAAGAACGCAATGTTGGGCTTGTAACAGCACACCAGGTCGCGCGTCGCGTCGACGATCCCGTGCAGGAATCGAGGCACCCAATCGCTTGCATCGTCGCTCTTCAGGTGGGGCGATACCAAAGCTGGATCCGGATCGAGCCCGATGCACAGCCAGGACGCGTTAGCACTGGCGGTGCGTTCGAGGCGGTCGCGGAAGGAAGCGGTATGCAAATCAGCCCGTATTCTAACGGCAGCCGCGGCGGCTCCGGGTCTAGCGCGCCACGACGAGGAGGCGGTCGCTGACCGGACCGTACGGCTCCAGGTCGTAGTTGCCGTACAGTTCATCCACCTGCCAGCCCGCTGATTGCAGCAGCAGCTCGAGCTCGAAACGTGTAAACCAGCGCAGGCGCAGCTCGACCATGCTCCGGCGCAGGTAGCCGCGTTCGTCCTGCTCGTCGTAGAAGAACATCAACTCGTCGACCTGTTCGTCCGGTTTGGGGCGTCGCAAGATGAACTTGGTAATCGGTCGGCCAGTGTCGGGGTCTGGCAACGTCAGGTCGTGAATCAGCTCTTCGGGCGGCTCCGACGATCCACGCAGGTTGCCGTTGGCGACGTCGAGAATGAGTCGGCCATCGTGGGTCGCGTGTGCTCGGGCCGCGCGCAGGGCGCGAACCTGGTCGGCTCGGTCGATGAGCAGACCGAGGCTGTCCAGGCCGAGGACGATGGTACGGAAGCGCCCGTCGAGCTCGAGGTCCTGAAGGCGCTGCTCGAACAGCGGCGTGGCGCGCGCTCCTGGCAGCCGCTCGAAGCGCTGGCGTGCGCGTTCGAGCATCGCCGTTGAGCTGTCGACCCCGGTGCAGGCAAAGCCAGCCTGAGCCAGTGGCCCGAGCAGGCGGCCGCTGCCGCATGCTAGCTCGAGCACGGGGCCCCCGAAGCGATGCGCGAAAGCGATGTGCACGGGGACGTCGAGCAAGTAACCATCGTGTTCCCAGTCGTAGAGCCGGGCGAACCGGTCGAACGGATTTTTGTCGCTCACCGCCTGACCGGCAGCTCGACCGATCCGCGCGTGCCGAAGAGCACCGCGAGCTCCATGCACGCGTACAGCCCGATGAGCAGGCCGACGGCGAGCGGCGTGAGCGTCCGCAACAGCTGCAGCCAGACCGCAAACAACACGATGACGGCCAGCAACATCGAGTGCGCCAGGTAGGCCGCCGGCGATCGCCGTGGCCGAAGCACCACCCAGGCCAGGAGTGCCCCGGTGCTGGTGATCGCGGCGAAGGCGAACACGAACGCCGCGACGACCGCCAGCGGGCGCGACGGCGGCACGTTCGTCAGCAGCCAGCCCAGACCGCCCCAGGCCGCCCCGGCCGCGCCAAGCATCAGGAGCGCGGTGAGCACACCAGCCATTCCGCCGGATTTTACGAGTGGTCCGCCCGTCGCAATAACGGCCTGGTGAAGCTGTAGCCTCTTTGTGATTCGGACCCGCTGACATGCAAATCCTGACCGTCGACGTCGGAACCGGTACCCAGGATGTGCTCCTGTTCGATTCGGAGCGCGACCTCGAGAACTGTTTCAAACTCGTTTTGCCCTCACCGACCGTCGCGATTGCCGATCGGATCCGCACCGCCACCGCCGCCGGGCGCCGCCTGGTGTTGCAGGGGGTCACGATGGGCGGGGGTCCGTCGCACTGGGCGACCATTGATCACGTCCATGCCGGGTTGGCGGCTTTTGCGACGCCCGACGCCGCGCGCACCTTCGACGACGATCTGGCCGCCGTCGCGGCGATGGGCATCCAGGTCGTCTCAGACGACGAAGCTATCGCCCTCGCCGACGCTGGCGCCGAGCACGTCTTCCTGCGGGACCTGGTGCTCGGTCAGCTCCTGCAAACGCTCGTCGCCTTCGGCGTGCGGGTCCGCCTCGACGGCCTGGCCGTGGCCGTCTTCGACCACGGCGCGGCCCCACCGGGTTTCAGCGATCGCGTCTTTCGCTTCAATTACCTTCGCGACCGACTCTCGAGCGGTCTCGGATTGGGCGGCTTCGCGTTCTTGCGTGCAGCCGTCCCCGAAGCCATGACCCGCCTGCGCGCGGTCGCCGACTCTGCCCCGACCGACCTGCCACTCCTGCTGATGGACACCGCGCCGGCGGCGATCATCGGGGCGCTCGAGGATCCGCACGTCGCGGCAGCCCGCAGCCCGCTGGTCGCCAACGTCGGCAACTTCCACTGCCTCGCGTTCCATCTGGTCGACGGCGAGGTCGTCGGGCTGTTCGAGCATCACACCGGCGAATTGACCCCGGCGCGCCTCGCGAGCTTCGTCGAGCAACTCGGCCACGGCTCGATTCGGAACGAGGCCGTCTTCGCCGACAAAGGCCATGGCGCACTCGTGTTCGACCCGGCCGCACCCCTGCCGGATCTGCTCGCCGTTACCGGGCCGCGGCGCACACTGCTGGTCGACGGCGGCGGCCGGCCCTATCTCGCCGTACCCCACGGCGACATGATGCTGACCGGCAATTTCGGGCTCCTGCGCGCGTATGCCGCGCACGACGAACAGGTCCGGGAGGCGGTCGAACGTCGGCTCGGGCCGGCCGCTGGCTCTCGGCCAAATTAAGTGTTATGGTGAGTCAGGTCGTTCCGCGGTGGACGATCGGAGAACGGGAGTGAAAGGAGGTCAAAATCCTTGGCCCAGCTCCTATTCGGAGTTCGTCAAATTGATTGATCGGCACCCCGCGGTCGAATGTGGCGGTGGGGTGCTCGCGTAAAACCGGACTATTCAATTCTGCATGATGGCCCCAGAGATGTACGATTCATCTCTGGGGCCTCTTTCATGCTCAGCCCCGGCCCCCAACCCCGCATTGTGGAGCTCGCCTGTTGGCACTCGGCTCGATCCTGCAACTTCTCCGGCCGCAAACACTTCAAGAACTCCACGCACAGCGCGTGTACCGTACCCAGGTTCAGCACATCGCCAGTCGCGTCGGCGTGACGTTCGATGACTGGGTACGCATGCGCGAGATCGAGCCGGACAACATGCGGCTCGCCAACGCGGCTGCCGTCAACCGCTGGGAGCTGATGCGCCTGGCCAGCGACGCGGAGCTGCTCGAGCCGCCGCGCAAGCTCGCCAGTGTCCACCGCGACGTCCAGGAGGCGGTGATCAGCGCGGCGCGCGCCTGTCAACTCCTGGCCAACGGCTACCGGTTTTACAAGTCCGAAGCGGTGTGCGACGGCCAGGCGCTGCTGGTCGAGACCGTCCAGGACCTCACCGCCCTGGCCGCCCAACTCCAGATGCGGTTTTAGCCGGCGCCGGCACCTTTGTCCGCCGTCCGCGACGCTCCGCGTAGACCGTGCTGGTCCACCACAGGCTCACCCAGGCGACCAGCATGATCAGCACCGGCCAGAGAATGTCCTCCCAGCGATCGGCGAGGCTGCCGGCTGAGAGGATCAAACGCCCGAACAGCAGCACGATGTAGACCACCGCACCCGTCTTGAGCGCGAACAGGATGCGTCGACGCGCCGAGTACACCGCGAGCGCGGCGAGCACGGCGATGAGGAGCGTGGTGAGCAGCTTCACGGGCTGCCCGCGATGACCTCCGCAACCATTGGGTGCACCGAGGCGGGCCAGCGTCCCATCGGGAAGGGGGCGGCGACTGCCTCGGACGCAGGCAGATCAAGCCCGAGCGTGACCGCCCTGATCTTCACTGCGGAGATGGTAGCGCCCTATAGTGGCCACCGGGTTATCATTCCGGGCCACAGGCTCTTGCAGCCTACATCCGTGCACGCCGATCGCCGATTCTCTCGCACCCTGGCTGTCGCCTCACTGTCTGTCCTGGTGGCCTGCGCGCCAGCGAGCAGCACCGGTGCCCCGACGACTGGCAACCGCATCGTCACGCCCGTCCCGGCCGGGGCCGCGGCGCCCAGGCCGCCCCAACCAGGAACGCAGGCGACCCCTGGCACAGCCGATGCGCCTGCGCCCGCGGATGCCATCGCCCCAGCGACAACCGCCCAGATTCGCGGGCAGGGCCTGTCGTCGGCTCAGCTCTACACGGCCTACCGCGCGATCCTCGACACGTACGTCGACCCCGTCAGCGATGCACAGCTCATCAACGCCGCGACCGACACGCTGCGCCAGGGCCTCCAGGCGACCCCGAACCTCCCGATGCTGACGCTGCCGCTCCAGATGGTGCCCACCGCGACGGGCAACGCCGACCAGGACTGGCAGGCCTTTGGCGACGCCTACGATGCGGTCGTCAATAAGCTCCCGGCATGGTCGCAGCAAGCCCATCCAGATTGGATGGTGCTGCGCGGGATGGCCGACAGCCTGCACGACGGACACACCTCGTTCATGACACCCGACGAGGCGCGCCGCCGCAACGAAACCAGCTTCGCCGGTATCGGCGTGCTCATGTCACGGCCACTGGACAGCCAACCGCCGCTGATCGCCGAGATCTTCCCCAGCAGTCCGGCCAGCGCGAGCGGCCTTAAGCGTGGCGACCGCATCACTGGGGTGAACGGCCAGGACGTCACCGGGCAATCGGTGAGCGATATCGCGCAGCTCATTCGTGGCCAGCCCGGCACTCAGGTCAAGGTGCAGGTCCATCGGCTCAGCTCAGCCCAGCCGTTGGAATTCACGATGCGCCGCGCCCTCGTGCAGGTCGATCAGGTCATCGGGCGCCAGGTCCCCAACGTGCCCATCGGCTATCTCAAGATTCGCAGCTTTGGCGATTCGACGATGGTCGATCAGGTGCTCGGTATCCTCGATCAGGGTAGGCAGCGCGGGATCAAGGGCTGGATCGTGGACCTGCGGAGTAATCCGGGCGGTTCTCTGAACGCGGTCCTCGGGGCGGCCGGCGGCTTCTTCGACGCGGATCATTCGGTGGTTGGCTACCAGGTCGATCGGCAGCGACGGCAAACGCCGCTGGACACGACGCCGACCAACAATCTGAACGGTCTCCCGCTGGTCGTGCTGGTCGATCGCGACAGCGCCTCCGGAGCCGAGATCTTCGCCGCGGCGATCCAGGAGGCCAAGATCGGGACGCTGGTCGGCAGCAAGACGGCGGGCAACGTCGGGGTAGCGACGCAGATTGCGCTGGCGGACGGCTCGGTGCTGCAGGTGACCGAGCAACGGTTCGTGACGCCGGCGGGTGCTCAGATCGACGGCGTCGGCGTTACGCCCGACGTGGTGGTCGACATGACGGACGAAGATCTCGAAAACGATCGCGACCCGCAGCTTGGCAAGGCGCTCGAGACGATCGTCCAGAAGATGACGGCGCCGTCGGGCTAGCCGAACAGCAGGATCGCCTCCCGAACCAGTTTCGCGGCGGCTGCCGCCGTGATATTGGCCGCGTCCAGGTTCGGGGAAACCTCCATCACGTCCAGCGCGACGACGCGCAGGCCCTGGAGACCGTACAGAAAGGCCACGAGTTCGCGGAACGTCACCCCGCCCGGCTCTGGACAACCGGTGCCGGGCGCGTGCGCGGGATCCAGGACGTCGATGTCGATCGAGACGTACACCGGCAACTGGCCGATCTGGTCGCGGATCGCCTGGGGCAAACTGAGTTCGGTGCTGCTCCAGGCCGTCTGACGTCGGGCGAGCTCCCACTCGGCTCGATCGCCCGACCTGAGCCCGACCTGGTGAATACTGGCAAAGCCGAACTCCTGCCCGACGTGGTTCAGCCACGTCGCATGCGTGAACGACTGACCCGCGTATTCAGGCCGCATGTCGAGGTGGGCATCCGCCTGCAGGATGACGGCATCTGGGTGGACGCGCTTGAGCCCCCGAAAACCGCCCAGGCTGGCGGTGTGCTCGCCACCCAGCATGACAGCCAGGGTGGCCTCGCTGGCGGCGAAAGCCATGCCGCCGCTGATCTGCTCCAGAGCTTCGGACACGTGCGTCAAGCCTTCCAGCGGCACGTCGCCCAGGTCACGCAGGATCAGGTCCTCGAGGTCCCGGTTGAGCACCGGGCTGTACGACTCCAGCCCGTCAGACATGTACCTGACGGCGTCCGGCCCACCGCGGGAGCCGCTTCGGAAACTCTCGGTGAGGTCGAGGGGCGCGCCGAAGATGGCGGCGGCCGCGGGCAGCGCCGCCAGGCCGCCAGACTCAGGCGATGACGCCAGGTAGAGGGTGGCCGGCGGCACGAAGCTCGGCGATACTCGGTGGCTCGTCACGCTCGGTGAGTTGTAGCAGCGTTTGCAAGAACGTCGGCAAGGCAAAAGCCGCACGGTGTACGCCGGTGTTGTACATGCGTAACGCCGACTTCATCTTGTCCAGGCGGGCGCGCGTGGTGACCTCGTCGATCCGGGTTGGGTCGATCTCATCCGAGCCGATGACCCAGCTCCACTGCATCGCCGGATAGATGGGGACGTACCCGAGATACGGTCGCGTGATGGAGAACGTGCGTCTGACAGCCTGCACCGTGGCCAGCCATTCGCGGGGCTGCGATATCGGCGAGCCACTCTGGATCGTCAGCAAGCCGCCCGGGGCAAGCGTGCGTCGCGCATCTTGCAAGAACTGGTCAGAGATCAGCGCCGCGGCCGGGCCGACCGGGTCGGTGGAGTCGATCAGAATCACGTCGAAAGGTTCGGTGGTCTCGGCCACGAACCGCACCCCGTCGTCGATCTTGAGTTCCGCACGTGGGTCGGTGTACGCGCCGCCACTGATCTCAGGCAAGAAGCGGAGCGACGCCTGCACCACGGCTTGATCGATCTCCACTTCGAGCGCCCGATCGACGCTCGGGTGCAGCAGCACGTGGCGTAGCGCTCCCCCGTCGCCGCCACCGATGATCAACACCCGGTGGGGGTTGGGGTGGGCAAACATCGGGATGTGCACCAGCGACTCGTGGTAGGTGAATTCCTCGCCGAGACTTGTCTGGAGCGTCCCGGCCAGGATCAACGCGCGGCCCGGGCCCTCGAGGTCCAGGACTTCGAGGGTTTGCCAAGGCGTGGTTTCCGCGTGCAGGCGCGCCAGCACGCGATAGCGCTGCTCGATGCCCGCGTAGGGCGGCTCGGCGAACCAGTCGTCGACCACGATCTGGCCGAGCTAGGCCGAATAAGCCGGGGTGCGCGCCAGCCGTGAGCGCGGTCGCGCCCGCTCCGGAGCCGTGTTGGTGCTCACCTCGGTATGCTCGCCCAGGTCCATCTGGCCGCGGTTGATCTCCATCACCCCGATGCGGTCGGGCTTGAACAGACGCCGCAACACGTTCACGGCGTCCTGCGGGTCACGCACCGCGCCACAGGTGAACAGGTCGACGGCGGCATAGCCGTACTCCGGCCAGGTGTGGATGACCAGATGGCTCTCCGAGACGATGGCGATGCCAGTCACACCAACCGGACTGAACGGATACACCCGCAGGTCCAGCAGATTGACGTCCAGGGCGACGACCATCTCGCGCAGGGCGCGCTCCGCGGTCTCCACCGACTCGAGATTCTGGCAACCCCACATCTCGAGAATGACGTGACGACCAATGGCTTGCATAGCTTCACCTCCACCACATGACGACGGCCGCGACAGCGCAGCCAATCCGTTCGACCTTGTGCTCGATCGAGCGAACGATGACTTCCTTCAGATTCAGCCCGCGCCGGGCAAATCCTTCATTGATCATCTGGCGTACGGCCGCTTCCACCTCGTGTTGGGAGGTGCCGTGCGACTCGTAGATCATCCCGTGGGACCCGTCGGCGACCCCGATGCCGACGGCCGCGGCAATGGTGTCACCAGGACGCGCCGACACCTGGACGGTGTAGACCGTCGGCACCAGCGAGCCGGGTGTGATCTGGGGTGGCTTGTCCAGGACGCAGGCGTCCTGAGGCAGGACGCTGCTGACGCGGATCAGGTTGAGGTTGCCAACCTGCGCCGCCAGTAGCGCATTGTCGAAGGCGTTTAGCTCGGTATCGCCCTCCGCCGCACCGGCGGAGGCCCAGACAGCGTTGGGAATCGGTAGAAACGGTGTGGGCAACGCATAGTCCTCCCGACGCGCGTGCGTGTTATGAATAGGGGCCGCGGGCCCGACGGAGGGCAACAAAAACACCACCCCAAGGCGGCCCCACCAGAAACCGCAACGCGGCCCCCGGCAGTTCGGGTGTTCAGCCAACCCCAGAAAATGGTGTTCGATTGCGTCTATGGCCGCCCGAGGGCGGTTGCGACAGCCGGATCGCTCCGGCGACCTGTCGCCGCTCTGGCGACAGAATCGTCACTATATCACACGAGTTGGGAAGCGCTCGTATGCTTTTCTCCGCCAGAACGCTGGCACGCAGGTTGCGTTTAGCGACCCCAAGATGTCGAGCCGTCACACACGGCGGCATCAAGCTTGAGGTGGGTCTGATGGCAACCAACGTGCTGTGGCATGGCACCCAATCCGAGGCGCTGGAGCTCTTGCAAGCCCTTAGCCGCAACTGCTCCTGTGTGATAACCGCCGAGGGGGTGCGACTGTCCACGTGCGCCCCGCATGGGATGTTGTCGGCCGACCAGCGAGCGGTCGACGGCCTGCTCTTCGCCCGACGGATCGCCGGGCGGCTGCGCAGCGAAGAATTCGACCTGGATTGCGACCTCGCCGAAACCGAGGTCGGCGCCAGTACTTAGGGGCGTTGTAACGCTTTCGTCGGGCGGCGAAGTGTGACGCCAATGAGCGCGAGCAGGACCAGGCTGGCCCCGAGGGTGCCCTCGGGGCCGAAGCCACCGCCCGAGATGGGATCGGGCAACGAGGCATCGGGCCGCACCATGAACAGGGCGTTTTCGGCAACCGAGGCCAGGCCACTGTTCGGCAGTCCGAAAACGACCTGCTGCAGCCAGTTCCAGATTGTGTGGATGGCGAAGACGCCCCACAACTGGCCAGCGTCGATGCGGACCTTGTAGAGCGCGGCCGCTACGCCGAACAGCACGAGGTTCACAAACGGCAGCACGCCGAAGTTCGGGTTGGGCGCGTGCAGGAGCCCGAAGGCCACGCTCGAGATGATTACGGCCCAGCGGAGGCCCCACTTCGCCGTCAGGTTCTCGAGCAGATAGCCGCGGAAGAGGATCTCTTCGGCCGGGCCCTGGATGAGAAAGCCGATCAGGCCGCCGACCAGCACGACGGCGGCTCTGAGCGGGCTGGCGTTCACGTCCCAGGTCGCGTCGTCGAGCAGGGTGTACCAGGCCAGGACAATGAACCCCATCATCGCCGTTGCGGCGCCCGCACCTCGGAGCCATTGGCGGCGTGCCACGCCGCGTTCCAGGCCAAGCTGACGCACTGGCCGACGATCCACCAGCCGCCAGACCAACAGCACCGCCCCAAACGCCGCGCCCTCGGCGATGCCCATGCTCACCAGGGCGAAGGGTCCCTGGGCGACGCCTGGCACCGCCTGCCCACCGAGGAACAGCAGCACGATCTCGGCCGAAAACAGCACCGCCAGGTAGGCCAGCATCGCCCCGACGACGCGCGCGACGACCACGATCCCGCGCGCCTGCGACGCTACGGGGCGAGGACGTCGACCAGCCATCGCTGCAGCGGGGCAAGCCGCGCAAAGTGCTCGAAACACACGCTGGGAAATCCTGATGAACAGACCAGGTCTGTCGTTGCCGGCTGTTCCGAAGCCGCGTACAGGGCGCCATGCTTGAGCCACTCGGCGCGGGCATGATCGGCCGGTAGCCCGGCGGGCACCCGCTTGACCGTCTGACCGCCGATTTCGACGCCTAGCTGGTCTGCTTTCACGGCGTGGACCGCCGCTTCGAGTTGTGCCCCACGGGCGGGATCCAGGACCGCCTGCCGGTAGCGGTGGAGGGCGGTCTCGGGGAACGCGTGCATGCCTGCGCCCAGGACCAGGCGTTCGGGCTGCAGCCTGAAGAAGTACCCCGGCCGCTCCCGACTTTGCCCGTCGCCCTGCCAGAACCACAGGTCCATATAGGCCTTGTACGGCGTCTTGTCGGCTGAGAAGCGAGTATCCCGATTGATGGCAAAGATCGACCCGCGGACTCTTGGCTCGGCGTGGATGCCCTCGCCCAGCTCTGAAAAACGCTCGCCCATGGCGATCACAAACTCGCGCGCCGGCTCCAGAAAGTACTGGTCATACGCGTCGCGGTGCGCCTGGAACCACTCGCGGGTGTTGTTGTCGGCGAGCTGTCTGAGGAACTCGATCAGTTGGGGCCTGAAGCCATTGAAGGTCATCTCGCCGCCTCATCGTAAGGTGTCTTGATCATGTGGAAGGGCCGCCCACGCCCGCGGTTCAGCGCCCCGTACGTCAGCGTCAGCGCGTGGCAGTTCGGACACAGCAGCCGCAAGTTCTCAGGCCGATTGTTCCGCCAATCGCCATCGATGTGATCGATGTGCAGCGGAATTCTGCCGGTCACCGGATGTCGCTCCGCCCAGCCGCACCCGACGCAGCGCGTGTACTTCTCGTGCAGGTAGCGTCTCACGTGGCCTGAGACGGTCGCCCAGGTCTTGGCGCCGGACACGCGCCCCTCGAACCACGCTTCGATGTACACGCGGTACTGGTGATCGGTCTGGCACGCGACATTGCAGTAGCGCTTGACCCGTCGATCGAGCACGGCGTTGCACGCCAGGCACACGCCGCGCGGCAAACGCAACCGCCCCACGCGGACGAACCTAACAGAACAACTGTTCTACGACAACAATTTCTACAAAGTAGGCAGGGGCGGCAGGGCTCGAACCCGCGACTTCCGATTTTGGAGATCGGCGCTCTACCAGCTGAGCTACGCCCCTGTGCGGCGTTATCGTTTGCCCTTATACCACCGCCCCTCGGCTAGCGGCCACTCTTCGCCTACTTCGTTTCGCGATGCTCCCGATACTGCCTGCACCGCGGGCAGAACTTCTGCAGCGCGAGCCGATCCGGATCGTTCCGCTTGTTCTTCTCGGAGTGATAATTCCGCTCCTTACACTCGGCACACGCCAGCGTAATGAGCACGCGATCAGCTTTCTTCGCCATTTTTCTGCCTCTGTGTCTAAAGACTCGCCGCGGGAGCCCATGGTGGGGATCGAACTCACGACCTCACCCTTACCAAGGGTGTGCTCTACCACTGAGCTACATGGGCCAGCGCCTGAGATTCTACCAAACGCGTCCAGGCGCTCCGAGTGCAGTGGTGGGGGCAGGATTCGAACCTGCGTACGACTTCCGTCGGACGGTTTTACAGACCGTTGCCATTAACCACTCGGCCACCCCACCGGGTGCGAGCCTGTGCATTCTAGGGCACGCCGAGGACAACGGGCATCTTCCGAAGGGAGGCCGACTTCAGGACCTGGCGCGATCTGCCGAATACTAGAACGTGGACTCGTCGACTGCGCTGCCAACCGGGATTGTGACCTTCCTGCTGACCGATATCGAGGGCAGCACCCGCCTCTGGGAGCGGGAGCCGGACGCGATGCGCCAGGCCCTGGCGCGCCACGACGAGATTGTCTACGCGTGCGTCCGGCGTCAGAATGGCCACGTCGTCAAGAGCAAAGGTGAGGGCGACAGCGTCTTCTCCGTGTTCGAACGCGCACGCGACGCGGTGACCGCGGCACTCGTGCTCCAATGCGCGCTGGCCATCGAGAAGTGGCCGACGAGCAAGCCCCTGCGGGTGCGGATGGCCATCCACACCGGCCAGATCGAAGTCCACAATGGCGACTACAACGGCGTGTCGGTCAATCGCTGCGCGCGGCTCAGAGCGCTCGCCAGCGGCGGCCAGGTGCTGCTCTCAGGGGTCACCGCGCAGCTCACCCAGGAGCAGCTGCCGGCCGGCGCGAGCCTCCGGGACCTGGGCTCGCATCAGCTCAAAGACCTGAGCGCCCCCGAGCGCGTCTGGCAACTGATCCATCCCCGCCTGGCGGCGCCGACCGATACCGAGGGGTCCCCGGCCAGCGCCGAACCCGTCGTCGCGACGCGGACCGCCTTCATGCTCACCGATCACCTCAATCACTCGGCCGACGGGCGCGAGTGGGGCCGCCTGACGAAGCAAACGACGAGCGGCCGGCGCGACGACGGCGGCCTCATGGACTGCTACACGTCGCCGAATGTGGCGGCACTGCTGAATAGCCAGAATGAGCGGTTCCGCTCGCCGCGGCTCTGGGAGGCCACGGTCGACAAAGACGTCCCCCGCGGCGAGGCGATCGTCACCTGCCGCGAAGTGACGACGCTTGCCCAGGTGCCCATTCCGACCCTCACCGGTATGCAGCACGCGCGGTTCGCCGTGCTGTGCGCACGCGAGGCGTACGCGGCGGTTACCGACGAAGACCCGGAGTTCGACCACTGGGCCGCGGGCTGGCTCAGCGGGCAGGACGGCTCTGGAATCGGCGCGCGTGCCATGGCGGGCACACTCGAGGCTCAGGCGGAGCGGGGTGCTGTTGCCCACGAAGCCCAGTCAATGATGGTTGCCAATGCCGCCCGCTCGGCCATGCACGCCGCGGGACTATCGCTGCGCGGCGGGCGTGAGCATACCGAGGAAACGTCCAAAGCAGTGCATTTTGCGACCGAGGCGGTGCGGACCGCGCTGAGCATGGCGGACATGGATCTGCCCACGCTGGCCGATCAGGCCGTCGACTCCGGGCTTCCCCGAGGCTGAGGCCGGCGAGCGCGGCCGGTCGTATACTCAGGCAACCGGCCGACATAGCTCAGTGGTAGAGCACCGCTTTTGTAAAGCGGCTGTCGAGGGTTCGAATCCCCCTGTCGGCTCTCCCTTCAGCTCTCGTCCGCGACCTGGCCAATGCCGAAGAGCGCGGCGTGGACGTAGTCGGCGACGTCGCGGCGCTCTTCGACGCCGTCCAGGACCATGGCTTCGAGTACGGGCACCATGCCTGGCGCCAGGTCGTGCAGGTCCTGGATCACGGGCAGGTCGTTGCGCGAGGCGCGCGGGTTGCTGACGAACTCGAGCAGCGCGTCGGTCAAGCCGTCCTCGTCGACGAGCAGGCGAAAGAACGGGGTGGATGGTCTGATGACGCCTTCGCGATGCGGACGGGGAGGTGGCATGGCTTCAGTGACCTAGAGTCCGACCGATTCCAGCGCCTCGCGCAGCACGTTGTACGACTTGAGGAGGCCGGCCTGCTCATCGTCTGACAGGCGCGGCGGCACCAGCCTGACGCGGCCCTGCTTGCCGATCACGCACGGCAGCGAGAGCGCGACGTGCTGCATTCCCAGGAACTCGCCCTTGAGGAGCGTCGAGACGGGGAGTACCTGATGCGTGTCGTGGTGGATGGCCCTGATGAGCTCGACGATCATTGGCGCGACCGCGTAAAAGGTGCCGCCCTTCTGTTTGATGACTTCGGCCCCACCGAACCGCGTGGCGTTGACGACTTCGTCGACCATTGCCTGCGAGTAGCCAGGAAACTCGGCCAGCGGAATGCCGGCCACCGTCGCGCCGCTGAGGTAGGGCGACTGGCTGTCGCCGTGCTCGCCCAGCATGTAGGCGTAGACCTGGCGAGGATTGACGTCCAGGCGATCGGCCAACAGCGAGCGCAGCCGCGTGGAATCGAGCAGTGTCCCGGTGCCGATGACGCGGTCGGCCGGAAAGGCGCCGTGGATCGCGGCCTGGTAGGTCAGCACGTCCGCGGGATTGGCGATCATGATGATGAACGCGTTGCCGGCGTGCTTGGAGAGCGTCGGCAACACGTTGTCGCGGAGGTTGTCGACGTTCTTTTTCAGCAGGTCGAGGCGGGTCTCGTCTGGCTTGCGCGGGATGCCAGCCGTGATCACCACGAAGTCAGCCCCGTCACACGCCTCGTAGCCCGGACCGCTGAACGTGATGCGGTGGGACAACGACGTCCCGTGCAGCAAGTCCAGCATTTCGCCCTGCGCGCGATCGGTGACGACATCGACGACGGCGAGCTCCTGGGCGACGCCCTCGAGCACCAGCTGGAACAGGGTGGTCGCGCCGACGCGACCAGCCCCTCCGACAACTGCGATCTTCACAGGCGGATTCTAGACGGCAACTGGTGAGAGCCGGTTCTGGAGCGCCTGGTGCTGGTTGCGGATCGCTTCGGGTAGACGGTCGCCGAAGCTCTCCAGGAAGACGTGCTGATCGTCGGCTTCGCGCAACCACTCGTCGCGATCGACGGCGAACAGGGTTTCGGCATCGGCGGTCGACAGTCCGAGATCGTGTGTCCCGATGGCCGCCGGGGTGGGCACCAGCCCCAGGGGCGTCTCGCGCGCGTCCGAGATGCCATTGCGAGAGCGGATCTGATCGCGGACCCAGCGCAGGACGCGCATGTTCTCGCCGAACCCGGGCCAGATGTAGCGGCCCGCGGCGTCGGTCCGGAACCAGTTGACCTGAAAGATCGCCGGCGGGTTGGCGGCGCGCTTGCCAACCTCGAGCCAGTGGGCCCAGTAGTCGCCCATGTTGTAGCCGCAGAACGGCAGCATCGCCATCGGGTCACGCCGGACGACACCGACCGCCCCGGTGGCCGCCGCGGTTGTTTCGGAGGCCATCGTCGCGCCCAGAAAGACGCCGTGCTCCCAGTCGAACGAGCGGTAGATCAGGGGGACGGTTCGCGCTCGGCGGCCACCGAACAGGATCGCGCTCAGCGGCACCCCCTGCGGGTCTTCCCAGTGTGGCGACAACGCGGGATTCTGGATGGCGGGGGTCGTGAACCGCGAGTTGGGGTGCGCGGCTCTGGTACCCGAGGCCGGCGTCCAGGGATGGCCCTGCCAGTCGGTCAGGCGCTCGGGTACCGGGCCATCCATGCCCTCCCACCACACGCCGCGGTCCTCGGTCATCGCCACATTGGTGAGGATCGAGTTGCTGCTCACCGCGGCCATGGCATTGGGGTTGGTCTTGCGATTGGTCCCGGGCGCCACACCGAAGTAGCCGCTCTCGGGGTTGATCGCCCACAGCCGGCCATCTGACCCGATGTTGATCCAGGCGATGTCTTCGCCGACGGTCCAGACCTTCCAGCCGTCGGCCTCGAATGGCGACTTCAACATGGCCAGATTCGTCTTGCCGCACGCGCTCGGAAACGCCCCGGCGATGTACGTGAGGTCGCCATCCGGCGACTCCAGGCCGAGAATCAGCATGTGCTCGGCGAGCCAGCCCTGTTGCTGACCCATGGTCGAGGCGATGCGCAGCGCCAGGCATTTCTTGCCGAGGAGCGCATTGCCGCCATAGCCCGAGCCAACGCTCCAGATGGTGCGCGTGTCCGGGAAGTGGGCGATGAAGCGGTGTTCGGGTGAGAGGTCCCCCAGCGAATGCAGGCCGGGCACCCAATCTGTCGTGCCGGTAGCGAGGCGGTCGAGGGCGACCTGACCCATGCGGGTCATGATGCGCATGTTGGCAACCACGTACGGGCTGTCGGTGACCTCGACCCCAACCTTGGTGTAGGGCGAGTTGGGTGGACCCATCAGATATGGGACCACGTACATGGTGCGGCCTTGCATGCTCTGGTTGAACAGCGGCCAGATGCGCTGGCGCGCTTCGGCCGGGCTCATCCAGTTGTTGGTTGGGCCCGCGTCCTCGGCGTGCTCCGAGCAGATGAACGTCAGGTGTTCAGTCCGCGCCACGTCCTGGGGGTTGGAACGATGCAGGAAGCAGTTGGGCAACGTGGCCGGGTTGAGACGAATCAAGGTCCCATCGGCGACCATGCCGTCGACAAGCCGATCGTTTTCCGCGCTACTCCCGTCGCACCAGACCACACGATCGGGGTGGGTGGTGCGGGAGACTTCATCAACCCACTCTTCGACGGACGACGTCATCGGCATCCTCCTGGCTGCGTCAAGGTCCCACTTTAGCATGAGGCGATCTCGGGTCGAGTGGTCCGGGCAGCGGTGCAGTTGATACTATTGGAGCGCAGCGCGCGTGCGGCTGTCGGAAATGGCCTCGTAGCTCAGTGGATTAGAGCGCTTCCCTGCGAAGGAAGAGGTCGCGCGTTCAAGTCGCGCCGAGGTCACTGTTGGCACCGCCCAGGGGGATGCTAGTCCGGCTGGTCATTGCGCGCGAACTTCTACGGAGCCGTGGGCTGGTCGGGGACCAGCGCTATCTTGCCTTCGATGTGGCCGCCGGGGGTCCCTTGCGCTACCTCGCTGGCGGTGCACGTGGCGGCGCAGCGGATGGCGACGGTGGTGCCGTTGCCCTCGGTCGAGAGCAGCAGGTCGCCGTCCTGCACGCCAGCGGGAGCGAGCGCGGCCGACGTGAGCCGCAAGAGGCTGTCGGTGCCGGGGAACGGATTGTTGGCCGTCGCGCGGTCCGCGAGATAGGCGGCGCCCCCGCCGCTGAAGCCAGGCGGGACGAAGCCACCGCTCTCGACGCCGGTATCGCCGCCGACGGGCAGGTTCGGGACGATGACCAGCGTGGCGCCGCCAGCGGGATCGATGGCCCACACCTGACCGCTGTTTTCGTCCGGCGCGATCAGGTCGCCACTGAACTGGCCAAACGACGGCGGCGCAACCGCCAGACCGCCTTCAACCGTTGGCGCCGAATCAGTCACGACCGTGCTCGAGCCAGCGCAGTCGAGGGCGAAGACCGTGGTGTGGCCCTGATGGGTGCCGGTGACGAGCAACCGGTGGCCGAACTTGCCCGTCGTGTCGATGGCGATGCCACCCAGGGTGTCGACGTTGGGCAGACTGGCGAAGTGCGAGGCATGGCCGGCCGGATCGACCCGATCCACACTGGGCGCCGCGTTCAGGTCCAGGATGAACAGGTCATCCGCGCTCCAGGCGCAGCCGGCGCCATCCACCGTCAGGGCCGGGGCAACCACGAAGTAGGACTCGGCATCGGCGGACGCGTTGAAGCCGTCCGATCCGCTGGCAAACGGGACCGCTGTGCCGCTGCGCGCGACCTGGTACAGGTGTCCCGCGGCCATGACGACCAGGCTGCCGTCGGCTCGGGCGCCGACGTCGACGACGCCTGGCAGGTGCTGCCACTGCTGCCACGCGGCCTGCTGCGCCGAGGCAGGAGCGGCGTGGACGAGAGCCCAGACCAGGAACGCCACCCGCATCGCTGCGCGTGCTCCGTTCCGGCAGCAATTTGCACACCGCAACGAGGCTCGCACCTGCCCGGAGCGAGCTCCGCTTTGGCCTGGATCCGAATCCCGAAAGGACGTTCGCCGGCGCCGGGACCGAGCCACGCGAGACGGGCGCAACATATCCGGAATTGTAGGTACCGCAATCGCCGGCAGACGTGTCACACTGCGCAAAACCCGAGCGTTCGGCACTTGCGGGGCGGACAGTGCCCCTTGCTACACTCGGAGCGACGCGCGGCCCGCTCGGTTGTTGGGACGAATATATACCCACTCCGCTCGAGGGTCTGAGGCGCTGTTCACTGCTTCCAATTCTCTCTCCCAAGCCGCTGGTAGGTGCCTGGAATTTGTTATCAGCGGTTTCGATTGTTGAGCTATGCCCATGCGGGACGATGACCTCGTTAAAGCTGACTTCGCTGACCACAAACGCCTGGTGGCGGAGCGCTTTCGCCGCATCTGGCAACTGGTGGAGGACATTGCGAGCCACCCGGGCAAGAGCCGCAAGGAACTGGCGACTCAGTTCTCGCTGAGCGAGCGTCAGGTCCAGGCGGATCTGAACGTGATTCGCCGCGAGATGGGGCTGCCGCTGGTGCGGCGGCAGGGGTACCGCTTCGTGACCGACACGCCAGACAGCGGCCCGCAGTTTTCGCTGGCCGAGGCGCAACTGTTGCTCATGCTGTTGCGTCGCGCAGCGCACGATCCGAGCCTGCCGGTCGACCGGCTGCGGTCGTTGATGGTGAAGCTGCCGTATCTGTTTCCGCTGCACCTGCGACCGCTGGTGGCCAAGACGCTCGAAGCGGCGAATGCGTCGGATCGGGGCGGTCGGCAGCAGGAAATCTTCGCGGCGCTCGCGGAAGCGTTGCTGCGCAAAAGTTACGTAAAGCTGCACTATCCGGCGGGCGACCCCGTCTCGTCGATCCAGGAGCCCATCGTGCAGCCCGAAGTATTGTTCCCGTACTGCAAGTCGTGGCATCTGATCGGCACCTGCCGGCAGCGCGGGCGCATCATGGTCTTCGACCTCGACAACGTCGTGGCGGTGACGGCGGCAGTTGGGGTCTAGGGCCAAATCAAGTAAGGTGCACCTCGTGAGACGAATTGCGCGCGGTGCCCTGCTGGCGTGCGTGTTGCTGGTCGCGATGGCGCCGGGGTTGGGCACCGCCCGGGCGGACCCGGGGAACGGCAGCATCCCGATGTCGATCGACATTCCGACGATCGGCACGCATGCCCTGGTCGTCCCGCTCGGCGAGGATGACAACGGCGCGATGCAGGCGCCAACCGATCCAGATACGGTCGGCTGGTACGACCTCGGCGTGGGGGTCGGCGCGCCCGGGAACGCCTTGCTTGATGGGCACGTCGACTGGGGTGGCCGGCTGCGCGTATTTGGCTTGCTCAAGCAACTCGAGCCAGGCGACCCCATCCAGATTACCGACGCGACTGGAAACGTCCTCAGTTACAGCGTGGCGTGGGTCAGGTTGTACACGGCCGACAGCGCGCCGCTCGACGAAATCTTCGCGCAGACCCGCGATCAAGAACTCACCCTGATCACCTGCGGAGGCGCCTTCGACACCGCGGCGCACATGTACGTCAGTCGCTGGGTGGTGCGCGCAACGCGCATGCCAGCTAGCGAAGACTGATCGCCGCCAACCCCCCGAGCAGCGCCCCGACGAACACTTCGAACGGCGTGTGGCCGATCAGCTCCCGCAGCCGCGACTCGTTGAAGTGCTGCGCCTCGAGCATTTCGGTCAGCATGCGATTGAGCACGCGCGCCTGCAGGCTCACGGCACGGCGGACGCCGGCGGCGTCATACATCACGACGGCGGCGAAGATGGCCGCCATGGCGAACGGCACCGAGCTCAGCCCGGTGTCGACGCCGACACGCGTGGCCAGCGCGACCACGACCGCCGAGTGCGAGCTCGGCATCCCGCCGGCGGTGACGAAGTACCCCAGGTGGATCCGCCGACTGTGGACGTAATGGATCAGCGGCTTGGTCATCTGGGCCACGCCCCACGCAAGGAGGCACGCCATGAGCACGTCGTTGGCGATCAGCGTGTCCACGGCGTCTGGTTCTTGGACCGGCTCAGAACCAGGGCTCGCGCACGCTAGTGCTCGCCGGATACATCTGCGAGTGGCGAAGCGGACTCGGCCGCCAGCCTGGTGACTCGCAGCTCCGCGGCAGCGACGACGCCCTCGCAGTGCGCGACCAGCAAGCTGCCACGTTCGAACAGCTGCACCGCGCGTTCGAGGTCCAGGTCGCCGCTTTCGAGCTGCGCCACGACCTGCTGCAACTCGCGGTAGGCGGCCTCGAAGCTCTCAGGATTCGGGCTCAACGGACACAACCGTACTGGTCAGTCGACCACGATGCAACTGAATGCGCAGACTGCCGCCGGGCTCGACCGAGGCGGCGTCATGCAGGACATGGCCGGCCGATTCGACGATGGCATAGCCGCGATTCAGCGTCGCGGCGGGGCTGAGTGCCCGCAGCCGCGCCGCACGAGCCTCGACGCTGGCCCGCGAGTCGCGCAGACGGAACGTTATCTGGCGGGTCAGCCGGTCGCGCGTGTCCTGGAGCGCCTGCCGGTGTCGGTCGAACCGACTCTTCAGGACGCGCTGCGCGCGCTGGTGCAACGCGCGCACTTCGTGGCGCAGGGCCAGGACGTCCGGCGCCAGGAGCTCGGCCGCGGCCGAGGGCGTGGGGGCGCGCAGGTCGGCGACCAGATCGGACAGGGTGAGGTTCGTCTCGTGACCGACTGCCGAGACGACCGGCACCGGGCTGGCAAAGATGGCACGGACGAGGCGCTCGTCGTTGAAGGCCGCCAGGTCGTCCTCGGAGCCGCCCCCGCGCGCGACCACGATGACGTCCACGCCGACGCCGTCGCGCCGCCAGTGACCGAGTCGCGTGAGCGCCTGGGTGAGGGCGGCCGCGGCGCCGGGACCCTGGACCGGAGCTGGCACGAAGATGACCTCGGCGAGCGGAAATCGCCGTTCGAGAACATTCAGGAGATCGTGAATCACCGCGCCGCGTTCAGACGAGACGATCCCGATGCGCCGCGGCAGGCGGGGCAACGGGCGCTTGCGCGTCGGGGAGAAGAGGCCTTCGGCCTCCAGCTGGCGATACAGGCGTTCGCCTTGCATCTGGGCCAGGCCGATCCCTTCGGGGAAGAGCAGATCGGCGACCAGCTCGCACGTGCCCTGGCGCTCGTACAGATGAACCGCCCCGTGGGCCACGAGGGCCAGCCCGTTGGCCGGCATGACGGGCGAATTGAAGGCGCTGCCGCGGAACAGGACGCACCGTAGCTGCGCCTCGCTGTCTTTGAGTGAGAAGTAGTAGTGGCCGGCTGGCGAGCGGCTCACGTTGACGACCTCGCCGCGCAGCCACACGTCCTGGAGGACCGGGTCGGCCTCCAGGACGGCGCCGACGTGCAGGCTCAGCTCGCCGACGGAATAGACGTGGGTGGTGTGGCGGAACGGCGCGAACCGGAGGAGTGGTTCAGCCACGTCACTTACGCGGTTGGTCTGGGCAGGACGGGGCGCCGCAGGATGAGCAGCGGCTGGCCGTACTCGACCGGACTGCCAGCGTGCACCAGCAACTCCTCGACGGTGCCGCCCTGGGGTGCATCGACACTGGTCGGCATGCCGAGGGCCTCGATGGCGCCGATGGCCTGGCCGGGTTGGACCGTTTCGCCGGTCTCGACCGAGGGGCGGAAGATGCCGACCAGCGGCGAGGTGATGGCCAGCGACGCTGGCTCCGCCGGCTGGACCAGGCCATTGACCGTGGCCACCGGGGCAGCACTGGGCGGGCGCCGCAAACTGAATCGTGTCGAGCCAAAGGTTACGTCCAACTCGCAGATGTCCGTGCCCGCCACGAGCGCCAGCATCTCCGCCAACTCTTCAGCGCTCAGCCCAGCGCACGCCTGCAGCGGGTCACGCGCCTCAGACACGCTCGATGTAGGAGCCGTCGCGGGTATCGACGCGGATTTTGTCGCCGGTCGTGACGAATAGGGGGACATTGATCGTCAGGCCAGTTTCGAGGATCGCGGGTTTGTTGCCGCCGGTGGCGGTGTCGCCTTTGAAGCCGGGGTCGGTGCGCGTGACTTCGAGGACGACGTTCAGCGGCATTTCCAGGCCGACCGGCTCGTCTTCATACATGAGCAGTTCGAACTCCATGCCGTCCTTGAGGTAATTGACGGCGTCGCCTAACTGAAGCGGCGAGAGCGGGAACTGCTCGTAGGACTCTTTATCCATGAAGTAGTGGACGTCGCCTTCGGAGTACAGGTACTGGACGTCGCGCTGGTCAAGGCGGATCCGCGGCCACTTGGACCCGGCCTGGGCGGTGGTGTCGAAGATGGCGCCAGTGCGGATGTTCTTGACCTTCAAGCGCACCTGGGCGCTGCCCCGGCCGATCTTCTGATGCTCGTACGACATGATCTGCACGATCTGCCCGTCGAGTTCCATCATCGCCCCACGCTTGAGATCGCTGGTAGAGATCACGTTCGAAGCAAGCCTCCGGCAAGAATTGAGGACTGAGAGAAGGCCAGATCTTTCGGGGAGTTGCACAGTATCCGCGCGGCCGAATCTTCGAGCACGACGAGGTCCTCGATGCGGACGCCGCCCCAGCCGGGGAGATAGACCCCCGGCTCGATCGAAAACACCATGCCAGGTCGCAGCACGTTGTCGCCGCGGGTCTGGGACAGCGACGGCGGCTCGTGCACCTCCAGGCCGATGCCGTGCCCGAGACCGTGGGTGAAGACGTCGCCGTAGCCGGCCCTGGCGAGCACGTCGCGCGCCAGCGAGTCCACCTCGCGGCCGGTCATGCCCGGTCGCACCTGGCGTTCCGCGACCTCCTGAGCCTCGCGGACCAGCGCATGGATGTCGACCAGGCGCTGGTCGCTGGGCGTACCCAGGCACACCGTCCGGGTCATGTCCGAGCAGTAGCCGCTGACGCGGGCGCCGATGTCGATTTTGAGTGGCTCGCCCTCGGCAATCGGCCGCTCGGACGGGACCGCGTGGGGCACGCTGGCGTTGGGACCGCTGGCGACGATCGACGGAAAGCTCGGGCCGTCGGCGTGCTCGATCAGGTACAGCTCGACCATGCGCGCGACGTGGCGCTCGGTGCGCCCGGGCTCGACCCGCCGCAGCACGTCGGCCAGGCACCGATCGAGGACGTCCACCGCGGCTTGCAGACACGCGAGCTCCGCGGGGTCTTTGAGGACGCGCAGCTCGTCGACCAGCCCCTCGACCGGCTGGAGCGGGTGTTCGAGGCCCGTGTTGATCTCATTCCAGATGCCGTACGGCAGATGGATGGACTCGAACCCGAGGCGGCGGAGGCCGAGTTGTCGGGCGAGCTCGACGATCGCCTGCGGGCCGCGAACGCCGGCGGCGTAGGCGCGGACCTCGAAGTCAGGCGACTCGCGCTCGGCCTGCTCCGTCGTCCGCGGATCGGTGAGCAGGCAGGCCTGCTCAGGGGTGATGAGCAGGTAGCCCGCCGAGTCACGCGGGGGCAGGTCGTGGCCGGTATAGCCGCTCAGGTAGTAGCGCGATTCGGGCTGCGAGACCAGCAGGCCATCCAGAGATTGCGCTTCCAGCGCTCGCCGGAGGCGTCCCAGCCGTTCGGGGTAGCTCATGCCTTCTTGGCGACTGTCCGGCCCGGCGCGGCCACCTTGCCATTCTTGGCGGTTGCCGTGCCGTTCCTGGCGGGCGTTTTGGCCGCGCCGGTTTTGGCCGACGTTTTGGCCGCCGTACGCTTGACCGCTTTGACCACGCGGGTCGTCCCGGCGGCTGGCCGCGCCCGAGGGACCTTGCTGATTCTGGTCGCCCGGGCTTTTGGCTTTGTCGTGCCGTTGGTGTCGGCGTCGCCAGGCTTCTCGCGGGGCGCAAACCGGGGCGGCGGGCCCTCGTGCTTCAAGCACCGCGTACGACCCCGGCCCATGTCCACCTGCAAGCCGCCGTCGTCCGGGCAGGGCTCGAGTAGCGGTCGGTAGAACGACACCCAGTCACACTCGGGCCAGTTGCCGCACGGGTAGAACATCTTGCCCTTTTTCGAGCGTTTCTCCAGGACGTCGCCGCCATCCTGAGGACAGCGCACGCCGACCTTCTGGGCGAACGGCTTGGTTTCGCCGCACTCGTGCGTCGAGGTGTAGAACGGGCCGTACCGCCCGGTGCGGAGCAGCATCGGGACGCCGTGGCTGCAGTGCTCCTCAGGCGCGCCTGGCGGCAGCTCCTCGGGTAGCGGCCGCGTCTCTTTGTGCTCGGGGTAGCTCGTGCACGCCAGGAAGCGCCCGAACCGGCCCTCCTTGATGACCATTGGATGGCCCTGCGAACACACTTCGTCGGTCGGGACTTCGGCCGGCTTGAGCCGCTCGACTTCGGTGTTCGCGCGCTCCAGATCACGATTCAGCGGATCGTAGAACTCCTGAACCACCGGTACCCACTGACGCTCGCCCTGGGCAACCTCGTCCAATTTGTCTTCGAGCTGCGCGGTGAACTCCGGGTCCATGATGTCGCTGAACTGCTGCACCAGCACGTCATTGACGAGCATGCCCAGCTCCGTCGGCAGGAGCCGCCGGCCGTCCCGTTCGACGTAGCCGCGATCCTGAATCGTGGACAGGATGGGCGCATACGTGCTCGGCCGACCGATGCCGCGTTCTTCAAGGAACTTGACCAGCGTGGCCTCGGTGTAGCGCGGCGGCGGCTGGGTGAAGTGCTGCTCGGGAATGAGTCGCACCAGGTCGAGCAGATCGCCGGCGGTCAATTCGGGCAGCGGCTGACGCTCCTCATCAACCGCTTCATCTTCGTCCGCGCCGGCCTGATACAGGCTCAGAAAGCCAGCGAACTTGAGGCGCCGGCCGCTCGCCCGGAACCGATACTTTGGCTTGCTCGGGGCCTGCGCGTCGACGTCAACGGTCGTCACGTCGAAGACCGCCGACGACATCTGCGAGGCCAGAAACCGCTTCCAGATCAGATCGTAGAGTCGGTACTGCTCGGGCGTGAGGTGGCTGCGCAGCGTGTCGGGCTCGCGGTAGACGGACGTCGGCCGGATGGCCTCGTGCGCCTCCTGAGCGAGCCGGCTGCGCGTCTTGTACGTGCGCGGCTCGGTCGGCAGCATGCCGCCGGCTAGTTTGGTCTGGATGTACTCACGCACCTCCGCCAACGCTTCCTGGGCGACATTGACCGAGTCGGTCCGCATATACGTGATCAGGCCGACTGCCTCGCCACCCCCGATCGCGATGCCCTCGTACAACTGCTGCGCGACGATCATCGTGCGCTTGGCGGTGTAGCCGAGCTTGCGGCTGGCCTCTTGCTGCAGCGTGCTCGTGGTGAACGGGGCGTCCGGGTGTTGCTGCCGCTCGCTGGCGCGCACGCCCGCCACCGACCACGCCGCGCCGTCGAGCTCCGCCTGCGTCGCGGTCGCCTCGACCCCGGTGTGCAGGTTGACCTTCTCGCCCTCGCGCTCCAGCAGGCTGGCCGTGAACGTGGCCTTGCCCGCCTGGCGGCGCGCCAGCTCCGCCTGGAGCGACCAGTACTCGACCGGTACGAACGCCAGGATCTCGCGCTCGCGATCGACGATGATGCGTACGGCGACCGATTGGACGCGGCCCGCGGACAGGCCGCGCCGAATCTTGCGGCCCAGGAAGTTGCTGACGGGATAACCGATCAGGCGATCCACGACCCGACGGGCTTGCTGCGCGTCGACGCGATCCATGTCGATCCCGCGCGGGTTTCCCAAAGCGGCGAGTACCGCACTTTTCGTTACTTCGTGAAACTCGATACGGCTAACTGGCTGATCGCCCTCCAGCCCCATGGCTGAGACGAGATGCCAGGCAATGGCTTCGCCTTCACGATCGGGGTCAGTCGCCAGTAAGACGGCCGTCTTCCCGCGGGCATCGTCCTTCAGCCGCTTGACGACGTCTTTGCGCTCCTTCGGCACGACGTATTGCGGCTTGAATTCGTGTTCGACGTCGACGCCGAGCTTGCTTGTGGGCAGGTCGCGGACGTGCCCCATACAGGCGCGAACGATGTAGGCGCGTCCCAGGAATTTTTCGATGGTTTTTGCCTTGGCGGACGATTCGACCACCACGAGGCTCTGCTTGGCCATGTTTTCTTACGTCCGGGTATACAGCATCGCACCCACCTGGCGTGCCAATCCGCTCAATTCGAGCATCGCCAAAGTAGCCGAAATTTCGCCGGGCGCAAGACCCGATGCCCGAGCCAGCTCGTCGATGTGGCGGGGCTCCTCGCCGAGCGCCTGCCACACGGTCGTCGCCCCTTGCCCGAGTTCGGCCATCGGGCGGAGCACGGGCGCAGCCTCGTCGACGATGTGTACAGGATTGAGCGTGTTCAGGATGTCAGCTGCCCCGGTGACCGGGGTGGCACCCTGCTTGAGCAGCTCGTTCGGGCCGGCGCTCATCGGACTGAATATGCTGCCCGGCACCGCCAGCACCTCGCGGCCCTGCTCGAGCGCGAAGTCGGCCGTGATCAGGGCGCCGCTGCGTTCGCCGGCTTCGACGATGACGGTACCGCTCGACAGGCCCGAGATGATGCGGTTGCGCCGCGGAAAGTTGACGGCGTCGGGCGGCACCCCCGGCGCGAACTCTGAAACGACGGCGCCGGCATCCGAATCGACGATTTGGCGGGCCAGGCCGGCATTTTCGGCCGGGTAGACCTGGTCAAGCCCGTTGCCCAGGACGGCGATGGTCCGACCTCCCGCCTGGAGCGCCGCCCGGTGTGCCGACGTGTCGATGCCCTTGGCCAGGCCGCTGACCACGGTTACCCCGGCGGCCGCCAGATCGCGGGCCAGACGGTCGGCGACCGCGCGGCCGTACGTCGTCGCGCGCCGCGTACCCACCAGGGCGACCGCCTGCGCGTCGGCGGGCGTGAGCCGGCCGCGCACGAACAGGACCGGCGGCGGATCGGCGACCTGTCGCAGGCCGGACGGGTACTCGTCGTCGAGCAGGGTGAGCGCTCGAATCTTCAGCTGCGCCAGCCGGGCAGCCACCGCGGCGGGTGTCGTGCGCTCGCGCAGCCGCCGCAGCGAGTCGGCCGTGCGGCGCTCCAGGCCCGCGGCCGCGAGCTGGAACTCCGACGCCTGCCACGCGGCGCGGGCACCGCCGCAGATGTCCAGCAGACGCTGGAAACGCACCGGCCCGATACCCGCGGCCATGCTGAGCACGACCCAGTAAGCGCGCTCGTCTTCGACGACCGTCGACACGGCACACAACTATGGCGCAAAGTCGTCCAGGGTTGTCTCGATTAGTGACCGCACGTCGTTGACGAGCGCCGGATCGTCGTTAGGGCGCTCCAGGAAATAACACAGGCTGATCAGGTCGATCATCCGCGCCAGGCGCGGCCATTCTGACGGCAGGTCACCGCCCGCGGCCCGGTAGCCGTTGACGAAGCCCGTGCGATACACGGGCGGCTGGCGCGCGCTGTAGCGCAGGAAGATGCCGATGTCGTTCAGCGGCGAGCCGCAGAACGCGAACTCCCAGTCGAGGACCCCGGCAATCGCGGTGTCCTGCAGCATGAGGTTCCAGGGCTTGTAGTCGGCGTGGAGCAGGCTCGTCTGACCGCTGAGCGCCTCCATGCGCCACGCGTTGCCGGCAATGAACTGCAAGAGCCGCGGCGTCAGGTCCGCACCCAGCCGAGCACCCGCGCGGCCACGTGTGAGCCAGCCTTCAAGCAGGCTGGACCAACTGTCGTCGGGCCCGAACGGGGCAGCCACGCTCAGGTCAGCGCCGAAGAAGCCCGAGCGCGGGAATTGAAAGGTGTGGATGGCGGCCAGGACGCGGCCGGCTGAGTAAGCGGCGGCCTCGACTTCTGGCTCGGTCGCGGTGAGCATGAACTGGTCGAAGCGCACGCCATCGACCCAGGTCATGACGGCCCAGGGCGGGCTGCCCGCGGGCTGAGCGTGCAGCACGCGCGGCACGGGCACGCTGGGTTCGACCAGCCGGGTGAGGGCCACCTCGCGCGGACAGGCGCTGGGATCAGCCGAATACAGTCGGAGCACCACGGGTGCCGACTGGGACGACAATCGCAGCCGATAGTTGGTGTTGCGCAGCCCGCCGCTCAGCGGGGTCGCCTCGAAGACGCGCACGCCCGCGGCGTACGGCCGTATGAGTTCCTCGATCTCGGCGAGGCTGAGTTGCAGGAACGCGAAGCCGCGCTGCCAGCGCTGCTCGACCGCCATCTCCGTTCAGCGTAGCAAGCGATGGACGCTCGCACGCGGCGGGGCCGCGCCCTTGCGCAAGCCGCTCTCATCTCTCGCAAGCGATGGACGCTCGCACGCGGCGGCGCGGCGCCCTCGCGGAAACGCACTCATCCTCAGCGTAGCAAGCGATGGACGCTCGCACGCGGCGGCGCGGCGCCCTCGCGGAAACGCACTCACCCTCAGCTGGCAAGCGATGGACGCTCGCACGCGGCGGCGCGGCTTGCTGGCCGGAAAAAAAGCTGGTTCCACTATCAGGTTTCCTGAACCGCATGGAGCGAGCGCAGCGAAGCGGACCAGCGGGAACACTTACGCCTGGGTGGCGGCCAGGCGGACGATCTCGATGAACGGGTCGGCTTTGAGGCTGGCGCCGCCGACCAGGGCGCCGTCGATGTCGGGCTGGGCGACGAAGGCGCCGAAGTTCTCGGGGGTGACGCTGCCGCCGTACTGGACCTGCAGCCCATCGGCGATGGCCTGGCCGCCAAGCTCGGCCATGGTGTGACGGATGACCGCGATGGTGGCATTGGCGCCCTCAGGCGTCGCGGCCCGGCCGGTACCGATGGCCCAGATCGGCTCATACGCGATGACCACCGCCGAGAGGTGCTCGACCCCGTCCAGGGCGGCGCGCACCTGGCGCGCGACCACGGCTTCGGCCTCCCCGTGGTCGTTCTGCTCGAGCGTCTCGCCGACACACACTATCGGCACCAGGCCCGCCTGCAGTGCCGCCTGGACCTTGCGATGGACGAGCGCGTCGTCCTCGAAGAAGTACTGGCGGCGCTCGGAGTGGCCGAGGATGACATACGTCGCCAGGCCCTCGAGCATGCCGGGCGCGATCTCGCCGGTGAACGCGCCCTTCGGCTCCGGATGCAGGTTCTGGGCGCCGACGCCGATACCGGTGCCCTTGACGCGCTCGGCAATGGCCGCCAGCGACACAAAGGGCGGACAGACCACCCGGTCGACCTCAGCGTAGAGCTGCAGCCGCGGCAGCAGCTCGTCGAGCAGCGCCAGGCCTTCGGGGATGGTCGTGTTCATCTTCCAATTGCCGGCCACAATCGGTCGCCGACGCGCGGTCACGAACAATCGCCCTTCAGCGCAGCCACCCCGGGCAGGACCTTGCCTTCGATGAATTCGAGCGAGGCGCCGCCACCGGTGGACACGTGCGTCAGCCTGTCCGCCAGCCCGGCCTGCTCGACGGCCTGGACGGACTCACCCCCACCCACGATGGTCGTGGCGCTCGAGTCGGCCATCGCGTGCGCCACCGCCAGGGTGCCGGCCGCGAAGCGTGGATCCTCGAACACCCCCATCGGGCCATTCCAGAGCACGGTGCCGGCGTGCCCGATCTCAATCCTGAACACGCCAACGGAAGCGGGGCCTATGTCGACGATCATCTCTTCGGGGCCGACCTGGTCGGCGGAGCAGGTGCGCGGTGGCGCGCTGCCCTTCAGGTCAGTCGTGACGACCACATCCGTGGGTAACACGATCTTGTTGCCCAGCGCCAACAGGTTGGTGGCCGCCTCAACCAGGTCAGGCTCGAGCAGACTCTGACCGACCTCGCGGCCCTGTGCTTTCAGAAACGTGTTGGCCATGCCCCCACCGATCAAGAGGCGATCGACGCGGGCAATTAAATTCTCCAGGACGGCCAGTTTCGACGAGACCTTCGCACCACCGACGATGGCGACAAACGGTCGCTTCGGGTCTTCCAGCGCCGTGCCGATCACCACGATCTCCTTTGCCATCAGCAGACCGGCGACCGCGGGCATGAACTCCGCCAGGCCGGCGGTCGAGGCATGTGCGCGGTGGGCAGTGCCAAATGCATCGTTGACGAACACGTCGCCCAGACCGGCGAGCTGGCCGGCAAAACCCGAATCGTTGGCCTCCTCCTCGGCGTGAAACCGCACGTTCTCGAGCAGGACGACCTCGCCCGCGCCAGTCGCGCTGACGGCGTCCTCGGCCGCTGGCCCGACGCAATCCGTGGCAAACGTGCATGGCGCACCCAACAACTCGGCCGCCCGGTCGGCCACCGGCCGGAGTGAGAACTTGTCGGCTGGTTTTCCGTCCGGTCGACCCAGGTGCGAAAGCAGGACGACTTTCGCGCCGTGCTCGCGCAGGTATCGCAGCGTCGGCAGGGCGGCGCGGATGCGCGTGTCGTCGGCCACCTGGCCGTTCAGCATAGGGACGTTGAAGTCGACGCGGACCAGGGCGGTCTTGCCGCTCCAGTCCACATCGCGAACGGTGCAGAGGCGGCCCACCCCTACTTTTTGCTGCCGGCGAGCGCCCGACCCCGCGACGTCGGATCGCCGACGATCTCCTTGAGGATCGAGCCGTTTGCCGACGCTCGCGCCGAGCCACTGATGTGGCGGGCCACGAAGGCGGTGATATCTGACAGACGGCAGGCGTAGCCGTACTCATTGTCGTACCAGCTGACCACCTTGACGAGGTTGCCGATGGCCATGGTGTCCAGCGCGCTGAAAATCGACGACCGTGAGTCACCCTTGAAGTCCGTCGACACCAGCGGCTCGTCGGTCACACCCAGGATGCCGGCCATGCTGTCTTTCGAGTATTCGCGCATGGCGTCATTGATCTCGTCACGGGAAACGTCGCGATCGAGAACGGCAGTGAAGTCGATGACCGAGACGGTGGACGTCGGCACGCGGAACGACATGCCGCCGAATCGGCCCTGCAACTCCGGGATGACCAGGCCGACGGCGCGAGCCGCCCCCGTCGGGGCCGGCACGATGTTCAGCGCGGCCGCACGGGCGTCGCGCAGGTCGCTGGCGGCCACATCGAGCAGCCGCTGGCTGTTCGTGTACGAGTGGACGGTGGTCAGCAGGCCGCGCTGGATGCCAAACCGGTCGAACAGCACCTTGGCGACCGGCGCCAGACCGTTGGTGGTGCACGACGCGTTCGAAATGATGGTGTGTTTTGCCGGGTCGTAGCGATCCTGATTGACGCCCAGGACGATAGTGATGTCCTCGTTGCGCGCGGGCGCCGAGATGATGACTTTTTCGGCGCCAGCCGCGACGTGCGCCTTCGCTTTGGTGGCGTCGGTGAACAATCCGGTGGACTCGATGACGATCTGGGCGCCGAATTTCTTCCACGGGATGGCCGCGGGATCGCGCTCGGCGGTGACCTGAATCTCGCGGCCATCGACGACAAATGACTTCTCGCGGGCCTCCACTTCGCCCGGATAGTTCCCGTAATTGCTGTCGTACTTGAAGAGGTGGGCGTTGGTCGCCGTGTCGAAGAGATCGTTGATAGCGACCACGTCGACGTCGTCGGGATGCCGATCGAGGAGCGCCTTGAGGACCTGGCGCCCGATGCGGCCGAAGCCGTTAATGCCCACACGTACTGCCATGTTGCGGTTCCCTTTCAGCTTGAGTCCGTCGCGCGCCGCCGGATCCCAAGTCTAACAAATGGGGTCACGCGCACTGGTCGGCGCAGCTCTGGTGAATGCCCGTGACCAGGCGGCCCGCGTCTGTCCTGTGCCGTGGGTTCGATCGTACTCGCGAACCAGTCCCAGCGCGTTCGTCAGCCAGAGCGGATCGGGGCGACCGCGGAGCGGCGCATCACGCGTTCAGGCGCGAGCTCGCTCGGACTTGGCGACGACGGGCGAAGCGGGGCGAGGCGGCGCGGGGACGATGTCCGTGGTGCGCCGCACTGTGAGCAGCAAGCCGTTCATGGCCTGGACCACCACCTGTTCACCGGCCGCGAGGAGGCCGCCGGGCGCGACCGCCTGCCACAGCTCGCCCTGGACGAACACGAGGCCGTTCCGCCCGGGCACCAGCGCGCGGCGGACAACTCCCGTTGCCCCGAGCATGCCCTCGCGCCCGGTCACGACGCGGTGGCGGCGGGCACTGAGGATCGCGGTCACCAGTACCAGGAAGAAGCCCAGCAGCACCGCGGTAACGGCCGCGATGGCGATCACGGAAATCTGCAGGAACGGTTGCTGGGGGGCGTTGATCAGCAAGAGCGAACCAATCACAAAGGACGTGGCGCCACCCCCGGCGAGGATCCCATGTGACGGCAGGAACGGCTCCAGCCCGAACAACAGCAAGCCAAAGCCGATGAGCGCGAGGCCCGCGAAGTTCAGGGGCAGCGTGCCCAGCGCAAAAAAGGCGAGCAGGAGGCAGATGCCGCCGATGACGCCGGGGAACACCGAGCCGGGGTTGTACAGCTCGAGCAGCAGCCCCAGGCTACCCATGCTCAGCAGGATGTACGCAATCGTCGGGTTGGTGATGGTGAGCAGAAAAGACTCGATCGCCGACATGTCGGCCGTGCGCGTGACGGCGCCAGACGTGTGCACGATCGCGTCGCCGGTCGAAACGTGGACGCGCGCCCCGTCGCTCTGCCGCAGGAGATCGGGTAGATCGGTGGCGATGTAGTTGACGACGTTGGCCTTGAGCGCTTCGCTGGCCTGGAGGTTCGCACCTTCGCGGACGGCTCGCTCGGCAAAGTCCGGGTCCCGGCCGCGTTGTTCGGCCAGGGCCCGAATGCCCGCGACGGCATCGTTGGTCACCTTCGCCCGCATTTCGGGGGACATCTGCGCTTCGCTGCCGTTGTCGCCGAAGGCCACCGGGGTGGCCGAGCCAATGTTGGTGGCCGGCGCCATTGCCACCAGGTGGGCAGCGTAGGAAATGTAGACCCCGGCCGAGCCGGCGCGCGCCCCATCGGGCGCAACGTAGATGATGACGGGGACGCGCGAGGCGAGGATCCGCAAGTTGATGTCGCGCATGGCGTCGGAGAGGCCGCCCGGCGTGTCCATGTAGAACACCACGGCCGCGGCGTTCGACCGCTCGGCATCGCTGACGACGCGATCGACGTAGCCGGCCATCACCGGGTTGATGATGCCTTTGATCTCGCCGACGAGAACCTCTGGCGTGTCCGCCTGGGCGAACGCCGTGCTGGCGACAAGCGCAACTGCAACGCAGTTGAGCAGCAGCAGCGGAAGCAGCCAGCGCACGCCTACACCGGTGCCAGCTCGCGGCAGAGGGCTTCCACTTCGGCGCGCAGCCGCGCGAGCACGGCCTCGTCGGCCGGGTTTTCGGCGACCGTGCTGACAATCTGCGCGACCCGCTGCATGTGCTCAGGTACGGCGCCGCGGGTCGTCACCGCGGGCGTCCCGAAGCGAACGCCGCTGGTTACGGCGGGTCGACGGGTTTCGCCGGGCACCGTCGACATGCTGGTGATGATTCCGGCACCCTCTAAGGCGCGCGCCAGGGCTCTGCCCGAATAGTCGCGGTCGAGCAGCTTCACCACGAGCAGGTGGTTATCGGTCCCGCCCGAGACGACCTGCATGCCGCCGCGCATCAGGCCTTCGGCCAGCGACCGGGCATTGTCGACGACCTGCTGCTGGTACGTGCGAAACGCCGGCTGCAGCGCTTCCAGAAAACACACCGCCTTGGCGGCGACGGCAGCCAGGTGCGGACCGCCCTGGATGCCGGGGAAAACGGTTCGGTCGATGTCTTTGGCGAGCTCCTGTTTGCACAGGATCAGCGCGCCGCGCGGGCCCCTGAGGCTCTTGTGGGTCGTGGTGGTGACCACGTCGGCCAGCGGCACCGGGCTGGGGTGCACCCCGGCGGCAACCAGGCCAGCGATGTGGGCGATGTCCGCCATGAATTTCGCGCCGACCGAATCGGCAATGTCGCGAAACCGCTGCCAATCGATGGTCCGCGAGTACGCCGAGGCGCCAGCCACGATCAATTTTGGCTTGTGCTGGCGCGCGAGGGCCGCGACACCGTCATAGTCGATGCGCTCCGAGTCTGGATCGACCCCGTAGTGGACAAAGTTATAGAACTTGCCCGAGAAGCTGACGGGGCTGCCGTGGGTGAGGTGGCCGCCCTGGCTGAGCTCCATGCCCAGGATCGTGTCCCCGGGTTGCAGCAGCGCAAAGTACACCGCCATGTTGGCCGGGCTGCCAGAGTAGGGCTGGACGTTAGCATGCTCGGCGCCGAACAGCTGCTTGGCGCGATCGATGGCCAGTTGCTCGATATCGTCGACCAGCGCGACGCCCTGGTAGTAGCGGGCGCGGGGATAGCCCTCGGCGTACTTGACGTTGAGGTGCGACGAGAGGCAGTCCAGGACGGCCTGCGACGCGTAGTTTTCGCTGGCGATGAAGTTCAGCGTCTGGCTATGACGCTGCCGGTCGCGGGCGATGAGCGACCACACCTCGGGGTCGGTGGACCGCAACGCCGCACGCTCGGCGTCCGTCGACGGCGTCGCGATGGTCATGTGGGCACAGTGTACTTCGTAGAATTGAGGACGATGAACAAACGCAAGAAGGTCGCGTGGCGCAAACACCGCGTCAAAGCCAAGAAATCCGAAGAGAAGCTGCGCACGGGGGTTGTAGCGCGCCGCGGCTGAGGTTCGAGCGGCCGGGGACGATCCGCAGACGCTGCGCGGCTCCTCAGCGCGAGCAGCGCGACTCTCGTGAGAATCGGTACGGAGTGAGCGCGGCGAGGCGGGCGGCGTTCACGCCAGGAGGGAATAACCGCCGTCGACCACGATGGTCTGGCCGCGGATCATCGCGGCGGCGGAGGTGCACAGGAAGGCCACGACGCCAGCCAGATCTTCGGGCTCGACCATGCGGCCCGCCGGGGTGCGGCGTGTGGTCCGCTCGATAACGTCGTTGCCCCACGGGAAGGACTTGAGCGCGTCGGTGTCGACCAGCCCGCCTGAGACGGCATTCACGCGCACCCCGAACTGCGCGAACTCAACCGACAGATACCGCGTGACCGCTTCGAGCGCCGCTTTGGAGACGCCCACGAGAAAGTAATCGGGCATCACCCGGCTGGCCCCCAGGCTCGAGATGCTGACGATCGAGCCGCCGCCGCGCGCACGCATCAGCGGCACGGCCGCCCGGGCGCACAGCCAGGCGCCCCGCGCGTTGACGTTGAGGGTCCAGTCCCAGTGGTGCGCGGTCAGCTCGGTCGCCGGCCGGTTGACGCCCGAAGCGGAGTTGTTGATCAGCACGTCGAGGTAGCCGTACTTCTCGCGAACCTGATCGAACAATTCTTCGACCTTGTGCGCGTCGGCAACGTTGCCGCGCAGCGTCTCCGCGCGGACGCCCAGCCCGCGCGCCTCGGATGCCGTCTGCTCGGCCGCATCAGGGTGGCGGACGTAATTGATCAGCAGGTCGGCCCCGCGACGGGCGAGCTCGAGCACGATCGCTCGACCGATGCCGCGCCCACCGCCGGTGACCAGCGCGAGTTTGCCGGCGAGCTCCTGACTCAAGTCAATTCACTTCTCCAGCGTGGCTTTGACGCTCAGCGCGACATTGCCCTTCAGGGCCTGCGAGATCGGACAGCCATCTTTCGCGCCCTCGGCGGCCTTAATGAAGCCGGCCTCGTCGATCCCAGCGACACGGCCACGCACTTCCAGCACGCTGGAGACCACTTTGAAGCCGTCGCCGACTTTGTCGAAGGTCACTGTGGCGCTCACCGCCAGCGATTGAGGCGGCGTGCCCGCGCCGCCGAGGCCGGCCGACAGGGCCATCGCGTAACAACTGGCGTGCGAGGCCGCCAGCAACTCTTCGGGGCTCGTCTTACCCTCCGCGGCCGCCTCCGACCGGCGCGGCCAGCTCACCTCGAGGTCCTTGAAGACGCCGCTCGTCGTGGCGCTCACCGCGCCCTTACCCGTGGGGAGATCGCCGCTCCAGGTCACATCCGCCCGTCGAACTGCTGCCATGCCGAGTGCTCCTCGCGTCGTTGTGTGTGATCCGCGTCGATCTTACCGGCTGCTATGCTCAGCACCCGCCAATGTGGAATGACCTCGACCTGGAAGAGATCACGATTGACGTCCTTCAGGCGCGCCTTGCGAGCGGCGCGGTCAGTGCGCGCGAGATCGCCGCGGCGTATCTGGCCCGCATCGAAGCCGTCGATCGGTCCGGGCCGACGCTGCGGAGCATCATCGAAACCAACCCCGACGCCCTGGAGATTGCCGAGGCGCTCGACCGCGAGCGTGCCGGCGGCACGCTGCGGGGACCCCTGCACGGGGTCCCGGTCGTGCTCAAGGACAACATCGACACCGGCGATCGGATGCAGACCACCGCGGGCTCGTTGGCGTTAGTTGGGGCGCCGGCCAGACAGGACGCGCCAGTGGCGAGCAAGCTACGAGCGGCCGGCGCGGTGATCCTTGGCAAGGCGAACCTCAGCGAGTGGGCGAATTTTCGGTCGACCCGCTCGTCGAGCGGGTGGAGCGGTCGGGGTCGCCAGACCCGCAACCCCTTCGTGCTGGATCGCAGCCCGGGCGGGTCGAGCTCAGGCTCGGCGGCCAGCGTCTCAGCCAACCTGTGCGTCGCGGCCCTGGGCAGCGAGACCGACGGCTCGATCATGAGCCCATCCTCGGCGTGCGGCATCGTCGGCATCAAACCGACCGTCGGGCTGACCAGTCGCCAGGGGGTGATCCCGATCTCGCACTCCCAGGACACCGTGGGGCCGCACGCGCGTACGGTCGCCGACGCGGCCACGGTGCTCTCGGCCATCGGCGAGTCGGGCACCAACTACCGCGACTGCCTGGATCCAAACGGCCTGCGCGGAGCGCGGATCGGGGTTGCCCGAAAGTTCCATACCGGGTACAGCGAGCACACTGATCGCGTGTTCGAAAGCGCCCTCGAGGTGCTGCGCGAGAGTGGCGCCGAATTGATCGACGACGTCGAGATCCCCGGCCACGCCGAGCTGCGCGCCGACCTCGCCGGCGCCGATGAAGGCTCCGAGGCGCTGGTGCTGGACTTTGAGTTCAAGGCCGACCTCGCGGCGTACCTCGCCACCCGCCCGGATGCTCAAATCCGCAACCTGGCCGACTTGATTCGCTTCAACGAGGAGCATGCTGACCAGGAAATGCCGTACTTCGCGCAGGAGCAACTCTTGCGCGCCCAGGCCCGCGGACCGTTGACCGACGAGCTCTACCAACGCGCCGTTGCCTTCAACGCGGCGTTTGCACGTGGTTTCGCGGTGCTGTTCGATGAACGCAAGTTCAATGCACTGGTCGCACCGACCAATGCGCCCGCGTGTGTCATCGATCTTTTCGACGGTGACCGGCGTCTCGGCGGCAGCAGCAAGGCCGCCGCGGTATCTGGCTTCCCGTTGATCACGGTGCCGGCGGGCTTCGTACGTGACTGTCTCCCGATCGGTGTGACCTTTATGGGCCCGGGACTGAGTGAAGCGACGTTACTGAAGCTCGCCTTTGCCTTCGAGCAGGCGAACCCGGTGCGGCGACCGCCGGGGTATGTGGCCTCCACGCTCGATTTTCCCTGATTGCGACCACGAGCGGCCGGGCGGGCGTGAGGCCCGTCCGGCTGCTGGTGGAGATGTCTTACGGCAGACTCATCGGGCTCCCGTCCCAGTTGACGAATTCTGTCGCGGTCGAGCCGTCGCCGGTTGCAGGCAAGGCGAGTGGCACATCTGCACGCGGGCAGGGTGTGCCTAGCGAGACAACACCACTATCGTCGCCCATTGTGAGCCACATCTGCAGGCCGGTCGCTTTGTCGACCATCTGCTGACCGGTGACTGCATCGAGTATTGGCACCAGGACCGCTTCGAGACAGGGCGGCGCAGGTGGCGGCGGTGGCAGAGCGGCCGGTGGCGCGGCCTGAGGCGGCGCCGCGGGCGGTGCCGCCGCCTGAACACCAGCTACCTGAACAGTAGGGGTTGGTGCCGGGGGTGGCGGGGGTGGCGGCGGTGGCGGCGGTGGCGGCGGTGCGGCCACTGAAGGCGCCGAAGGCTGCTCAGGTACCAGAACCGCGGTCGGCGCTGGCTTTGGCGAGCTACCGCCACCGCCGCTACTGCCGGGCGTATTTGTTGGCGTAGCGGTCGCCGCCGGCGGCGGTGGCGGCGGTACAGGCGTGTCGGTTGGCGTCGGGGTCACGGTTGAGCCTGGCGGCGGCGTGTCGGTCGGCGTCGGCGTGGTGGTCGCAGTCGGCGTCGTCGTCGCGGTCGCAGTCGCAGTCGTCGTCGCTGCCGGCGTAGCCGTGCTGGTCGGTGTGGGCGTCGCCGTGTTGGTCGAAGTCGCGGTCGGTGTAGGCGTCGGCGTGCTGGCTGCGCACGTCACCGTGTTCGACACCTCGCTTGAAGGGCCATTGAACACCTCGAGATTCGTCGTGACGCGTACGCGATAGGTACTGTTCGCCGGAATCGTAACGGTGGTGGTTGTCGTGGTTGAGCCACTTGGTATCGAAACCGTCGCCGTCGATGACGTGTCCGTAAATGTGCCGTTTGGTTGCTGGATCTGCACGATGACAGTGACGGTGCCACCGGGCTGGCTGACCTCGAAGGTCGTGATCGTCACCGTGGCCGTTGTGTCGCCGCACCGCGAGGCGACGGTGACACCCATGAAAAAGTTCGCCGATGCGATCGGCGCGCCCAGGGCCAAGATCATGACACCCAGCATCGCTATCGTCGCGATGAGCCTCAGTCGTATGTGCATGTGGCTCCCCTACAAATGGTCATTCGTTTACCGTCGTGTTCGCCAATCGTTGCTAATGTGACCGAGTGTATAACGACCGCGCCAGGAGAGTGGTTTGACCAACAGGTTGCGTCTAGGTTGAGCTCGAGGAATCTGGTCTGGCGGCCGTTTCGAGCATGCTGTGCAACTGGTGCAGTGTTCGGCGGCACTGGACGCAGATCAGAAACGGCACGGGTAACCCGTCGGGACCGTCGACGACCAAGACCGAGGAAAGCGGCTGCCTGGGACGCGCGTCGCACAGCTCACAGCGAGCCGCCGAGGAGTCGGGTAGCGCGCCCCGGGCGATGAACCCGGGTAGGCCCGAATCGTCGAGAGGCGCCAGACGCCAGCCGATCTCCGGCATACCCAGCCGGCTCGTCACCGCGCCGCGGAATCCGCGGCAGCCTGCGTCGCCAGCATGCCCACTTGGCGTTGCCGTTCGACATGGGCTGCTTCGATCTGGACTTCGCGCGCCACGCGCCAGGCGCGATCCACTTCGAGGCGCTGCCGCAATTTGGCCAGGTGCGACTCCATCGCCGCCGGCGCTGGCCCACCCGGAATGGTCCGCTGCTCGACAAAGCACCATGGGTCCAATGCCGCTCGCAGGTCCTCGGAATCCAGTTGAATATCTCGCCCGAGTGCCGTGCGCGCGGCCTCGGCCACCAGCTCCACGGTGACCCGGGCGGAGTCGGCGCCGGACAACTGGACGACGGTCGAGGCCACCCGGTGCGCCTGTCGGAACGGCAGTCCCGCCCGCCGCACCAGCGTGTCGGCCAGCTCGGTCGCCGTGGTGAAGCCAGTGCTTGCGCGGTCCCGCAGGAGCTCGACGTCGAACTGGCAGGTGCCGAGCGCCGCGTCCAGCAAACGCAGCACCCCCAGGCCGTGCTCAAAGGTGCGAAACAACGGTTCATAGAACTCGTCTTCGACGTCCACCGTATCGCCCAGCGCGGCGGAGTGGACCAGTGTCGCGGCCGTATGCGCGTCCCCGAGCACCCAGCCAATCCGCGCCCGCAGGTGTTCGAGCACCACCGGATTGCGTTTCTGCGGCATGATGCTGCTGATCTGCAAGAACGCCGGATCGATGTGGAGTACGCCGAACTCGCGGGTTGCCCACTGCAGCAGATCATGCAGCAGACGTGAGAGTCCGAGGACGCAGATCGTCAGCACGTTCAGACTCTCGAGCGCATAGTCGACGCCACCGATAGCGTCGTAACTGTTGATCACCACGCTATCGAATCCCAACAAACTGGCGGTCAAGTCGCGATCGATCGGGAAGCCGGTGGTGGTCAGCGCCGCGGCGCCCAGCGGGCCGCGATTGGTGCAGGCAAATGCGGCGTGCAAGCGATCCGCGTCCCGCTCCAGTGCCTGCGCCGTCGAAGCGAGGTAGTGCGCGAGTGTGGTCGGCTGCGCTGGCTGCGTATGCGTGTGGCCGGGCATGAGCGTCCGCAAGTGCTCGCCGATCAACCGGAGGAATGTGCCGCGCAAGGCGTCCAGCGCTGCGTCCGCCTCGAGCAGCAACCGCCGCACCGTCAGGCGCGCCATCGCCGCGTCGAGATCGTTGCGGCTCCGCGCCAGATGCAGGTTGCCGCCCGCTTCCTCGCCGGCGCTCTCCAGGATGCGTGCCTCCATCTGAAAGAACAGGTCCTCCACTTCGGGCGTGTACGTGAAGACATCGGCGCCCTGAGCGCGCAACTCCTGTACCGCGCGGCTGACCTGGACGGCCTGGTGGGCCGGCATCAACGCCTGCTGGACAAGCATCAGCAGGTGCGCTTCGCTGGCTTGCAACATCGGCTCGAAGAGCCACTTTTGCGACTCACGGAATTGCGGACCCAGAATCGTCGCGGCGTAGACCGGATGCGGGAACGAGCTCATCCTTTCAATCCGGTGAGCGCGACGCCGCGGATGATCTGGCGTTGGAAAATGGCGAACCCGATCAACACCGGCAGCGTCGCGATGCTCGCCCCGGTCATGATGAGCTCCCAGCGCGAACCGGCTTCACCGTACGAGAACTGCGACAATCCCACCGGTAAGGTACGCAGCAGGGGATCCTGGATCACGATCAGCGGCCACAAGAACGCGTTCCAGTTACCGAGAAACGTCAGGATGCACAGGGCCGCCATCGCGGGCCGGACCAGCGGCAGCGCGACGCGCCAGAACAGTCCGAACTCGCCGAGGCCGTCGATCCGCCCAGCATCCAGCAGTTCGTTCGGCACCGTCTGCATGAACTGGCGCATCAGGAACACGCCGAAGGCGCTGATGACCCCCGGAAACATGATGCCCCAGTACGTATCGGTCCAGTGGTAGTCGACCGACAGGATGTACCACGGGATGATGAGCATCTCGGTCGGCACCATCAGCGTGCACAGAATCGCGACGAAAATCACTGTCTTGAAGGGGAACTCCAGCTTGGCCAACACGTAGCCGGTGAGCGAATCGAAGAACGCGACGCTGAGCGTTGTCGCACCGGCCACCAGGAGGCTATTCGCGAACCAACGCACGAACGGAAAGCCGGTCAACGCAATGACATAGTTATTCAGCGTAGGTCGCGTTGGCAGCAGCGACAACGTATAGATGTCGGCCGGATCCTTGAACGACGTCGAGATCATCCACAGGAACGGGAACACCATGACGACCCCGAGCGCGGTCAGTCCCACGTAGAGCGCGATCGTCTCAAGCGAGTGGCCCGGGCCGCTGTGCGTACCGTGACTAGCGCGCAGCATGCCAGCGGGCAGCGTATCGGGTCCCACCTCCACAGGTATCGGCAGCCGGTGCGGGCCGGCCGCGGGAACGCTAGTACTCATAGCGTCGCGACAACAAGCGGAGTTGGATCACCGTAACGGTGAGAATGAGCGCGAACAAGATAACCGTCATCGCCGACGCGTAGCCCATCTGGTACGCCCCGCCGAACGCCTTCTGATACACATAGAGCACCAGACTCAGCGTGCTGTTGAGCGGTCCACCGGTGCCCTGCGCCGACATGTTCTGGACCTGCGAAAACACCTGGAGTGAGCTGATGGCGCTGGTGACCGCCAGGAACACGATGGTCGGATTGAGCAGCGGCAGGGTGATGTGCCGGAGCATCGCCCAGCGGCCCGCTCCGTCCAGCCGAGCGGCCTCGTAGTAAATGTCAGGGATCGCGTGCAGGCCCGCCAGGAAGATGACGATCTGAAAGCCGAGATCGTGCCAGACATTCACCACCACGATCGACGGCAGCGCCTGCGACGTGCTCTGCAGAAACGGCTGGGGCGGAATGCCGAAGGTGCCGATGAGCTCGTTGATGCTGCCGCGCTGCGGCTGGTACAGCCACCGCCAGACCCAGCCGACCGCGACCAGCGAGGTGATGAACGGAATGAAGTACACCGTGCGAAAGACACCGGCCAGCCGTCGGACGCGCGTCAGCGCCAGCGCGATCGCCAGCGACAGGACCAGCCCCGTCGGCACCCCCAGGGCGACGTACTTGAGCGTATTGAGCAGCGCGACGAGAAAGACCTGGTCGCCGGCCAGGCGCTGAAAGTTGCCGAGTCCGACAAACGGTCGTTCGTCGGACAGCATGTCCCACTGATAGAACGCGACCTGCAGCGCCGACAGCGTGGGCACCAGGCGAATGAGCACGAAGAACGCCAGCGGCACGAGCAGCAGCAGGTAAGCCGTCAGCGCGCGCCGCCGGGAGAGACTCACGACTTAACGGATGCCCAGTATTCGTCGAGCATGGCCTGGACTTTGTCGGCGGCCCCCTTGACGGCCTGGTCGGGGGCCATGCCATTCAAGATGACCTCGTTTACGGCGTCGAGGACGGCCTGTCGGTCGGAGGCCTCGTCGACGAAGAACGTGGCATAGCCGTAGTCCAGCGACTGCAGAAACGGCCCGAGCTTGGCGTCCTTGGCGTACTTGTCTTCTTTGGCGACGCTCTGCAGGGCAGGCAACTCGCCGACCTTCTCGACCCACTGGCGCATCACGTCGGGCGAGGTGAGGTACTGCAGCCACTTCGTCGACGCTTCAAGCCGCGGCCCGGTGGCACGTTTGGTGAGGCAGTTGACCCAGAAGGACGAATACGTCGCCTTGTCCTTGTGGGCTGGCAGCGGCGCGATCGCATAGTTGAGCGTCGGTGCATCGGCGGCGAACGTGCTCAGCCGGAACGAACCATCGATGTGCAGCGCGGCGTGGCCGGTCTTGAAGGAGGTCTGGTCGTCGGTATAGAAACCCTGCTCGCCAACCTTGTGCTTGGTCACCAGGTCGGTCCACCAGGTGAAGGCTTCAACGCCTTTCGGATCGGTCCAGTTGAGCTTCTTCAGGTCCGCCGACATCGGCGAGAGGCCGTTCTGTCGGTTGAGCGCCTCGCGCCACCACTGATGGCCCTGACCGTCCGGACCCCATGCGAAACCGGCGGTGTCAAGCTTGCCGTCGGCGCTGCGTTTGGTGGTCTTCAGCGCGATGTCCACGAACTCTTCCCAGGTGGTGGGCGGCTTGTTGGGGTCCACGCCACTCGCCGTCATCAGGTCCTTGTTGTAGAAGAGCGCGAGCGTCCGCACCGCGGTGGGTACACCCCAGTACTTGCCCTGTAGCTTGGCGCCCTGCACGACGGGGAAGAAGTCCTTTTCGAGCGTCGCGGCCGGGAACGCGCCGGTGGGGAGTTCCTGCAAGTAGCCGGACTGGGTGAATTTACCGAGCCAGCCGTAGTACAGATTGACGACGTCAGGTCCCTGACCCGCGGGCGCCGCGGCGGCGAGCTTCTGCTGGTACTGCTCGTACGGGATCGTGCTGTTGTGGACGATCTCGATGTTCGGATTGGCCTTCTGGAAGTCCTGGATCAGGGTGTTCACCAGGTCCTGTTTGGACTGGTAGAAGTACTGCCAGTACTCGATGGTGACTTTCTGGCCGGCCACCGCGGGCGCAGCCTGGGCCGCGGCTGCCGCGGTGGGCTGAGCCGCTGCCGTGGTGGGTTGAGCCGCCGCTGCCGCCGGGGTGGGCTGCGCTTGCGGTTGGGCCGCGGCCGTGGTGGGCTGCGCGGGTGCCGCCGGCGGCGACGTGGGCGCCGCGTTCGGCTTGGCCGTCGAGTTCGCGGCGCAAGCCGACAGCAGCCCGGCCGCGGCCGCCCCAAATGTGAGCTGCAAGAGCTGGCGGCGATTCACTGGCTGCATGGTCAGTCACCTCCCAGGCGAAATAAACGGACGGCATTGCGGCCGAAAATCTGGCGCAGCGCCGCATCGGGCAGATTCATGAAGCGACATGCGCGGATCTGATCTTGAAGATAACGAATGCTGAACCCACGCGGAAACCAGCTCGAGTCGCTGCCGAACAGAATGCGCTCGGGGCCGACCGTCTCGTAGAACTTGCGGATCAGGTCGTCGAGCGTGAGCGGGTACGGCATCCAGCGCGTCCACTGGTTCGAGCCCGACGTGTCGACGTGCACGTTCTCGCAGGCCCAGCACAGGAAGAGCAGCTCTTTGACGTACTGAATGCCAAAGTGCGGGACGACGAACTGGATGGTCGGAAAGTCGCGCGCCACCTGCTCGAGCGCGCCGGGATTGTCGCGTTCGTTCCACGAGATGCCGCCACCGCCGCCGAGCATGCCGAAGTGGATCAGGACTGGCACCCCGAGTTCTTCGATCACCTGCCAGACCGGATACAGCTCGCGATCGTCGATGCGTCGCTCCAGCGCGGGCGCCAGGATCTTCAAGCCGCGCAGCCCGAGCTTGGTGACGGCGCGGCGCATCTCGTCAGCAGCGCCGGGACTGAACGGGTCGTGGTGGGCGAAGCCGATGAACCGGTCAGGATGCCGCGCCACGGCGTGGGCCAGCATGTCGTTGCCGCCGCCGGTGGCGAAGCCGATGCGATCGATGCCGTAGCGGTCAAGCTCGGCTAGCCAGCGGTCGGCGAGTACGTCCGCCGCCGCCCGGGCGCCGTCGGGCCCTGGATCAGCTTCCGGCTCGGGCTCTGGCCGGGGAAAATCCCACGCCAGACGCCATGCCGCGCGATAGCGCTCGGACTGGGCGCGCATGTAAGCCGCTTGCTCGGCCGCCGGTGTCCCCGCCGCGTACTGGCGCACACCGCCACCCGCTGCCGACACGTCGCCACGGACGGGGAAGTGGGCGTGAAAGTCGACCACGTGGAGGTCTTGAAACATCGTGCGGTCTCACCATACCGGCTTGTCCCAGCCGCTAGCTTGCCAGGCCTGCGAGGTGATCACTCGATCATGCGGGCCCGAGCCGGGCCAACTGTGCGCCCTGAGCATACGTTTCGCGCCTACCTCTGAGTAGGTCGAGAATCCAGGGCTGTTGTTTCGTGCAGTTCGACCAGGTGTGCGGCCGCAACTTCGGCGGTCACCGCCAGCGCACGCTGACGATTGGCCCGCGCAAGGCCGCTCAGTCCCAACGCACTGTCGAGGTGATCACGTACAGAGAAACGCTGGCGCACGCTTTCCGGGACTGCCTGCAACGGCTGATCGAAGCCAACAATGCGCCTGTTGGCGGCGACGTATGGACGCACTCGGTGCAGGCCGCCCAGCAAGCGGCAAGCCTCGCTGAAAACGTCATCGGGCCTGACCGCCTGGTTGAGCGCAAGGTGCTGTTCTTCAGCGCACTGCGGCACGATGTCGGGAAGTCGGGAACGACACGTTCACTGCTCGGCGCCGCGGGGCTGGTACTGCACGGCTTCGGCCAGGTGCAGGGGCTCGATCTCGTCGGCCAGGGCGAGGTCGGCGATGGTCCGGGCCACGCGCAGGACGCGGTGGTAGGCGCGGGCGCTCAGCCCCAGGCGTTCGACGGCGGTCCGGATCAGCAGCGCGCCGGACGCGTCCAGGTGGCACCAGGTGCGCATGTCGGGCACCCGCATATCGGCGTTGCAGCTCACCGCCGGCCGCCCGGCGAACCGCTGCCACTGCCGTTCGCGGGCGGCGATGACCCGCGCCCGAATCGTCGCCGAGGGTTCACCTAGCTCGTCGCTGGTGAGCCGGTCAAAGTCCACACGTGGCACCCCGAGATGCAGGTCGATGCGGTCGAGCATCGGCCCGCTCAGGCGCTTTTGATAGCGCGTCACGATCGCTTCGGGGCAGATGCACGCTCGCGCCACATCGCCGTAGTAGCCGCAGGGGCACGGATTGCGCGCGGCCACCAGCACGAACTTGCCTGGAAAGGTGAGTGTTTCGCGGGCGCGGGCAATCGTGACCAGGCCGTCCTCGAGAGGCTGGCGCATGACTTCCAGCACGCGCTGTTGAAACTCGGGCAGCTCGTCCAGAAACAGCACGCCACGGTGCGCCAGGCTGATCTCGCCCGGTCGCGGATTGCTGCCGCCACCCACCAGGCCGGCATAGCTGACGGTGTGGTGCGGCGCGCGAAACGGCCGGCTGCCGACGACCGGCGTGTCCGGCGCCAGGACGCCCGCGACAGAGTAGATGCGGGTCACCTCCAGGGTCTCGTCGGCGGTCATCGGCGGCAAGATGCCGGGCAGGGCGCGTGCGAGCAGCGTCTTGCCGGCCCCGGGCGGGCCGGTCATCAGGACGTTGTGTCCACCCGCGGCGGCGATCTCCAGAGCGCGTTTGGCGTGCTCCTGGCCGCGCACCTCCGCCAGGTCCAGCACGTCGTCCGGGGCGCGGCCATTGCGCAGGTCGGTAGGCGCCGCTGGCGGCAGGACGATGTCGCCGCGCAGATGCGCCACGAGGTGGGCCAGCGAGGGCGTGGGCACGATGTCCACGCCGTCCAGCAGCGCCGCCTCGGCAGCGTCGTCGGCGGGCACGTAGACGTGCTTCAGGCCCGCCGTTCGGGCGGTGGCGACCATCGGCAGGATGCCGTGGGTGTGCCGGACCTGGCCATCCAGCGACAGTTCGCCCAGAAACATCGCGCTCGGCGGCGGCTGGTCAACCTGGCCGGAAGCGACCAGGATCGCCAGCGCCAGCGGCAGGTCGTAGGAAGGTCCCTGCTTGGGCAGCTCCGCCGGCGCCAGATTGACGGTGATCCGCCGCAACGGAAACACCAGCCCGCTGTTCTTGATCGCCGTGCGCACTCGCTCGCGCGCCTCCTTCACCGACCCATTCGGCAGCCCCACCAGGAAGAAATTCGGCAACCCTTGCTGCGCGATGTCGACCTGGACCTCGACGAGTCGCCCCTCGAGTCCCACTACCGCGGCGGTCGAAATGCAAGCCAGCATCGTGCGTACCGTAGGCAGCCGGGCGTCACGCGAAGCGTCACGCGGCGGGCCAAAAGCGTCATGCCGACGTCACAATGGCGCACTTATCGGCGCGCGGCTCGGAACGCGACCGCGGGCGTGACCGGCTTTCTGGCCGACGTCCTGTCGGCGACTCAGACGATTCAGACCGCGCCCGCCGAGGATCGCGTCGTTGCTACCGCCAGTGCAACTGCGTGCGGCAGCCTCGCGCCGCGGACGGGGCAGTTGCCGGCACCTGGTGAGCCCCGCAGCGACGCGGCGGGGCAATCGCGGCTAGACCTGGTTGGGCCTGCAAGACGTGCGGCGCTGGGCTTTAGCCGCCAATCGGTTCCAGGATGACCACGGGGATGCGGCGGGTGGTTTTGCGCTCGTATTCGGCGAAGCCGGGCATCAGGGTTGCCTGGGCGGCGTAGAGGCGATCTCGAACGGCGCCTTCGGCGACGCTGGCTCGGGCGGCGACACGGTCTGGGCCGACTTCGATGGTCACCTCAGGATGGGCCAAAACATTGTGGTACCAGTCCGGATTGGTGGGCGCACCGGCCTTGGAGGCGATGATCACGTAGCGGTTGCCGTCTCGCGTATAGGCCAATGGGTTGACGCGGGTCTGGCCGCTTTTCGCGCCAGTGGTGGTCAGCAGCAGCAGGGGCGCCCCTTTGAATACGCCGGAAACCATGGTTCCGTTGTTTGCTCGGAACTGGTCGATGATCTCTTGATTGAAGTTGTTTTCGCTCATACTCAACCCTTAGAACCTGGCCGCGCGTGAGCGTATTCCGCCGGAAGTATGGCAAGCTCGGCTATAACCAGAACGCTCGTATGACCGCTGACGTCTCTCCCGCCGTTCACGCCGCCGATCCGATGTTGGACAAAATCGTGGCGGCGTTGGAGGAGATCCGCGCCGAAGAGTTCGACTATGAAGTCCTACGGGCCGCCTCAGACGTGATGGGCCAGGATATGCTCACCAGCTGGCGCCCGTCGTTGTCGTACCTGCCACCCGAAGAGCGCGATGGTGAGTACCACGTCACGGTGTACGCCAAGGGCGCCTGTGAGAGTTGCCCGATCAAGAGCTCGCACGTGGCCAGCATTGAACCCAAGGTGCGGGCGCTGGTTGGCGCCGACAACATCTTCGTGCACGACTATTTCGACTGGTTCGACAACCAGTTCTCCGTGCAATACGGGGACTAGCCTCTGTAGCGTCACGGCGGCGACGGCGTCGCGTCCGCCCGCGGCGCGGCGTTCGGCGACCAGTTTGCCAGTTCGGGCTTTCGGCTGACGGTCCAGATCCCTGCCTCGGCGGCCGGCAATCAGCACGCCGTGTTTGTGCTCGCCCAGTCCAGCTCTGGCCGAGTTGGCACGGTCGCCGTGCCGGTCATCGTGGGCAACCTCACGCCCGCGGCGCCGACGCGGACGCCGTAGGGCCGAACCCCGCGCGTGGATCAGCAATCGACCGGCGAAATGCAACGATCGGCGCGATTCTGTAACACACCGAGGCCCGGGCGGGTACGCAGGCTGCGTTTCTCCGACGTCGAGGACTAGCTCGATGCCAACCAGCAGAACTCCCGCGCACGTTCGGGAAGACCCGGTCGAGTTGGCGCGCGCGGCCATCTGGCGGCTCTTCGAAGAGGGCTGCATCGACGACGACATGGCCACGACCAGTCTGCTCGCGATCGACCTCGGAGTCCGGCGCGTCCACCAGGCTGGTCAGCCATCGAACGGCGTGCACAGGGTCAAGCCGACGCCGCGCGCGGCTTGACCCCCGGTTCTGGCTAGACCTCGCGGTATTCGCCTTCGACCGTGCCCTGGGGTGACCCCGGGCCACCCTGGCCATTGCTGCCCGGCTCGGCTGGCCCGTCCTCAGTTGGGCTACCGCCGCCATACACGGCCTGGCCAACGGCCATCATCGCCTGCTGAAGCTCCTCCAGCGCGGTTTTCATCGTTTCGACGTCGCCGGCATCCAGCGCGCGCTTCACCGCTGAAGATTTTTCCGCCACCTGGATGCGGAGCGGCTCGGGCATTTTGTCGCCCTGTTCGCGGAGCATCTTCTCCGCCTGATAGTGGGCGCTGTCGGCGTGGTTCTTGACCTCGATCTCCTCGCGCCGGCGGGCGTCGTCGGCGGCGTGCTCCTCGGCGTCCTGGACCATTTTCTTGATCTCGGCGTCGGTGAGCCCACTGGACGATTGGATGACGATCTTCTGTTCCTTGCCGGTGGCCTTGTCTTTGGCCGAGACGTTGAGGATGCCGTTGGCGTCGATGTCGAACGTCACCTCGACCTGCGGCACGCCTCGCGGCGCGGGCAGGATGCCGTCCAGGATGAACCGCCCCAGCGACTTGTTCTCGGTCGCCATCGGCCGCTCGCCCTGCAACACGTGGACCTCGACGCTCGTCTGCGCATCGGCGGCGGTGGTGTAGGTCTCGGTCTTGGAGGTCGGAATCGTCGTGTTGCGCGGGATCATGGTGGTCATCACCCCGCCGTACGTCTCGACCCCCAGCGTGAGCGGCGTGACGTCCAGCAGGAGGATGTCTTTGACTTCGCCCATGAGCACGCCCGCCTGAATGGCGGCGCCGATGGCCACGACCTCGTCGGGATTGACGCCCTTATGGGGCTCCTTGCCGAAGACCTGCTTGACCATCTCCTGGACCGCCGGCATGCGGGTCTGGCCGCCGACCAGGACGACCTCGTTGATCTCGCTGGGATTGAGCCCCGCGTCCTTCAGGGCTTGCTGAACCGGGCTCTTCGTGCGCTCGACCAGGTCGCCCACCAGCTGTTCCAGCTTGGCCCGCGTCAGATTCAGCGACAGGTGCTTGGGGCCGCTAGCGTCGGCGGTGATGAAGGGCAGGTTGACCTCAGTTGTCTGGGTCGAGCTGAGCTCGATCTTGGCCTTCTCAGCGGCTTCTTTGAGTCGCTGCAGGGCCATGCGGTCCTGCCGCAGGTCGATGCCCTGGTCCTTCTTGAACTCGTCGACGATCCAGTCGATGATGCGCTGGTCGAAGTCGTCGCCGCCCAGGAACGTATCGCCGTTGGTGGCCTTGACTTCGAAGACACCTTCGCCGACGGACAGGATCGAGATGTCGAAGGTGCCGCCGCCCAGGTCGTACACGGCGATGACCTCATCTTTGCCCTGCTTGTCGAGGCCGTACGCCAGTGACGCGGCCGTCGGCTCGTTGATGATGCGCAGGACTTCGAGGCCGGCGATCTTGCCGGCGTCCTTGGTGGCCTGACGCTGGCTGTCGTTGAAGTACGCGGGCACGGTGATCACGGCCTGCGTGATCTTCTCGCCCAGCTTGGATTCGGCGTCGGCCTTGAGCTTCTGCAGAATCATCGCCGAGACTTCCGGCGGGCTGTACTCCTTGCCGTTCAGCACCACGCGGACGTCGCCGTTGGACGCCTTGGCGACTTTGTACGGCACGAACTTCAGCGCCTTCTGCACCTCGGCGTCGTCGAATTTGCGACCCATGAAGCGCTTGACGCTGAAGATGGTGTTTTCAGGATTGGTGATGGCCTGCCGGCGGGCGACCTGACCGACCAGGCGCTCGCCTGTTTTCGGATTGACCGCCACCACCGACGGTGTGAGACGACTACCTTCGGCGTTCTCAAGCACCGTCGGCTCGCCGGCTTCCATGATGGCCACCACCGAGTTGGTGGTGCCGAGATCGATCCCCAATACTTTCGCCATAGTCCTCTCACCTAGCCTTTCTTGCTCATCAGCCGCAGAGAAACGGCTGTCGGTGGTTGTGCATGCATAAGAATGTGACTAATCCAGTGCTCCAAGAGTTGCAAACGCGGCCCGCAGCGGGGCCTGAACGCGGCGGCGCAAAGCAGCCACATCGTGGGCCTGATCCAGAGCGGTCGAGATTTCGCCGAGCAATTCGGTTAAGTCTAGGGCCATCTGCACCCCGGCGAGGTTCATCTCGCGTTCTTCGACCAGACGCTTGATCTGACGCAGTCGATGAATATCTTCCAGCGAGTACAGCCGCGTGCGACCGGGGGTGCGGCTGGGTTCGAGGAACCCGACGCGTTCGTACTTTCGCAAGGTGGTGGGATGCAGCTCGACGAGCCGAGCTGCCACACTGATGACGTAGAGTGCGTCGTGGGCGCGGCGGGCCGCCGTGCTTGAAACTTGATGCGGTTCGCGATACATTTTGTGTGCGTTTCATCATATACTTTGGACGATGTCCGTGCAATCCGATAATTTTTTCAGGCCAGCCACAGACGACCAGCCCGTCGAGCCGCCCGTCGACGAAGATTCGACTCTCCCGGCGACCGACGACCTCGATACCCTGCGCGCTGAGCTGGCCGAGCTCGAACAAAAAGCAGACGAATACCTCCGCCTGGCGCAGCGCACCCAGGCCGACTTCATTAACTACCGTCGCCGCACCGAGGAGGAGCGCGCCCAGCAGGCGCGCGACGCCAACGTCGCGTTTCTACAGCGCCTGCTGCCGGTGCTCGACGACTTCGAACGCGCCCTGTCGAACGCGGCGCCGGAGGACCTCGAGTCCAATTGGGGCAAAGGCATCGCGCTGGTCGATCGCAATTTGCGGGGGCTCCTGGCGGCGGACGACGTGCAGCGCATCTCTGCCGAAGGCGCCGAGTTCGACCCGCGCGAGCACGAGGCGCTGGGCAGTCAGCCGAGCGAAGACGTGCCCGAAGGACACGTCCTGCAGATCGTGCGACAGGGCTATCGCAAGGGCGAGCGCATCCTGCGGCCCGCGCAGGTGATCGTGGCCGCGAAGCCCGAAGCCTAGTCTGACGAAGGCGTCGGCGTCGGCAGGGCGAAGTAGCGGGCGGGGTAGCGGTCGACGATGCTCAGGGCGACTGAGTCGGCGGCTTTCTGGCTCTGACGGGCGCTCTCGCGCAGGCGGGTGAACGCCGTCCCGAAATCTCGCGCGGCAAAGGCGTCGGCGGCGGTGAGCAGCGGCTGATCGCTGGCGCGGAGTTGTTGGCCCACCAGACCCGGCGGTAAGAGCTGATTCGCGCCCGACAGCAGGCCATCGAGCTCGCCGCGGATGCGGACCAGATCCGCCGCGGCTTGAGGTCGGTCGCCCCCGGAGGCAACCGACACGAGTGCCGCGGTCTCGGCGCGCAGACGATCGGCCACCCCGGTGCCGAGCTCTGGCCCGTACACCCCGCCGAGCAGCGTCCCAAGGTCGGTCGCGTTGAGGTCGGCCGTTTGGCCAAACGCCTGCGCCTCGCCATTCCGACCATCCGCCGCCGCATCCACCGCCGCGCCGGTGAGATAGGTGTGCGCCTGTAGCGAGCGCGCCAGCGCAATCCGCAGGTCGATATCGAGCCCTTCGGTCGGCGGAGGCGCCTGAGAAGGCAACTTCGCGGCGATGGCGGCGGCGAGGGGTCGAGCCAGCGCGTCGCTCGCGGCGGCGGCCGAGCGCAGGCGTTGATCTGCCTGGCTGGCATCGTGGCTGACCAGGACATCGGCCAGCGCCAGCTGAGCCTGGAGAAACGTCCGCAGCAGATCCTCGGCCGCGGCCGGTGAGAGCCCGGGCAAAGCCAGCTGCGCCGCGAACGCCGGTCGGCGTCGCTCGAGGTCGGCCGTGGCCGCGGACTGCTGGCCCTGCGCGTACAGGATCAGGTCACCGACCAGCCGGCGCCAGGCATCCAGCAGCGCCTCGGCCGTGGGCTGTCCCTTGACGGACCCGAAAGTCTCGGCGAGGGCAATCGAACTCTGGTCGAGGGTGCCCGAAACGCCGATGAGCTCGTCCAGTCGCGCGCCGCTAGCGGCGTCCATCGCCGCGGCGCTGAGAAACACCTGTTCCTGGAACTGCAGATTCAGCGCGACGCGCACGTCGGCGCCGCTGCGGCCGGCCATCACGGAGAGGGGCAACGCGAGCGGGCTCGGCGAGGCGACTGGCCGGACCACGGGGACCGGGACCGGGGAGGTGCGGCTGGCAGTCTGGACTTCGACGACGGTCGCTACCGGCGACGGCTGCACCGGGGCCGGCTTCGGCTCGAGCGGGGCGGGCGCGGCACACGCGGCCAGCAGCACCAGGCAGGTGAGCGACACGCCGGCCCGTTTCACGCTGAGAGCGTAGGCGAGCCCTCCTCAGGCCGTCCCGAAAGCCGTTGACTAATGGCCAAGGACCGCGATGAGGACCACCCAGGTGATCAGCGCGAACAGGCTTATGGCCAGCAGCAGGCTTTCTTCGAGCGCGTCGACCCAGCTGGGTTTGTCTGGATTGGTATTCATGCAGGACCCCGGTTCGCTTTGCACAGCAGCACGAAGTGGGCCGCCGCCCGAGTCACGAAACAATGCCGACGAGCGCTGCGCCAAGGTCGAACGTCGGGATGCTGAGCGTGCCATAGGCGACCAGCGCATAGGGGATGAACGTCCCCGTGGCGCTGGGGCTGGCGCCGCCGATGATGTCGGCGGCGCGGATCTTCATCTGGGCGAAGCCGACGATGTGCACGCTAGTCCCGGTGGTCATCGACGGCTCGTACATCGGCAGCGTCACCAGCGCGTACGGCTGATTGGCCGCGTCAAACAACTGCTGGCGGCGGACATTGTCGCGCAGGCCGGCCACGACCGAATCGAAATAGGCCGAATCGGCGAGCGTGACGTCGACCGGTTGTGTCATCGCGACGGGGTTCTGACCGTCGCTCCAGGACTGTTCGTTCGCGGCCGAGGGCGCAGCGCCGGACAGATTGAGCGTCGGCCAACCACCGGGTTGCGGGTGATCGGCGAACAGATCGTACGTGACCTGCTGGACGTAGGCCAACCGGTTGACTGCCAGCGGCAGCACCTGGCTGACCGTCAGCGGTGGTTGCGTCGCCCGGGCGGTGGCGGACGCGCTGGCCTTCACGGTGACCTGCGAGACCCGGTTCGTCACATCGACCTTGACGCCGCGCGCGCCAGCCGGGATGAACGTGCCGACGCTGCCAACACCATTCGGCGTGGGCAACAGCCCACCACTCGCGTCCAGATACCACGCCGAGAGGTACGTCGCGTCCGCGGTCGTGCCGTCCGAGGGAAGTCCGTTGGTCGTCGCGAACCGGGTGATGGCCAGCAGGACCGCCCCGTCCGAGCGATTGTCGCTCGCCCACTCCTGCATGATTTGCCACGTGCCACTCAAACTCGCGGCGTCGGCCGCGGTCTGCAGCGACCGGCGCTGGGCGAGCACGACGCCGAAGGTGTAGAGCAGGCCGACCACGGCCAGCATCGACGCGGCGGTGATCGCAAACACGACCAGCACCTGGCCTCTTTTTCGGCCACGCGTTATACCCATAATGGAGCCCATCTGCGACGTTCTTCTCAGGCGCTGGTTGAGTTTGCGCTGGCCAGCACGATCTTCCTGCTCCTGGTGCTGGGCACCTTCGACATCGCCCGGGCGTACCTCGCCTACACGGTGGTGGCGAATGTTGCCCGCGAGGCGAGCCGGTATGGCGCGGCCCACGCCAACGATCCGCTGTTCCAGCCGACGGATGCCATCACCAAGGCCGGCCTCAATCTGGCGATCGGGATCGATACCTCGGTCCTGTCGCTGACCGGGACCACGACGACCCTCCCGGGCCTGACGTACAGTTACTTCAAGGTGAGCGGAACATATCGGTTTCACAGTCTCACGCCCCTGGTCGGCGCGCTGATGGGCGATCCCATCATCATCCTGGTTAACACTTCGGCGCTCGTGGGCTGAGTGCACAGGGCAAGCCTGTGCCTGAGGTGAACACCGGACCCGGACCCGGACCTGGACCTGGACAAAACACGATTCGCGTGCTCGCGGTCGACGATAGCGCCACGATTCGCGAGACGCTGGGCATGTTGCTCGACGCTCAGCCGGACATGGAGCTGGTGGCGACCGCCTCGAACGGTCAGGAGGCCGTCCGTCGGGCCGCTGAGGTGCAGCCCGACATTGTCCTCATGGACATCCACATGCCCGACCTGGATGGCATCCAGGCCACCTGGCTGGTGTCGAGCCGAGCGCCCCACGGCGCGGTGATCATGGTCACTTCGGAGGAGCGCATCGACTTCCTGCAAAAGGCCATGTCGGCCGGGGCGCAGGGCTACGTGCTCAAGCCGTTTGGCAACGGCACGCAGCTGTTTCAAACGATTCGCGACGTCCACGGGCGCTCCTCCGCACGCCGCATGCAGGTGGCCAGCGGGACCTCGAGCGACGTTTCGACGCGGCGGCGTGTCGGCAAGCGGATCGTGGTGCTGGGTCCCAAGGGCGGCGTGGGCGCCACGACCATCGCGGTGAACCTGGCGCTGCTGTTCCGCGACCCCGGGCAAGCCAAAGTCGCGCTCGTCGACGCCGATTTCCTCGCCGGCGACACCACGCTGCACCTCGACCTGGCGCCCCAGCGCACCATCCTCGACCTCGTGCCGCACACCGACGCGCTGGATGCGCGCTTGATCGACCAGGTCATGGCCAAACACCGCGGCGGCCTGCAGGTGCTGCCACGGCCGACAAACCCAGAACAGGCCGAAGTGCTGACTTCCGAACACGTGCGGCTCGTGCTCGGGGCGCTGGCACAGATGTACGACGTGGTCGTCATCGACACCGCGCTCACGTATGACGATCGGATGCTGGCCGTGCTGGAGCTGGCCGACCTGTACGTCGTCGTCCTGACACCGCACCTCGGGACACTCCGCAGTGCACGCCACTTCCTGCACGTCGCGCGGACACTTGGCTTTCCCGACGATCGCATGTGCTTCGTGCTCAATCGGGCCAGCAATCTGGCGGGTCTGTCGATCGACGACATCGCCAACGCGCTGGACTCGCGCGCGATCCACCAGCTCCCAACGGCGGGAGCGGAGCTGACGCAGGCGGTGAACGAGGGCCGCCCGCCGAGCCTGTATCAGCACAAATCGCCCTTCGGCCGCGCGCTCCTGGCCCTGTTCGACCAGGTGCGGGCGCGGATCGCCGAGCCGGCGGCGCGCCGCTGAACCGTCACGACGCCGCTGGAATCAACAGCAGCATCCCCGACACGAGCGTCGAACTCGCTGGCAACGCGTTGCGGAGCCAGATGTCGGAGGCTGGCATTCCGAACGTGGTCGCCACGCTGTCCCAGGTATCGCCTGGCTGAACCTGATACAGAAACCCCGCGCTCAGCGGCACCCGCAGCGTGGTGCCAGCCAGCAGCGGCACCGTCGGATCGACCAGCGCACGATTGGCCCACCACAGCGCACCCGGATTCACGTCGAGCCGGCTCGCGACGCTGTACAGGGACTCGCCGGCCTGGACGACGTAGCTGGTCGGGCGTGGGGTCGCGGTCGGCGCCACGGTCGGGTACGGCGCCAGGGTCGGTGCCGGCGTCGAGGTCGCCACGCTCGGCACCGCGAGCGCCGGCAGGCCGAGCAGGGCACGCGCGGTCTGCTCGTCCAACGGCTGTTGCAGGGGCGGATTGCCACCGGCCGGCCACACCGTAAAGGCCAGATGCGTCCCACCCAGCACGAGGTGCGCGAGCGCGATCGCGTCTGGTCCGGACACCTCGAGCAGCAACGCGTCGGTCGCCGTTGCCGGCCGCAGGACCGTTGCGCCGCTCACGACCACCACGCTGACCGGCCGGCTATCGGTCGGCGACGGCAGGCTGGCCAGGACGTCGAGGCGGTCACCCGGTTGCAGGTCGAGCAACAGGGGTAGGAACCCGGTACTCGGGACCCCGACCGCGATCCGGCCCGGGGTCATCACCAGCGCGATTGAATCGCTTGGCGGCGCCACGGGGGTCAGGGTGACCTCGACCAGGTCAGGCGCCACATCGGGGCTGCCCGCCTGCAAGACGACGAAGACCGCTCCGAAAGTCAGCAACCCAGCGCAGCCAATGACCAGCGCGGCGCGAAGCGAACGCATGTGGCTACGCCACCTCGTACAGCGCGCTGATGCGTGCCCCGTTGACCAGCATGTACGCACACTCGAGGGGCTCGGCCACCCCGACGAAACGGACGCTGGCATTGCTTACCGAGATAAAGCGGTTCTGAACCGCGGCGGCGAAGTCCAGCCACGGGATGCGGTCCACGAGGTGCAGGTCGCCGGTCACTTGCCAGTCATCCAGGTCCATGACGACGCGCGCCGTCATGCGATCGCGGCGCGCCCCCAGCCACACGGGACCAGAGTTCTCCTCGATCGGGCGTACCAGGCGCACGTCCCGCAATCGCACGACGAGGTCGCGGCGGAGCCCAGCGATGCCGTTGATCGTCGCAGCCATGCGCATCGACGTGCCAATGAATTCGCCAGGCGCGTTGTTGAACAGGTCCGACAGCCGCGTGAAGCCGAGCATCGGAATCTCGGCGCGCAGCCGCCCGCGCGCCACGTACAGGTCAACGACGGCGACGCTGGCCGGACTGATCGGTGCCTGGAGACTCATGGCACCGGGGCACCCGTAAAGGCCGCGCCGGCCCGCAGGCCAACCGGGCCGAGCAGCAGCATGAACAGGGTCGGCAAGATGAAGACAACCAGCGGAATCAGCATTTTGACGGGGGTCCGCAACGCCTCCGCTTCGGCGGCCCGGCGCCGCGACATGCGCACCTCGCGACACTGGTTCTGCATCACGCCGACCAGGCTCACGCCCAGTTCTTCGCTCTGGACGATCGCCCGACTGACCGCCTGCAGGTCCTCGACCCCGACCCGTGCGGCCATGCGTTCGAACGCGTCGCCGCGCCCCACGCCCAGGTCGAGGTCGGTGAGGACGCGCCCCATCTCGTCGGACAGGGCCGACCGGTACTCGCGCGCAACGGTGCGCATGGCGCGATCCAGACCCATGCCAGCCTCCAGGCTCAGCACCAGCAGGTCCATAACGGTCGGCAGGTCGTGCAAGATGGCCCGCCGACGCTGCGCGTGGCGCCGCGCCAGCACGACGTCGATGCCAAACCAGCCGACGAGCACGCTGATCAGCAGCACGATCGCGCCGGGCGCGCCCAGCTTCGCCAGCCCGATCAGGCCAACCACGCCGCCAACGGCCAGACCGACGGCTTTCCAGCCCAGGATCTCCACCTGCAGGCCTCGGCCCGCCAGGCCAGCACGGTCGACGCGCGTCGCGAGCAACCCGACTTCGCCAGGGAGACGCGCGCCAAGTCGCGTCCCGAGCCGCCGCGCGAGATCGCGCAGAGTGAGGCCGCGCAATGGTTCCTCGAGCGCACCGGTCTGGCTCCATTGCGACGCCAGCGTCCGCAATCGAAGCTGCATGTGACGACGGCCAAGCCAGCGCGCCAACCCCGCACCGAGCAAAGCCATGCCCAGCCCGGAGCCAATCGCAATAACCACCCGCGGGTCCAGCGTCACGACACTCATACCTCAATGCGGCCCATGGACCGCATGATCGTCCAGCCGATGAGCACCATCACCCCGGCGACGATGAGCAGCAGCTGGCCGATCGGCTGGGTAAAGAGCGGGTCGACGAACGATCGATCCATCACAAACAAGAACGCCAGGAGCCCGAAGGGCAGCCCCGTCAGGATCATCGACGACAGGCGCTGTTGGGCGGTGAGGGCGTTCAGCTGGCGTCGCAGATCGAACCGCTCGCGGAGCGTGTTGCCGACCGAGTCCAGGATCTGGGCCAGATTGCCGCCGACCTCGTACTGGACGCGCACGATGATCGCCACCAGGTTGTAGTCCGGGTTGCGGGTGCGCAGGGCGAGCCGAGCGATGGCATCGGCGAGGTGGACGCCAATCGAGATCTCTTGAGCCGCCAGTGAAAACTCGGACGCGGTCGGCTCTGGGCTGTGCCGCGCCACCAGCGCAATGGCCTGCGGCACGCTGTAGCCCGCACGCAAACCTTGAGAGAGCAACTGCAAGGCATTCAGCGCCTGAGCCTCGACGCGTCGGCAGCGACGCTCCGTTGTCCCAAGCGCGTAGGCCGCCGCGGCGGCGAGCACCGCCGCGGCGATCAGGGCGGGGGTCACCGTCGCCAACCCGACCAGACCACAGACACACGCCAGGGCGATCGTCGGGCCGCGGACGAGGCTACTGCGTGCCTCGATCACCGCGAGCGCATGCCGGAACTGGATCTGCCACTGCGATCGCTCCGGAGCGACCGCCTGGACGCTCGGGTCAACGTACACCGACAACGGTTCGCTGGCCAGGAGGGCGGCGTACCGCCGGGACGTGATGCCGCGGCGCCGGAGCCGATAGATGCCAGTCGTCAGCGCCACCACGCCGACTGCACCAGCGCCAGCGACGAGTCCGACGAACACGCTAGCGAAGCCCCGCGAGACGATCGGCGAGATCGGAATCCGAAAAACTCCGCGGCACGCCCGCGGCGTCGGGGATGGCCGGCATCGCGCGCAGGGTCACGAACGGACGCGCGCCGATGGCGAGGGCTTCCTGCAACAGGAGCGCCCCGTCATGCGAGACGGCCAGTGTCAGCGCGACGCCCGAACCAGAATGGTCGACCGTCAGCACTGGAACGTCTGGCAACAGCAGGCGCGTTTCACTTTCGGACCCGATGACCTGGCGCGAGAAGTAGCCGAGCACGTCGACCCGATCGCCGGACCGCGTCGCGCTGCCCGCGCCGGTCGAGGCATCGACAAACAGCACCGTGGCAACCTGATCGGCCGCGAGGACCACGGACGGCCGCGTTCCGAGCGTTGGTGCCGGTGTACGCGTGGCGGCCTCTGCGGCAGCGCCAGACTGCACGGGCGTCAGCAGCGTTGTGGCCGCGACCAGGGAGCCGGCGATCAACACGACTCCACTCAGCATGAGCACACCGGTCACCAGGTCCAGTCCCCCAACAGCTGTGAAGCGCAAGATCCGGCCTTCAGACAGCGGCCCGCAACCGATCAAAGATCGGCCGCGCGCTCTCCAGAGCCGATTCCAACTCGGTCAGCATGGTCGCCGCGCCCGCGGTGTGCCCGTCACGCCCGATGTGTTCGAGGCGCATCGCGAGGTCATGCATCTGGTTTGCACCAACCGTGCCGGTGATGCCCTTCAGCGCGTGCGCCGCATCCTCGAGCGCCCGGGCGTCGCCCGCGGCCACGGCGCGGCGCAGGGCTTCGAGGCGGAGGCCACTCTCGGCCAGGAAGCTGGTGACGATGCGCGCTACGCCATCGGGGCGATCGGGCCGTTGCAGCCGTCGTAGCGCCAGGAGCGAGGTGAGATCGACAGGCGCCTGCACATCACAGTGTAGGCGGCGCGGTGGTCTGGCGGATCACCAGGCTCGGTTCCAGCAAATCGTGCCTCGAGCGGGCAGCGGGCCGCTGCAATCGCCGCAGCAGCGCCGTCATCGCCATCTCGCCAATCTGGAAGCGCGGTTGGTGCACCGTGGTCAGCGAGACGTGGCGCAGGGCCGCCAGCGCGGTGTTGTCGTAGCCGACGACCGAGACGTCGCGGGGGACCTCGAGACCGGCTTCGGCAATGGCATTGAGCGCCCCGATGGCCGCCATGTCATTCGCGGCACAGATCGCGGTCGGCCGCGTCTTTGTCCGGGTCCAGGGCTGGCCGGCCAGCAAGCTCTGCGTGCCGTGCCGGCCGCCGTCCTCGGTGAAGTCGCCAGGCGCGACCAGGATGTGGCGGCCCAGGCCAAACCGGTGCATGGCCGCGCCATAGCCGCGGCGCCGCTCTTCGGACCCGGCGCCGGCGCCACCGTCGACCATCGCGATGCGGGAATGGCCGAGGTTGACAAGATGCTCGACCGCGAGCCAGGCGCCTTTGACGTCGTCGGTGGCGATGGTGTCGACGCCCGGCGCCCGCATCCCGCTAGTCACCAGGGCGATCGGCACCGAGCGGCTGGCGGCGCGGATCGCGGCGGCCGACAGGCGCGAACCCGCCAGGATGATGCCGTCGGTGCGCAACTGCAAGAGCGTTTCGAGGGCCACGGACTCGACGGCGGCGTCGAGGTTGCCGCTGGTGATCAGCACCTTGTAGCCGGCGGCGGCGGCGGCCGAGGCGATGCCGTCGAGGATCTCGGCAAAGAACAGGTTGTGCAGATCGGACACGATCACGCCGACGTTGAAGGTGCGGCGCTGGACGAGGCTGCGGGCGACGGCGTTGGGCCGGTAGCGGAGGGCGTCGACGGCGACCAGGACGGCCTCGCGGCGGGCGGGACTGACGGCGGGATCGGCGCGCAGCACGCGCGAGACGACCGACTTGGAGACGCCGGCGTAGGCGGCGACGTCGATGATGGTGGGGGGTCGGTTGGCGGCGTCGGCGGGGAGGCGCGGGGCTGGCTTGACAGGGCTCTGGGGGTGATCTAGAGTGGGCCGCATGGCTGAATTAGGGAACGTTCCCAGGGAACGTTACCACGGCCCGTGAAGGGCGTCGACCCCCGATGAAAATCGCCGTGGTGGGGCTCGGTCGCATGGGGCGCTTCTACGCCCAGACCATCGCCGCGCTCGGCCCCACCATCCAGCTCGCCGCCGTGGCCGACCCCGATCCGGTCGCCCGCGCCGCCGTCGCTAAAGAGCTTCTTCCGGGTCCCGGCGTGGCGCTGGCCACCGGCGAGCCCGGGGACATCTTCACTCGCGGCGACATCGACGCCGTCATCATCGCCACGCCCACCAGCACCCATGCCGAGTTAGTGGTTGCCGCCGCGCAGACTGGCACGGCCATCTTCTGCGAGAAGCCGCTGGCGCTCTCGCTCGAGCAGACGCACGCGGCGCTGGCGGCGGTCGAGCGCGCCGGCGTGCTGCTGCAAATTGGCTTCATGCGGCGGTTCGACCCGGCGTACCAGCAGGCCCGCGCGCTCATCGACGCCGGTCGCATCGGTCGGCCGATCACGTTCAAAGCCGTCGGCCGCGACCCCAACTGTCCGCCGCTCGAGTACGCCAATCCGGCGCACAGTGGCGGGCTGGTCGTGGACATGGGCATCCACGATTTCGACCTGGCGCGGTGGTTGATGTCCAGCGAAGTGGAGCGCGTGTCCGCCGAGGGCGCGCTGTGCGTGTGCGATCACTTCGCCAGCGTCGGCGACATCGACAACGCCGTCATCAACCTGCGCTTCACGAGCGGCGCGCTCGGCAATGTCGAGGTTAGCCGCAACGCGCGCTACGGCTACGACGTGTGGACCGAAGTTCTTGGCTCGGAAGGCACCGTCGTCGTCGGACGGACTGCCGGATCTGGCGGCATCCAGGTGCTGTTGCCAGCCGGTGACCACCAGAGCGACGACACGCCCCACTTCGTACGACGATTCGGCACCGCCTATCGGGCCGAGATCGAGCATTTCGTGGAGTGCGTTCAGCACCAGCGACCGCCGTCGGTTGGCGGTGCGGATGCGCTCGCAGCATTCGAGATTGCACTGGCGGCCACGCGGTCGTGGCAGACCGGCCAACCGGTGACCGTCAGTGAGCCTGCGAGGGTCTGATACCACACATGCCCCGTCTGACGATGGCCCAGGCGTTGATCATGTTCTTACGACAGCAGCACGTGGAGCGAGATGGAATCGAGCAGCCATTCTTTGCCGGCTGCTTCGGCATCTTCGGCCACGGCAATCTGGCGGGCATCGGCCAGGCGCTCCAGCAGACCCGAGACTTTCGCTACTACCAGTCGCGTAACGAGCAGGCCCAGGTCCACATCGCGGTTGGCTACGCAAAGATGAAAAATCGGTTGCAGACGTTCGCGTGCACGTCGTCGATCGGTCCGGGCGCCACCAACATGGTCACCGGTGCCGCCACGGCCACGATCAACCGGTTGCCCGTCCTGTTGCTACCCGGCGACATCTTCGCGCGGCGCAACGTCGCACCGGTCTTGCAGCAGCTCGAGGCCGAGCATTCGCAGGACCTCTCGGTCAACGACTGCTTCAAACCGGTCAGCCGCTACTGGGACCGCATCAGTCGGCCGGAGCAGTTGCTCACGGCGCTGCCGGCGGCGCTGCGGGTACTGACCAGTCCCGCCGAAACGGGCGCGGTCACGCTGGCGCTGCCGCAGGACGTGCAGACCGAGGCGTACGACTATCCGGAGGCGTTCTTTCACAAACGTATCTGGCGCGTCCCGCGCAACCGCCCCGATCGGCACGCGCTCGCACAGGCGGCGGACTGGATTCGCCGCAGCCGGCGACCGTTGCTGGTGGCCGGGGGTGGCGTGCTGTACAGCGAAGCTTCTGAAACGCTGCGCCGGTTCGTGGAACGCACCGGCATCCCGGTGGGCGAGACGATGGCCGGCAAAGGCAGCCTGCGCTACGACAATCCCCTGAACCTGGGCGCTATCGGTGCGACCGGGACCTTCGCCGCCAACCGCCTGGCAAAAGAGGCTGACCTGGTCATCGGCGTCGGCACCCGGTACAGCGACTTCACGACGGCCTCGAAGACCGCCTTTCAGCATCCCGACGTGCGCTTCGTCAACGTCAATGTCGCGAGCTTCGATGCCGCCAAGCAGGCCGCGCTGGCGCTGATCGGCGACGCCCAGGTCACCCTGGACGAGCTCGCCGAGGTTCTGGGCAACTACCAGGTGGAGGCGAGCTATCGGCAGCTGGCGGAAGGACTGCATGCCGAGTGGGATCGCGAAGTCGAGCGCATCTACGCGGTGCGGCTGACGCCGCTGGTCAGCCAGGGCGAGCTGATCGGGGCGGTCAACGAGCTGGGCGACCCGGAAGCGGTGATGGTGTGCGCGGCCGGCAGTCTGCCCGGGGACCTGCACAAGCTGTGGCGGGCGCGGCACCCCAAGCAGTACCAGCTCGAGTACGGCTACTCGTGCATGGGTTTTGAGATCGCCGGCGGACTCGGGGTCAAGATGGCCGACCCGGGCCGCGAGGTGTACGTGCTGGTCGGGGACGGCTCGTACCTGATGCTGTCGTCCGAGATCGTGACCTCGATCCAGGAAGGCTACAAGCTGACCATCGTGCTGATCGACAACGCCGGCTTCAAGAGCATCGGCGCGCTCAGCCGCTCGTTGGGCCAGGCTGGCTTCGGCACGCGGTATGTCTACCCGCGCGCGGGTGCGCTGCCTGGCGACGAAGAGGATGGCGCGGTCGAGACGCTGCCGGTGGATTTCGCGGCCAACGCGCGCAGTCTCGGGGCGCACGTGGTGGCATGCCGCACCCATGCCGATTTCGCGGCGGCGCTGCAAGCGGCCCGGGCGCAGACGCGGACCACGGTCATCGCCATTCAGAACGACCGGCTCCACAGCGTGCCGGGTTACGACAGCTGGTGGGACGTGCCGGTCGCCGAAGTCAGTGACATGCCGGCTGTGGACGCGGCGCGTCAGGAGTGGGAAGACATGCGTGCCCGCGAGCGCTACTTTTTCTGAGCCCGACCAAAGGAGGATTCGCACCGACACTTCGGCACTTTTGGCTCAACGAGCTACTGATCATTCGGGGAGATTGCATGCGTCGTATTACGTCTCACTACTTCAGATTTCTGGCGCCGGTCGTTGCAGGGCTGCTCGTGCTCGGTGCGGGACCCGCGGCGGGTAGCGCACAGCAGAACACGTATCGCTTCGTGGTCGTCACCCATGGCCAGGCGTCCGATCCGTTCTGGTCCGTCGTCAAGAATGGCGTCGACCAGGCCGCCAAGGACATGGGCGTCAGCGTCGAATATCAAGCGCCCGGCCGGTTCGACATGGTGGCCATGTCGCAACTCATCGACGCCGCGGTGGCCTCGAATCCAGACGGTCTGGTCGTCTCGATTCCAGACGCCAACGCGCTTGGGCCGGCCATCAAACGCGCGGTTGCCGCGGGTATTCCGGTCATCTCCATCAACTCGGGCAGTGACGTGGCCCAGAGTCTGGGCATCCTGACGCACATCGGCCAGACCGAGTTCGAAGCTGGCCAGGGCGGCGGCACGCAGATGGGCGCCGCCGGGGTCAAGCACGCGCTGTGCGTGAACCAGGAAGTGGGCAACGCCGCGCTTGACCTGCGCTGCAACGGCTTCAAGGACACGATCACCAAGGCGGGCGCGACCGTTGACGTCCTGGCCGTTGACCTGGCCAACCCGACGGATTCGCAGCAGCGCATTCAGGCCGCGCTCTCGGCCGATTCGACCATCGACGGCATCATGACGCTCGGTCCCACCGGCGCCGCGCCGGCGCTGGCGGCGCTGACTTCGATGGGCAAACTGGGCACGATCAAGCTGGCCACCTTTGATCTGTCGCCGGATGTGCTGACGGCGATCTCGCAGGGGAACATGCTGTTCGCGATCGACCAGCAGCAGTATGAGCAGGGGTATCTGCCAATCGTGCTGCTGAAGCTGTACAAGGCCAACCTGAACACGATTGCCAACCCAGTCCTGATGACTGGCCCGGGTTTCGTCACCAAGGACAACGCCCTGCGGGTCATCGATCTGTCGAAGGCTGGTACGCGCTAGGCGTTTTCGGAATCTCGCCGAAATCCCGCCCACCGCATCGCTTCGCTCGCTCCGACCGGGTCGCATCTCCCCGCCGGCAGCGAGCGCAGCAGCGGCGAGCGCAGCAATGGCGAAGCGCAGCAATGGCGAAGGGTAGCGACGGCGAGGCGTAGTGATGGCGCGGCGTAGCGATCGCAAAGTGCAGGCTTGGGCTCGTTACGCCGAAACTCGCGATCGGGCGCTACAAAGGAGCGAGCGCAGCGAAGCGGTGGGCGGGACTGTTCAGGGGTTTTGGATGCCATATCGCACAGGGGGATCGACGGTGGGGATCTCGACATGAGTGTTTCGCAGCCTGCCATTGGGCGGCCGGCGGCGCCGGTTGACGAGCGCGTTGCCAGGGGCGGCTCGTTCCGCCGACTGCTGGTCCGGCCAGAGATGGGCGCGCTGGCCGGGGCGGTCGCCGTCTGGCTCTTTTTTGCGGCCGTCGCAGGCCGCAACGGATTCCTGAGCCTGGCGGGCACCGCCACCTATCTGCAGGTCGCCGCCGAACTGGGCATCCTGGCGGTCGCGGTCGCCCTGCTGATGATCGGCGGTGAATTCGACCTGTCGGTCGGCTCCGTCCTTGGCGCCACGGGGATGATCGTCTCGGTGCTGGCGGTGCAGCTCAACTGGAACATCTGGCTGGCGATGGCCGCGGCGCTGGCGTTTGCGCTGGTGATCGGCTTCTTCAACGGCTATCTCGTGCTGCGCACCGGGCTGCCGTCGTTCATCGTCACCCTGGGCACGCTGTACATCATTCGCGGCGCGACCATCGCCGCGACGCGACTCCTCACCGGCCGAACCCAGATTGGCGGACTCGACAAAGCGCCCGGGTTCGACAGCGCGAAAGCCGTCTTCGCCAGCACCGTCAGTTTTGGTGGGGCGAGTTTTTCGATCTCGATCGTCTGGTGGCTGCTGGTCGCGGCCGTGGCGACCTGGATCCTCCTCAGGACCTCGTTCGGCAACTGGATCTTCGGTTGTGGTGGCAATGTCCAGGCGGCGCGCAACGTCGGCGTCCCCGTCGACCGCGTCAAGATCACGCTGTTCATGGCCACCGCGGCCGCCGCCTGTCTGGTTGCCCTGATCCAGGCCGTCACGTTTACGGGCTCCGACGTCCTGCGCGGTGACGGGCAGGAGTTCTACGCGATCATCGCCGTCGTCGTCGGCGGCACGCTGTTGACCGGCGGCTATGGTTCGGCAATTGGCGCCTTGCTGGGCGCGCTCATCTTCGGCATGGTCAAGCAGGGCATCGTCTTCGCTCGAGTCGATGCCGACTGGTTCCAGGTGGTCCTCGGCGCGATGCTGCTCATTGCCGTGCTGATCAACCGATTCGTCCGCGACCGCGCCATGAGGGCCTGAGGATGCACCCGACCAACGGACGTACGCCACTCATCGAGGTGCAGAACATCTCGAAACAGTTCGACAACGTCATTGCCCTGGAGGACGTCTCGATGAGCGTCTACTCGGGTGAGGTGATGTGCCTGCTCGGCGACAACGGCGCCGGCAAGTCGACGCTCATCAAGATCCTGTCGGGCGTGCACCAGCCAACGCGCGGGACCTTCCTCTTCGAGGGCCACCCGGTGCGTTTTGCTTCGCCGCGCGCCGCGCTCGACGTGGGCATCGCCACCGTCTACCAGGACCTGGCGATGATTCCGCTGCTGAGCATCTCGCGCAACTTCTTCCTCGGTTCGGAGCCGACCCTGGGCTGGGGGCCATTCCGCCGATTCGACATCCGTACGGCCGACCGGGTGACGCACGACGAACTGGCCAGGATGGGGATCCAGCTTCGGGACACCGCCCAGCCGGTCGGCACGCTCTCGGGCGGCGAACGGCAGTCGGTCGCGATCGCTCGCGCGGTGCACTTCGGCGCCAAAGTGCTCATCCTGGATGAGCCGACCGCGGCGCTGGGCGTCAAGGAGGCCGCGGTGGTGCTGCGGTACATCGCCCAGGCGCGGGCGCGTGGACTGGGGGTGATCTTCATCACCCACAACGTCCACCACGCGTATCCGATCGGCGATCGCTTCACGCTCTTGAATCGCGGCCGCAGCTACGGCACGTTCAAGAAGTCGGACGTCACGCGCGAAGAGGTGGTGCAGATGATGGCCGGCGGGGAGGAGCTCGACAGCCTGTCCGCGGAGCTGGCCGAGTTCAGCCGGACGGATCTGTCGACGTAGGCCATGCTGAATCTTGGCCTGATCGGCGCCGGCCGCATCGGGCGTCTGCACGCTGCACACCTTGCCCGTCAGATCCCCCGCGCCCGCCTGGTGGCCGTGGCGGATGTGGTCGAGGAAGCCGCTCGTGGGTGCGCGGCCGAATACGGTGTGCCGTGCGCGGTCACGGCGTATCGCGCGCTGCTCGACGATCCGGACATTCAGGCGGTAGTGGTCTGTTCGGCCACCGACACACATGCCCAGATCATCGAAGAGGCCGCTCGCGCGGGTAAGCATGTCTTCTGCGAGAAACCGATCGATCTCACGCTGGCGCGGATCGACGCCGCGCTGGCGGCGGTCGCCCGCGCGGGGACCAAACTGCAGGTCGGGTTCAATCGACGGTTCGACGCCAGCTATCGTCGGCTGCGACAGGCGGTCGACCAGGGCGAGATCGGCCGGCCCTGGCGGCTGCATCTCATCAGTCGCGACCCCGCGCCGCCGCCGCTGGCGTATATCCAGGTGTCGGGCGGCCTGTTTCTAGATATGGCCATCCACGACTTTGACATGGCCAGGTTTCTCATCGACAGCGACATTGACGAGGTCTTTTCGACGGCCGGCGTGCTGGTCGACGAGGCGATCGGCAGATTGGGTGATGTCGATACGGCGGTTACGGTCCTCAAGTTCTCGAACGGCGCGATCGGGACCATCGACAACAGCCGCTCCGCGGTGTATGGCTACGACCAGCGCGCCGAGATCCTCGGCAGCGGCGGCATGATCTCGACCGCAAATGCGTTTCCCAACTCCGCCACCCTGAGCGACAGCCGCAGCGTTCACCGCGACCTGCCGCTCAACTTCTTCATGGAGCGCTACACGCAGAGTTACCTGATGGAGATGACGGCGTTCGTCGACGCCGTTCTGGACGACACGCCCACGCTCGTCACAGGCCATGACGGCCGCGCCGCCGTCGTGCTCGGCCTCGCCGCCTTGCAGTCCTACCGCGAGAACCGGCCCGTACGGATCGGTCCTTCGTCCTGAAGGTCGCGGCGAGTGTTGCCCACCACATCGCTTCGCTCGCTCCATTCGCCAGCGAGATACCGAGATAGGTCACACCCAGCACCGCGGTGGCGGCGAGTGTTGCCCACCGCATCGCTTCGCTCGCTCCAATCGCTAGCCAGACACCGACATAGGTCACACCGAGCACCGCGGTGGCGACCTGCCAGCCGCGCCTTCGAGGGGCGGACAGGGAGTGCATCTCTCCGCATCCGACGTGTCGGACTTGCGAGTGCCATGGCGCGCCAGGCGCGATTTGCCGTATGAGAATCCCGGTCGTCTCCGGTCGATGCCCAAAAAGGAGCGAGCGAAGCGATGCGGGCCGCTGGTCAGACGCGGGCGCCGAGGCTTCGTCGCGACGCGATGCGGGGCGCTGGTCAGACGCGGGCGACGAGGCTTCGTCGCGACGCGATGCGGGGCGCTGGTCAGACGCGGGCGACTAGGGCGTCTGCGGCGCCTTGTTGCCACGGGACGTCGCGGGGGAGGACGAGTGCGGCGGAGCGGACTCGGTACTCGTCGGGGTTGCGCGCTTCATAGGGCTGCTCACCAGTGTTGGCCAGGGCGTGGACGGCATCGAGCAGGCGCCGCCGCATGGCGATCACTGCCAGATCGGAACTTCCCAGATGCTCCGTCGTTCGGTCGCAGACGTCGCCCATGCTCTCCTGGACCGCCAGGTCTTCTTCGCGGATGCCGCGGATGCCGGTATACGACCGCCCACTCCGCTGGAGCGCGCGGTCGACCAGGTAGTCGTTCGCCCGGTTGCGGAGTGGTTTGAAGGTGGCGTCAACCTCGGTGTGCACGCCGATCCACGACTCGATCTGGGCGCGTTCGGAGAGCGAGAGTGGACGGTCCGGATGCCAGGTCACGGTGAAGCCGAGCATGTGCGCATCGTCAATCGGTGTGGCCGCGGTGAACGTGACCGGCATGCCCACCGGCACCGGAATCATGGTGTACGTAGGCATCAGGAACTGGGTGATCCGCCAGTAGTACGTCGCCAACTCGGCGTCACGTCGGGCGCCGATGAGCATGCCGTACGGCGTGGGCAGCACGAAAAAACGCGGCGCCCTATCGCGGGCCATGTAGTCCGGCAACGTGACCAGCGGATCGTCGAGGCCCGCGGAGGCGGCCGCGGTCCCCTTGCTGTGCAAGAACGACACGTGGCTCGAATCGACCTCGCCCTCGACATTCTGCAAGAAATTACACGCCTGGATGCGCTTGCTCACGTAGCGGTGGCTTTCGGGAACGTGGGTCCACTCCAGTTCGGGTGGACCCGGCGCGTCGGCCGGAGGCCCGAGGTACGCCCACAGGACGCCGCCGCGTTCCTGGCACGGATACGCGGCGGCTTTGACTTTGCTTTTGAAATCCGACTCGGCGGGTTCGCCTGGCATGTCGACGCACTTCCCGCGCGTATCGAACTTCCACCCGTGGTAAACGCACCGCAGGCCGCGCTCTTCGTTGCGGCCAAAGAAGAGCGACGCGCCACGGTGCGGGCAGTTCGCCGCCACCAGTCCAACCGCACCCCCCGTGTCCCTGAACGCGACGAGATCTTCGCCGAGGATACGCACGCGGATTGGATCACAATCCCGAACGGGTAGCTCGGCGGCTAGCGCGAACGGCTGCCAGAAGCAACGGAGCAAGTTGCCCATGGGCGTGCCTGGCCCGACCCGCGTGAGCAGCGCATTTTCGGCGGGCGACAGCACGGCTCTCAGTGTAGCCTTCCGCGCAGCGTCGTCACCGGTCGCGCAGCGGTGTGGGAGCGCGTGTTCTTATACGGACTGTGCCTGAGTCACGCGCACCGACATCAGTCGACCCGATCACGGACATCCCAGGAAGTGTGCGCCACCCGCTGGCGGAACCGGTATTCCGAGAACTCTGGGCCGCCAATGTCGTCTCGAACATCGGCACCTGGATGCAAACGGTGGGCGGCGCGTGGCTGATGACCACGCTCACGGCCGACGCGCTGCCGGTGGCGCTCATGTCGACGGCGACGACGCTGCCCGCGCTGCTGGTTGGTTTGCCCGCCGGAAGCCTGGCGGACCGGGTCGATCGCCGCCGACTCCTGCTGGCGACCCAGGCGTGGATGCTCCTGTGCGCCTCGCTGCTGGCAGTCCTCACCGTGCTGGGCGTGGTGAGCCCGTGGCTGCTGCTCGGGCTCACCTTCGCCCTGGGCATCGGCGCCGTAGTGAACGGGCCGACGTGGTCGGCCATCTTGCCCGAGGTCGTCAGCCGACCCCAGGTGCCAACGGCCATCATCATGAACAGCGCCGGCTACAACATCGCCCGGGCGCTCGGGCCGGCCGTCGGCGGGTTCGTGGTCGCCGTATCCGGACCAGCGACGACGTTCATGGTGAACGCCGCGTCCTTTCTCGCGACGCTCGCGGTCATCTTCCGCTGGCGCCCCGAGCCCAGCCGCGCGGGGAAGAAATCGTCAATCGACGAAACGTTCGTGCGCACCATCGTCACGGGCTTGCAGTACGCGTGGCGGGAGCGGGCGCAGCGCATCGTGCTCGCCCGGAGCAGCATCTGGATGTTGTGCGCGAGCAGTTTCTGGGGATTGGTGCCCCTGGTCGCCCGGCGGCAGCTGGACCTGGACGCCTCCGGGTACGGTTTGCTCGTCACGTGTTTTGGCGCCGGCGCCGTGCTCGGATCGTTCGCCTTACCCCGCCTGCGCCGGCGGTGGCCGACCAATGTCCTGCTCATCGCCGCCATCGTGACGTTCACGCTCATGCTCCTGGTGCTGGCCTGGGTGCGGATCGTTCCCCTGGTGTGCGCGATGCTCGGCCTGGCCGGCGCCGCCTGGACCAGCACCAACCAGAACCTGCAGATCGCCGTACAGATGCGCGCGCCCCGCTCTTTACAGGCCCGGGCCATCTCGGCCTACCTGCTGACGTTCCAGGGCGGACTGGCGATCGGCAGCGCCCTGTGGGGCGCCGTGGCCGAGCGGGCGGGCAATCCGCTCGCGCTCACGTTCGCCGCTGTTGGTTTAGCCGTTGGCCTGGTTGCCGCCGTGCGTTGGCCGGTCGAAGACCAGTCGCTCGACTAGAGCGTCGCGTTCCACGCGTCGTAACCGTACAGCCAATCCGGATCACCACCCCGGGTGCGCAGCCAGGTATTGGCACTGGAGATCGCCTGGATGCGCGAGGTGCGCGGCCGGCGGTGCTGCTCGTAGCGCTCGAATGCTCGCTCGACGTCACGGTCGGCCTCGAGACAGCGCGCGAGCACGGCGGCGTCCTCGATAGCCGTCGCGGCGCCCTGGGCCATGTACGGGGTCATCGGATGACAGGCATCGCCGAGCAACGTGACCCGTCCCTGGCTCCAGTGCGCCAGCGGCTCGCGCTCGAGGATGGCCCACTTGTGACAGGCCGGGCACGCCTCGAGCACCGCTCGCACATCTGGATGAAAGCCATCGAACGCCTGGCGCAATTCGTCAACGTCACCGGTGGCTGACCATGATTCGCGCGTGAGCCACTCGACCGGCTCCGGCACACTGGTGACGAAGTAGACCTCATCGCGCCGAGCCGTGGTGTAGTAGATGACGACGTGGCGGTCGGGTCCCCACCATTTCGTCCGCGACGCCCCAAGCTCGCGCCCGTTCAACAGCTCCGCCGGATAGACCGCGCGATATGCCACCCGGCCGCGATGAATGGGTTCCTCGAGGCCATTGAGCAGCTCGCGCACTGCCGAGTGCACGCCGTCGGCGCCGACGACCGCGTCGGCTCGCGCCAGTGTGCCGTCGGCGAAGGTCAGCGTGACACCGTTTGAATCTTGTCCGAGGCCAACACACTTCTTCCCGAGGCGGACGACCTCGGGCGGCACCAACGCGGCCAGGGCGGCGTGCAACTCGGCGCGATGCATGCACAGATACGGCGCACCGTACCGCTGCTCGGGCATCGGCAATTCGTTGCTCACTTCGCCCGTGTCCCACTCGCGGTTCAAATGCGAGCACGGTGCGAAGGCGACCCGCCGGAGCCGATCCTCGAGCCCGAGGCCGCGCAAGACCTTCATCGAGTTGGGCATCATTTGAATGCCGGCCCCAACGCGCGCGAACCGGGTGGCCTGCTCATAGACCTGCACATCGATGCCGACGGCCCGCAGCGTTGCGGCCGCCGTCAGCCCGCCGATCCCCGCCCCGACGACGGCAACCTTCACCACCAGGCTGGCACTAGGCTGGCACTCCGACCGTCGTCGCTTCGACCGTCGTGCGTTCGACCTCCAGGAGTTTGTCGAGACCAATCACGCCCAGCAGGTCTTTTTCGAGCGTCGACCAATCGCCGCGGGGCTGAGCGTTCGCGCCAAAGCCGTCGGCGAGGTCGGCATAGACCTGCTTCCACGCTGCGAAGCCTGCCAGCAGGGCGGTGCCTGTGTCAGCAACGATTCTGACCCCGAAGCTGGCGAGCATCTGGAGCGTCAGACCGCTGCCCGCCAGCCCGCCGCGAGAGGCCAGGTACATCAGTGGACCACCCAGGCGCTCGCCGATCGTACGCAACTGTTCGGGCGCGTGGCCGTCTGGCACATCTCGGTCAGGTTGAGGTTGGCTTCGAGCGCGACCTTCTGGTAGCCGCTCGCGCCGCCGCCGAGATACCCGGCCGCAAACCCGGCCGCTTCGACCATGCGCGCCATCAACGGATTCAAAACCAGCGGCGCCGTCACCGGCAGCGGGCCGTCCAGCAGCGACTTGAGTGACATCCCGGCTCCCCTGAACATGGTTTCCTGGTCGTGAGCATCAGTCCGCCAGGAACGGCGTTGCGACTCCCGACAAGGTACATGAACTGTGGCGTCTGTCCACTTCGCGTGTGGTTATGCCTGTTGAAGGGTCTCCAGGATGAGCGCCAGCGCGTTCGCGGCGAACGCGGCCATGTTTGCCATACGGTCGGCGGAGGCGGTCTCGAGCGTGCGGGTTTGCTCAGTCCGTCCGACGACGGCCAGACACGCGTGGCCGGCGGCATCGCCGTAGCGGTTGCCGGTGGGTCCGGTGGCGCCCGTCTCGGAAACGGCCCAGGTGCTGCTAAAGCGGGCGCGGGCGGTCCGCGCGAGCAGCAGGGCGTACGGTTCAGTTGAGGAACGCATGCCATCCAGCGCCGAGTCCGGGATGCCCAGCAGCGCGTCTCTGGCGGTGCGCGTATACACGACGGCGCCGCCGAGGTAGTACGCCGACGCGCCCGGGACAGACAGCAGCGCCGAGGAAATCAGCCCGCCGGCGCTCGACTCGGCGACGGCGATGGTTTCCCGTCGGGCGATCAGGAGTTCGGCGATCTGATTGGCAACTGGCAGTAGCTCTTCCACCTATCCTCCTTGCGGCGCGCGAGTGAACCACATCCAGGGCGTGGCAAACGTCAGCACCCGGAAGCCGCGCCGTTCGACGATCGGGCGGCTCATGCTGCTAGCGTCGATAGTCAGATAGCGGAAGCCGCGGCCGATCGCTTCCTGCACGCGGACGCTCAGCAGGTCGGTATACAGGCCGCGGCCGCGGGCCTCGGGGACGGTGGAGCCGCCCCAGAGGCTGGCGAACGCGCTCGACGTGGGAAAACGGATCCAGCCGCACGCCGCCGGTGCGCCATTCTGGTAGGCGACGTACAGCGAGATGGCATCTGGCACGTGCTCGAGCTCGAACGTCAGTCGATCGACCAGACGCTTGACGTCTTTGGTGTAGACACGTTCTTTGACCGTCACCAGGTCGCCCAGCTCTTCACGCCGCGTGATGCGGCGTACTCGACTCGGCGCTTCGGGTGCGGGATGGGTGGTCTGCAGGTCCAGGACAAGAATCGCCTCCGTTTCCTCGGCCGCGAAGCCGTGCGCGGCGAGGTGTGCGGCCAGGTCAGGTGGCTGGTCGTGGGCATACGCCTTCCACTCGAAATCGTGGCCGAGGCTGGCGAAGTACGCGACCTGCTCGGCGATGGCGGTATCCATCGACTCAGGCGTGAGCCGCGAGTAGATGACGGCACTGGAAGTGCCGACGAGATCGACGTGGCGGACCAGCGCCGGCAGCTCCTCGCGGCGGCTATCGGGATACGTCGCTGAAAACCGTTCGTCGACGTCGTAGAGTGCCAGCAAGTCCGCTGACACGCCTCAAGGCTCAGGGAGCGGGAAGTAGTTAATGGGCGCGGTCGGGGCGGCCGGGAGCAGCGGCTTGGGCTGGGCGGGCGGGGTGATCGATGCCGGCGGCAGCGGCACCGGTCCGAGCGTTGAGCCACTCGGGTCGAGGGTGGCGGTGACGCTGAATTGACCGATCGTCGTGTTCGCGCGATCGACGAAGCCGCCGACACAGTCTCCGACGCCGCCGGCCAGCGTGCCGGTGCACGTCGCGACGGGCACACCAGGCTGAGGATCAGCCGTGGCGCGCGCCGTAAAGGCGGTGTCGCCTGGCGATGCGCTGTCGATATGACAGATGAACCGGACGCCACTCGCCTCGGCGGCCATCACCCGCAGGGCGATGAAGCTGCACTGCAACGTCGGGACCCCGGGGGCGGTCGCATCGACGGTGGCGGCATCATCCGCGACGGCCGGCGCTGGTGGTTGATCCTCGGGGCTATCAGCCTGCGCATAGACGCCCGCGGGAAGCGCAGCGATCAGCCCCAAAGCCGCGGCTACCACCCAGCGCGCGATACGCGTAGAGTTCACGAACACGACCTCGTGCGATTTCAATTCGCACCGCTGCTCCGGATTGAGCGATTTCAGTTCGTGCCTGTGCTCCGGATCGTTGATGGTGCTCCGCATCGTCGTTACCCCGTACAGGAATTTAACGAACCTGATGACACAAACGTTCCAAAGCCAGCATGAGCAACCCAATCCGGAGGAGCGCGCGCAGCGAAGGGAAGCGAGCGCAGGCGAAGGCAAGCGAGCGCAGCGGACGGAAGCGAGCGCAGCGAAGGGAAGCAAGTGCAGCGAGGATCTGGCGGGGTACGCGCGGGTGCGGGAGCGACTGCCGGGCCCAACGTTGGCCAGCGGCGAGCACTGGTACGGCCCCCATCCATTCGCGACCGCCGCGCAGCGAAGGGAAGCGAGCGCAGCGAAGGGAAGCGAGCGCAGCGAAGGGAAGCGAGCGCAGCGAAGGGAAGCGAGCGCAGCGAAGGGAAGCGAGCGCAGCGAAGGGAAGCG
>DATGER010000020.1:0-26249 GCA_035309865.1 Chloroflexota bacterium
GGGCAGACCGTCGAAGATCTCGCGGCGGACCCGGCCGCGTTCTGGTATCGGATGACCGGCGATAGCCAGTTGCGCTGGGTCGGGCCCGAGAAGGGCGTGATCCACATGGCGACCGCCGCGGTAGTCAACGCGGCGTGGGACCTGTGGGCGAAGACCGTCGGCAAACCGGTCTGGAAGCTCCTGGCGGACATGACCCCCGAAGCATTCGTGAGGTGCGTTCCGTTCCGCTACATCACCGACGCGCTCACCCCGGACGAAGCCCTCGACATCGTGCGCCGCAACGAGCCCGGCAAGGCCGAGCGCGAAGCCGTGTTGCAGGCGCGCGGCTACCCCGCCTACACGACCTCGGCCGGCTGGCTCGGCTACACGGACGAGCAGTTGCGCGCGCTGTGTCGGGAAGGCCTCACCCAGGGCTGGGCGCACTTCAAGGTCAAAGTAGGCCGCGACCTGCAGGACGACGTGCGCCGAATGCGCATCATCCGCGAGGAGATCGGGCCCGACCGCAAGCTGATGGTCGACGCCAACCAGGTCTGGGACGTCGACCAGGCGATCGCCTGGATGCGCGAGTTGGCGCGCTTCGACCCGTGGTGGATCGAGGAGCCGACCAGCCCGGACGACGTGCTCGGGCACGCGGCGATTGCCCGAGCACTGGCGCCGATCAAGGTAGCCACGGGGGAGCACTGCCAGAATCGGGTCATGTTCAAGCAGTTGCTGCAGGCGGGTGCGATCGGCTTCTGTCAGATCGACGCGGCGCGGCTGGGGGGCGTCAACGAAGTCCTCGCGGTCCTGCTGCTGGCGGCGAAGTTCGGGGTGCCGGTGTGTCCGCACGCGGGTGGGGTCGGGTTGTGTGAGTACGTTCAGCACCTGTCGATGGTCGATTTTCTAAGGGTGAGCGGGTCGATGGATGACCGGTTGATCGAGTACGTCGACCACCTGCACGAGCACTTCGTCGACCCCGTTGTCATGCACCAGGGCCGTTACATGCCGCCGACCGCGCCCGGCTACAGCTCGACGATGCGGCCAGCGTCGCTCGAGGAGTACGCCTTCCCAGCGGGCGCCGCGTGGACGAACGTCGGCAGCGCGGTTGCTCACTGACGCGTACGCCTGGCTGCCCGCATCGCTCCGCTCGGTCCAGTCCGAGTTTCTGGAAACAGCGGCGTGAAACTTCGGCACGAAGCCGCACACCTGAGTTCGGCCCCGTCCGCGCGGCAGCGGACGCGCAGCGGGCGGGTAATCCTGCAAAGATACTTGCAACGCGCAGACGCAGCGCGTACGTTATCGACCAGTACTGGGAGTCGGCCACGCCTGGCTGTGCTGGCCTCTAAAATGTTTGCGCGAAGGGGACGAGGACACCATGCGTCGAGACTACACACCGTCTGGCGCGACGCGCCGGGCATTCATCCGTCTGATCGGATTTGCCGCCGGTGGCGGCCTCCTGGCCGCGTGCTCGCCCTCAGCGCCGCCCGTCGCGCCGACCACGGCGCCCGCCGCCAAGCCGACGTCCCCGCCCGCGGTCCCGACTGCGGCGCCGGTCCAGGCTGCGCCAACCCGTCCGCCCGCGGCCGCGGCCGCCGCGCCGACGAAGTACAGCGAGGCGCCCGCCCTGGCCAAACTGGTCCAGAGCGGCCAGTTGCCGCCCGTCGAGCAGCGGCTGCCCGCCAACCCGCAGGTTGTTCAGCCAATCTCAGAGGTTGGTCAGTACGGCGGGACGTGGCGCCTGGCCTGGACAGGTCCAGCGGACTTCCACGCGTACGGGCGCGAGAACTACGACCCGATGCTCCGTTGGCCCCGCGATCCAAAGGATCCAGTCGGACCAGGCCTGGCCGAGAAGTGGGAATTCAACCCCGACGGCACCGAGCTCACCCTGACGCTCCGCAAGGGGTTGAAATGGTCCGACGGTCAGCCGTTCACCACCGACGACATTCTGTTCTGGTGGAACAACATCGCGCTGGATACCAACATCAATCCCGCGCCGCCGCCTGAATGGGTCATCAATGGCCAGCCGATGACCGTGGAGGCGTCCAGCCCCGAGGTGATCAAGCTGAAGTTCGCTGGCCCGAACGGCATGGCCCTGCGCATGCTGGCCTTCCACGGCAACCAGTGGCCGCTCAACTTCGAACGCTTCGGCTTTTACGCACCCAAGCACTACCTGACCCAATATCACCCCAAGCTCAACAACGGCGCCAACGACTACAAGGTCTTCAACGATAAAGCCGACGACCTCACGCCGCCCCGCCCGGTGATGACGGCCTGGGTCGTGACCCAGTGGGCCGCCGGAGATCGCCAGCTGATCGCCGAGCGCAATCCCTACTACTGGCGGGTGGACCCGCAGGGGAACCAGCTGCCGTATATCGACCAGTTGCGCCTGGATCTGGTCGAAAACAGCGAGGCCGTCAACCTGAAGGGCATTAACGGTGAGCTGGACATGCAGTTCCGGCGCATCGATATCGCCAAGTACTCGGTGTACCAGGAGAACAAGCAAAAGAATAACTACCGCGTCCTGCGCTGGGACGATGCCAACGGCTCACCGGTGTCGTTCTTCGTCAATCAGACGTTCCCGGATCCGGACCTGCGGAAGGTGTTTCAGGATCTTCGCTTCCGCCAGGCGCTCTCATATGCCATCAACCGCAAGCAGATCAACGAGGTCAGCTACTTCGGGCTCGGCAAGGAGCGCAACGCGCTGCTCATCCCGGAGTCGCCGTTCTACTCGCCCGAGATCGAAGCCATGTTCGCCGAGTTCGCGCCGGACAAGTCGAACGAGCTGTTGGACGCGATCGGGCTCAAGAAGGGCGCCGATGGGTATCGCACCTTGCTCACCGGTCTGCCGCTCGAGTTGACGGTCGAGACCATCGAGACGTCGGGCGCGAATTTCGATGCGATCGAGCTCGTTCGCAAGGGCTGGGAGAACGTCGGTCTCAAGACCGTCGTGAAGTCATCCGAGCGGTCGGTCTTCTGGACCCGCGCGACGGGCAACCAGGTCCAGATCGCGCAGTGGGGCACTGACCGGGGGCTCGAGCCGTTCGTCGATCCGATCTATCTGTTCCCGTACGACGAGCGGTCCTGGATGGCGCCCGCCTACGGTACCTGGTTCAGCACCGGCGGCCTGAAGGGCGAAAAGCCCGAGGGCCCGCTCGCTCAAGCCCAGGAGTTGTTCAACCAGTTCAAGTCGACGATCGACGGCGCCAAACAGATCGCGCTCGGCAAACAGATCGTGAAGCTCGCCCACGAAAACCTGTGGACGATCGAGACCGTCGGCGCACTGCCGTCGATCCCCATCGTCAAGAACACGGTCGGCAACGTGCCCGACCAGGCCGTCACCGACTGGATCTTCATGAGCCCTGGCAATCTGGACCCGGCGCACTTCTACTTCAAAGGCTAGCGTTGGCACGAAGTTGCGTGCCTCTTACTAGTCCGGGTCGGGGGAGCCCTGCGGGCCCCCCGCCGCCAGTCGCTGCTCCGCTCGCAAGCTCGCTGCGCGCTCCTTCCCGCGGCGACCCCCCGCGAGGGGCGCTTCGCGCCTTGTTTTCGCTCGTGCCAGCCGGAGGCACGCAACAGTAAATGATTGCGTACATCACCCGCCGACTGCTGGGCATGATCCCGACGCTCTTCCTGGTATCGATTCTGACGTTCGTGATCATCCAACTGCCGCAGGGCGATTATGCGACGGCGCTGGCGGCGCAGGCGGCGGGTTCGGGCGGAACGGGCGACGAGGCGTTCGTACAGGCGATCCGGCATCAATATGGGCTGGACCAACCGGTCTATCTGAGGTACGTGACCTGGATCGTCGGCTGCCTGCACGGCGACTTCGGCTACTCCTTCGAGTGGAAGCGTCCGGTTGGCGAGCTGATCGGCAGCCGCCTGGGCTTCACGATCCTCCTGTCGGTACTGGCGCTGGCCTTCAGCTGGATTGTCGCGATCCCCATCGGGATCTACTCGGCGACCCACCAGTACTCGGCCGGCGACGTTGGTCTGACAACCCTTGGCTTCCTTGGACTCAGCGTGCCCGATTTCATGCTCGGCCTGGTCTATCTGTTCGTGGCCGCGTTCTTCTTCAACGCCTCCGCCAGCGGCCTGGTCTCGGCTGACCTGGAGCAGGCGCCCTGGACCCTCGCCAAGGTCTGGGACTTTATCTCGCACCTGGTCCCGGCCGTGATCATCCTGGGTGTCGCGGGCACCGCGCAGCTGATCCGGATCATGCGTGGCAACCTGCTCGAGACGCTCGGCCAGCAGTTCGTCACCACCGCGCGAGCCAAGGGTCTCACCGAACGCACCGTGGTCAACCGGTACGCCGTGCGGGTGGCGATCAACCCGTTGATCAGCGTGATGGGCATGCAGCTGCCGAATCTCATTTCGGGCTCGATCATCCTCGGCGTGGTGCTCTCGCTGCCGACCACCGGGCCGCTGTTTCTGCACGCGCTCCAGAACTCGGACACCTACCTGGCGGCGACCTTCTTACTGTTGCTCGCGCTGATGCTCATGCTGGGCAACCTGCTCGCCGACGTGCTGCTGGCCTGGGCCGACCCTCGGATCCGGTATGACTGACGTCGCCAGCGTTGCCGAGCAACTCGCCGCCGACCAGCGTCCACTGACCGCGGCCGAAGACGCCCGCTACGGCCGTAGCCAGATTCAGCTCATCTGGCTGCGCTTCATCCGCAACCGCGCCGCGCTCGTGGGCGGCGCCGTGGTGGTCACGCTCTACCTGGTGGCCGCGTTCGCTAATTTCGTCGCCCCCTACGACGCCGACCAGCGCTTTGATGCGGACATCTACGTCAGCCCGCAGCCGATCTACCTGATCGACGACGGCAAAATCTACCCGCATGTGCTGGGCCTCACGCTGACGACCGACCCTGAAACGCTGCGGCGCAGTTATGCGCCGGATCCCACTCAGAAGATCCCGGTCCACGTGCTGGTTCACGGCACGCCGTACCGTCTGCTGGGGCTCATCCCCGGCGACGTGCACCTGCTCGGAGTCGATCGTCCGGACATCGGCGTCTTTCTGCTGGGTACCGACCGCCAGGGACGCGATCAGTTGTCGCGCATTCTCATGGGCAGCCAGATCTCGTTGACGATCGGATTGCTCGGCGTGTTCCTGAGCTTGCTGATTGGTTCGCTGCTGGGCGTCGCGAGCGGGTACTACGGCGGCGCCATCGACAACGTGATTCAACGCGCTATCGAAGTCATCCGGTCGTTTCCGTCCATCCCGTTGTGGATGGCGCTGGCCGCTGCCTTTCCACCCCACTGGCCGGCGCTCCAGGTCTACTTCGCGATCAGCGTGGTGCTGTCGTTCATCGGCTGGACCTGGCTCGCCCGCCAGCTGCGCGGCAAGGTGCTCGCGCTGCGCGAGGAAGAGTTCGTACTCGCCTCGCAGCTCTCGGGCGCCTCGGACTTGCGGATCATCCTCCGCCATCTGATCCCGAACGTCACCGGGCACATCATTGTGATTTCGACCCTGGCGGTGCCCGGGATGATCCTGGCCGAAACCGCCCTCACGTTCCTCGGGATCGGCATCCGGCCACCGCTTGTCAGCTGGGGCACGCTGCTCCAGGACGCCACCAACATTCAGACGCTGGCGCACGCGCCGTGGTTGCTCTCGCCCGTGGCGGCGATTGTGATCGCGGTCCTGGCCTTCAATTTCCTGGGCGATGGTGTGCGGGACGCGGCCGACCCGTATTCAGTCGTGTGACCCTCCTTCAGATCGACGACCTGCGCACTCACTTCTTCACTCCGGACGGGGTCGTCCGCGCGGTCGACGGAGTGACGCTGGACATCCAACCGGGTGAGACGCTGGGATTGGTCGGCGAATCCGGCTGCGGCAAGAGCGCGACCGCTCACTCGATCCTCCGGTTGCTGCCGCCTCGGTCCAGCCGGATTACGGGTGGCGCGATCCGGTTTCGGCGGCGCTCCGGCGACGAAGTGGACCTCGCGCAGGTCGATCCTCGTGGGCCGCTCATCCGGAGTATCCGCGGCAACGAGGTGGCGATGATCTTCCAGGAGCCCATGACGTCGCTGTCACCGGTGCACACGATCGGTGCGCAGCTTGCCGAAGTTGCCCAACTGCACCAGGGGGCAAGCAAGCGCGAGGCATACGAGCTGGCGCAAGTGATGCTGGCGCGCGTGGGCGTCGCCAAACCGAGTGAGCGGGTGCACGACTACCCGCACCAGTTCTCGGGGGGCATGCGCCAGCGCGCGATGATCGCCATGGCGCTCATGTGCAATCCGAGCCTGTTGATCGCCGACGAGCCCACAACCGCGCTGGATGTCACCGTCCAGGCGCAGATTCTGGATCTCCTTCGAGCGCTCCAGAGCCAGTTCGGCATGGCGATTTTGCTGATTACCCACAACCTCGGCGTCATCGCCGAGCTGGCGCACCGGGTAGCAATCATGTACATGGGCCGGATCGTCGAGATGGCGGACTCAGCGACGATCTTCGACGAGCCGATGCATCCGTACACGGTTGGCTTGCTGGGCAGCATGCCGCAGCTGGGCAAGGACGTGCAGGGCCGCCTGGCGGCCATACCCGGGAGCGTGCCGGATCCGTTCAGCATCCCCGCCGGCTGCAGCTTTTTTCCGCGCTGTGGAGCGCCGAAAAAGCCTGCGTGCGAAGGCCCGGACGCCGTGCCGCTGGTCGAGGTCCGCCCGCGCCACTGGGTACGCTGCACCCTGTACCAATAGTCGGCATGGTTGCCCAACCGCCAGTCCGAGACCAACCTGCCGGCCCTGACTTGCCAGCCGAGCAACCCGACCGCCCGGTGTTGCTCGAGGTGCGTGACCTCAAGAAATACTTTCCGATTCAACGAGGTCTGCTGCGGCGCGTCGTCGGACAGGTGAAAGCCGTCGACGGCGTGAGCTTCCAGATCCGCGAAGGTGAGACGCTCGGACTGGTCGGTGAGTCCGGGTCCGGCAAGACCACCACCGGTCGACTCATCTTGCGCGCGTCGCAGCCGACGTCGGGCGAGGTGTTCTTCCGCCACGAGGGCGCCATGGTCGACCTGACGCCGCTGTCGCGGCGCGCGCTCAAGCCGTTCCGCAAGGAGCTGCAGGTCATTTTCCAGGATCCATTCTCGTCGCTGGACCCGCGCATGACGGTGTTCGACATCATCTCCGAGCCGCTTGTCGTGCACCGGGCGGCGAGCGGCGCCGAGCTCAAAACGCGGGTGCGGAACCTGCTCCAGCTGGTGGGCTTGCGCGCGCAGCATATGAATCGCTATCCGCATGCCTTCAGCGGTGGCCAACGCCAGCGGATTGGGATCGCTCGCGCGCTGGCGCTGCGACCGAAGCTGGTGGTGTGCGACGAACCGGTGTCGGCACTCGATGTGAGCATCCAGGCGCAGGTGCTGAACTTGCTCAAGGACCTGCAGAGCGAGTTCGGGCTGGCGTATCTGTTCATCGCGCACGACCTGTCGGTGGTCGAGCACATCAGCGACCGGGTGGCAGTGATGTACCTGGGCAAGATTGTCGAGATCGCGCGTGCCGAGCAGTTGTATCGGGATCCGCGGCATCCTTATACGGAGGCGCTGCTGTCGGCGATCCCGAGGACGTCGCCGCGCCAGCAGAAGCAGCGCATCGTCTTGCCTGGCGATGTGCCAAGTCCCGCCAACCCGCCCCCCGGCTGCGCGTTCCACACCCGCTGCCGCTACGCTCAGGACATCTGCAAAGTCGAAGCGCCGCCGCTGCGCCCCGTCGGTGAAGCCCACGTCGCCGCCTGCCACTTCGCCGAGACGCTGCAACTCACCGGCATCGAGTAAACAGCGACGAAGTCAAATTTTAAAAAGAAATTGTTGCGGGATGATGAGGCCCGCCCCACGGACGACCCCGCCCCGCCTGCCGAACGGCCGGACCTTACGACCCCGCAACAACTTTTCCCAAAAGAAAGGAACCGCCCGACATTCTTCGTTGAGCAGTCCTTGAGCGCTTCTTGAGCGGTCATGAGCTTGCGCGGGGCGCATGCTGCTGGCACACCACCCGTCAGCAGGAGACACGCCCCAATGCATAGCAGCTCGATCGCCACACCCCCACGGTCCGACCCCGCCTCGGCCGAGCTGGTCGATCACGCTCGGCAACTTCCGATCGACGGGCTCATCCGCGCATGCCGGGAAGAGACCGAACGCTACCTGCGCGGCGAGCGACATGCCGACGTCTACGGCCTCGAGCTCTTCAAGCGCGCCGTCACCGGCGACCGCCAGGCCTGGGACGGCCTGGTCGCTCAGTATCGGCCCCTGGTGCTCGCCTACCTGCGGCGACACCCGGCGTGGACCTCCCGCGGCCAGGCCGACGACGAGTACTGGGTCACGCGCACCTTTCAACGCTTCGTCATGGCCGTCAAACCCGATCGGCTGCCGTGGTTCCCGACGCTGTCGTCGTTGCTCGCGTACCTCAAACTGTGCTCGCACAGCGTCCTCCTGGACGAGGTTCGCGCCGCGGATGCCTCACGTCTGGCCTCACTCGAGGAGGTGCCAGAGGCGCCGACGATCTCTGCCGAAGTCGCGCACGAAGTGCTCGACGAGCTTTCGCCCAGAACACTGTGGGACGCGGTCGCGGCCGAGCTCCGCGGCGGCACCGAGCGAGTCGTGGCGCGCCTGTCATGGGTGCGCTCGATGAAGCCGGTCGAGATCTATTCGCGCCACCCGGAGATGTTCGACAGCGTGGCCGACGTCTATCGGGTCAAGCGCACCGTGCTCGGCCGGCTGCGACGGAGCGGTCGCGTCACCGAGATTCTGGGCTAAGCGTGGCGCCCGCGAGGGCCCGCGCCGCCGCCTTGAATCGCTCGCGGACCCGCGCGGCGAGCGACAGCTCGAGCGCCATCTCCTGGGCGCTGTCGAAGCCTGCTTCTGCCGCCCAGGTCGCCAGCGGCGCGGCTAACTGCCACCCGGTAGCCTGCATGTGGTCGGCGACGAGCGGCCCAAGATCGACCTCGGCCTGGGGCAGGTAACCGTCGGCATCCCACGTTTCTGAGACCGCGTGCTGCTGGGCAGCCGAGGTTGCAACCGCGGGGTACTCGCCCCGCAGCCGGAGCTCGTCGAGGACCCACCGGGTGCGCCGCGCGCCACGATCCCGGGCGAGCAGCCAGCGCTGCAGCCGCCGGCATGTGGCCACTTCGCCCATCAGCGCCTCAAAGGACTCGCGTGACAGGTGCTGGTCGGTGATCCAGGCAGCCAGGGCGGCGTCACCCGCGAGGCCACGTCGCACGCGGAAGCGTTGGATCTCGGCCTCGATCTCCGCCGGCGTCGGCGAGACGTGCAGCGAGTCGGCCAGCAGCTGAACCAGGGCGCGGTTGAGCGCGGCAAAGTTCAGGTCATCGAACGGCACGTGGTGGAGCGCCGCGTGGGCAGCGATGGCCCGCAGCGGCACGTCGATGCCGTCCTGACGGACGCGGCGGTCGCTGGCGTAGAGCGTGTCGAAGCTGGCCGTTCGCTCGAGCGTGAAGGTGTGTGGGGTCGCCGGCAGCGGGTCCGGCAGGTCGCGGATCACCTCGAGCAGGTGCGCCGCGTCACGCCGCTTCACGTCGACGTAGTGATCCGCAACGACAGCTGAGAGGCGCTCGGCAGTGGCCGGCGCCAGGCCCTGCGTCGCGGCCGCGGCGAGGATTCCAGGCAGCGTTCGCTCGGCGAAGTAGAGGTGTTTGGCCGTTGCGATCAGGAGTGTGCATTCGTCGGCGGAGAGCGCCCCGGCCGTCCGCGCGAGGGTGAAGGTGGCCCGCAAATTGACCATCGGCTCAGATATGACGCGGAAGTCCTCGGCGGCCGAGGCGTGCACCAGGGCCACCTCGTCGTCGTCCTGGAGCTCGCCCGAGGCGAACTGGCGATAGATCTCGCCGACCCCCAGCATGCCGAACGAGGCCAGCTCAGCGGCCCGGAGCGCGCCGAGGCTGGCGGCCCCGTACACGCGCACACCCCGGTCGAGCGCGAACAGGATCTCCTTGTGCCAGACCGCGAGCGACTGTCCGAACGCGCCATCGATCAGCGCGAGCACGTCTGGCTGGTAGGTCTCGATCGCGCTGACGACGTCGGCCTGGCGGGCGGGTGGTAAGTACGTGGCCTCGGGCAGGATGGCCCGGGCGGCGGGACGGGGCAGGGACGGGCCGAGGAAGATGACCGTCCTCAAGGGCGCGTCCCAGCGGCGAAAGCCGCGGCGCGCGGGGACGGGTCGCCACGGTCGAAGCCGGGCCCGTCGAGCCGCGGCACGATCACTCTGACCACCGAGAGCGTTTCGCCGAACGCCGGCAGCGTCAGGTCGACGACGATTGCCTGGGTGACGCCGACGTGAACGAGCCGGTCCAGCAGCGTCTCGACGTCCGCCTCGAAGGTCGGCGCGGCATGTGACGCGCGCAGGTCCACGGTGGGGGGTTGCGCTTCGAGCTCGGCGATCCGCGCGGCGCTGTCGGTGAGCCTGGCTCGGGCAATCTCGCGGCCGAAGCGATCGTCGCGCGCACCGGCGATAGACACGGCCCGGGATTGCGCCGCTTCGGTGAGCGCGCGCACAAGGGCAAGCTCGGCGTCCAGATGCGCGCCCCAGCCCTCCGCCAGGCCGACGCGGCGCTCGGCGGCCTCGTACAGGACGGCCCGATAGACCGGGACGCACGTGTCAACGGTGCAGTCGTAGACGATGGCGTGCACGCCCGCGTTTGTGAGCTGGTCGAGTAGCTCGGCTGCGAGCGGGAAGTTGTTGGCCGACTCGACCCGTACGCGCGGCGTAGCCCGCCCGAGCCGCGCCGCAACCCCGCAGCACGCGACCGCGTCACGCTCGATCACCTCGAGCAGCCCGACGGTGAGCGCCTCTATGAACGCGCATCCCGAGGCGAGCCCATTGGAGGTGGTCTGGAACGAGAACAGTGACGACTCGCTGACGCGCTCCGTTCGCCGCGGCAGCACGACGATGTCCAACGGCACCGCCACCATTGCCGCGTCAATTGCCTCACGGGCCGCGGGGTCCCACGGCGCACCGTGAGCGTTGTCATGCCTCTGCCCGCCACGCGTGTCGACCACCGGCCGCCCACCCGAGGGTTCCTGCAGCTGGCCGCGACGTACGTCGCCCTGGAGCGCACCGCCCGACGGGTACTGCATCGGGGCACCTGCCGCCCGATTTTTGTCCAGGGAACTCACGAGGCGAGCTGCGCGAGCCTCGGGGGCCAGGAGGTTCACGCCGAACGTCCAGCGCTCCACCGTCAGCGGCGAGAAGATGCTGTGACGAGACAACGGGAGGTCCTCGACGGGGATCACCGTGTACTCCTGCGCCAACTCGACGTAAGACTTGCAGACCACGGGGAGCGAAGCGAACTCGGCGTGGTACAGCTCGATGCTTTCCATCGCGGCCGACAGCGTCGCCAGCTCGAGCGTCACGCCCGTGCCCGCGGCTTGCGACAGTGTGCGGCCGTTCGGACGCACACTCACGACCACCGGAATCCCGATGTGGTCCAAGCCGGTGATGTTCGCCAGCCGCGTGACGCCCGCCGGCGCCAGCAGCGGCCGCACGCTCGCCAGCATCTCGTCGGGCGCGCGGAGCCGATGCGTACCGCGCGTAACGCGCTTCGGGTCAGCGCGAATTTCAGGCGGAACAGACGTTGGCGGTCGCGTACGCCGCTCGCCTCACCCACGCCAGGGCATCCATGCCGGCGCTCGTCGCGGTCCGGGCGACCAGATCGTGGTCGAGCGTGGGATAGGTCGACCGGTACGCGTCGTGGCCCGGCGCTTCGAGCTCCTCGCGCACTTCCCGGCAATCTCTGATGCTCACGTGGGGATCCAGTTCGGCAACCATGCGCGCGAGCTCGGCGCAGGCGGTCGGGTCCGTTTCCCCGCGGTCCGCGACGGTGGCCAGCCGGCGCAGCAGCGCCGGGTCGCTGGCGACCCGGAAAACGAGTCTTCTGGCGGCTTCCGTGGACACACTACCCTCCTTCTGGGCAAAGACACGCCGAGCCCATCTTACGGGGCCGGATCAGTCGTTCAGCAGGTCGCTCAGCGTCGCCAGGCGCTGGCTGAAGGCGGAAATGTCGAGCGCGCGGCCGCGCGCTCGCGCCGCATTGAACGCCACCCGCCCCAGGCCCGCGACAGCTGCCGCCAGGCACGCCTCGAGCTCGGTCTGTTCCACCGGCATGAACGGAATGCCTTTGGCCGCCAGCACGGCCTGAGCCACCGTGCACAGCATCGCGGCCTGCTCGTAGTGAGCCTGGGCCACCTCGATGGCGGCGGCGACGCGGAGGGCGTTGGCCACCCGTCGAGCATCGCCCGCGGCGTGCGCCAGCCGCAGGCCTTCCTGACACAGCGTGCCCGCACGCTCAATCTGGCCCTGTCGCCAGAGCACGTCGGCGAATTGATAGCGCACTTCGGCCGCGGTGATGCCGTAGCCGACTTCGTTCACCAGCCGCAGGTCCTCCTCGAGCACCAGCCCGGCGGTGGTCAGGTCGCCCCGCAGCCGCTCAGCCAGGCCGAGGGTGTTCAGGCCCGCCGCGACCGTGAACAGGTCGCCGGCTTGTTGCGCCAGCGACACGCCCTCCTCGAGCAGTGGCGCGCCGTGCTGCGCATCACCTGCCAGTGTCACGTGGGTGCCGAAGCGCACGAGCGCTTGCGCGAGAGTGCGGGTGTCACCGCTCTGCCGGGCCAACGCGGCGCCCTCCTGGGCCAACCGTGTCGCCCGCGGCAGATCGCCACCCGCGGCGACCGCCAGCGACTGCCAGCCGAGCGTGCGCGCGATGCTCTGTGGATCGCCCTCGGCGCGCCGCACGACCAGGGCATTCTGCATGCAGCGCTCCGCCTCCGCGAGATTACCCAGAAAGTAGGCCATGAAGCCGGCGCCCTCCAGGAGCCCGGCCTGCACGGCGGGTGCTACCGGCGCGTCCAAGGCGAGCAGCTCCTCCAGCCAGCGGCGACCCTCCTGGAAGTAGGCACGCGTCCACCAGAACCGCCAGAAGGCGGCGCCGAGGCGCAGGACGGGCTCGGCCAGTCCGCGATCCAACCCCCAGCGCAGGGCGCTGCGCACATTCTCGTGCTCCCGACCCAGCCGCGCGATCCAGGCGGCCTGTTCGGGCCCGCCGAGGAGGGGCTGAGCTCGCTCGGCCAGCAGCACGCACCACTCCAGGTGTGCGGTACGCGTCGAGTCCGCCTCGTCGATCTCCGCCAACCGCTCCTGGGCATACTGGCGGATGGTCTCCAGGAGTCGATAGCGGGGTTCGCCGGCCTGCTCGTCGACCCGCACGAGTGACTGACTCACCAGCCCGGACAGCAGGTCGACGACGTCCAGACCCGCCGCTTCGGCCGCCGGAAAAACGGCTTCTGCCGCCGCCAGCCCGAAGCCGCCGCTGAAGACCGCCAGCCGGCAGAACAATCGACGTTCCGGGTCATCCAGCAGCTCATAGCTCCAATCCATCGTCGCCCGCAGCGTCCGGTGGCGGGCCGGCAGGTCGCGAGCGGTCCCGCTCAGGGGTTGAAGGCGCTGGTCCAGTCGGCTCAGCAGCGTTTCGGGTGGCAGCAGGTGCAGTCGGGCGGCCGCGAGCTCGAGGGCCAGCGCCAGCCCGTCGAGTCGCCGGCAGATCGCGCCCACCGCGGCGGCATTGTCAGGTGCGAGCACGAAACTGGGCCGCGCCTCCTGGGCGCGCTTCACCAGCAGGTTAACGGCCTCCGACCGCACGAGAGTTTCGACGTCCGCCGGCCCGACAGAGTCTGGCACGCTCAGCGGCGGGACGGGGAACAACTGCTCACCCCGCAGCCGCAGGCCAGCGCGGCTGGTCACCAGCATGCGCATCCTCGGGCAGCTCGACAGCAGCTCGAGCACGAGCGGCGCGGCCGGCAACACGTGTTCGAAGTTGTCCAGGATCAGCAGGAGCTGCAGGTCCCGTAGCGCGGCCCGCAGCGCCGCCATTGGCGAGTTCTCGGCCAGTTCCCGCACGCCAAGTGCCTGCGCAATCGTTGCCGGCACAAGCTCGGGATCGGTGAGCGGTGTCAGGTCGACCCAGCTCACCCCATCGGGGAAGTCGTCGGTCACGGCGCCGGCGACTTCGATCGCCAGCCGCGTCTTGCCGACACCGCCTGGCCCGGTCAACGTCAACAACCGCGCGGTCGTGAGCAGTCGGCGTGCCGCGGCGATCTCGCCCAACCGGCCGATGAAACTGCTCAGCGGCACCGGCGGGCGCGCATCCGTCGGGTCTCGCGACGCCCAGACCAGCCGCGGGCTGGCGGCCGTTGACTCGCGGCGGCTGACCTCGCTGCCGCGGATCCGGTCGGTACCTTGGAGCCTCGCGCGCGCCAGCGCGTCGCGGAGGACTTCAGGCGTCAGCTTCAGGCCGCGCAAGGGTCCGGCGTCGTATACGCGAAACAGGCCGCGCCGCTCGCACTCAGCCACCAGCGCGGACTCGGCCTCGGCGGTCGGCGCGGCAGCACCTGTTTCCCAGCGGCGGACCGTGGCGACGCTGTACCCCAGCCAACCCGCCCAGCCTTGCTGGGTGACACCGCGCGTTTCGCGCAGGGCCCGCAGAATCACGGCCGCCGGCGGCCAGACATCATCCCCGCGGACAGGGTCATTCCCGGCGTTGGCAGGCATTCTCGAGGGGCCGCCCAAGATCCTAGTCGACCTGCTCGATGGTGTCCTCTGTCGAGGTGTCCAGGGCCCAATCGATCGACGCGGCGACCACCAGGCGCGGACCGGGTGCCGCGCTCGGCCCGGACGCAGCGTCTCGAAGGGCCGAGGCGAACTCGCGAACCGTCGCGAACCGACACTCGGGGGGTTTGCTCAAGGCCCGCAACAAAACCATGTCGACGTGCTCACAAAGAGCGGGATCGAACGCGCTTGGCCGGGGTGGTAGATCCTCGGCCTGGCGTCGCATGACCTCTGCAACCGAGGCACCGCCGATCGGTCGGCGCCCGACCAGGAGCTCGAAGGCGAGGACCGCCAGCGCATACTGATCGCTGCGCGCGTCCGCCGGTTTGCCCTGGCACAGCTCTGGCGCCATGTACGCCGGCGTGCCCAGGAGTCGGCGCTCCAGGCTGTAAGTAGCCGGCTCCTGGACGAGGCGGGCGATCCCAAAATCGCTGAGCAGCGGCCAGTTGCTCCGCGTCAGCAGCACATTCGCCGGCTTCACGTCCAGATGCACGACGCCCCGCTGGTGCAGATAGTCCAGCCCGTCTGCCAGCCTCTCGATGAGCCGGACTGCCGCGGTCACGCCGGTCAGGCCAACTCGCGCTGGCAGACGTTCCCGCAGCGTGCCGCCGTACGCCAGCTGCATGACCAGGTACACCAATTCCTCTTCCTGGCCAACGTCGTAGACGCTGATCAGATTCGGGTGTCTGAGTCCGGCCATGCGGCGGAACTCTGCCACAAACCGGACGACAGCGTGACGGTCGAGCGCGAGGTCCGCATGCAGGACTTTGACGGCTACATCGTCGCCGAGGGAGCGCCGGGACGCGCGGTAGACCATGCCGGTGGCGCCTTTGCCCAGCAGGTCGCCGAGCCGGTATTCGCCGTTTTTCAGGATGCGAGACGTCAGCACACTCAAATCGCCGTGGGGAGCCAGCACCTAGTGTCGCACGAGTGCCGACGACGCACGCGGCGTAACCAGCGTGAAACCCGCGCGAAACGTGGCCCACGTAGCTTTTTCCCGGATGCGGGTGCTGAGTCGAGCGCTGGTGATACTTCTGCCGGTCGTCGCCGTCGGCCTGGCCTCATCGGGCACGTCGGCCAGTCCGGACGGCCTCGACGTGTCGGTCCAGCGCATCGACGCCGCTGGGTTTCCGACGGTGGTGACGTACGCCGGTGCGGTGGATGAACGTGGCCTGCCCGTCGCCAACCTGGACTCCAGCGCCTTCAAAGTCACCGAAGATGGACAGCCAGTCGACAATGTCCAGGTCGCCGCGGTCGCGAACACACAGATTCCCGTCGCCGTTGGACTGGTGATCGACATCAGCGGCAGTATGAACGACGCCGGTAAGCTCGCGGCCGCCAAGCAGGCGGCCGGGGGATTCGTTGACGGCCTCGGTCCAGCGGACAGCGCGGCGGTCATCTCGTTCGGCACCCAAGCCACGGTCGTCCAGGCGTTTTCAGCAGATCCGAGTGCGTTACATGCTGCGCTCGACGGTCTCCAGGCCCAGGGAAATACGGCGCTGTACGACGCCGTCCAGCAAACTGCATTGCTGCTCGATGCGCTGCCTCAGCCGCGCCGGGTTCTCGTGGTCGTGACCGACGGCATGGATACCGCCAGCCAGGCCACGCTGAAGGATGCGGTCGCGGCGGCAACTGCAGTACGCGGGGTCATCATGCCAATCGGTGTCGGCGCCGACGTCGACCGGGCGGTGCTCGATCAGCTGGCCGGGTCGACGGGTGGAACCGCGCTCTACCCGGCCACCGCGGACGAGATCGCACCGAGCTTCCGCTCCGTGCTCGGCCAGTTGCGCCTCAGCTACGCCCTGGCGTACACCTCCCGCCGCCCGGCCAACGATCAGTCACACGAGGTGTCGGTTCGAGTGGCGTATGCCGGCCTGGTTGCCCAGGGCGTGAGCACGTACGTGGCCAAACGCCCTCCACCCGTGGGCGTGTCGATCGCCGGTCTGTCGGATGGCGACAGCGTGAGCAGTCCTCGCCAGATCGACGTGCAAGTCCAGTCGGGGGTGGTGCAACGTCTCGATCTGCTGGTCGACGGTCGCGAGATTGCGACTTCGGTAGGCCAGGTGACATCGCTGACATCGCAGGTACCCGCACTCCCGCCCGGAGCACACGAGGTCGTCGTCCGCGTGACCGACGGGACCGGCGGAGTGACGAATCAAAGCCTGCGGGTTGCGGTCGCCGCCCCGATCCTGACACCGCTGCCCACCCCGATTGCGCTGCCAGTGCCAGATCGAACCCCGTCGACGGACCCGAGCCTGCTCGTACTCGCGGTCGTGGCCCTGGTGCTGCTGGCGCTGGGGCTGGGGGTCGGGATGTACTGGGTGCGCCGTCGTCCCCCAGCGGCTGCGGCAGCAGCAGCGCTGGCCGACGACGAACGCACACTCGACCTGGACAGTCCCGTCGAGCCCACCGCGGTGCCGCTCAGCAACAGTCGGTTGCAGGTTCTGCACGGTGCCGAGATGCACGAGATCGCGCTGACGGGCAGCGAGCTGATGATCGGTCGGGACCCCACGAATGCGATCACACTGGAGGACTTGCAGGTGTCACGCAAGCATGCACGCATCGTCCGCGACGACGATGGGACCTACTGGATTGAGGACCTGCACAGCCGCAACGGCACGGTGCTCAACGAACATCTGCCCATCCTGCGACATCGACTGTTGGCCGGGGATCGCATCACAATCGGGATGACCACGCTGATCTTCCTGCAGGGCTCGCCCACAGATGGCAGTGGCTCTGTGCCCGCACTTGTGGGCACGCGTAACGGCACGACGCGGACCTAACGCGACACGGAGATATATGTACACTTTGAGGGTTACTCTGACTCCGGCGCTGACTCCTGCTGGTCGATGGGCCTGGGAGGAAGCTGCATGGTGATCAGCAGGAGCATGCTGTCGGCGACGGTGGATGCTGCCGAGCGAAATGTCGACAGCGTTGCCGCATTCCGACTCCTGGCCGAGCGGGTCTGGAGCGGCCAGCAGGCCCTGGCCGACGCGATCGAGCGGCTCAGTCTGACGTTACAGGGGCACGTGCCGCCGGCCGCGGTCACGGAAGCGTAAGTGGGCGCCCGCGCTGCTGCAACGGCCGCGGGGCCGGCCGCGCTGGCGGTGCACTGCTTTGGCCCGTTCCAACTGCTGGTGGGCGGCAACCCGATCGACATCTGGCGCTCGGCGCGGGCACGCGCACTGTTCCAGTATCTCGTGAGTCACCGGGCGCATCCCGTCACGCGCAACGCGGTGCTCGAAGCGCTGTGGCCTGACCCCGAGGCCACTCCAGCGAGCACGAGTCTGAAGGTGGTCGTCCATCGTCTGCGCAAGGCCCTCGGGACCGTCGACGCCGATGGTCCCATCGACATCCAGGCCGGGGAAGACGGGTACCAGCTGAGCGCTGTCGGCATGTGGGTCGACATCGAACAGTTCGATCGCAGCCTCTCGCGGGCCCGTCAGCTGGAGGGCGCCGGACAGGCCGCCGCCGCGATTCTGGAGTACTCGTGCGCCGCCGACCTGTACCACGGCGACTTCCTCCTCGACGTCGGCGACGAGTGGGCCGTACTGCGGCGCGAGCGCCTCAAGGACCAGTACCTGCACAGCCTGGAGCGGCTCACGGATGCCGCGCTCGCGGCCGGCGACTATGACGGCTGCATCGACCGCTGCCAATTGATTCTCGAGCACGATCATTGCCGTGAGGACGCCTATCGCGCGCTGATGGTCAGCCATGCGCGACTCGGACAACGCGGACGCTCGCGGCGCTGGTACGAGGTCTGTGTGGAGTCGTTGCGCACCAACCTCGACGTCGATCCGGAGCCCGAGACGCAACTGACCTACCGGCGGGCCGTCGCCGGCGAATTCTCGCAACACAACCCTACCGCGCTACGCGAAACCGCCTCGTAACCTGCGCGATACGACCCGCAACTAGCGTAGCGGGGTGGTCGTAGCCGACGGTCTCAGAACGCGCGCGGGACCACCCGGTCCGATTGTCTCCGACATCGCCCACGCGATGCGACGGCTGGACGTGCGCTTGCGGCTGCTGGTCAACGGCTTTCGGGCCGAGCTCGCGGAGCGGGCACGAGATCCGCTGCTCGGCTTGAGCATCTCGGACGCGGACGTGGACGGGCTGCTGACCGACGCGCCCTGGGAGGGGCGGACCGACGGCTGGTACCTCCGCGGCGCCGCACTGGCCTCCACCCGGCTCCAACGCCTGGCCGAGTTGTGCGGACTCGACAGTTTTGAGCAGGAGGCCCTGCTGGTCTGTCTGGCGCCTGACGTCGAGCTGCGGTACGAGCGCCTGTACGGGTACCTGCAGGACGATGTGACGCGTCGGCGACCCAGCGTCGACCTGGTGCTGCGGCTCCTGGCGCCGCCGCCCGAAGCGAAGGCGGCCGCGCGCGCTGCTCTCGGCCAGGGAGGCCGGTTGATGCGGTCGCGGCTGCTGTTCAGTGATGAGCCGCCCACCCAGGCATCCAGTTTGTCGCGGCCGCTGCGCGTCGACGAACGGGTGGTCCTGTACCTGCTCGGCTCGGACGCGCCTGACCCACGCCTGGGGGCGTATGCGCGACTGAGCGAGCCGACCGCCGAGCCACTCCCGGGCGTGTTCACCGAGGACATGTCACCCGGCCTGAGTACGTTGTTGGCCGGTGCCGGCTTGCATGTCGTGTATCTCTACGGGCCTGACGGCGTGGCCAGGCAGGCTGCCGCCCGGTGCGCCGGCCTGGCAATCGACCGACGACTCCTGAGCGTTGATGTCCCGGACCTCCTCGCCGAAGCAGGCGAACGTGCGGTTGACATGCTCGGGCTCGCCGCGCGGGAGGCGCTCCTGCAGGAAGCGGTGCTGGTCCTGGATCGATTCGACCGACTGTTCGCCGAAGCACACGCGCCCGCCAGCCTTGCCGTAGCGGTCCGGCGCGTGATTCGCGAACACACCGGCCCCGTCCTGCTGCTCGGCGTCACGCGGTGGGAACCGTCGGTCTGGATCGGGGGCCCTGCGCTGGCGGTGGAATTGCCGGTGGTCGACATGGCTGCCCGGGCACTTTTGTGGGCCAGCCACCTCGGCGCGCGGTTGCCGGTCAATGAGCTCGCCGCCCTCGCCGATCGGTACCGGCTCGTCGACGATGCGGACTTGCGCGCGGTCGCCACGGAGGCTGATTGCCGGGCCATCTTGCGCGGTGCAGGCCACGTCACGCTCGCAGACGTACAGGCCGCGGCGCGCGCCGTGGCGGCACCACCACTTGAAGGCGTGGCTCACCGCGTCGAATCACGCTACAGTTGGCAGGACATCGTGCTGGCGCCGGATGCACTGGGCCAGCTGCGCGAGTTGTGCGGCCGGATTACGCACAGCGCCACGGTGCTGGAGACCTGGGGGTATGGCCGCAAGCACGTGCGCCGCAAGGGCGCGACCGCCCTCTTTGTAGGACCGCCGGGTACCGGCAAAACGATGGCGGCGGAGATCCTGGCCGGCGAACTTGGCCTGGATCTGTACCGCATCGACCTGGCATCGGTCGTCAGCAAGTACATCGGTGAAACCGAGAAGAACCTGGAAGTGCTGTTCCGTGCCGCGGACCACGGCGATGCGGTCCTGTTGTTCGACGAGGCCGACGCCCTGTTTGGCAAACGCACCGAAGTCCGCGACGCGCACGACCGCTACGCCAATGTCGAGGTGGCCTACCTGCTGCAGCGGCTCGAGACCTACCAGGGTCTGGCGATCTTGACGACCAACCTGCGCGGCAACATCGATGAGGGGTTCCTCCGCCGGCTGGACTGCGTTCTGGAGTTCCCGATTCCGGAGCCGGCTGAGCGACTCCGCATCTGGCAGAACGCACTCGCGCCGGAGGCGCCGCGGCGCGACGATCTCGATTTCGAGTTCCTGGCGGCACATTTCGCGCTGGCCGGGGGCCACATCCGCAACGTGGCGGTGTGCGCGGCGTTCCTGGCCGCGGGCAACGGCACGTCGATTGGCATGCAGGATCTGGTGCGGGCCATCCGCCGCGAATACCAGAAACTGGGCAAGCTCGTCGGCGAGGCCGACTTCCAGCGTTTCTACCCGCTCCTGTTCGAGTAGGCTGCACCACCCACCGTGTTTACCAATCTGGACCAGACGTTGCAGCGACTCCTGGTTCGAAGCGTTCCGCTCGACCCAGCCGAGATCGACATCAGCTTCGATACCCCGGACCGCGACTGGTCCGGTCGCCTCAGCCGGCCAACCGTCAATCTTTTTCTGTTCCGCGTGCAGGAGAATCGACTGCTCCGCCCGACCGGTTGGGACGTGCGGCACAATGGGCAGACGCGCTCGGCCGAGCGGATGAAGCCGCCGCTGCGCTTCGACGCCACGTACCACGTGACCACCTGGGCGCGGTCATGGGAGGACCAGCATCGGCTGCTGTGGCGGGTCCTGGTTGCCCTGGCGCGCCACCCCGTCCTGCCGACCGACGTGCTGGTCGGCGAGCTCAAGGACCAACCGCTGCCTATTTCGGCGCTGGTGGCCCAGCCGGAGCACCAGCCGATCAATGTCAGCGATCTGTGGAGTGCCCTGGACAATCGCGTCAGGCCAGCCTTGACCTACGTGATCACCCTGGCCCTCGCGCAGCAGCAGGTTTTCACCAGCCCACTCGTCCTGCACGCGCCGCGCATCGCGCTGGCCCAGCTCGATCGCGCCGGAGTCGAAGATGGTTTCGCGATCCGCGGCCGGGTGCGCGACCGTGAGGACGCCACGCGGGCGATGTCCGGGGCGGTGGTCCTCCTGGCCGACACCGGTCAGCGCGCGACGACCGACGCCGAGGGCCGGTTTCAGTTCGATGGGGCGCCGCGCGGACGGGCGACATTCGTCGTGCGGGCCGCCGATCGTTCGGAGACGATCTGGCCGGCGGCGATTCCCTCCGCCAGCTACGACCTGACCGTGTAAGTACGCGAAACCGTCTCGAAACCGCCGCGAAACTGGCGCCCCCTACGCTGACAGCGACGCGGTCCAGCGCCACTACAAAGGAGGGCATGCCAGATGGCGACAGCCTATTTGACCCCGGGCGTATACGTGGAGGAGATGCCACCCGGCAGCCGGCCCATCGAAGGCGTCGGCACCTCGGTCGCGGCCTTTGTCGGCTTCGCCGAGCGCGGGCCACGCAATCGACCGGTGCTGGTCACCAACTGGTCGCAATTCCAGGACCGCTTTGGCAGCTTCCGCAAGGACTGCTACCTGGCACACGCCGTCTATGGCTACTTTGCCAACGGTGGTGGCACCTGCTACGTGGTCAATCTGGCCGCTTCGCTCGCGCCGCAGGCAGTGATTCCGGTCTTCGGCAGCAATGGCACCCGGACGACCTCGCTCGAGGTCTACGCGACCCGCCAGGGCCTCAAAGTGAAGGACCTCTCGGTCGAGATCTCCTTCGACACCGGGGCGGACGAGAGCGGACCGCCACCGCCGAACGCCAACCCCAACGGCGTACCCAAGAAGCCCGCCGACGATGTGGCTGGCGCCGCGGACTCGGCCCCACCCGCTGATTCGGGCACGGTCAAAACCACCCCCACGAAGGCCCCGGTCAAGGTCGCGACGCCAGCTCCGAACGCGCCGTTTCGGCTGCAGGTCAAGGTGGGCGACCAGGTCGTCAAGGACGAGACCTTCCACAACGTCACGATGGACCGCGAGAGCCCCACGTACGTGGAGACCATGGTCAACGGAGTGTCCCAGTACATCTGGTTGACGCCGCCGCTCGGCCGAGGTCCGCTCGCGGTCCCGCAGCCTGGGACGTCCGCGTTGCAAGCCCCTGGCCCGAGCATCCCGTCGGCCGGACCCGCCGAGATCGAGGGGGACGTCCGCGAACGCGCGGGTGTCGCCGGCCTCGAGTCCGTCGACGAGATCACCATCGTGTGCGCGCCGGACCTGATGGCCCTCTACAAGCAAGGCCAGCTCAACGACACTGGCCTCGTGGGCTTGCAGAAGCGGATCCTGGAGCACTGCGAGCGGATGAAGGACCGCGTCGCCATCCTCGACGCGCCTCCCGGCTTGGACCCGCAGGGGGTCTCGGAGTGGCGTGACGGAGCGCTGATCGATTCGTCCTTCGGCGCGCTCTACTACCCGTGGCTGAAGGTACTGGACCCGCTCGATCCAACCGGCAAACGCATGCTGTCCATTCCACCGTGTGGACACATGGCCGGCATCTGGGCGCGCTCCGACTCGGAGCGTGGGGTCCACAAGGCGCCCGCCAACGAGGTGATCCGCGGCGCGGTCGACGTGGCCCAGGACATCACCGACGGCGAGCAGGGCATCCTGAATCCCAAGGGCGTCAACTGCATCCGGACGTTCGGTCTGCGCGGCATCCGGGTCTGGGGTGCACGCACCCTGTCGAGCGACACGGCCTGGAAGTACATCAACGTCCGGCGCTTCTTCAACTGGGCTGAAGATTCGATCCAGCACGGTACTCAGTGGGCGGTCTTCGAGCCCAACGACTTCGGACTGTGGCAGCGCCTGAAGCGCGACGTGACGGCGTTTCTGTTGCGCCCGTATCGTGATGGCGCCCTGTTCGGCGCTATGCCCGAGCAAGCCTTCTACGTCAAGTGCGACACCGAGACCAATCCGCCAGACCAGATCGACGCGGGGATGGTGGTCATCGAAATTGGCATGTGCCCGGTCAAACCGGCCGAGTTTGTCATCTTCCGCGTCACCCAGCTACCCACTGGCGGCGCCTAGAAGTTTCTTAAGGATCAGTCATGCCTGACAAAATGGATCCAATCTCAGCCCACGCCTTTTCGCTCGAAATCCAGGGCATCACCGAGGCCACGTTTCGCGAAGCGACGGGCTTCGGCTCGGAAAACGCGATCATCGAGCAGAAGGAGCAGGGCCCCAAGGGCGAGCCGGTGATCCGCAAGATACCGGGCACCTTGAAGTGGCAGAACCTCGTGTTGAAGCGTGGCCTCACCAGCAACACCGAGTTGTGGAAGTGGCGCCAGCAAGTCATCAGCGGCCAGATCGAAAAAGCCCGCCTCGACGGCTCGATCGTTGCCTACGACGAGGACGGCACGGAGAAAATGCGCTTCAACTTCCGCCGCGGGTGGCCGAGCAAGTGGGAATCCAGTGCCCTCAACTCGAATGGCAACGAGCCGGTGGTGGAGACGATCGAGATCACCCACGAAGGACTGGAGCGGAAGTTATGAGTAGCAACGGCAGCAACGGCAACGTCGCGGTGCAGACTGAATTCGAGTTCAGTCTGCCGAAGGGATATGTCGACCGCGACGGCACGCTCCACCGCCAGGGGATGATGCGCTTGGCGACGGCCAACGACGAGATCGCACCTCTACGTGATCCGCGCGTCCGTCAGAACCAGGCGTACATGACGGTGATCCTGCTGTCGCGGGTCATCACCCGCCTGGGGACGATGACCGAGATCAACCCCAACGTCGTCGAGGGTGTGTTTTCGGCCGACCTCATGTACTTGCAGGACTTCTATCGCAAAGTCAACAGTGACGGAACAACCGCGCTGCCCACCGTCTGTCCCGAATGTGGCCACAAATACGAGGTGGAGACCGTCGAGCTCGCGGGGGGATACTAGGCTACCCCCTCGCCGAGCTGTACGAGGAGGTAGCCTACCTCGCTTATCACTTCCACTGGCCCATGGACGAGGTGCTGGCGCTCGAGCACGCCGAGCGCCGACGGTGGGTCGAAGAAGTCGCCAAGATCAATCGACGCCTGATGGGCGCGCGGTAGCGCATCGCACGAAGGAGGCACGCGTTTGCCCGAAGATTCCCAGTTCCAGATTCAGCGCAGCGAGCGGGTGGTGGCCCGTTCCGATGCCGCACAACTTTCGCCCGCCCCGCCCGCGGCCGCGGTGGACGTCGAGGCGCTGGCCGCGCGGGTGTATCGGCTCATGCTGGACGACGTGCTGCGCCACCGCGAGCGGGCCTGAGCGGATGCCGTTCGGGAAGGAGCCGTACCTCGTAAGCAGCTTCTGGATCGAAGTGCAGGGGGTCATCATCGCGGCGTTCACCGATTGCGCGGGTCTCAGCATCACGACCGAGGTGCTCGAGTACGCCGAGGGTGGGCGGAATGACCTGGTCTACAAGCTGCCGGTCCGCACCAAATTCTCCAACATCACGTTGAAGCGCGGCTGGACGACCTCGCACGATTTGTGGGGCTGGTATCAGGAGGTGGTCAATGGCCGGATCACGCCGCGGGACTGCTCGATCGTGATGTGCGCGGCGCACGGCGAAAATCCGGCCACCGAAACTGGCCGCATCAACGTGTTTCAGGCGTACCCCATCAGTTGGCAGGGCTCCGGCCTGACCGCCGATAGCAGCAGCATGGCGGTCGAGAGCGTGGAGCTCGCCCACATGGGCTTCCAGCCAGGTTAGGCCAACCAGTGGCGGAGTCAGCGCGGCCGGAACGCGAGCCAGTGGCGGAGTCAGCGCAGCCGGAACACGACTCGACGGCGGAGTCAGCGCAGCCGGAACACGACTCGACGGCGGAGTCATCGCGCCCGGAACGCGAACCACGGGACGCCGCGGTGGCGCCGGCGTCTCTGGCGGACGTGTTCGCGCGCGCGGCGGCGCTCGGTACCGCCGCGTTTGTGCGCGCGGCGGAGATCGCTACGGCGGTTGGCCAGCGATCAGGTCCGCCGCGGTCCAGGCGGCTCAGCCAGTCGCCAGACGCCGAGGCGCTCCGGGCGCGCGGTCCCGCGTCACTCCGTCGAGCCGTGGCGCTCGAGCGGCTACCGCGCAGCGTGGGGGTGCTGCGGTCGTTCGTCGCGGCGTGGGAGGCGCGCGCCACCGGTCCACTCGGCCGGCTGGCCGGACTGCGCGCGCTGGATGAGAGCTGGTATCAGCGCATCGAGCGGCCGTTCGTTCCGCTGGTGGACGGCGACGAGCCTCCGAACACCCCGAGCTGGAGTCCAGCGGTCGAGCGGCGCCAATTAGTGATGCCGGACCCTCCGCCGTCATTCGACGGACCAGAGTCCCTGCTCCCCGCGTGGCAGCGCCGTGGCAACGATGACAGTCCACCGCCCGCGCCAGCGATCCCGTTCACGACCGGCCCCCGGCCGGGCTTGCCCGGCGGCCGCCCCCGCCCGCCAGCGGAGCGCCGTCCCGACGGCCTCCCCACGACCGACCGCCGGCCCACGTTCGACCCCGTCGACACCCCGCGTCCCGATCGACCTGGCAGCAGTGCAGCCGCCCTTTTCGCGCGCAACGCCGCCGCGCCGCGAGCGCGTGGTGACGCCGGCGCTTCGTCTACCGGTGGTGCTCCAGGCGCCTGGCCTGCCGGTGGTGACGCTGGCGCATCGTCTACTGGTGGTGATCCAGGCGCCTGGCCTGCCGGTCGCGACGCTGGCGCATCGTCCGCCGGTGGCAATGCCGGCGCCTCTCGGGGCGCTCATGATGCTGGCGCTTCGCCCGCCGGTGGCAATGCCGGGGCGTCTCGGGGCGTTCCTGATGCTGGCACTTCGTTCGCAGGTGGCGATGACGGGGCGTCGCCCGGCGGTCGTGATGCTGGCGCTTCGTTCGCAGGTGGCGATGACGGGGCGTCGCCCGGCGGTCGTGACGCCAGCGCTTCGTTCGCAGGTCGCGATGACGGAGCGTCGCCTGGCGGTGGTGACACTGGCGCCTCGTCCGCCGGTGCCGAGGCTGCCACTTCGTCCGCCCAGCGCGATGCTGGCGTTTGGTCTGCCAGTCGCGATGACAGAGCGTCGCCCG
>DATGER010000021.1:0-5468 GCA_035309865.1 Chloroflexota bacterium
GATCCACGGCCGCTGTACGTGCGACCACGTGGTGGGTGACTGGTTCGAAGTCCAGGGTGGCAAGTTGAGCCTGCCGCCCGGACAGAGCTTTTGCCTGTACGCGCTGCAATCCACGCTGCCCCTGCTGCCGGCCAAACAGCGGCCGCTGCACGCCAACGACTGGATGAGCACCGACACCCGCGTTGTTTGCCCTGATCCGTTGTGCGGCACAGTCATGCGCATCGATCGCACGCAGCCGCGCGAGCTGCATCACGACGACGTCAGCGCCGTGCCGCTGGCATCCGAAGACAGTGAGACGCACAAGCACTAAAGTGGACCAGGCGTGCCTGAACGCTCGCGCGAAGGCGATTGAGCGCTGCGGCCTCCCGACCCGTATGAGCGGAAACAAGGCGCGAAGCGCCCCTCGCGGGGGGTCGCCGCGGGAAGGAGCGCGCAGCGAGCCTGCGAGCGGAGCAGCGACTGGCGGCGGGGGGCCCGCAGGGCTCCCCCGATCCGTACCTAAATTACGCGGCGCGCTGGTGCGGCACCCTGGCGCCGAGCCCGAGCAGGGCGTTGAGCTCGATCGCCGGACACGGCCGCGCGAAGAAGTAGCCCTGGCCGCGCTCGCAGCCCAGATCGCGCAGCAGCCGCCGCTGCAGGTCCGTCTCGATGCCTTCGCCCGTGACGCTCAAGCCGAGCGCCTTGGCCAGCGCGAGCACGCTCTGCACGATGGCCGTGTCCTGCGGATCCTCGCCCAGCCCATCGACGAACGATTTGTCGACTTTCAGGGTGTCGACTGGAAACCGCTTCAGGTACGACAGCGACGAGTACCCGGTCCCGAAGTCATCGATCGCCAGCCGAATCCCGAGCGTCTTGAGCGATTGCAGGGTATCGATCGTCGACTCGGCGTCGTGCATGGCGACCGTCTCGGTGATTTCCAGCTTGAGCCCGGACGGGTCCAGGCGCGCCGCGCGCAGGGCACGTCGAATATCGAGGAGCAGCTCCGGCCGTTGGAACTGGCGGGCGGAGAGATTGACGCCCATCACCGGCGTCCGATCGCCAAGCTGGACGCGCCACTCGGCTGCCTGGCGGCACGCCTCTTCGAGCACCCACTGGCCGAGCGGGACGATCAGCCCGTTGTCCTCAGCCACGGAGATGAAGTCAGCGGGTGGCAGTAGCCCGCGCTCCGGGTGAGCCCAGCGCACCAGGGCCTCGACCTCGAGCACCTCGCCGGTGCTGAGCTCGAGAATCGGCTGGTAGTGGAGCCGGAACTGGCCGCGCTCCAGCGCACGCCGCAGGTCACTCTCGAGCGCGAGACGCTCGGCCGCGTGGCCCGCCATGCTGCCGTCGAAGACTTCGTAACGATCCTTGCCCCGGGCGCTGGCACGGGCCATGGCCGTTTCGGCGTCGCCCAGCAGCGTCTCGTGCGAGCGAGCGTCGGGGGTACTCAAAGCGATGCCGATGCTGGCCGTGGGAAACACGTCTCGCTCGTCGACCACCAGCGGCGCACGCAGTGAAGCCAGAATCTTCTCGGCGCACACGGCGGCGGCCGCCGCGTCGCGCACATCTTCGAGCAACACGCTGAACTCGGCCCCGCCCAGTCGGGCGACGGTGTCGCCTGGCAGCAGGCAACCGTGCAATCGCTGGGCGACCGCCACGACCAGCCGATCGCCCGCGGCGTGTCCGAGGCTGTCGTTGACCAGCTTGAGATCGTCCACGCCCAGAAACAACACCGCGACCGGATTCTGCGCGCGGCGCGCCAGGGCGTGGCCAAGGCGGTCGAGGAATAGCTCTCGATTCGGAAGATCGGTCAGCGCATCGTGGAAGGCGTGGTGGGTGAGCGTCTGCTGTTGGCGGCGGATGAGGACGGCCGCCGTCTGGACGACGAAGAGCAGCGCCGCAAACAGCAGCGCGAAGCCGCTCAGGATCGCGCCCCACACGACGGGTCGGACGGCGTGGACGGGCGCCAGGTCCTGGTAGATCTCGTATACACCCTTGACCTCGCCCCCCAGATCTACCGGGACATACACCTCCAGTGCGGAGTCGAAATTGGCCTTGAGCGCACTATTTTCGGGGCCATCCAGATCCGAAACTTCCTGCTCGACCCGGCCCTGCAGCGCCGCGACGATGTGGTCCTCGGCGCTCAGGTCGATCTTCTCGCCGCGCAGGGCGACAACGTCCGAGTACAGGATCGTCCCGTCGGAGGCGAACATCTGCAGGCGAATCACACCTGACTCCTCGTCGTGCAAATCGGCAAAGACGGGATCGAGTCGGGTCGAGATCGACGCCAGTCGCTCGGCGGTGTACGGGGCGGTGAAGTCGGCCGCGGTGATGTAGCCCGTGAGACCGAGCCGCTCGACCTGGTCGCTGGCGCGGGCGGCGACGTTGGTCAGGAGCAGGTCGGTGAGCTGGGTCTCTATAAACCAGGCCATGGTGCCCGCGACCAGCATGCCAACGGTCAGACCGACGATGCTGAAGCGCGCCACCAGCCCAATGTGGCGCATGCGCTTGAGACCCCCAATGGCGTGCACGTTTGACCCTGATGAAGCATCGGCCGGAACGCCGGCCGCTTTAGCATGAGGGCCTATGAAAGCAGGAGTAGGCATCGACCCGCGCCTGGGACTTTCGCGCGCCGACCAACGGGCCCTGGTGCAGGAGGCTGTCCGCCTGGGTTACCAAAGCCTGTGGATGCCCGCCGGGATCACGGGCCGCAGCGTGTTTCAGACCTCCGTCGAGTGGTGGGCCGCGACCACCGAGGTAGTCCCCGAGGGTCTCGGCATCGGCATCTCCGTGGTGCCATTTCCGGGTTGGACGGTGCCGACCCTGGCTGCTGAATCAGCCACGGTCAGTGAAATCACCGGAGGTAAATTCATTCTGGGCATTGGCCTCGGGAGTTACCCGGCGCCAGCCTTTCTGAAAAGCATGGGCCTGCCGCGCGTGCCGCCCGTCGCTTTGACGCGTGACTACTTGCAGACGCTGCGCGGGCTGTTCGCCGGTGACACCGTGGACTACACCGGCCAGGGGGTGAACCTGCACGGTCAGGCTCTGGGCGTCAAGGCGCCACGCGTGCCGGTCTACCTGGCCGCGATGGGGCCGCAGATGCTGCGGCTGTCGGGCGAGCTCGCGGACGGCGTGACACCCAACTGGAGCTCGCCGGAGCAGATCGTCTGGCTGCGCGAGCAAGTTGCCCAGGGCCTTCGTCGCGCGGGGCGGGAGGCGGCTGAGGTCCCGTTTGCCCAGTACATCCGCGTGTGCATCGACGACGACGAGGATGCCGCCCGGCGAACGTTCGCCACCCAGGTGCTCGGCTATGCGATGGCTCGTCCCGGTCAGCCGAAGGATCAGGGCTACCGCGCCCACTTCGGCCGGATGGGCTTTGAAGACATCCTGACTGAACTGGAAGCCCGCCGTGACGCCGGTACGCCGGTCTCCGAACTGGTTGACACGGTGCCCACCGAGCTGTTGCGCAAGGTGGGCTACTTCGGCCGCCCATCCGGCGCCGCCGCGGCGCTGAAGCGCTTGTCGCGAGGCCTCGACGAGGCCATGGTTCGACTGATCACGGTGCGTCAGAGCGATCTGGCCGCGTGCTTGAACAGCATTCGCGCGTGCCAACCAACCGGGTGGGCCCACCCATGAAGCGCAGCACGGACCGCATCCTGACCACCCATGCCGGCAGCTTGCCCCGCCCGCGCGAGATTCTCGACCTGGTCGAAGGTCGCGATCAGCGCGAAGTGTCGGCAACGCCCGGCGCGGAAAAGGTGATTGGCGAGGCCGTGATGTCGGTGGTGCACAAGCAGGTGCAGACCGGGATCGACGTGGCGACTGACGGCGAGATGGGCCGCGTTGGCTTCTCGTCCTACGCGACCGAGCGCCTGACCGGCTTCGACGGCGAGCGACAACCGATGCAGCCGCAGGTGGAGATGGCGCTCTTTCCCGAGTTCTACGCCGAGATGGCGTTGAGCCCCGTGCGGCTGCAGTTCCCGGCGTGCAATGGACCGATTGCCTGGCGGGGGCCTGAGTTCATCCAACGGGATATCGCCATGCTGCAGGCCGCGCTGCGGGACGTCACGCCCGCTGAGGTCTTCATGCCGGCTGTCTCACCCGGCCAGATCTGGCTGAACTTCCGCAACGAGTTCTACCCGTCGGACGAAGCGTTTGTGTTCGCGGCTGCCGACGCGCTCGCTAACGAGTACCGGGCCATCGTCGACGCCGGATTCCTTCTCCAACTCGACGATCCAGGCCTGGCGATGGGGTGGAACCGAGCGGGGTTTGCCGAGCGGACCCTCGACGACTATCAGCGGATCGTCGCCCAGCATGTCGAAGCCATCAATCATGCGCTCACGGGCATTCCAGCGGATCGGGTCCGGCTCCACGTGTGCTGGGGCAACAACGAGTCACCCCATATGCGCGACATCCCGCTGGCGGCGCTGGTCGATGTGCTGTTCGGGGTCAATGCCGCCGGCCTGTACGTGGAGGGCGCCAATCCGCGCCACGGTCACGAGTGGCGGGTATTCGAAGACCACCCGCTGCCCGACGGCAAAGTGCTGATCTGCGGCGTGATCGACACGGTGACCAACTTCGTGGAGCACCCCGATCTCGTGGCCGAGCGGATCGTCCGCTACGCCAGCGTGGTGGGCAAAGAGAACGTCATCGCCGGCACCGACTGCGGCTTCGGCACGTTCGCCCGCTCCCACCCGCGCGTGCATCCCACCATCGCCTGGGCCAAACTCCAGACCCTGGTCGAGGGCGCGCACAGAGCGAGCCAGCAGCTCTGGTGATCAGGTCACCCGTTGCACCAGCCAGAACCGATTGACCACAGGCTCAGTTCACCGTCTCCAGGCAGAACCGACTGACCGCTTGGAAAGCCACCCGCGAGGCTAGGCCGCCGCTAGAGGCGGGGTGGAGGAACTTGACCCAGATCTCGGAGATCGGCGCCAGGACCAGCGGCCACTGCCCGCTGCGACGGGCGATCTCCCACACACTGCCCACCACCAGCAGTGAGAGCAGCCCGCGGACGGTCGAAGCATGCTCGCGGTACCACCGCGCCGCAGCCGATTCGCGCTGCTCCCGATCCAGCTGAGAACGCCGGTTATGCCGCGATGCGGAGCAGTACAACGACGGACGTCAAGCGTGCCGTCGTCCAGCGTCCAATATGCCTCGAGGTCGTGTGGCCGCGCCTGGGCCACGGGCAGCAGCGCCTACGTCGGGTCATCCGTGAGAACCCGCATCTCACGATCGTCGTCAACGTTAGGTTGTACGCCTCGCCAATGCAGTAGCGTCACCGAATGGCCCAGTCGATCGGCCGCCGGAGCGCGCCGCCGCTCGTACGCCAGGCCTCCGTCGGCATTCCGCCAGCATGCGCGGCGCCAGAGCCACATGGGCCATGGATAGTGAGCCGCGCTGGGAGATCCTGCCGGGGCCGGCGTTCAGGGGCTGGATTGTGGGCCGTACAGCTCGAGGTACTGCTTGTAGTTGGCGTAGATGCGTTG
>DATGER010000022.1:0-94692 GCA_035309865.1 Chloroflexota bacterium
GTCCCACGCCGCGTTGACTACCGCGGCGGTCGCCATGTGGATCACGCCCTTCTCGGGCCCGACCCAGCGCAACTGGCTATCGCCGGTCATCCGATACCAGAACGCGGCCGGGTCCGCCGCGAGATCTTCGACGGTCTGCCCTTCCACCAGGTGGGCGAGTGACTCGATCGCCGCGACACATAGCTCGTTGCCGCGTCCGATGGTGAACGTGAAGCCGTGACCTTCCAGACCGCGCGGATGGTCGGTCTTCAAGATCGCGTACGCGGCGGAATAGTCGGGGTCGGGATTCATGGCATCGGAGCCCGCGAGGGTGCGCGAGGTGGGAAACCGGATGTCGCGCGCGATGACATCCGTGATCCGGGTGGGCATACGAACTAGATTGCCGTCCAGCCGCCGTCGAGCACCACCGCGGAGCCGGTCATGAAGCCGGCTTCGTCGGACGCCATGTAGACGGCCAGGTCGGCCACTTCGTCTGGGCGGCCCATGCGTCCGATCGGCTGGCGCGCGTGGAGCTCTTTGATGGTCTCCTCGCGGGTGTCGTGGTGGAAGCGCTCCACATAGCCCTCGACGAACGGGCTGTACACGGTGCCGGGGCAGATGGCATTGCAGCGGATGCCTTGCTTGACGTAGTCCACCGCGACCTGGCGGGTCATCGCAATGACGGCGCCCTTGGTGGCGCAGTAGGCAAAGCGCCGAGCGATGCCGATCATGCCCGCGACCGACGCGATATTGACGATCAATCCACCTGGCGGTGTCTGACGCAGCATCTGGTCAACGGCCGCTCTGGACCCGTGGAATACACCGGTCATGTTGACGGCGATGAGTCGGGTCCAGTCGGATGCGTCCGTCTCCTGGATGGAGCCGACGTGCCCGATGCCGGCGTTGTTGACGAGCACATCCAGACGGCCGAAGCGCTCCACCGCCGCGCCGACCGCCGCCTGGACGCTCGCGAGGTCCGTCACGTCGGTGCGCCAGAAGACCGCGGACGTGCCGAGCTCCGCTGCCACGTGCTGCCCGCCGTCCGCGTTGATGTCAGCCACCACGACCCGCGCGCCCTGCTCCGCAAACCCCCGACACGTCGCCGCCCCGATCCCACTGCCGCCGCCCGTGACCACCGCGACTTTGCCATCCAATCGGAAGCGTGCCGGCACGCAAGGATATTACTCACAAGCGGTCTAACAGCCGCGTGCTCCGGCCCGTACGAGCGGCAACAAGGCGCGAAGCGCCCTCGCGGGGGGTCCCGCGGGAAGGCGCGCACTGCGACCCGTGCTTGCGTGGAGCAGCGACTGGCGGCTTTTGGGCCCGCAGGAGGTACCCCGCCGAGCGAAGCGGAGCATGGGCTCCCCGGACCCGGACGAGGCAATTGCGGGCAACTTCGTGGGCGCCCCCGACCCGTATGACTACGCAACGTACAACTTACTTTCTCATGTGGCTTTCATGTTGGCGTGCGATCCTGAGCGTATGCGGCTGCTGGTTGTCGAAGATGAACACAAGCTCGCGGGCGTGCTCAAGCGCGGCCTTGAAGAGCACGGGTATGCGGTGGACCTGGCGTATGACGGCGAGGATGGGCTAGCGATGGCCACCACGACGCCCTATGACCTGATCGTGCTCGACGTCATGCTGCCCAAGCTCGACGGCCTCGCCATGTGTCAGCAACTCCGCGCTCAGCACAGCCACACACCCGTGCTGATGCTCACCGCCCGCGACGCGGTCGACGACCGGGTGGCTGGCCTGGACAGCGGCGCGGACGATTACCTGACCAAGCCGTTCGCCTTCCGAGAGCTGCTGGCGCGCACGCGCGCACTCCTCCGGCGTGAGGGCCGCTCGAAGGACCCGGTCCTGCGCGTCGCGGACCTCGAGATCGACACTGTGAGCCACGAAGTCCGTCGGGCTGGCAAGCCCGTCGAGCTCACCACCAAGGAGTACGCCATCCTGGAGTACTTCGCCCGTAATCCGAATCGGGTGCTCACGCGCACCCAGATCGCCGAGCACGTCTGGGACTACGACTTCGTGTCGATGTCCAACGTCATCGACGTGTATATCGGCTATCTGCGGCGCAAACTCGGCGACGACGGCGAGAACCGGCTGCTGCGCACCATCCGGGGCACCGGCTACCAGCTGCGCGCGGCGCCAGCGTGAGTTGGTCCGGCCGCGTACTCCGGGCGGCCCGTGGGAGCCATGGGAGCTCGATCGTGAGTCATTCCCGCCACCTGCATGCTTGGGTGGAACGCTGCACGGCTTGTCAGTCGTGCCGCGGGCGCGGGCCGCTCGCTGGCAGGCGTATGGGCGAGATCCCTCGAGATCTGTGCAGCGCGTGCCTGAACGCGGCGGGCCCGGCGATCCTCGCGTACGAGCGTGGTGCACGAAATGCAGTTGCCCGAGCTGAGCGGAGAGCTAGTTCGTGAGTGGGCTCCGCCACGTGCTCCGGTACGTGTGGGAAACCGGCCGTTCCATCCGGGTGCGCCTGACGCTGTGGTACGTGGTGCTGCTGGGCCTGATCCTGGTGGCCTTCAGCGGCTTCCTGTATCTGAGTCTGTACCGCAGCCTGCACGACGAGCTGGATCGCTCGCTGGTCACCGAGGCTCAGCGGCAGATCGCGACGCTCGACTTCCAGAATTTCCGCTTCGGCGAGGGACCCGACAATCTCGAGCTGGGCATCGTCGCCGCACTCTACGATCGCTCCGGCCAGCACGTGCTGGCCAGCGATCCCCGCCAGCCGGTGCCAGTTGTCGTCGACGCGCTGACCCGCGCCGCCGAGGGCCAACAGACACTCGTCACCGCCCAGTCGCCGGGTGGCGCGGAGTGGCGCGTGCTGACGACACCGGTGGTCGCGGGTGGCGTCCTGATCGGCGTGCTGCAGGTAGCCCGCACCGATAGCGAGGTCGTCGCGACGCTCCAGCAGCTGGCGCTGCTCATGGCCCTTGCGGTGCCACTCACGCTGCTGCTGGCGAGCGCGGGCGGACTGTTTCTGGCGGGCCGAGCGCTGGGGCCAATCGACCGCATCACCCGGGCGGCGGCGGCCATCGGGGCCGAGGACCTGTCGCGGCGCCTGAACTTCGCCGGCAGTCGCGACGAAGTCGGGCGCCTGGCCGCCACGTTCGATCGCATGCTCGACCGTCTCGATCGGGCCTTTCGCCGACAGCGCCAATTCACCGCCGATGCCTCGCATGAGCTGCGAACCCCGCTCACTATCCTGTCCAGCCAGATCGACGTGGCGCTCGAGCAGCGACGCACGCCCGAGGAGTACGAGCAGATGCTACGCAGCCTGCGGGAAGACACGGGCCACATGAGTCAGTTGGTCGGCGAGCTGCTGACCCTGGCCCGCGCCGACGCCGGGCAGCAACTGCTATCGCACGAACAGCTCGATCTCGGCGAACTGGTGCGCAACGTGGTGGCCGCTATGCAGCCGCTGGCGACGCAGCGCGGCGTCGTGCTGGCCGAGAACATCGGCGAGCCGGCGGTGGTCAACGGTGACCAGACGCGCTTGAGCCAGCTCCTGCTCAACCTGGTCGACAATGGCCTGCGGTACACGCCGTGCGGCGGCTCGGTCAACGTGTCACTGGCGCGCAGAGGCGGCGAGGCGGTATTACGCGTCGTCGACACCGGCGCCGGCATCGCGAGCGAGCACCTTCCCCATATCTTCGAGCGGTTCTATCGCGCTGATCCAGCCCGAAACAGGGCCGATGGCGGGACCGGGCTCGGCCTGGCCATCAGCCAGTGGATCGCCGAGGCGCATGGCGGTCACATCACCGTCGAGAGCGTGCTGGGCAGCGGCACCACCTTCGCGGTGCACCTTCCGTTGGCCTAGAGGTCAGAGCGCGCCTGGGCTCACGTAGCATGGGTGCGACCGCACGGTGACCGAAGTACCAGGCGCTCCGCTAACCAGAGCCATTGTCGAGCACCGCGCCGCGCAACTGGTCGAAGGACTCCCGTCGCTACCCGCGACCACGACCCACGGCCGCCATATTTTCTTTGTCCTCGCCGTCACCGCGGTGTTGATGAACTCGATTGATTCGACGATCGTCGCGGTCGCCGTGCCGCAGTTGACGAGCGCCCTCGCCGCGCCGCTCGTCTGGGTCGCCTGGACGATCACGGCGTATCAGCTGACCCAGATCGTCATGCTGCCGCTGGCAGGCAAGCTCAGCGACTCGCTCGGTCGCCGGCAGGTGTTCCTGTTCTGCGTGGGCATGTTCACGCTCGGCTCACTCCTGTGTGGGCTCGCGCCATCGATCTGGTTCCTGGTTGGAGCGCGCGTGGTGCAGGCCGTTGGCGGCGGTGGCCTGATGCCGTCGGCGGTCGGCGTCATCTCGGACCACTACCAGGAGCACCGGGCCCAGGCGCGCGGACTGTTCACGAGTGTCTTGCCGATCGGCGGCATTGTGGGACCCAACCTGGGGGGGTTCATCCTCGAGCACTGGACCTGGCGCGACATGTTCTTTGTGAACGTGCCGATCGGGATCGTCGTTTTCGCGGGGGCGGTCGTTCTCCTGCGCTCTGACGGCCGACGCGCATTTCGCCGAATCGACTTCCCCGGCATTGCGCTGTATGGCAGCGCACTCATTCTCCTGCTCGCCGCTCTCACCACCGCGGCCCAGGATCCCGAGCTGTGGCGCAGCCCCATCGTGTGGGGCGCGGTCGCGTTGAGCGGCGGCCTCGTGGTCATCTTCCTGCGGCACATCCGGACCGTCGCGGACCCCGTTATGGACTACCAGCTGGTCGCGCGCCAACCGTTTCTCGCGGCGAACCTGTACAACCTGTTCTTTGGCGCCGCGGTCTTCGGGGTGTCGGCCTTCATACCGACCTACGCCGTGTCGCATTTCGGGATGAGTCCGCTGCTGAGCGGCGCCGTCCTGACTCCGCGCTCGATCGCCATCATCCTGACATCACTGCTGGCCAGTCTGTGGCTGATCCGGCTCGGCTATCGCGCGCCCATGATCGCGGGCAGCGTCCTGGTGACGATCATGTTGTTGCTGCTCGGGACCGGCTGGACGGCGGTCCAGGTAGGACCGTTCGCGCTCGAGGGCTTCTGGTTTCTCGCCGCCTGCCTGACAATCGGCGGCGCCGGGTTGGGCCTCGCCAATCCAGCGTCCAGCAACGCATCGCTCGATCTCGCCCCTGAGCGGGCGGCGGCGCTGACCGGCGTACGGAACATGTTTCGCCTCACCGGCGGCGTGCTGAGTGTGACCGGCATCAGTCTGGCACTCACGTTTTTCGCGGATCGGGGCCAGGGGTTGTCGGTCATTTTCGGCACGCTGTCCCTGGCCATGCTGGTGGTCGTGCCGCTCACACTCACGATCCCCGATTCGGCCCGCGAGCGGCGGTTGCACCGCGTTACCTGATCGACCGCTCAGGAGTGTTCGGTCAAGTGCTCCTTGTTCGTCCGCCCCAGTTGCCAGCGCTGAAACTGTTCGAGGCCGGCTTTGAGGAAGGCAGCCAGAACGCCGATGACCGCTAGCGCATAGGAGATCAGATTCGGGCCGTCAATGAAGTACGCGAGGATGGCTGAGACCAGCAGCCAGGTGATGGTCTGCCACTCGATGTGCAGCACCGCGCCAGCGTACTACGGTTGAAAACCGAGTGCGGCGTAGATCGCCATCGCCAGGAAAAACAGCAAGGCCCCGAGAATGACCTTGTGCTCGTCGATCTCGTCAGCTGGCATGGTCGGCCCGATCGATGAGTGTACCGCTCACGCCGCGGTGGCGGCAGGACCCATGCTCATAGTAAGGAGTGGTCATGGCCGGCCCAGCATCGAGGCGCGGCGGCAAACGCACCAGGCAAGACTCGCAGTCAAGCTCGCAAGATGGGCAAATTGCGCCCGACTTGCCGGGGTAGACGTTCGGTGCCACCATAGGGGCCGGTTGGGCTGCCCGTGCATCTGGTCGGAAACCGGGAGTGGCGTGTTCCGGGCGGGGTTGCGATCGGCGATGTCGCCCGAGCACTAGCCAGTGGGCATCGCTTCTTCGCCCTGGGCGACAGCATTCGAGCGCGCCTGGTGATGCTGGCGCTCATCTCGACGGCGCCCCTTTTGCTGCTCGCCGCCGTCAACGCCTCCCAGGACCTGACCGCCGCCCGCGAGGACGCTCAGCTCGAAGCGTTGCGGGTGGCCCAGCTGCACGCCGACCTGATCGACGAGCACGTCCAGTCCGTGGACACGCTCTTGCGCGCGCTCAGCACGGCCGTCTCGGCCCAGCCCGCCGACGCGGCGCTCAACGAAGAGCTACTGCGCGGCGTTCTTCGAGATCTGCCGCCCTCATATACCGGGCTGTTCTTCAGCCCCGCGACGGGCCAGCTCAACTCCGGCTCGGGCCTGATCTTTAGCAGCGCGCCACCGTCCGTGGACACGGGCGTGGTGCTCGGCCGGCCGGTGACCGGTCCTGACGGGCAGGTCATGGCGGTGTTGAACGCGGCGACTCGCCTGGACCGCCTGCCGCGCCTCGAGACGCGTGATTTGCCGGCGGGGTCCATCATCATGATCCTGGACGAGCGCGGCGTGGTGCTGGCGCACTCGCCGGACTACGACGCCTGGGTCGGACGTGATCTGAGCGGGCTGCAGTACGTGCAGGCTGCGCTGCAGCATCGACTGGGCAGTGGTGAGCTGGTCAGCGCCGACGGGGTCGCCAGACTGTCCGCGTTCACGACCGCCACCCGCGCGCCCTGGCTGGTCTACGTCGGTCTGCCGAGCGAGATCGTGCTCGGATCGTCACGGGTGGCCCTGTTGCGCAATCTGTGGTTTGGCGTCGTCGCGCTGGCGGCGGCGGTGCTCGTGGCCTGGCTGCTCGCCGGACGCATCACCGATCCACTGCGGCGCCTTACCGCCGACGCGGCGGCACTTGGACGAGGCGATCTGACACGTCGCGCCAGTACGGATGGGCGAGGTGAGACGGCGGTCCTGGCGGCCGTCTTCAACCAGATGGCCGAAGATGTCGAGCGGCACGTCACCGGGCTCGGCGCCAGCCAGCTGCGGGAACAGGCGGCGCGCCTGGCCGCCGAAGCTGCCACGCAGCAGATCGCCATCCGTGAAGGACGCTTGCAGGATCTCGTCCGCCGCCTGCAGGTGGCGCAGGAGGAGGAGCGCCGCCGCGTGGCCTACGAGATCCACGACGGTCTGGCCCAGGTGGCCGCGGCCGCGCACCAGCATCTGCAGACGTTTGCCGACTACCACGCGCCCGAATCGAAGAGCGGCCGCGAGGCACTGGGGCGCACCGTCGAGCTGGTGCAGCGCACGGTGCGCGAGGCGCGTCGGCTGATCGCCGGTCTGCGCCCGACGGTACTGGACGACTTCGGCCTCGCCACCGCGATTCGCCTGGAAACCGAGGCCCTGCGCGGGGAGGGCTGGCAGGTCACGTACGAAGAGGATCTGGGTGACCAGCGCCTTGCGTCGCAAATCGAGACCGCACTCTTCCGTGTATCTCAAGAGGCGCTCACCAACGTGCGGAAGCACGCTGGTCGAGCGCGGGTGGCCGTGACGCTGGAGCAACACGAGCGCCTGGTCAGACTCGAGGTCCGCGACTGGGGGCGCGGGTTTGGCGCGGTCGGGCCGCAGGATCGCCCGCGGCCGGGGGAGCGTGTCGGACTGCTCAGCATGCACGAACGCGTCGCGCTGCTCGGCGGCCACTGCACCGTCAACAGCCAGCCAGGCGCCGGGACGCAGGTGATTGCCGAAGTCCCGCTGCCATGACACAGCCTGAGGCGCGGCGCGGGCGCGTCATCATCGCCGACGACCACGAGCTCGCCCGGCTCGGGCTGCGCACGATGCTCGAGCCCGAGCCGGACCTCGAGGTTATCGGCGAGGCCGCCACCGGGCGCGAGGCAGTGGCGTTGTCGAGCCAGCTTCAGCCGGACCTGGTGCTCATGGACATCCGCATGCCGGACCTGGATGGGTTGATGGCGACGCGGGCAATCAAGGAAGAGCTGCCGCGCACCAGCATCCTGATCGTGACGCTCTCCGAGGACCCGGATTATCTGCTGGAAGCGCTCCGCGTCGGCGCCGCCGGTTTCGTGCTCAAGGACGCCAGTCGGCGCGAGGTGGTGGCCGCGGTGCGGCAGGTACTCAGCGGCGAGTCACCACTGGATCCCAAACTCGCCGCCCAGTTGATCCGGCGTCTGGCGGGCCAGACACCGCCCAAAGAGCAACCCGCGCGGCACGGCGACAACCTCACGCAGCGGGAGCTCGAGGTACTGCGGCTGGTGGCCGAGGGCAAGACGAACCACGACATTGCGCAGAGCCTGTTTGTCAGTGTCGGGACGGTCAAAGTGCATGTCGAGCGCATCATCGACAAGCTGGGCGTCTCAGATCGGACGCAGGCCGCGGTCCGCGCGGTCGAGCTCGGGTTCCTGACGCACCCTACGTTGAATCGGAGCTGACGCGGCGGTAAACGGCCTGCCGGGCGCGGCCGTCGCCGTCGTCTGCGTACCAGCGCACGACCAGACCGTCGTTGCACAGGCGCTCGAGCACGCCAGCCAGGGTCTTCACGTCGACGTCCTGGTAGGCCAGCGGCGGACGCTGGCGAATGGTCGAGGTCGGCAGGGCTTCGGTATCTGACAGTGCGGCGAGGATGTCCGGCTGCAGCTCAAACGGCAGCCGTTGCCGCGCCAGCCACACCACGAACCCGACGCCGAGGACGACAAACACAATCGGCGCGTAGCGCAGGATAGCCAGGAGCGGATCGTCGTCCATACCCATCCCCGCCATGTCGTCCTCCCTCCTGCCCGCCTCGCTTCGCTCGCTCCCAAAGCGAACGTTTCTTGCTGTAAAGGGTGCTTGCTTTAGTTCTTTCTTTGCTGCTGGAACGTGCCCTCGCAATGTCTTGCAGCGCCGACGCCCAGGACCCTTCGTCCTGCGCTCCACTGGAGCCGTGGAACGGCGACCTGAATAGCGTACTCCGCCCAAAGCGGCGGGCCAAGATGGCCAACTGGCATACGCCATCGGGCTATTTCGCTGCGCCCGCTAGCCATGTGGCCAGCGCGAGATTGTGGCCGGGTAGCAGACGCAACGCCCCGAGTGAGCGTTCGATCATGAACCTGCCGTGCGCCGGAGCGGGCAGCGCCTGCCTGGGTATGCCCGCTTCGGACCGGATCGGAGACAAGCTCAACTGAATCAAAGGGAGGGTCGGAGATGTACCGCACCGCGGATGGGGAAGAGATCTTCGTCGTCGACGGCCACGTGCACTTCTGGGATGGTAGCCCTGGAAACCAGCGCAATCGGTACGCCGAAGGCTGGGTTGAGTGCTTCTACAACTACCACAAAAACCTGAGCCCGGCGGAATACGTCTGGCCCCTCGAGCAGTACCAGCGGTACTCCGAGTCGCAGATGATGAAAGACCTGTTCGAGGATGGCTACGTCGACGTGGCCATCTTTCAGCCGACGTACCTGCGCGACTTCTTTACCAACGGCTGGAATACCACCGAGCAGGACGCGGTCCTCAAGGCCAAGTATCCCGACAAGTTCATCCTGAACAGCGCCTGGGATCCGCGCGACGAAGCCGCTGGACTCAAGGAGTTCGAGGACAAGGTCAAGCGCTACGGGATCAAGGGCGTCAAGCTCTACACCGCCGAATGGAAAGGTGACTCCCGAGGCTACAAGCTGTTCGATCCCTGGGCCCGCAAGTACTTCGACAAGTGCGTGGAGCTGGGCGTTACCAACATCCACATCCACAAGGGCCCGACCATCTGGCCGTTCAACAAAGACGCCTTTGACGTGGGCGACGTCGACGACTGTGCCACGCTGTACCGCGACGCGGGCCTGCGCTTCATCGTCGAGCACTGCGGCCTGCCACGCGTCGAGGACTTCTGCTGGATTGCCGCCCAGGAGCCCAACGTCTACGGCGGCCTGGCCGTCGTGATGCCATTCATTCATGCCAGCCCGCACTACTTCGCCGAGGTCCTGGCAGAGATGCTGTGGTGGCTCGGCCCGGATCGGCTGATCTTCTCTTCGGACTACGCCCTCTGGAGCCCGAAGTGGATCATCGACAAGTTCATGGCGTTCGAGTTCCCCCAGGACATCCTGGACAAGCGGGCCGTGACGCTGACGCTCGAAGACAAGAAGAAGATCCTCGGGTTGAACGCAGCCAAGCTGTACGACCTGCCGGTCCCGTCCAAGGCCGGCTTCCAGGTCGCGGTGACTGCATGATCGAAATCGAGACGGCCAGTCCCGGTGCCGTCTCCGAGCAGGCCGTGCTGGCGGCCCTCCGCACGGTCAGCGATCCTGAGCTCGACGAGTCGCTCGTCGAGCTCGGGTTCGTGGACCGCGTCCGCGTCGACGGCAGCGCTGTCGAGATCGTGCTGCGGCTGCCCACCTTCTGGTGCGCGCCGAATTTTGCCTACCTGATGGCCGTGGACGCACGCGAAGCGGCCCTCCGCGTGCCTGGCGTCCGTCAGGTGCACGTGGCCCTCAAAGACCACATGTATTCCGACGAAATTACAACGGGCATCTCGGCCGGCCAGAAGTTCGACGAGGTGTTCCCTGGCCAGGCCGACGGCGACGACGTCAGCGAGCTCCGCGCACTGTTCCATGGCAAAGCGTTCGGCATGCGCCAGGAGCAACTCGCGCGGTTCCTGCTCGACGCCGGGCTGACCGCCGGCGAGGTCGTCGGACTCCACCTCGAGGACGTCCTGGACGCCACCAACGCATCCGGACTCCGGCTTCAGATTGGCGGGCAGGCGCGCCTGTTCCGCGGTGGCGCCCCACTGGCGCGCGCGTACCTCGAGCGGCGTCGCCGGGTGGGGCTCGACCAGAGCGGCCGCGCGCCGCTGATCACCGATCGGGACGGTCGGGCCGTCGCCGCCGACGAGTTGTCGGAGTACCTCCAGTGCGGCCGCCGGCAACGCATCAGCATGACCTTCAACGCGGTGATGTGCAAGGGCCTGCTCGAGACGCGCTATGACCTGCAGGGCGGAGGACAGAGACCTACATGAAGGCGGTACGGCTCCACGCATTCAATCAACCACCCCGACTCCTCGACGTCCCGGAGCCCAAGCTCAGCGGCCCGCTGGACGTCATCGTGCGCATCGCTGGCGCGGGGGTGTGTCGCACCGATCTCCACCTCGTGGAGGGTGTGTTCAACGGCATCGCCGACAAGATGCCCTTCACCCTGGGACACGAGAATGCCGGCTGGATTGAGGAGGTTGGCAGCGGCGTCCTGGATCTGGCCGTGGGCGATCCGGTCATTCTCCACCCGCAGTCGAGCTGCGGTTTCTGCCGCCAGTGCCGCGTCGGCAATGACATGCACTGCACCGGCCAGGCATTCTTCCCCGGCTTCGACGGCACCGATGGTGGCTACGCCGAATATCTGCGGACGACCGCGCGCGCTGTCATCAAGCTGGCGCCGGGCACCGACCCGGCGTCACTGGCGCCGTTCGCCGACGCCGGCATCACCGCCTATCACGCGGTGAAAAAGCTCCTGCCGATCATTCGTCCCGGCACGACCGCGGTCGTGCTCGGCGTGGGCGGACTTGGCCACTTTGGCATCCAGATCCTGAAGTCATTGAGCTGTGCGCGCGTAATCGCCCTCGACACCCGCCCCGAGCGACTCGACTTCGCCCGCCGGCTGGGTGCCGACGAGGCGTTCCATTCGGCGCTGGACGGCGGCGTCAACGCGGTGCGAGAGGTCACCGACGGACAGGGCGCCGACATCATCTTCGACTTCGTCGGCGAGCACGGGACGCCGGATACGTCGATTCAGATGCTGCACCGCGGCGGCACGTACTCACAGATCGGCTACGGCGGAAGCCTGTCGATCAAGACGGTCGACCTGCTGCTGGGCGAGTTCACGATCGTGGGCAACATCGTCGGTACGTACAACGACCTGGCCGAGTTGATGGAGCTCAACCACCAGGGCAAGGTGAAGATCACCGCGCAGCAGTTCCCACTCGAAGACGCCGCCGACGTGCTGCACGAGCTGGACGCCGGTCGCGTCGAAGGCCGGGCCGTCTTGCTGCCACCCGGAGTCCGAACCGGCACCGTTCAGCGCGCCACAGCAGGGGCAACCACTCGATGACCAGGGCGCTTCGGGCCGCCGAATCAGCTCCGGGCTTCGGGGCGTGCCCCGACATTCGGGGACGATTCGAAACAGGGGCCGTGAGGACAGAGCCACGTCGCGTGTACGGGGCGGAGCCTCAGCGGCGGTACGGAGCGCAACGCCAGTTGCGGGGTTTGGGGCGGAGCCCCATCTCTCGCTACGTAGCGGATAAGAGAATCCACGAGCAGGAAACAGCAGAAACCGATCTACGGAACACGGAAGGAGAGTTACGGAATGGCGACGACATCGGTTGCAGTACAACGGGCGACCTCGGGCAGTAAGTACGGTCCGACGGATTGGTGGGGCGGCTGGCGCACTTGCATCCTGGCCTGCCTTGGGTTTTCCGTGCTGTTCATCGCCCTCGGACTGTATATGCACGCCTTCGCCTGGACGGCGGGCATCGACGCCTCCAGCCCGGAGTTTGCGCTGTACTGGCGCAGCCTGCTGATCCTCGAGCTCGTCGGCGTGGGCGTGGGCACCATCGGCTGGTGGGCCTGGTTGGTGCGCAGCGGCCGCACGATCGCCCAGGCGATCACGCACGAGGAGGAAGTCCGCCGGATCGTGGTCTTCTGGGGGCTGATCGGGGCGACCAGCGTGGTCCTGTATTTCATGGCCAGCTTCTTCCCGAACTCAGACGGCGCCTGGCACCAGACCGCGGTGCGTGATACGGCCTTCACCCCGCCACACATCATCATGTTCTACTGCGCGTTCCCGCTGGGCATCACGATGACCATCGGTACCTACCTGTACGGACGTACGCGGTTGCCGAAGATCTACGCCGCCTCAAACGGGTTCCCGTGGTCGTTCTTCTTCCTGATCGCGGCGAGCGTCACCGAGATGATGCAGGTGGCCATGAATGAATGGGGCCACAGCCTGTGGATCACCGAGGAGTTCTTCGCGGCTCCATTCCACTGGCCGTTCGTCGCGTACGGCTGGCTTGCGTCAGGCATCTTCGCTTTGTGGGCAGAGAGTGCGCTGCGGCTGCTCGGCATCGAGAAAGAAGCTGAAGAAGAAGCAAAGGGGGCGCCGGCCGTCCAGACCGCCGCATAGCTCCGTCCTGCGCCAGCGCGCGCAGCCATCCGGCGATCGGCCCGCATCGACTGCGAATTACCGATCGCCAGCTGGCTACGCATCGGAACGAAGTGCCCGCCCCGTCGCACGAAGCCGAACGGGACAGCCCAGGTGGCGTGCGTCCAAGAAACGGCCCGAGGTCAGGCGACGACAAGGTCGCAGGACCCGGACAGCAAGGGGACAATACATATGGCAGCAACTGCCCAGGCAATCTCCGCAGCCGAGGCCGAGCGCCAGGAGCTCCGCGGACTCCTGCACAAGAAATACCGGTGGCTCGACTACAAGTTTGACATCGTCTTCTGGATCACCGCGGCATTCGTCGTCGGCGCCGCGGCCGACATCACCAAGCTGCTCTTCGCTGGCGACTGGGACTTCTGGACCGACTGGAAGGATCGCCAGTGGTGGCCGATCATCTCGCCGTTTGCGTTCATCATCATCCCGTCGGCGCTGCAGTACATTCAGTGGCTCGCCTGGCGGTTCCCGACCGGCGCCACGTACACGGCGGTGTGCATGTTCTTGTGCTCGTGGGTCGGGCGCGTCTTCCAGTGGCAGGGCTTCGTGTCCTACCCGCTGGCATTCGTCTGGCCGGCCACGATCATCCCCGCGGGCATCTTCCTGGACTGGGTGCTGCTGAAGACCAAGAGCTTCGTGCTCACCTCGATCCTCGGCAGCATGGTCTGGACCCTGGTCTTCTGGACCAGCAACTACATGACGCTGGCACCCTACTTACAACCGACACAGTTCATGGGACACATCCTGACTGTGGCGGACGTGCAGGGCATCCAGTATCTGCGTAGCCAGACGCCGGAGTACCTGCGACTCGTCGAAAACGGGACGCTCCGCAGCTTCCTCGAAGAGACGCAGTACGTCTCGCTGGTGTTCGGCGCGACCGTGACAGTCGCCGGCTACTGGATCGGCCAGCTCATTGCGCGGTATCTGGCGATCTGGCCGATCGGCCGCTTCATGAAGCAGTTCTAGAGATTGGAGGACCGATCGATGAAACATCGTCTACTGATCTCGATCCTGCTTGGCGTTGGCGCCCTGCTGGCGACCGCGCTGGTCGCCTCCGCCCACGGTGAGAACGCGCAGGAAGGCTTCCTGCGCATGGAGACGGTCACGTTCTCGAACGTTGTCTTCTCCAAGGACACCATCAAGCAGGGCGAGGACCTCACTATCACCGGCAAGGCAACGCTGCTGGATACCTGGCCCAAGACGCTGGGCGAGCCGGCGACCGGCTTCGTCAACATCACGGCCCCCGGTCCGGTCATGTTGATGAAGGACCGCCAGGTCAATGGCATGGCGGCGCCCGACGCCATTTTCGTCAAGAAGGGCAATAGCTACGACTTCAAGCTGACCCTGACGGGTCGCGAGCCGGGTCGCTGGCACGTCCATCCCACGTTCGCCGTCGAAGGCGCGGGAACACTGATCGGTCCTGGCCAGTGGATTACGGTCCAGGACGCCGGTGGCTTTACCAACAATCTGACCCTGCTCAACGGCCAGACGGTGAATCTCGAGACTTACGGCGTCGGTCAGATGAGCGTCTTCCAGTGGCTCGGCTTCGGCCTCGGCCTGGCCTGGATGCTCTACTGGACCGTGCCCGCGATCGGTGGAGCCAACCACCGGACCGTGTCGAAGTTGCCGGTCACGCTGCGGGTGCCGCTGAACACCGACGGGCAGGACGTCGGGCTGATCACCAGGCAGGACCACCGCGTCTCGAACCTGTTGCTCCTGGCGACCGCGGCGCTGCTGGTCATCGGCTGGGTGTATCAATCGGTGTCGTTCCCGATCAAGATCCCGCAGCAGGTGTTCCGCTTCACCCCGCCTGACCTGCCCCCGGCGCCCGAGTTGGCCACGGTGCTCACCAAGGACGCGACATTCGATCCGACCACCAGTACGCTGGTAATGGACGTCGACGTGACCAACACGGGCAAATCCCCGATCACGCTGAAAGGCTTCACCACCTCCAGCCTGACCTTCGTCGACCAGGCGTCGGCCGGGACCGGGGCGGAGCACGTCATGGTCATCTCGCCGCAGGGCACGATCAATCCGGGCGAGACCAGGTCGCTCAATCTGACCCTGCGCGATCCGGTTTGGCGCGATACTCGAATGATCGAAGTCAACCGGCCGCGCATCGAGGTCGCGGGTCAACTTCTGTTCCAGGACGCGAGTGGGACGCAGAGCCAGACAACCGTCGCAACCAGCGTCAACCCGAAGCTCATCTAGCGAGAGCGAGAGCAAAGGTTCCGCCCCCTCCTTCCGGGAGAGGGCGGAATGACGCTCGTCCTCGTCGTGGTGGCAGCGCACGAAGGCGAGGAGTTCGCGATCATCCTGCCCATCATCATGCTGGTGGGCGCCTTCTTCATCCTGCGCTGGGCCAACAAGAACGACAAAGACAAAACCGACGAAGACGCCGTCGAGGAACCGCTGCCCGAAGCGCGCCCCGTGGGCTTCGTGCTCCCGAAGCGAGAGCTCGAACACAGCGAGATCGACGTTCGGCAAGAAACTTCGGTCTGACGCACGGCCCGTCCCAGGCGACGAAGACGCGGTCGTCCGTCTGCGAAGACGCGGTCGTCCGTCTGACGAAGATCCGCTCGTGCGTCTGACGAAGACCCGCTCGTCCGGCCGATGAGGCCCCATCTGTTCGCTACTAGGTACCGGAACGGAGCGAGCGCAGCGATGCGGGGACTGGAGAACTAGGCGCGGGGCTGGCGGCGGCGACCAGAAGCGGGCAGCCGCGTCACTTTGGCGCGGCCGCGGGGGGCTCTGGCAGAGCCCGCGAGGTGGCGATGAAACCACCAGATGAAGGCCAACCCGCCCACGACCCAGACGCCGATGACGGGCAGGTACGTCTCGCCGGCGAGCGGCTGCCCGAACGCCAGCATCAGCAGCGCCATGGCGAACACGCCGAACACGAACAGCGCGATTTCGACCCGATCCAGACCGTGAGCAGGTGGCGCAGGTTCTCGGTTGGGCATGGCACGGCCAGCATACCGCTCCCGAACCGCGCTCAGTCGGCGGAGTCGACGAGGTACGACCGCAGCCGGGCGAGCCGATCGTCCCAGCGCGCACCGAGCGCCGCGATCCACTCGGCAGCCTCGCTGAGCTGCGCCGGCACCAGCGCGTACCGCACCTGCTGCCCGTCACGTTTGCGCGCGAGCAACCCCGCGTGGCTGAGGACCAGCAAGTGCTTGGCGATCGCCTGGCGCGTCACGGGCATCTCGCGCTCGAGCGTCGTCGCCGACGTCGGGCCGTGCTCGGCCACCAGTCGCAGGACGCGGCGCCGGGTGGGATCCGCCAGCGCCGCGAAGACCGCGTCCGGCGCCTCTCGCAGTATCACACGTCGGCCGCCGTCGTGAGATACCCGGCCAGGTCGCCGAGCTCGCGGTCCCAACCGCGCGAATTGCGGTCGCGGGCGTCGCTGACCAACCGAGCGAAGCCTGACTCGACCAGCCGCAGGCGGGTCCCTTCCGGGTGGTCGTCGAGGGTGAACTCGACCCGCGTGGTCGGCCCGTCGGGCGGGGCAACCGCGTGCACGCCGTCGTGGACGTGCCAGCGGAAGGCAAAACGCGTCGGCGGCTCGACGACTTCGATGACGCCGGTGTTGGTGAACTGCTCGCCGCTGTGGTGGTCGTCCCAGATGAACGTCACGGCTCCGCCAGGCCGCAGGTCGACCGTCGCCCGCGTGCCAAACCAGGCGCCCAGGCGGTGCGGCTCGGTCAACGCCGCCCAGACGCGGTCGCGCGGGATGGGCAGGATCAACTCGCGCTCGATGGCATCGGGTCCGTCAACCACGCTTCGCTCGGCCTCCTGGCAACCTGCAACTGTTGAGTTGCAGGTACGCGCGCTGGCAGGTTACCCTGCAACTGTTCGGTTGCAACTGTAAGAGTGTACGAGGGATCGCCGTGGAATTCACCCGTCTGATCAACCAGTCCGCCGAGTACGTCGCCCGGCGTGAAGAGCTCCGGCTCGCCGAGATCGACTTGATGCGCCAGCGCGAACGCGTCGCGGAGCTGCGCCGGCGCTTGCCGGCGGGCGCCGTGCTCGAGGACTACGCCTTTGCTGAAGGACCGGCCGACCTGGCCGCGGGTGACGGGCCGGTCCGGCCCGTTCGGCTGAGCGAACTGTTCACCGCGCCTGACCGACCGCTGGTCATCTACCACCTGATGTACGGGAAGCTCCAGACCTCGCCCTGCCCGATGTGCACGATGTGGATCGACGGCTTCAACGGCGTCGCGCAGCACCTGGCGCAGAACGTCGACTTCGCGGTCGCCGCCGCCGCCGAGCTGCCGGCGCTGCGCGACCACGCCCGCCACCGCGGCTGGACCAATCTGCGACTGCTCAGCTGCGGGACGAGCACGTTCAAATTCGATCTCGGCAGCGAAGACGCCGCTGGTGAGCAGGACTCGAGCATCTCCGTGTTCAGCCGCGCCACTGACGGCACGATTCGCCACCACTACACGGCGCAGCCGCGGATGGCCGAAGATATCGACCAGCGCGGTATCGACTTGCTCAGCCCAGTCTGGAATGTCCTGGACCTCACCCCCCAGGGCCGCGGCGATTGGTACGCGGAGCTGGAGTACGCCCATCGCTGACGCCCCGCCGCCGCATCGCTTCGCTCGCTCCCTAGCGGCAGTTCCGCTGTTCTCGGGCTGCCCGCTGCGCTGCGCTCGCGCGATAGCAGGTGTTCCGCTCTCTTCACTAGAGATCCGCAAGAAAGCGAGCGAAGCGATGCGGGCTGCGCGGAGTTCAGCGGCCCACGTACTTTGGTGCGCGCTTCTCGCGGAAGGAGGCACGGCCTTCGGCGTGGTCCGCGGTCTCGCGCACGCGGTTCGCCAGCTGCCACTCGTAGTCGGTATAGCTGTCGAGCTCGTTGAGCACCGACCGGTTGACGGTCAGCTTCCACGCGGCGTACGTCGTCGTTGGACCGTTCGCTAGCTCGCCGAGGAACGCCGCCAGGTCCGCGGCATAGGTCTCGCGCGGCCACAGCCGCGCGAGGTAGCCAATCCGCTCCGCTTCGGCGGCGTCGATGACCCGCCCGGTCATGAGCAGGTCCATGGCGCGCGACTGGCCGATCAACCGCGGCAGCAGGAGTGGCACGCTCTGGCCGGCAAAGATCGCGCGCCGCGAGCGAATGTCGCCAACGAGCGTATCGGTGTGACCGACCCGAAAGTCGCACGCCAGCGACAGCACGAAACCGGCGCCGTGGCAGCGTCCGTTGAGCGCCGCGACGACCGGCTTCGGCAGCTCCAGCAGCGTCTTCACCAATTGATAGTGCACGCCCCGGTCCGCGTTGACTCCGCCCGGGTCGCCGCCGCGGGTGCGTTCGCCCATGCCGTCGACGATGTCGTCCCCCGAGGAAAACGCGCGACCGGCGCCGGTGAACACCAGCACGCGCACCGCATCGTCCTGGCGGCAGTCTTCGATGGCGTCGAGGAACTCCTCCAGCATATGCCAGGTCATGGCATTCAACCGCTCCGGCCGGTTGAGCGTGACCGTCGCAATGCCAGCGCGCTTGTCAAACAGGATCGTGTCGAACGCCACGCAGGTAACTTTACCCTCCGACTCACCACCGGTTCGAGTTGACGTCACGACTACGGTGGGTCCATGACACCCGCATTCTGGTCCAACAAGCACGTGATCGTGACCGGTGGCGCCGGCTTTCTCGGCTCGAGTATTGTGCGCAAGCTCGATGCACGCTCGGTGGGTGCCGTCACCGTCCCGCGCAGCAACGCGTGCGACTTGCGCCGCGACGACGCCCTCTGTGCGCTGCTGGACACTGTTGTTGGTTCGACCCCGCCCGCGGACGTGGTGGTGATTCATGCCGCCGCGCGCGTTGGCGGAATCGGGGCGAACATGCGCCAACCGGCCACCTTTTTCTATGACAATCTGATGATGGGTACGCGGTTGCTGCACGAATCGTGGCGCCGCGGGATCGCCAAGTTCGTTGGCATCGGGACAGTCTGCGCCTATCCGAAACTGGCGCCCATCCCGTTCCACGAAGACGATCTGTGGAACGGCTACCCCGAGGAAACCAACGCCCCATATGGCCTGGCCAAGAAGATGCTGCTGGTGCAGAGTCAGGCGTATCGGGCGCAACATGGCTTCAATGCGGTCTTTCTGCTGCCGACCAACCTGTATGGCCCGGCCGACAACTTCGACCTCGACACGAGCCACGTCATTCCAGCGTTGATTCGCAAGTGCGTCGAAGCCCGCCGACAGGAGCAGCGCTCGATCGTGGCCTGGGGGACCGGTGCGGCCACGCGCGACTACCTGTACGTTGACGATGCGGCCGAAGGCATTCTGCTCGCCGCGGAGCGCTACGATGGGGCCGATCCGGTGAACCTCAGCGGTGAGAGCTCGGAGATCAGCGTGCGCGACCTGGTGGCGCTGATCTCCAGCCTGACCGGATACGCCGGCGAGGTCGTGTGGGACGCGAGCAAGCCCGATGGCCAGCCGCGGCGGAAGGTAGACGGTCAGCGGGCGTGCGACGCGTTCGGGTTCCAGCCGCGGGTCGCCTTCGAGGAAGGCCTCCGACGAACAGTCGAATGGTTCGAGCTTCAGAATTGACAGACGCCTGCCGCGAGTGGGCCACGGCCTGGGTCAGTGGCTGAGCCCGCCGAGAGGTCGCGCGTCAGGCTCGCGGACATCGCCGCGGCGGCGCGGGTCAGCGTCAAGACCGTGTCGCTGGCCCTGCGCGGCGATCAGGCGGTGTCGCGCGAGACGTCCACGCGCATCCAGGAGCTCGCGTTTCGGCTCGGGTACGTCAGCCGGGGCTCGAAGCGCCAGGTGATTGGCGTGGTGGTGCCCTATATCGGCCATCGCGTCTATACCGACCTGTTCGGGTTCCTGCGGCGCGAGGCATCCAGCTATGACTTCACCATGCTGCTGGCCGAGGGGATGGGTGATCCGGCGATCGAGAAGAGCCTGATCGGCGAGCTCCGCTGGCGTGGCGTAGACGGTCTCGTCCTGATTGCGCCGCGACTCGCCGCGGAGGACGTCGACCTCGAGTCGCGGCTCCACCAGCCAATTGTGACCATCGGCATGCCTGCGCCAGCCAGCCACGATCTGCACTTCGCCCGGATCGAGATCGACCACGAAGCTGGGGGCCGCATCGCCACCTCATTGCTGCTCGACCACGGGCGCCGGCAGATCGCGTATCTGGCCGGTCGACTGCCTTCCGCTAGCGACCAGGGGCGTCGTCTGGGGTACCAGACAGCGCTGTGCTCGGCCGGCATCGCCGTCGACGACCGGCTGATCGTCGAGCTCGAGCGCCACAGCGTGCAGCCGTGGCCAGACTACGATCTGGGCTTCGAGCAGGGCGCCCAGTTGCTGAGCCGCGACCTCGCGATCGACGCCATTGTGGCGTACAGCGACGCCATCGCCATTGGCGCCCTGCGCGCCATTCACGATCACGGGCGGCTGACGGTGCCAGACGACCTCTCGATCGTCGGGTTTGACGGACTTGCCGTCGGCCAGTACACGCTCCCGCGACTCACCAGTGTCGGCTTTCCGTGGTATCGCGTCGCGCTTGCCGCGCTAGAGGCGCTCATCGACTTGATGGACGAAGACGGTGCGACGAGGCCCGCCACGCGGCGTGTGCAGAGCTTCGCGCCTGAAGTCATCTTCCGTGAGTCCGTCGCCTCGAAAGCACCCCGCGCTCGAGCGAGCCCGACGGGCCGAACGTCGTAGCCAGCGCGACACCTGCGATACCGTTGATTGATGGCTGGCGTGCTGGAATCCGAGGCCAGGTTGCTGGCGGCGCGCATCGACGCGGAGATCGGGGCGCTCGGTGACAGTTCGGTCGCGGCGCTGCGCAAGACTCGCCGCCGGTGGTGAGCGGCCGTGAGTGAGGGCATCGGGCGTGACCTGCGCGAGCATGTACCGGAGTTGATGGCGCGGGCGCACGTCCCCGGCGTTTCCGTTGCGCTGATCCAGAACGGGCAGCTCAGCTGGAGTGGCGCGTTCGGCGTCAAACATCGCGACTCGGCGGAACGAGTCGACGACACCACGGTCTTCCAGGCCGCGTCTCTCAGTAAACCTGCGTTCGCATTCGCGGTCATGCACCTCGTCGCACGCCGATCGATCGCCCTGGACACTCCGCTGGCGAGCTACCTGTCCGCGCCGTACGTCGAGGACGACGCGTTGTCGGAGCAGATCACGGCGCGCCATGTGCTGGGCCACGTGACTGGCTGGCCGAACTGGCGGCCGGCCGGCGAACCACTCCGCCGCGAGGCGCCGCCAGGCGAACGGTTCGGCTACTCCGGCGAGGGCTACGTCTACCTCCAGCGCGTGGTGGAGCACATCACCGGCCGATTGCTGGACGAGGTGATGCAAGCGGACGTCTTCACTCCGTTGGCCATGCGGCACAGCAGCTTTGCCTGGGCGGCGCCAGCGCATCCGGCGCTGGCCGCTCCGCACGATCGGGACGGTGCTCCGCGGGCGCCGCATATTGGCGAGCAGGCCAATGCAGCGTCGAGCTTGCACTCGACGCCGACCGACTTCGCCCGTTTCGTGGCGGTCTTTTTGAATCACCCCAGCGCCGTTGCCCAGGAAATGTTGCAGCCCCAGGTGGGGGTCAACGACCATGTCGCCTGGGGCCTCGGGTGGGGGCTGGAAGCCGGCGAGGGCGGCCAGGCATTCTGGCACTGGGGCGACAATCCCGGCTACAAGAGCTTCGTCCTGGCGCTGCGCGACGCGCGGTCGGGCGTCGTGGTGATGACCAACGCCGACGGTGGCCGCCCGCTCTGCGCCTGGATCGTGCAACGGGCGCTGGGCGCCGATCATCCAGCCCTCAGCTGGCTCGAGCGCCACTACGCGAACCTGCAGCGGCGCTCACTGTAGGTGCAGGCGGTGACCGGACGAAGCATCGAGCCTTCGCCATGTCTGAGGTCCACCAGGTCAGGCTGCCGCCCCGCTTGGGCTCGCCGGCCGAGGGTGCAGCGGTGGAATTGGCACTCGGTCCGACCCGGCACGCCGCGGCCAGGCACGCGCCGGCGGCCAGGCCGACGAGGCGGAGAACGTCCCGGCGGCGTACCCGGCTGGCGGCATCCCGCCTCTGGTATAGATACCCACGCTTGAAGCGGCTCCCGCTCGCGTTCACCGTTCGGCTGGCGTTGCGCGGCGCACTGATCTGGGCGATCGAAGCGGTAGCTTTCGGCGTGCTGACGCTGGTTCTGCACGGCGTACAGGTCGCGCGCTGGGAGGCTGCGCTGGTGGCCGTGCTGGTCATTGGAACGCTGAACGCGCTGATTCGCCCCGCGGTGCTGCTGGTCGCCGAGAACCTCGGTCTGGCGGTCTTTGCTCTGACCGCCCTGGTGCTGAATGCGCTGATCGTGCTCCTGGCGGCGCTGGTGTTGCCTGGATTTGCCGTGGACTCGCTGTGGACAGCGTTCCTGCTGGCGTTCGGCCTGGCGAGTATCAATACGTTCTTCAGCGGACTGCTCGGCATCAACGATGACGATTCGTTCTATCGCAACGTCATCCGCTGGTTAGAGCGACGCCGCGCACCGGCGCCCGATCTGGACGCCCCCGGTACGGTGCTCATCCAGATCGACGGACTCGCGGAGCCGATCCTGCGCGGCGAGATCGATGCCGGACGCATGCCGACGCTGGCGCGCTGGATAGCCTCCGGCAGCCACCGCCTGGCCCGTTGGGAGTGCGACGTGCCGTCGATGACGACCAGTGGCCAGTCCGGGATCCTGTACGGCAACAACGCCAACATTCCGGCGTTCCGCTGGTACGAGAAGGCGAGCGCGCGGCTCATCGTTTCCAATCACCCGCGCGATGCCCGCCTGATCGACCAGCGACAGGCCACCGACCATGGCTTGTTACGCGACCATGGCTCCAGTGTCGGAAACATTCTCACCGGCGGCGCCGAGCATTGCGTCGTGACGATGAGTCGCCTGGAAAACGAGGCGGGGCAGATCACCGCCAGCGCGCGCGATCTGTACGACTACTTCGTCAACCCGTACAACCTGTATCGCGCCATCGGCGCGATGGTCGTGGAACTGGGGCTGGAGCAGTGGCAACGTCTCCGGCAGCGCCTGCGCGACGTGCGGCCGCGGATGGACCGCGGCGGTAGCTATCCGTTCGTCCGCGCCATCACCGCGGTGCTGCTGCGCGACATTACCACCTGGACGCTGATCGCCGACATGTTCGCGGGGCGGCAGATCGCCTATGCCGATTATCTTGGCTACGACGAGGTGGCCCATCATGCCGGTCCGGCCACCCCGGACGCGCGCGGGATGTTGCGGAAGCTGGACGGCCAACTCCGACAACTCGAAAACGCCGCCCGGCGCGCGCCGCGCCGGTACCGCTTCGTCGTGCTTTCGGATCACGGCCAGAGCACCGGCGCAACGTTCCGGCAGCGGTATGGGCTCACCCTGGACCAGCTCGTCGCCCAGCTCATGCACCCCGGTCAGGATGTACAGCTCGCCCGCGGCAGCGGCGAGGGCTGGGGCCAGTTGAACGCCTTGCTGGGCGACGTCGTGCACATCGGCGGGCTCGTCGAGCGCGGCGTGCGCGGACTCCTCGGCCGCGGCCACGCGACCGGCATGAACAGTGAAGCGCAGCAGCGTGTGGAGCAGGCGGACGTGGTGGTGTGCGCCTCGGGCAATCTGGCGCACGTGTACTTTGCCGGTCGACCCGGCCGGCAGAGCCTGGAGGCGATCGGGGCCACGTATCCGGGCCTGCTCGAGGGTCTGCTGGCGCACGCGGGGATTGGCTTCGTGCTCGCGCACTCCGAGGCGACCGGTGGACCGCTGGTGCTCAGCCGGAACGGCCGCCGGGACCTGGCCGCGGGCACCGTCTCGGGCGACGACCCGCTCGCGCCTTTTGGCGCCTCCACCGCGGGCTTTCTGCGGCGGCTGTCGACCTATTCGAATGTCGGCGACATCGTCGTCAACAGCTTGCTCGAGCCCGACACCAATCAGGTTGCAGCCTTCGAAGAATTGATCGGCTGCCACGGCGGCGCGGGCGGTCTGCAGACCATGCCGTTCGTGCTCTATCCCTCAGAGTGGGGCGCGCCGCGGGAGCAGATCATCGGAGCCGAAAGTCTGCACGAATTTCTGCGCGAGCACATCAGTCCCGGCTGACACACCGCTTCGCGCGCCCACAGCGGAAGTTCCCCTCCTGAGCTGCTCGAGAACACATAAGGAGCGAGCGAAGCGATGCGCCGACTCGGCTAGCTTCGAGACAGTGCGAGCCGAGCCAGCACAGGCAGGTGATCGGACCCACCATCCGGACCCACCCAGGCCGCCTCGGCCTGGAGCGCCGACGTGTACCAGATGTAGTCGACGCGCGCGACCGGCCGCAGCGGGAGGGCGTGCAGGCCGTGGTCGAAGCTCGCCGCCTGACCGACGCGCCGGGGCAGGGTCCAACCGCGCCCACGACCGGCGATGGCGAACGCGTCGGCAAGGCCCGCGGCGGCGAAACGGGCGTACACCGGATTACGGCGGGTCAGATTCAGGTCGCCCAAAAGCACCGTGGGCGCGTGCTCCACCGCGAGTCGTGCCAGCGCGTCGAGCTGTCGCAAGGCCGCGGGATCGAACCGGATGCCCGCCCGCCGGAGTCGCGGCGGTGGCGGGTGCGCGACCAGCACCGTCAATCGAACGCCGTCCACGTCGACCACCACTCGTAGGTCAGGGCGGGCTGGATACAGCGCGAGCTGTTCGGTTGCGAGCACCGGGTAACGGCTGAGCAGGCCCTTGCCCGCGAAGCCGTGCGGGTTGAGCACCTGGTAGGGATAGGTCTCGGACAGTTCGCGGGCGATCGCCTCGGCCTGCGCGGGTGCAAGCTCCTGCAGCCCGACGATGTCTGCGCCAACCTCTTGGAGCAGCAGGACCAGGCGCGCCGGGTGGGCCAGGCCGTTGCCGACGTTGAAGGTCATGATGCCGACCTGGACCGGTTCGGGCGTCATGTCCTGGAGCGTACTGGGATAAGCTGGGACGGTGGCCAGCGTGGCTCGACCCGGCAACGCCACGGTCGACGTCTGGCGGGTCAGGCTCGACCACTGCGCGGAGGGCGACATACCGGGCTACCGGGGGATCCTCGCCCCCGACGAGCTCGCACGCGCGGCCCGATTCGTCTTCGATCGCGATCAGCGCCGGTTCGTCGTGGCGCGGGCGGCGTTGCGCCAGGTGTTGGCGGCGTACCTGGCGGCTGCGCCACAACACCTCGAGTTCGATTACGGTCCACGCGGCAAGCCTGCGTTGCGCGGACGGCCAGGATCGGCGCCACTCCGCTTCAACGCCGCCCACTCGGAGGCGCTCGCCCTGGTTGGCGTGGCCAACCGGCACGACCTGGGGATTGACCTCGAGTATGCGCGCCCGATGCCCGACGCGCGGTCGATCGCCGAGCGCTACTTCACCCTGTCCGAGCGAGCGGCACTTGGTGCGGCCGAGGACGGAACCGTGCCTTACACATTCTTCACGTACTGGACCCGCAAAGAAGCGGTGCTGAAGGCCACCGGCGATGGTCTGAGCCTGCCGCTGGACCGGGTCGACGTGGGGTGGCGGTGTTCGGATTCACCGCGGCGCCTCGTCGTTCGGGACCTGGCCGGCAATCAGCACCAGTTGTCGGTCCTGGACCTCGAGGTACACGACGGGTACGTCGCGGCGCTGGCGATCGGCGGCACCGACACGTGGCGCGTACGCACGCGCACGTGGCCAGATGACCTCTTACGGGACTGACTTCTCGGGCCGCATCCAGCTCGTGATGGGCGCCGTCCACGGTGAAGACTGGTGGGCGTAGGCGACAGCGATCTCTTTGAGCCCCGTCTCAGACAGCGCGTCGAGGAGGCGGATCTTTTATCGGCGACGGGAATGGTTCGGTCCTCGATCTGCACGCCGTCACGCATGCACTCTTCGCCGTGGCGAATGGTGGGGTAACCGGGCATACGCGTGCTAAAGCTCCACAATCCCGTCTGCAACCGGCTTCAGGCGTTGGAGGACCAGCGGATCGTGACCGGGGACTATGAGGTCCGGTGATGCGGCCAGCTCGCGGATGCGGTCGTACCCCCGATACACGCCGGCCAGGTCCACAAACGTGTTGAACGAATTGCCTTCCTCGATGTTGGCATAGTAGTGGGAGGCATCCGATGTCAGCACCGCGCGCCCCGCGGCCGTTTCCACCGACACGATCTGCATCCCGGCGGTGTGGCCACTGGCCAGGTGGACCGAGACACCCGGCACGACCTGGGCATCGCCGTCGTTGAACTTCACCCGGCCCGCGTAGTTGAGCGTCACGAGGGACAGAATGTCAGGCAGGTGAATCGAGCCAAGGAACGCCGGTCGCGTCGCGTAGCGGCCGGTGTAGAACTGCATCTCCGCGTCCTGGACCCAGAAGGTTGCTCGCGGGAACAGGGCCACGCCGCCGATGTGGTCGTAGTGAAAGTGGGTGAGGACGACGTGCTCCACCTGACCCGCGTCGATACCAAGTTGGGCCAGGCCCTCGGCCGGTGACCGCAGGAACGTGCGGCCGCGCCGAGTGCCCTCCGCCTCCCCGTAGCCGGTGTCGACGACGACGGTCCGCTGACCGTTGGTGATGGCCCAGACGAAATAGTCCATCCCGTGCGCCGGGGCAGCGTGTTCTTTGTGGAATGCCTCCGCCGCCGGCACGGCATCCCGGTGCCCATAGCGCACGGCGTAAACGCGGTACATGGCCTACCTCCACAGAGTGTCGGGAGGCATCCTACTCCGACTTCGCGCTCTCAGGCGCCTCGCGCAGGCGCGGGATGGGCGAGATGACGAGCCAGGCGGTCGACGCGAGTGAGCCGCTCGCGCCGATCAGCAGCGTCGGCACAAACCCGATCGCGTCCCCCAGCAACCCGCCGATCAGCGACCCCGCGGCGGCCATGCTCCAGTTCAGCGACCGCATGGTCGCATTCATTCGACCCTGCAGGCGGCCCGGCGTCATGCCCTGTCGCAGACTCAGCTCGGCGATGCTCCCGAGGGTGATCGAGCACCCCCCAACGAACGCCGCCACCATAAGCAGCGGCACGGCCAGGGGACCCGCGGCCGCCGAGAGCGGAATCAGGAAGAATCCCGCGCCGGCCACCCCGTGCGTGGCCACGATGACCGGGCCAAGCCCGAAGCGTCGCGTGGCGGCGCCGGCGGACAATGCGCCGGCCAGCGCGCCCGGTCCGCCCGCTGCGAAAATCAGGCCCAGCACCGCGGGCGCGACGTGCAACTCGCGCGTGGCGTACAGCACGTAGACCGTGCTCCAGATCGCGTTCGCGCCGATGAAGCTCATGGAGGCCAGCTGAATGGGTCGCAGCACCGAGCTGCCAAACACCCAGTGCAACCCCTCGACAATTTCCCGGCGCAAGTTGCGCTCGGTGCTGGCACTGCTCGGTGACGGCTCCGGTTGTCGAATCGTGGCGACCAGCAGCGCATCGACAGCGAAGGTGACGGCGTCGACCGCTACGGCCAACGGGGCACCGACCAGTTGGACCAGCCATCCGCCGACGCCCGGGCCGACGATCTGCGCCGCCGAGCGGCTCAGTTCGAGCTTGCTGTTGCCATCCACGAGGTCGTCGCGTGCCACCAGCGTCGGCAGCAGCGCCTGGTAGGCCGCGTCCGAAAAGATCATCAGGCTGCCGAGCGCCAGCGTGATGACGTACAGCTGCTCGATGCGCAGCCAGCCCAACAGCGCACCCGCGGGGATGACTGCCAGCATCACCGCGCGGCCGAGGTGGCTGGCGATCAGCACGGGCCGCCGCCGCACCCGATCGAGCCAGGCGCCGGCAAGCAGCCCGAACACCAGGTACGGCAGCCAGCGCGCCGCGCCCAGGATGCCCATCTCGGTCCCTGACGCGCCGAGGACTACCACGGCGGTCAGGGGCAGGGCCAGGCCGGACACCTGCATACCGAGCAGCGAAATCGTCAGCCCAGACCACAGCCGCAGAAAATCCGGCTGACGCAGGACGCCAAGCAACCCTGTGCGCGCTACCCAGCGCTGAGGCGCCAAACGCGCGCGCGTGCTCCGCATCTCTGTACTTTTGCACATCCGGGTGTCCGGACTGACACAGCACACTCGCGGTCCAGCCACCGTCGACGTACCACGTCTGGCCCGTGACGTAGCTGGCTTCCGGTGACGCGAGCAGGGCCACCACGTTGGCGATCCATGCGTGCCAGCAACCTGCGTCAGCGCATGCGCGTGCGAGCGAACGTCGACCACGGTCGTCAACAGCGACGCGCTCGCGACGCCCCCGACGTAGCTACACTCGTGCGGGCCGGCGCAGCGCGCGACCGGGCAAAGCGCCGGTGTGCCGGGCACCATCGATGACGATCTCGCCGTTGACCAGGACGAACGGCACGCCCTCGGGGGCCCGTCGGGGATCGGCGTATGTCGCGGTATCACGAATGCGCGACGCATCGAAACACACCACGTCGGCGGCCGCGCCCGGCCTCACCAACCCCCGGTCGAACAAACCCAGGCGCTGGGCCGGGAGGCTGGTCATCTTGCGCACCATCTCTTCGAGACGTACGAGTTTGAGCTCACGCGTGTACTCGGACAGATACCGGGCGAAGGTGCCCCACGCGCGCGGGTGTGGCCGCTCGCCGACGACGATGCCGTCGCTGCCAGCCATGTGCGCCGGGTGTTGGAGGATGCGCCGAACGTTCTCCTCGTTGCCCGCGAACGTGATGGCGCCCACCCCCAGGTCCTCGGCTACCAGCAGGTCGCAGTAGAAGTCGAACGCTGTCGGTGCCTGCGCCGCAAGGGCCGCATCGGCCACGCTGAGACCGACGAAACGGCGATTCTCTGGCCGCGAGGCGGTCGTCAGAAAAGTCTGGGTCCAGTCGACCGGCCCGGTTGACGACCCTTCGCCCTCCATCTGGCTTCGGATCCGCTCGCGAACGTCGGGATCATCGAGCCGCGCCAGGATCGCCGCGTTGCCGCCCTCGTGAACCCAGCTCGGCAGACTGGCGTGCAGGTAGCTATTGCCGGCCAGGTACGGATAGGTGTCGAGGGTGGTATCCACCCCGTCTGCCCGCGCGGCGTCGACGAGCGCGAGCAGCTCCGACGCGCGACCGCGATTCGCGGGTGTGCTCATGTGGGCGTGCGTCAGGTGGACCGCGACGCCCGCGCGACGGCCGATATCGATGCTGGCCGCATAGGCGTCCAGTGCGCCCGCGCCATAGTTGCGGTGGTGCGGGGCGTAGTACCCCCCGAACTGGCGGACCGGCTCGCACAGCGCGACCAGCTCGTCGTCATCCGAATACACGGCCGGCGCGTAGGTCAGGCCGGCCGAGAGTCCGACGGCGCCGTCGCGCATCGCCTGAGCCACGAGCGCTTGCATCGCGCCGAGCTCCACGTCCGTCGGCGCGCGATTGTCCACGCCCATCACCTGCATGCGCACGGTTCCGTGCGGCGCCAGGAACGCCACGTTGGGCGCAACGTGACCGTCGAACCGGGCCAGGTACTCGGCGACTGTCCGCCACGTCCAGGCAATCTCCGGCGGATCACCATTCCAGGCTTTGAGCTGCTGCCGCAAAATACCGATGACGTTGTCGGTCAGGGGTGCGAGGCCGAGCCCGTCCTGGCCGATGACCTCCAGCGTCACGCCCTGGGCCAGTTTGACGTGCCATTCCGGTTGAGCCAGCAACTGCAGATCGGAGTGGGTGTGCATGTCGATGAAGCCCGGGCACACACATAGCCCGTCCGCGTCGATGGTGCGCCGCGCCAGTTCGTCGGTCAGTTTGCCGACGGCCACGATGCGGCCATCCGCAATGCCGACGTCTGCGCGGATCCAGGGATTGCCGGCCCCATCGATAACGTTCCCCGAACGTATCAAGACATCCAGCACGCGGCACCTCCAGGATCTGGCGCGGCTAGTGTAGAACATGCTCATGCGTGATCCGCTTCGCGTCGCCGTCGCCCAGCCGCGGTGCGTGCCGTACAACGTCGCGGTGAACGCGGTCGCGCACGCGGCGGCAATTCGGTCCGCGAACTGTCGGGTGGTCGTCTTTCCTGAGCTGTCCCTGACGGGTTACGAGATGGATGCCCCGTCGATGGCTCTGGAAGATCCCCGACTCATGCCCATCGTCGAGGCCTGCGCCGCGACCGGGTCGGTGGCGCTGGTCGGCGCCCCGGTGAACGGCGAGCGAGGCCAGGCGCACATCGCGATGCTGGCCGTCGATGGCACCGGGGCGACGGTCGTCTATCGCAAACAGTGGGTCGCCAGCACCGAGTCCGAGCGATTCACCCCGGGCAGCCAGCCCACGGTGCTGAAGATCGACGGCTGGCGGCTCGGCCTCGCCATCTGCAAGGACACCAGCGTCCCGCAGCACGCCGCCGACACGGCTGCGCTCGGGATGGACGCCTACGTCGCCGGCATCTTGCTGACCAGCGAGGAGACCGCCCTGCCGGACGAACGCGCCCGTCGCGTCGCGGCCGACCATCGCGTCTGGGTCGTCCTGGCGAGCTTCGCCGGGTCGACTGGCGGCGGCTACGACCAGGCAGCGGGCTGTTCGGGCATCTGGACGTGGGATGGCGTCGCGATCGCCCAGGCCGGACCGGCGACCGGCGCCATTGCCTGCGCGACGCTCAGCTGAGCCAGGTTCTTTGGGCAGTCTGTCCGATAAATCGCCCGCTAAGCGGGCATTCTGCCCGAAAAGTAGCCGGGTCGTTGACATTCGGTTTGGCCGAAACTAGCATGCTGGCATTCCGATCAAAGGCGATCTTGGGCACACGGATGACCGACCGGAGTACGAGCACGCCCGAGCTCGACGAGCTCGACCTGCGCATCATCGGCCAGCTCCAGGACGACGGCCGCAAGCCGACAACTGAGATCGCCCGTGCCCTGCGCGTCCCCCGCACGACTGTCGCGCGCCGAATCGAGCGGCTCGTGCGCGACAACATCGCGACCATCGGGGTGTTCGCCAATGGCCCGAAAATCGGGCTGCCCGTCCACGCGATCATTCTGCTTGAGGTCACCCCGAGCAAGTGCAACGCGGTCGTTTCGGAGGTCGTTGCACTCGCCCCGGTGCGCTGGGTCGGCATCGTCTCAGGACCGTGCGACGTGCTGATCGAGGCGATGCTGCCTTCCAGCGACGATCTGCGGCGACTGTTGCTCGAACGCCTCGCCGGGATCGAGGGCATCATCCGGATGCAAACGGCCCAGGTGCTCGAAGTGGCCAAGATCGCATTTGATTGGCCGCGCATGCTCGAATCGGAATTCAGTTAGAGGAAGGAGAGACTACGTTGGCCCACACCCGCAGAGCATTGAGTCTCTTTTCACGCGCCTTTGGAGCGGCGCTGCTCGTCGGCGCATGTATGGTGCCCGCGCTCAGTCACGCGGCGCAGGCGCCAGTCGTGTTGAAGATGGCGCGCAACGCGGAGCCCGGCATCTTCATCCCGTGGCTCATCGACGACAACACGGCACTGTTCACGCTGGGCAACGTCTATGATGGGCTGCTGCGCGTGACCAAGGACGGCGCGAGCGTCGAGCCTGCGCTGGCGACGACATGGGAAACGTCCACGGACGGACTGAGCTGGACGTTCCACCTCCGCCCCGGCGTCAAGTTCTCCGACGGCTCACCACTGACGTCGAACGACGTCAAGGTGTCGCTTGATCTCGCCCGCGGTGGTAAGCGAACCGTCTGGAGCGACAACTACAAGGCCATCAAGGACATCCAGACGCCTGACGCGTCGACGGTCGTCGTCAACCTCACTGCACCGCACGCCCCGCTGTTGTCCGAACTGGCCATGTTCCCCGCGTGGATCATGAAGGCGGATATGGCCACGGCCACGGACCAGCCCGGCTATGACGACTCGATGGCCTGGGCGTCGAAGGGCACAGGCGGCTACTACACCGAGAGCTGGAAGAAGGGCGATCCGGTCATCCTCAAGCGCAACCCGAACTACTGGAAGAACACGCCCGCGGTTGACGAAGTCGACATCGAGTATGTCCCCGACGACAACACCCGCGTGCTGAAGCTGCAGGGCGGCGAAGACGACATTGTCGACTTCGTGCCGTTCAGCCAGATCGACGCCCTCAACCAGCAGCCGGGCGTCAAGGCCATGGACTTCCCGATCCAGCAGACGACCATGGTCATGTTGAACGTGACGAAGCCGCCGCTCGGCGATGTGAACGTCCGCCAGGCACTGAACTACGCGACCGACAAAGATGCGATCATCAAAACGGTCTTCTTCGGCCAGGCCCAGCCGATGAACGCGCCGATCCCGCTGGGGACCTACGCTGACGTGGAATCGCCCGGCTACCCGTACAACCTGGACAAGGCCAAGGCGTTGATGGCCGCGTCGTCGGTGCCGAACGGGTTCACGCTGCCGATGATCGTCTCGAGCAACAATCAGGACCGGATCAACACGGCCATCATCCTGAAGGATGAATGGGCGAAGATAGGCGTCAACGTCGATATCCAGCAACTGGAGAACTCTGCGTTCCGAGCGGCGTATCACGGTGAGGGCAATTTCTTCGCCGCGCCGACCGCCTGGACGAACGACATGAACGACCCCACGGAGATCGTCAACTACGAGATGCGGGGTGGTCCGGGCTCCGGCTCCTTTGCGTACTGGACGCGCTACTACAGCCCCGAACTGAACGATCGGATTACGCAGGCTGACCTCGAGCAGGACCCGTCCAAACGGCAGTCCGACTACATCGCGATTCAGCGGGCGTATCTGAACGATGCACCGCTCGTGTTCATCGCCAACCTGGGGGCGACGGCTGCCTGGCGCGACAACGTCAATGGTTTCCTCATCGACGGACTCTCGTACTACCGCTTTGAGGATGTGACCCTCTCGAGGTAGAAGAACGCAAAGGGGGCGGCTCAGTCCGCCCCCTTTGATCCGTGTTCTAATGGGCCGCGCCACCTACATCCGCAACCGCCTGTTTCTGATGGTCTTCGTCCTGTTCGGCGTGACCATCCTCGTCTTCAGCATGGTGCATTTTCTGCCCGGCGATCCGGCCGCCACCATCCTGGGCGATCGAGGGACCGTGCAGAACATCGCCGAGCTGCACGAACAGCTCGGCCTGAATCGGCCGCTCCCGGAGCAGTACTGGCTGTTTGTCTCGGGCCTGGTGCGAGGCCAGATGGGCACCTCGCTGATGTTCCGCCAACCGGTCAGCGAAATGGTCCTGAGCCGGGTGCCGATCACCATCGGATTGACCGTGTACACGATGTTGCTGGCGGCGGTCTTCACGCTCGTCTTCGGCCTGCTGGCCGCGGTCAACAAAGGCCGCTGGGTGGATCAGACGATCCGCGTGGCGTTCCTGTTCATTCTCACCACCCCGAATTTCTGGTTCGGCATTCAGCTCATCCTGGTGCTCTCGCTCGCGCTGAAGTGGTTCCCGGTGGCTGGCTTCGGCGCGAACTTCCAGGAGCACGTCTGGTACCTGTTCCTGCCCGCGCTCACGCTGTCGCTCCAGCTGTCGGCGGTGCTCATCCGCAACTTGCGCAGCCAGGTCATCCTGACCATGCGGTCGGACTTCGTCCGCACCGCGCGCGCCAAGGGCCTGCCCGATCGGGTAGTGCTGTTGCAACACACCGTACGTAACGCGCTGCTTTCGACCGTGACCATTTTCGGCCTGCAGTTCGGCTTCCTGGTCGGCGGCGCGCTGGTGATCGAAACCGTCTTCGCGATACCGGGCATCGGCCAATTACTGTTCAGCTCGATTTCGGCGCGCGATTATCCCGTCGTGCAGGCGATCACCGTCGTGAGTGCCGTCATGGTTATCATGGTCAATCTGATCGTCGACGTGTCGTACTCCTTCCTCGATCCGCGAGTGACGTATGAGTGAGACCGCGCTCAGCACCAGCCTGGCGCGGCCAAGCGCTGCGCCCGTTCTGCAAGAGCTCAGCTTCACCATGCGGCTGCAGAAGATCGGACTCAACCCGACGCTGCTCGCCGGCCTGGTGCTCCTCACGATCGTCGTTGTGGCGGCCATCAGTGCGCCGCTGCTCACACCCTACAACCCGATCGAGCAGAACCTGAACGAGACATTCCAACCGCCGTTCAGTCCCAAGCATGTTCTCGGCACGGACAATTTCGGCCAGGACATCTGGAGCCGCATCGTCTACGGCACGCGTCTCGACCTCCAGATTGGCTTGATCTCGGTGTTGTTTCCCTTCATCTTCGGCAGTCTGATGGGCATCGCCACGGGCTACCTCGGCGGCTGGCTCGATACCTTGTTCATGCGGGTCGTTGACGTCCTGATGGCGTTCCCGTTCCTCATCCTGGTGGTCGCGATCATGAGCGTCCTGGGTCCCGGGCTGACCAACCTGTACATCGGCTTCGGCATCGTGGGGTGGATCCCGTACCAGCGCATCACCCGCGGCGAGACGCTCGCGACGCGCAACCTGGAGTTTGTGCACGCCGCGCGCACGATCGGGTGTTCGACACCCCGGATCATGCTGCGCCACATCCTGCCGAACGTGATCGGGCCTGGTCTGGTGTATGTCTTCACGGGGATGGTGCTGGCCATCTTGATCGGTGCCACCCTGAGCTTCGTCGGCCTGGGGCCGCAGCCGCCGACGCCGGAATGGGGCGCCATGATCGCCAGCGGGCGACAGTTCCTGATGCGGGGCTGGTGGATAACGGCGCTGCCGGGGTTCGCGCTGCTGATCGTCGGCGTGGCGCTCAGCCTGATCGGCGACGGACTGGCTGATAAGCGCTAACGTGCCGGCTGCCGACCCGCGGCCGTGGTGGCGCCGCGCGGTCGTCTATCAGGTCTACCTGCGCACCTTTGCCGACGGAGACGCCTGGCCAGCGCCCCCCCCACCGCCGCCGGTCGACTGCCCGCAGCGCGCGTCAAGCCTGGTCCGGCCGCGCCTCGCGCGGCGGCGCGGTGACTTCCGCCAGGCGCCGATCTAGAAAGCGGGCGTCGACCGTATTCGTGCACAGCGTGCGCGCGCGGCGATACGCGGCTTCGGCGGCGGCGCGCTGGCCGAGCCGGCGGAGCAGGTCGGCCCGCGCCGCGTGGTAAAGGTAGTAGTCCTCCATGCTGAGCCGCTCCAACAGCTCGAGCCCAGCCTCGGGGCCCTGCGCCATCGCCACCGCCGCGGCGTGATTGAGCCGCACGACGGGCGTGGCCTGCACCTGAATGAGCTCCGCATACAGCTGCGCGATCTCCGTCCAATCGGTCGCCACCGGCGTGGGACTCTGCGCGTGCAGCGCCGCGATGGCCGCCTGGAGCTGAAACGAGCTGGCCCGTCCGGCGCGTTTCAGCCGAATCGACCGATCCAGCAACCCCACCCCCTCAAGAATAAGAGCGTGATCCCACAGCGCGCGGTCCTGCTGCTCCAGCAATACCAGGTCCCCATCAAACGTGACCCGCGCCCGACGGCGGGAGTCGTGCAACAGCATCAGCGCCAGTAATGCATACACGTCCGGCTCGTCTGGCATCAGCGCGACGAGCATGCGGCCGAGCAAGATGGCGTCGGCGCACAACTCCTGGCGGATCAACGTATCGCCAGCCGTCGCGGCGTAGCCCTCATTGAAGATGAGATAGATCACCGTCAGCACCGAATCGAGCCGCTCCGGCAAGAGATGATCGGGCGGAATCTGGTACGGGATGTGGGCCTCACGAATCTTGCGCTTGGCGCGCACGATCCGCTGCGCGAGCGTCGGCTCGGGCAGCAGGAACGCGCGCGCCACCTCGGGCGTGGAGAGCCCACCGAGGGTGTGCAGCGTGAGTGCGATCTGCGCCTCCAGGTTGAGCGCCGGATGGCAGCAGGTGAAGATCAGTCGCAGGCGGTCAGTGGGTTCCGGTTCCATCGGCTGATCCCCTTCCTGCTCCCGCTCCAGTTGCTCGCGGGTCTGCGTCAGCGTGTGCTCGCGCCGCAGCCGATCGACCGCCTTCCGCCGGGCGGCGGTCGACAGCCAGCCGGCCGCGTTCCGGGGCATGCCCTCGATCGGCCAGTGCTCGACCGCTGCGACGAAGGCCTCCTGGAGGGCGTCTTCGGCGAGATCGAAATCGCCGAAGATCCGAATCAGCGTGGCCAGAATCCGGCCGTACGCTTCTCGAAAGACCAGCTCGATTGCTGCCTCGGTCGGCCGCTGTGACGTTGGCTGAATTATTGGTTCCCGCTCTTCGTGGACTGCTGCCAGAGGGGCCGGATCTCCACCGAGCCATTCTGGGCCTGCGGAATTTTGGCTGCCCAGCTGATCGCCTCGTCCAGGTCCTGACACTCGAACAGCCAGACGCCGCCCAGTTGCTCGCGTGTCTCGGCAAACGGACCGTCGGTCGTCAGCGTCTTGCCCTCGCGGACGCGGACCGTGGTGGCGGTGGACGTTGGCTGCAAGCCTTCACTGGACTTCATGATGCCAGCCTTGCCAATCTCAGCGGTGAAGCTGGAATAGGCGTTGGCCATCTTCTGGAACTCTGGCGTTCCGTAGCCCGGAGTGGCGGCCTCCGGCCAGTACAGCAGTACGGCGTATCTGGGCATCGTTGTCGCTCCTTGTTCGACGTCGGCTGCAGTGTCGCAGCCTCGACCATATGACGCGCGCCGAGGCCCGAAATCGACACCAGCGTGCTTCAGTCGCTGATGTAGGCTGACGGTATGGCTACCAGGACAGTACTGGATGTGTTTGGCCCGGCGCGCGCGATGCTCGCGGCGCTGGCCGAGAAGGCCGTGTCGTCGGTCGAGCTGACCGAGCTGCACCTCGCGCGAATCGCGCGGTACAACCCCGCCCTGAACGCGATCGTGGTGCCAGCAGCCGACCCGCGTGCGGTGGCGGCGGAGGCCGATGCCGCCATCGCGCGGGGCGACGACCGTCGCCTGTTGGGCATGCCGGTCACCCTCAAGGAGTCGATGAACGTCCGCGGCCTGCCGACCACCGTCGGCGTGCCCGACTGGGCCACCTATCGCGCCACCGATGACGGCGCCATCGCGGCGCGGGTGCTCGGCGCCGGCGGCGTGCTGCTGGGCAAGACCAATATCCCGCCAATGCTGGCCGATTGGCAGGCCAACAACCCGATCTACGGCCGGACCGTCAATCCATGGGACGCGGCGTTGACCCCCGGTGGCAGTACGGGTGGTGGCGCAGCGGCCGTCGCCGCGGGTCTGAGTCCGTTGGAGTTCGGCAGTGACATCGGCGGCTCGATCCGGGTGCCCGCGGCCTTTTGCGGCATCTTCGGACACAAACCGAGCGAGACGGCGGTCCCGCGCAGCGGTCAGTTCCCATTTCCGGTGCGGCCGAACGCGGCGTCTGTCATGGGTGTCCAGGGCCCGCTGGCGCGCTCGGCGGAGGACCTGGAGCTTGGCCTCGACGTCGTGATGGGCCCCGAGGTAGGCGAAGACGTCGGCTGGCGACTGCAGCTGCCCGCGCCGCGCGGCCAGCGATTGGCTGACCTGCGGGTGGCGATCATGCCTCGCCTGGACTGGCTGCCGGTCAGCGCCGAGATTCTGGCGGCGCTCGACACGCTGGCGAGCCGACTCTCAGGCGCCGGTGCGAGGGTTGGGTCGGCCGCGCCCGAGTCCTTTGGTGATCTGCGCGCGCACCACGAGGTGTACCTCTCCATGCTGACGGCGCTCACGTCCGGGCCGCTGAGCCGTGAGGAGCGCGAGCAGCGAGCAGAGCGCACCGCGAATCGAGCCGATGATGAATGGCGCGCCGCCCGCGCGCTTGGCATCTCCGCCAGTGTGGGCGACTGGGGCGGGCTGCACGGCAAGCGCGAGGCGTATCGGGCTGCCTACCGTGACTTCTTCCGCGAGTGGGACGTATTGCTCGCGCCGATCGTCCTGCGCACCGCGTTTCCGCACGTCGACGACCCGTGGCCGCCGGTGGACGACGCGCCCATGCTCGTGGTGGAGGTCGACGGCCAGCAGATTCCGTACGGGAACCAGCTGGTCTATCCGGCCCTCGCCACGCTGAGCGGCCAGCCGGCGACGGCCTTTCCGGTCGGGCTCTCGCGCGGCGGCCTGCCCCTCGGTCTACAGGCGATCGGCCCCTACCTCGAGGATCGCACGCCGATCCGCTTCGCCGCGCTGGCCAGCCAGCTCATGGGCGGCACCGTCCGTCCACCCGGCTACGACGCCTGACACTCAGAGGAAGTGGCAGCCAATCTCCAGCTCCTGCGCGCCGACGTCCTCGCGCAGCTCTGGGCCGACATCGCCGCGATCGGCGGCAACTCCTGAACACCCGCCAGTTCTGGCCGACCGTGGCCGCATGGCGTAGGCTCTGGGGCTTGTGGACCAGGACGCCATCATCCAGTATGTCACCGACACGTTCGCCGGAGTCGAGGTTCAGCGGCCGATCGACGGCCCTGGTGCAGGCGACACCTTCTTTTTCTATGACCCCCAGCGCAATATCGACCCGCGGCGCCGGTTGCCATTCGCTACGATCGTGGTCAAGGACTACGGCGACTTTGACAACACCTCACACCTGGATCGCCCGGAGGTGTTTCGCCTCAACATCGGCGTGAGCCGAGACACGTTCCGCGCGCGCTTTGGCAACCCACCCGCAGAGGATAGTCCGGCAGACAGCGGCCACGACTTCGCCGCGCTGGACCGCCTGATGCCCCACCCCGTGTACGCCCGGCAGGCGTGGGTCTGTGTGCTCAATCCAGGCCTCGAAACCTTCGAGGCCGTCAAACCGTTGCTGGCCGAAGCCTACGCGATCGTGGCCGCCCGCCACGCCCCCAGCGCAAAAACTCACGACTGAGTTGGCGGGTTGAAAACGGGATTCCTGGCGCTGGTCGGGGGCGACGAGTTCAAGCCGGGTAACGAACCGCACGACCGCCTGCTCGTCGAGCACCGCGGATCGGGTCCGGCGTACGTGGTGCCGACGGCGGCGGCTCGCCAGCGCCCCGACCTCGCCGTGGCGACCGCCCAGCAGTGGTTCAAGGGCCTGGGGTTGGACGTGGAGGAGCTGCCGGTGCTGAAGCGATCGGACGCGACATCGGCGACCAACGCGGAGCTGGCCGAGCGGGGCGGCCTGTTCTACCTGACCGGCGGCGACCCGGGCCTCGTGGTAGACGTGCTGCGCGAGAGTCCCGTCTGGCGAGCGATCGCAGCCGCGTGGCGGCGCGGCGCCGCGCTCGCCGGATCGTCAGCCGGGGCCATGGCGCTCGGCGAATGGACGCTCGTCCGACGGGCCTACCCGGGCCACGCGTCACGCCGCTACAAGCCCGCGCTCGACCTCATCCCACGGGTGGCGGTCGCCCCGCACTTCGAGAATTTTGGCCACCGGTGGGTCGACTCGGTGCTGCAAGCCCCGCCCGCCGAGGACGTGGTGATCGTCGGGATCGATGAGCGGTCGGCCGCGGTGTGGGATGGCCGCGCGTGGACGGCCCGCGGCCCGGGCTGCATCACCGTCATCACCACGCGCGCTCGCGACGTCCACCAGCCGGGGACGCCCGTCCAGTTGCCCGCCCCGCGTACAGCGCCTGACCGGTAAGCTCTAGGGGTGACGAGCCTGAACAACCTGCGCGCACGCATCGCCGCCGGCGACGAACTTATCCAACTACGTGGCGACATCGGCTGGAGCAAAGACCAGTTGTCGACCGCCCTCGGAAGCGGCCACTACGACTTCATCTGGCTCGACTCACAGCACTCGCCCTACAGCGATCAACAGCTGGTCAGCTTCACCGCCGCGGCGGAGCAACTCGGCATCCCCGTGCAGCTACGCATCCCCCACACGCGCGACGCCCACCGGGTCGGCCGCTTCTTCGACCTCGGCGTGACCGGCACGCTCGTTCCCGAAGTCATGGAGGCGGCGACCGTCCAGGACGCGATCGACTTTGCCTACTACGGCCCGATCGGGCGGCGAAGCTGGGGTGGGGCCAACCGACTGGGTCTGCGGACGAAGTCGGCGCCGACCGCGCGGCGCGAGTACGCCGCCTGGTGGAACCAGACGGTCCTGCTCACCATCCAGATCGAGTCCGTCCAGACGGTGACGAACATCGCCCGCCTCGTCCGACCGAGCATCACGCACGTCACGTGGGGCCCGAACGACCTCGAGTTCTCGCTCGATCTCCATCCCAAATTCCCCCTCAGGACGGTCGAGGCGTGCATGCAGAACGTGGCCGAGCAACTCGACGGCAGCGGGATCCGCATCGCGATGGGCACCGTGTCCACGCCCGCCGAGCGGCAGAAGTACCGCGACCTCGGGGTGACGATCTTCCTCGCCGCGTCGTAACCCAGACGGCGTTCGCGCTCGCCCGGCCGACGTTTTCGCCAGCACGTCGAGATGATCTTTGCCCCGCGCACGCCAGCGTCGAATCTGGGTTCTCTGCCCTGCGCACGGCAGCGTCGCACGGCCGCGCCGCGTCGTTACCTCCGAAACGCGATGGACCCACCACACGCATCTGGCGTGCCACGCCCGCGTGGTGCGAAGTCGAACAAGGCACGGGCATCGGGCATGCAACTGCGCGCCAGATCTTTGAGCAGTATGGCGGAACCATGGAGGTCCAGAGCGCGGTCGGGGGCAACTTTGGTCCTGGTGACGGCCTAAGCGATCCGGTGGGCGATGCATCACGGCTGGCACGCGGATTGCTTTCAGAGGGGTGAGTACTCAGACGCTAGAAGAGGAGGAATCCCGCTCGTGCTGCTCACGATACTCATTGTTTTGCTATTGCTGTCGCTGATCGGTGGCGGTTTCGGCTACTCGCGCGGATGGGGTTACTACGGTTGGTCCCCGCTTGGATTGTTGATCTTGATCGTTCTGATCCTTGCGCTCACCGGTAACCTCAACTTCGGCTAGCCGGGCGCCTTTTGCCGCGTTCGTTTGAACGCGCCCAGCACTCGTGCGCCATCGGAACCGGCGACCGGCACGAGGCTCATCAACGCCATCGCGCCGTTGCCTAGCACGAGAGTAAATAAGACAACGTCGACCGGCCCGCTGGCGTTGAACCCCAGGCGTATTCCCTGAGCCAGGGCTGCCAGCGCCACATTCATGCCTGGCCCAACCAGGGCAATAAGCGCTTCCTGGGCCGGCGCTGGCAAACCCTCGCTGACCATCGTTTCCGCCCGAAAGCCGTGGAAGACGATGCTGGTTACCTCTTGCCCGCGCCCGCGGGCGACCAGGGCATGGCTGAGCTCATGCAACAGGAGAGCAAGCTCGCCCGCGATCACGGCCGTGGCGCTGGTGGCCCAGGTCGTACCGAGCTCCCATTGCGGAAAGCGCGTCGGCAACACGTTCTGGGCCAGCAACCAGGTAGCCAGTACGAGTACCGGCACCCAGCGCCAGTTCAGAGTGATGTCGATCGCGAGCACGTGGCCAACGCTGACTGCCCTCCGCTGACGATCGAGTTTCATGCTGCGACAACTCTAATCGCCCGGGCTGCCCGAGTGTAGCGGGATGTCACACGGATTCAGTGACGACGCCGAACGGGCCCCCGAAACCGTGAGTGCTCGCATCCGCGAGACACTCCGGCACCTTCAGCAGCGTCATCTGGAACCTGCCAAGCGCCTGCGCGCATCCGTTTCCACCGGCAGCACCTGCCGCTATCGACCCCCGGAAGGCATCCCGTGGACCTATGAAGGCGAGCTCGCTCGTGGTCAAATCTTGCCCGAGATGACCAGGCAAGCCACCTCGGCCGGGCTCAGACTCGCGCCTGAACCACCGTGACGCGCGGCACCGCGCCCCCGGGCGTACGAGCGGCCGAAGTTCTCGCGGCTCTGTCGCTGGTCACGGACCTTGCCCGCGGCCATCCACCAGAGGAGGCGATGCGGGCGTGCCTGCTCGCGGTGCATCTGGGACACCGCCTTGGCCTGCACGAGTCGGATCTTGTCGATGCGTACTACGCTACGCTGCTGCGATTTGTCGGCTGCACCGCCACCTCCACGGCCTACGCGGCGGGCTTCGTCGGCGACGACGTCGACGTCCGTCGCGCGGGTGACCTGATGGATCCCACCGTTCCAGGCGAGGCACTCGGTTTCCTGTGGACCCTGAGTCGCAGAACCGGCGTAACCCGACCCGTGCAGTTCGCCCGAATGCTGGCCCACGCGCCGACGCTCGCGCGCGAGGGTGCCGCGGCGGACTGCGAGGTTGGCTCGCGACTCGTCGCGCGTTTCGGCTTCGCGCCCGCGCTCCAGATGGCGTTGCTGCACTCCTTTGAACGGTGGGACGGGCATGGCGCACCACAGGGGGTGAAGGGCGAGGCCATCCCGCTGGCCAGCCGGCTGGCCACGCTGGGCTTCGCCGCGGTCATGTTTGACGCGCTGGCTGGCCCGACGGCGGCCGTGCACACGGTGCGACGGTGGAGCGGGCGAATTATCGATCCTTCGCTCGCGCAGGTATTTCTCCGGGCGCCCGACGAACACCTCGACGCGGCCAGTCCAGACGACGCGTGGGAGGCGGTGGTCGCGGTTGAACCGGGTCAGCCCAGGCTCGCGGGTGATGCGACACTTGAGGCGATCGCGCGCGGATTCGCGGATGTGGCAGACCTCAAATCGCGATTTCTGGTCGGCCACTCGTCGGGCGTGGCGAAGTTGGCGGAGCTCACTGGGCGCCAGCTCGGCCTCGACGAGCCACAGATCAAGACGCTCCGCTGGGCGGGCCTGCTGCACGATATCGGCCGCGTTGGGATCGCGACTGGAGTATGGGACAAACCGGCGCGTCTGACCCGCGCCGACTGGGAGGAGGTGCGGCTGCATCCGTATCACACGCAGCGCATCCTGTCACGCGTGCCGGCGCTGACGGACGTTGCGCGGGTGGCGGCTCAGCACCACGAGCGGCTGACCGGCGGCGGTTACCCCGCCGGGCTGGAAGCGCGCTCGCTCGACGTCCTGCCGCGTGTGCTGGCGGCGGCCGACGTATTCCATGCACTCCAGGAGGATCGTCCACACCGTCCGGCGCTCTCCGCCGCCAATGCCGCGGCGACACTCCGCGATCTGTCGGGCGCTGCCGGCGAGCTTGACCCGAATGCCTGCGCAGCGGTGCTGGCCGCGGCTGGCCAGCCGCCCGTGAGACGCCGGCAGTATCCGGCTGGGCTCACCGAGCGCGAAGTACAGGTGCTGCAGTTGCTGGCGAGAGGCTCAACGGAGCGCGAGATTGCCGAGCGGCTGGTCATTTCGGCTGGGACCACGCACACCCACGTCGTACACATCTATGAGAAGGCAGGCGTCTCGACCAGGGCAGGGGTGACGCTTTTCGCCCTGGAGCACGACCTGATCGCCAGACTGATCCAGATGCCTGCATGAAAAATCGACTGAACAGTCGATAGGCGTCTGAAGGACCTCTGCCTACGCTGGCAATGCCCGCCAATCGGCGGAGCAAGTCCAACGAGGTGCAGGAATGATCGAGGTAGCAGCAGACAACGAGCAGCTATTGCGCTCAGGGTATGCGGCGTTTGCATCCGGCGACCTGGCGACAGTCGAGCGGATGTTTCATCCGGGTGTGATCTGGCACGCCCAGCGACTGGGTCAATTGGGCGGCGACCATATCGGTTGGCCGGCGGTGGCGGACTTCTTCGGCAGGTCGATGCAGCTCACGCGCGGGACCTTTCATATCGACGTGCTCGAGGTGCTGACAAACGCGACCGGTGGAGCCGTGGTGGTGCAGTCGATGGGCGAACGCGATGGTATGCGGCTGAACGACCGTCAGGTGCATCTCTTCCATCTCGAAAACGGTCAGGTCACGGAGATCTGGCAGTTTGTCGGCGACGGCCACGCGGCTGAGGCGTTCTGGGGCTGAGCCCCGATCTGGATGATCGCCGGCCCGCCTGGTGCGGCCGGCGCGCCAGGCGCGACGCTAGGACAACGTATCGAGGTAGTCGGGCCGGACGTCCCATCCCATGTCATCGATGCGCTGTTTCGGCTCCTTGACAAAGATGCAGCCGTTGGCAACGTCGTGGATGGCATCGAACGGGACGTAATAGTGCTTGCCGAGTCCCAGCAGGCCGGTCTTGACTTCGAGAACGTCCTCTCTGGGCAAGGTCGCAACTGCTACGGCGTCCAATGTGCCGGCCGCAGGGTCATGCCGATAAATCCGCGAAATTGTGCCAACCTTGTCTCCGTTCACGTCGCACACGTCCATGCCTGGCTCGAGCTGTCCGAGGTACTTCTGTTCTTGCATCCCGATGCTCCTCCTTCGGAAAGTCTCGCCGACCGCCTCGCAGAACGCGTGCCAGCCGATGTGCCGGCGGGCGGCACGTGTCGGCTGGCTGCAGCTTGTCCGGCCCGCGGCAGCCGTGCCTCACGACCGGTCAGCAACCTGGAGCACCCCTGCTCGCCGCGATCGGGCAATCGTTAACCAGCCGTTAACACGTGGGCACCGCTTCGCGGGTCCCCCTCCACTTTAAATCTACACCCTCTCGGTCCCCTTGCCGCAAGTCCCAGGTGTTGTCGCATAGTTCGCCGCTGAAGCACAGCACCTGCCGAAGGGGAGGCACGCGGAGAGAGGCGTGACGCACAGGGGGACCGGATGAGTTGCTACGTACTTGGTTTCCACGAGATCGACCACACGCAGGTCGCGGTCGTCGGCGGCAAGGGCGCGAACCTGGGGGAGCTTTCGCGGATCGAAGGCCTCCGTGTGCCGGCTGGCTTTTGCGTGACGACCGACGCCTTCCAGCGGATCATGGCGGAAGCGCCGTCGATCGACGATCGCCTCGACCGGCTGTCGCGCCTGAAGACGGGCGACCAGCAGGCGATCCGCGCGCTCAGCGCGGAGATCCGCCAGACTATCGAAGGGATCGCCATCCCCGACGATCTGGCGGCGGCGATTACCGATGCGCTCGCCCGGCTCGGCGAGCAAGCCGCTTGCGCCGTCCGATCCAGTGCCACGGCGGAGGACTTGCCGACGGCCTCCTTCGCGGGCCAGCAGGACACGTACCTGAACCTCGTCGGGCCCGCCGCGATCCTCCAACACGTCAGTCGGTGCTGGGCCTCGCTGTTCACCGAGCGGACTGTGACCTACCGCCTGCGGAACGGCCTGGGCCACCGGAAGGTTCACATGGCCGCGGTCGTCCAGCAGATGGTCTTCCCGTGGGCGGCCGGCATCCTGTTCACGGCCGACCCTGTCACGGGCAATCGCAAGGTCGCTTCCGTGGAGGCCAGCTTCGGCCTCGGCGAGGCCCTGGTCTCTGGACTGGTGAATCCGGACGTCTACCAGGTGCGGGACGGCGAGGTCGTGGCCAGGACGGTCGCCACCAAGCGGCTCGCCATCCTCGCCTCGCCGACCGGCGGAACGCAGGCGCAGGCGATCGAGCCGGAGCGGCAGGCGCAGCCAGCGTTGACGGACGCGCAGGTCGTTCGGCTCGTTCAGTTGGGTCGGCGGATCGAAGCGCACTTCGGCCGCCCCCAGGACATCGAATGGTGCCTGGTCGACGACGAGTTCCTCATCGTCCAGAGCCGCCCAATTACAACTCTGTTCCCAATTCCGCCGCGGAGCGACCGAGAGAACCACGTCTACGTCTCCGTCGGACATGGCCAGATGATGACCGACGCCATGAAGCCCCTCGGATTGTCCGTGTGGCAGTTGACAACCCCGCGGCCCATGGCCGAGGCTGGCGGGAGGCTTTTCGTTGACGTCACCCAGAGCCTGGCTTCGCCGGCGAGTCGCGCCGGCCTCCTGCAGGTGATGGGGAGAGGCGATCCGTTGATCGCAGACGCGCTCCAGACCGTCATCGAACGCAGCGACTTCATCCGATCGCGCCCGGACACGGCCCCCGGCGGGGCGCCGGCTAGCACCCCACCAGCCCCGATCGAGACCGATCCGGCCATCGTCGCCGAGCTGATCGGACGCAGCGAGGCCTCCATCGCCGCCGTGCAGCGCGACATCCGGGCCAGGTCCGGATCGGCGCTCCTCGACTTCATCCTGGCGGACTTCCAGGAATTGCGGCGGATTCTGTTCGATCCACGCAGCCATCAGGTCTTTATGTCGGCAATGGAGGCCGCCTGGTGGCTCAACGACCAGCTGCAGGTGTGGTTGGGCGAGAAGAACGCGGCCGACACGCTCACGCAGTCCGTCCCCAACAACGTCACGTCGGAGATGGGACTGGCGCTTTTAGACGTTGCGGACGTGATCCGCCCGCACCGAGACGTAGTCGCCTTTCTCCAACTGCAGCACGTCGAGGACGACGGCTTCGTGAACGAGCTGCCCAAACTCGCGGGCGGGCAGGAAGCGCAGGACGCCATCCGGGCCTGACTCGACAAGTACGGCATGCGGTGCGTCGGCGAGATTGACATCACCCGCCCGCGTTGGAGCGAACATCCCGCCACACTCCTGCCGATACTCCTCGGCAACATCAGGAATTTCGAGCCGGGCGCCGGCAAGCGACGCTTCGAGCAAGGGCAACAGGAGGCCTGGAGCAAGGAGCAGGAGCTGCTGGAGCGGTTGCGAGCCTTGCCAGACGGGCAGCGAAAGGCCGAAGAGGCCAAGCAGATGATCGACCGGGTCCGCACCTTCATCGGGTATCGCGAGTATCCGAAGTACGGCATGATCAGCCGGTACTTCGTCTACAAGCGGGCCTTGCTCGCAGAAGCCGAGCGCCTGGTGCAGGCCCACGTGCTGCGCAAGAAGGAAGACATCTTCTACCTCACGCTCCAGGAGCTCCACGACGTCGTGCGCACCAACCAGGTGGATGACCAGCTCATCCGCGCGCGTCAGGACGCATTCCGGTCGTATCAAGCACTCACGCCGCCACGGGTGCTCACGTCCGATGGCGAGGCGATCGCTGGCGCGTACCGACGCGACGACGTGCCGGCCGGTGCGCTGGTCGGCTTACCGGTGTCCGCCGGGACCATCGAAGGCCGAGCCCGCGTCGTCCTGGACATGGCGGAGGCCGACCTCGAACCGGGCGACATCCTGGTCACCACCTACACGGACCCCAGCTGGACGCCGCTGTTCGTCGCGATCAAGGGCCTGGTGACTGAGGTCGGGGGCCTGATGACGCATGGCGCGGTGATCGCTCGGGAATACGGCTTGCCAGCGGTCGTCGGCGTGGAGAACGCGACCAGGTTGATCAAAGACGGGCAGCGCGTCCGCGTGCATGGAACGGACGGGTACGTCGAGATCCTGCCCTAGCATCGTCGGCCGGGGCGTTGTGCGACCGCGCGGCGCGCGGCGGCTGCGGATCGCCCACTCGGCAATTGCCAGATTGATCACCCAGCTGAGGGCCATCAGGGAATCATGCGTCAGCTCGTTCGGCGGGCCAGCGACGATTCCGGCGACCGCCAGCGTCAGCATTTGCGTCGCCGCGCCCAGCCCGATCGCGTACCCGCGGCTCATCCAGGCGCGGTGGCTCTGGACGTCCCTGCGCAGGATCGCCGCGAGGCCCATAACGATCGACACGACCATGGCCGGGCCAAACACGATGCGTGCGGCGTACAGCAGGGGACCGGTGCCCTCGGGAAGGGCATAGAAAAGCGTCATCCAGAGCCCGGTCATTCCCACCAGCAGTCCGCACAGGACCAGGAGCCGCCCGGCCACCCGGTGCCAGGCCGGCCAGCGGCGTCGGAAGCCGGCGGCGAACTGGAGTGGCCCCAGGGTGGCGAATACCGTCGCACTCACGATGTGCAGGACGACGGGCAGCGGCACGGCCGAGAAGCGTGGGTTGGCGGGCATGACATCCGACATTCCCGAAAGCTGGTCCAGGCGCAACGCACCTGCGGCCACGGGCAGCATGCCCAACAGGAGCAGGCCGGCGGGTGCGAGCCACCCGGCCGAGCCTGCGCTTTTGCGAGCTGTACGTACGTGCGACATCATCGTCTCCAGGGACCGGGGCGCGGTCAGCGACTACCTGGCCGCGGCCGGACGGAGGTGCGCGCCGGCTGTGGCAGGCGCGGCCTGAGAGGCTGTTACTCGACGCTCGGACCAGAGCGCATAGCCCAGCCAGGCCAGCGCCAGGGCCACCGGCACCGCCGCGAACCGCTGTTGCGCGTGCGGCAACAGTGCCGCCAGCGGAGTGAGCGTGGCTGCCACGGCAAGCAGCGCGGCCGGCAGGCGCGGCAGGACACCGGCACGGAAGGTTGCGACGCCAAACAGCAGGCCGCCAAGCATGTAGTCGATCCCCACGCCGACCGAATAGAGCGTGGGGAGCGCGCCGAGGTCCACCCCGCCGGTGTGCCCGTACGAGATCCCGAGCGAACCATCCACGAATGCCGGCACCGAGACCGCCAACAGCGGCAAAATGAAGGCTTCGGCGAAGACGAACGCCGTCTGCAGCGTCCACGAAACGATCAGCATGAGAAAGCCGGCGAGGCCAAGCCATCCGGCCCTGTCCACCTGCCGGGCGTACAGGCCCGTGATGCCGATCAGGAACAGGAAACACATCGCCGTCTTGACGGGGGTGATGATCGCCCACGCGGTGGTGGTGACCGACTCGACGACGTCCGGTGGATGGATCGGCTGAATGGCCGCGAAGATGATCCCAGCCGGCACCGCGCACGACCCGGCCAAACGCATCAGATTCGAGCTTGTGATCTTCACTGGTCTCTCCTTCGATTGACGGCGATCAGCGGCAAGCCGAGATCGCGCACTTTGCCAAGCAGGCCGTGCAGCGCTGCCTGGTCCGCTACAGAGCCACTCAGCACCGTGGTGCCGTCGCTCTCCTGAGTCACGCTCAGCCCGTCGAACCACTCGGCCCAACGGGGTTCGAGGTGCCCTTTGAGTCGGATTTCGTAGTTTTGTGCGCCTCCTCCGTCCAGCGGCATGCCTGGAAGATAGAAAGCGATGTGGTGAGCCGGCCTCACCACATGTGGTGATTAAATGTGGTGATTCAGCCCACCGGGGTCTGGGAGAGCAGCGCGAGCTCCTCGGCGCGGCGGACCGCCGCCCGACGGCTGTTCACTCCGAGCTTGGTGTACAGGTTCTTGGTGTGGGTCCGGAGCGTGTTCAGGGACACCGTGAGGTGGCGCGCGATTTCGGGGCCGTTCAACTCGGTGCCGAGCAGCCGCAGCACCTCGAGCTCGCGTTCGCTCAGCGGCTCGATCTGGATTCTTTTGGCGTCCTGCTCGACGGGTGTTGTGTGCTCAGCTTTGCCGAGGGCGGTGAGCAGTTGGCGGGTATAGCGCGGGGCGATCCGGCGCTGCGCCGCCGCTTCCAGCAAGGTCGCCATGGGCAGACCTTCGTCCACAAAGATACGCACGTAGCCCTCTGGCTCGGCCAGCGTCAGGGCACGCTCCAGGGGCACAAGCGCGGCCGCGACGTTGCCGCGCATGTGGTGGGCGAGCGCCCGCAGTATCTGGACTTCAATCACACTGCCGGTTCTCGCTGCGTCATCCGCGGCGCGAAGAAGCCGCTCAAGCAGTCGCAGCGCGTCAGACACGGCTCGGCCGGCGAGGAGCACCCTGGCAAAGGTGAGGTGCTCGAACTCGCGCAGGTAACTCAGGTCGTCCTCAACGGACAGTTCCTGCGCCCGCGCCCAGCCAACGGCCTCACCCAGCCTCCCCAGCGCGACCCATACCCGCGCCTTCACCGCCGCGACCGGACGCACGTTGGGGGAGAAATCGGGCAGGTACAGGCGCTCTGCTTCATCGAGCAGGTCGAGCGCGCCGGCCAGGTCGCCTCGAGCCTCCCGTACGCGAGCCATGGCCATGCACCAACGCGCCCGGTTTGGCGGAAACCCGGTACGCTCGCCCAGCTGCTGACCGGTCAGCAGGTGCTGCGTCGCCGCCTGCAGGTCGTCACGCTCGCATTCCAGTTCACTCAATCCGACGTACAGGTCAGCCGTTCCCCGCGGCACCGGCTCTCCCTGGTCCGCTACCAGCTGCAACGCCTGCTGGTAGGTGCGCATCGCTTCGCGGAGACGACCCTGCCCCAGCCTGATGTCCGCGAGGAACCTGGTGCCGCTGATCACGTCGGAGATGTACCCGGCCCGCTGCACACTTTGCATGCCAGCGGTATAGGTCCGGTGCGCTGACTCCAGATCGCCCCTCGCCCAGGTGGCGAGCCCCAGAAGCGCCGCCGCCCCGCCGCGGCCGAGAAGGTCATCCTCAGGGACGAGCTCGAGCGCCCGCCGGGCATACGCCTCGGTCTCGTCCACATGGCCCAGAACCTGGGCCAGGCCGGCGCGCCAGACGGCGATCGAGCCGGGCAGGCGGCGAAACTCCTGCTCGTCAACGACAACCATTCTTTGCAACGCTGCACGCGTCTCTGCCGTATCCGCGGGAGTATTCAGCCACCATTCGGCGTCCCGCAGGCGGGCCTCGACGCCCTCCAGCTGCCCGCTCGCCAGCAGCGCTCCGCCGTACAGCGCGCTGAGCACCGGCCTGACGCGGACAACCTCGTCGGGGAGCTGAGCCAGCCAGCGCAGCACCACGGCCTCCTGTCGGTTTCTGCTCAGCGCGGGCATGGCCCGCTCGATCAGGTCCGCCGCTCTGGGGAAATCGTTGGCCGCTAGCGCGTGGCGGATTGCCTGCGACGCCTCACCGTTGCGCTCGTACCACGCACTCGCCCGCCGGTGCAGCTCTGGCACGTCATCGGGGTACTCGTCCACCAGGCGCGCGCGCAGCACGTCGGCAAAGAGATGGTGATATCGGTACCAGCGTCGGCGATCGTCAAGCGGCACCACGAACAGGTTCGCTCGCTCCAGCGCCTCCAGCATCGCCTTCCCACCGTCGTGGCCGGTGACGGCTTCGCACAACGAGCCGCTCAGACGTTCGAGAATCGACGTGTCGCGGAGAAAAGTGCGGACGGTCTCGGGCTGGCGCTGCAAGACCTCTTCCACCAGGTAGTCGACGATGTAGCGGTCGTCCCCGGCGAAGCTCGCGATAAACCCGGTGACGTCGGACCGTCCCTGCATCGACAGCGCCGCCAACTGGAGTGCGGCGATCCACCCTTCGGTGCGGCCCTCCAGCGCGGCGACGTCGTCCGCGGTCAACTGCAAGCCCATCACTTCGTTGAGATAGGCCGCGGCCTCGTCGGGCGTGAAGCGCAGATCGACCGCTCGGATCTCGACGAGCTCGCCACGCGCTCGGAGCCGAGCCAGCGGCAGCCCGGGATCGGCGCGGCTGGCGATCACCAGGTGCAGCCGCGGCGGGAGATGCTCGAGCAGAAAGACCATCCCCTCCTGGACGTCGTGAGCATCGACGAGGTGGTAATCATCGAGGACCAGCACCACATCTTTCGAAATGGCGCTGAGCTCGTTCAGCAGCAGAGTGAGAATCGCCTCGATCGGCGGAGGTTGTAGCGACTGCAGGAGCGAGAGTGCGCTGGCGCCGACCACGGGTTCAACCGTCTGCAGCGCCGCGATCAGGTAGGTCCAGAACGACGCGGCATGGTTGTCGCTCTGGTCCAGCGACACCCACGCCGCCGCGTGCTTGAAGCCATCGAGCCACGCCGCCAGGAGCGTCGTTTTACCGAAGCCGGCTGGCGCGGAGACGAGCGTCAACTTCAACTCCGCTCCGCCGTTCAGGCGCTCGCCCAATCTCGGACGTGGGACCAGGCCACGGCGCACTCTGGGGAGGTAGATCTTGGTCTCGAGCAGCTGGCTGGCCATGATCAGTCGCGCAACAGGCCCACCGTCAACCCCTGGATGAAGTACGGCTGCAGGGCCGCGAACACCACCAGGGGCGGCAGCATGGCAGGTGCCAGTCCGGCAAGGAGCAAGCGTTCATCGGTCGTGCAGAAGTTCGAGAAATTGCCGATGGCCAGCTGGACCGTAAACAAGCTCGGCTTTTGAATCACGATGAGCGGCGCGAAGTAGTCGTTCCACACGAACACCGACTGAAAGACCGTGACGGCTCGGTTGACCCGGTGGCGCGCCGCAGGCTCAGCACCAGTCCGGTGCCGGCGCGGGTGCAACCGTGCAGGCTTCGAGCAGCGCAGCGAGCGCCACTCCGCCAAGCGGCCCCGCGCTCCGCCGCATCAGCGCGCGTCCGGTCAACCCCGACCGCAAGCCGTTTGTGCCTGACTCTAAAGCCGAATGTGTCATGGTCGTCAGACCGCGCATGCTCCCGCACGAGGTTGAACGTTCAGGGCATCCATGTCATGAACTTCCATCATAGGCGGCGTTTCTGGCGAAGACCTGACGCCCTTTATCAGCAGATAGAGGGCCATCGAGATTTCCGCGATAGCCGACGGGATGGTGACGAACCCGTTGATCGTCTCGCCGCCGTCAGGCACCAGGAATACAGCCAGCAGGCCGACCAGGTAACAGGCGCCGCCCACCATGAGAAGGACGCCGAGCGGCCGGGGAAACATCCCTGATTTGCACGCGAGGTAGCCAAGGGGCACCAGCCACAGGCCGAAGAAGATCTGCGCGATGAGGAAGCCGTAGTGGTGCATTTCGAGCAACAGCAGGACCAGCGCGCTCGAACTCGCTGCGCCGAGGGCGGCCGCATACGACGCATCGGTGGCGACGTGCACGCTCTCAAACTGCAGCACATCGTTCAGGCACACAATGCCCGCCCCGACCGCGACGAGGACCACCATGGCGTTGGCCGCGTTGGCGTTGGCGTGCCTGAGCAGCAGCCAGAGCACCATTGCCAGAAAGACCCATTCAGTCGCCTGGAACAGGTCGGCCACGACGCCAATGCGCACAAGTCCGGCGTTCGTCACGACATTCGCAGCCGTGGTGGCCGCGTCGCCAGTTGCGTACACCTTGCCGATCACATACGCGAACGCGAAGCCGCTAGCGATGCCGTTGATGAGATACAGCAGCCCGGCGATTCTCGCGAGGCGCTTGGGTGAGTTCATGACGGTCTCCTTCATCGGATCGCCCTCTGTCCATCAGGGCGGGTACGTAGCACCGAAACGATCGGCAGAGCCAGGTCTCGAATTCTGTTGAGCACACCATGCAGGGCGGCCTGGTCCACGAGCGCACCCGCCAGCGTTGTGGTGCCGTCGCGCTCGTGGGTCACCGTCATGCCTTCCAGCCAGTCGGCCCACCGCTGATCGAGGTGTCCCTGGACGCGTATCTCGTGAAGCTCCGACTCCTGCTGCGGTCGAGTCGAATCGTTCGGAGCACTCATTGTTTGCGATCTCCTTCGCTGCCCGGCCTCCGTGGCCGCGGGTCCAGACCAAATCTAGGGAGATTCGCGGGTGCTGCCCTCAGCCAAAGGGTGCAACTCGGGGGTGTATTTCGAGGGTGTATTTCCAGGGTGTCGCACACCGCCGTCGCGTTCGCCGAGGGTTTACCCTCAGCCGGCGGAGTTTCACGACCCGGTTCTCGCCGTGGCGTACGCAGTCAGCCAGGAAAGCAGAGCCTCAGAAATACGTGTTCCACACCCACCACACCGCGACAACGAGTACCAGCAAGACCACCCCGCCGACCAGCGGATTCTGCATCAACTGGTGCGCTGTCACTCAATTGGCGCCGATCGAAACGGTTTACGCGCCCAGCGCTCCGGTCTGCCACGCGTGTTATCCGAAGATTTACAGGATGTTTACAAGGACTCCTGGCTCGTGCGGGAGCGCCGAACCGCGCCGGTACGGCAGCCGCCGATCCACTTTGACCGAATGCGGCCGGCGTTAACAGCGGCGCGGCCGCGCGCGCAGCGGCGCATTGACAGTTCGCCCACAGCTTTCTAAACCTGAAAGCGGAGCAGCGTCACTCGCGACTCCAGTCGCCGGCCAGCAGGCCCGGGACGAAATCGCAGCGGTCGCGCAGAAGGTCGGCCAGGTCATGCAGGACGGGACGCTTTCGCCCGACGCCGGGGCACAGCAAATCAACGCACTGGCGACTCAGTCCAACCAGCTGGTCAGTCAGCTGCAGCAACAACCGCAAACACCGTAGGTCCAGTAGGAGGAGATATGCATCGGGTCATCGTTATCCTGGGTTGCGCAACCACGCTCCTGGCCCTGGTCGCGTGTTCGAGCGCGCCCAGCCCAAGTTCGCCCGCGGCGGGCCCAACGTCGCCGTCGGTGAGCGGTATGACCGCCGCCGCGCCAACGTCTTCCTCGCTGAGCGGTACCAGCAGCAGCGGCAGCGGCAGCACTTCGGCCGCGCCAACCTCAGCGTCCCTCAGCAGCAGCAGTTCGGCCGCGCCAACGGCTTCCTCCCTGAGCGGGAGCACGTCCGCAGCACCAACATCCTCGTCGCTGGGTGCGAGCACGTCGGCAGCGCCGACCGCGTCTTCACTTAGCAGCACCACGGCTCCGGCTGCAACGGCGCCAACCGTTGAGATTGCCAACGCGACGGTCACCCCCGCTGACACGAGCGTGACGCTGCTCAACGCCGGCAGCCAGCAACTCAGTCTGAGCGGCTGGACGCTCATGGTTGGCACCACGCCGATCTCACTACCGCCAGGTGCGACGATCCCCGCCAACAAGAGTCTCACGCTGCACAGCGCCTCCGGCGCCGACTCCAGCACCGACGTCTACCTCGGCGGCAAAGTCCCGAATGTGTCGTCGATCCTGCAGCCAGGCACGCGCATCACACTCGAGAACCCGAGCGGCGCACCCGTGACCGCGTTCACCGTCCCGAACGCCTAGCGTCCGTCAGGGCCAGGAAACAGCGCACAACCCTTCGAGCGGGCGGTGGACACCCTCCACGTGTCCACCGCTCCGCTTCCGCTTGCTGGCCGCGGTAAGAGATCCTGGCGACTCTCTCGCGGATCACTTCGTCGCCAAAGCGCGTCGCCGCGATCTTCTGCGCGGCCAGGCATCTAAGGCAACTGCCCCGTTGCCTGGAGATCTTCCTTTTCCGGCGTTCTTCAACGCGATCGGCGTGGCGACGGCCCGCCACCTGGTTCGTGAGCGCGCCCTGTTAGCGGCCCAACATCCCGCACAGCTCGCGGGCATTGTCGATGGCTGCCGGCCGGCCATGCCACAGGGTGTCGTTGTTGAAGTAGCTGTAACTGGCGATTCCCTGCTCACGCCAGCGCTCGATCCGCCTGGCCCACGGAGCGAGCTCGTCGGACTGGAATTTCGTGCCGTGCTCGCCGGCGTGAAAGCGGACATAGGTCCAGTCCGCGGTGAGCTGCACGTCGAGTGGGATTCGCCAGCCGATCGGCAGGCACAGCGCCGCTCCGGCGTGGCGGAGTAACTCGTACACGTCGTCGATCAGCCAACTCCGGTGCCGGAACTCGAAGGCGTACCGATGCCGCGGATGTGCCTCCAGTGCGACGAGGAAGGCTCTCAAGCGTTCGAGGTCGATCTCCCAGCGGGCCGGAAACTGAAACAGTACGGGGCCAAATGCATCGGCGAGTCCGCCGGCGTGGGCCAGCAGCCGCGCCAGCGGCTCGGTTGGTTCCCTGAGCTTCTTCATATGGGTCAGGTAGCGGCTGGCCTTGACCGCGAATAAAAACCCGTCCGGCGTCGACGCTCGCCAGTGCTCGAACGTCTTTCGGTCCGGCAGGCGGTAGTACGAATAGTTGAGCTCCACAGTCGAGAACTGGCGGGCGTAGAACCCGAGATGCTCGCTCGCTGGCAGCCCATCCGGATAGAAAGTCCTGTCCCAGTGCCGGTACGACCATCCGGACGTACCGATCCATACGCCGCCCTGAGGTTTGACATCCATGCAGGCGGAGTCGACGTTCAACGCTACGTCCGATCGTCCAGTGTGCTCCCGCGCGAGCATGCCAGGCACACCTACTGGACCCGCCGCGGGACCGCCGCCAGGCCGTGGAGCGCAGCGACGGGGATACGCCCAGCGTACGGTGGGCGGCCCCACGAGCACGCAGCGAGCCAGCGATCAGCCCGAGCGCGCCGATGTTGACCGCGGCGTGGACAAACGCAGGCCGGCGCGGCTCGTCGGTGATCTCGAACCATTTTGCCGTCCGCGACAGGGCGGTGGGTAACAGCCGCCACCCTGCCGGTCAGCGGCCGCGGGGCCAAGACACTTGTCGTCACGGTTCCTCCGGTCGGTCGCCCGCCGACGCAAACGGTGTGCCACAGGCGCCGGTTCGTGCAGCGGGTCGGAGCGCGCTAGAGCGCCCTGGAGATGGGTCGACGCGCCACCACCACCCGCCCTCACATCTGGCACCTGGGGCTGGTGTGCGTTGTGACGTAAGTCAAGTCCTGAACGCCGCTGACCGCTCAAAATTTCATCGTTCGTGGCGCAGGTTTTTGGGCCGGGTGCAAACAGCTTGGCGCGGTTCACCCTGGGTGGCACTGTGTTCGGCATCGTGCTCCTGTTCGGCGTGCTGGAGTTGTATGTCCGATCGCCGTATGTGACCCAGGTCGGCCAGCCCGTCGATCAGCCGGTGGCCTTCAGCCACAAGCACCACGTTGCCGACGATGGCATTGACTGTCGCTACTGCCACACGAACGTCGAAACGGGCGCGTTTGCCGGCATGCCCACCACCCAGACGTGCATGAATTGCCATTCGCAAGTCTGGGCGCAGAGCCCGGCCCTCGAGCCAGTCCGCCACAGCTTTCTCAGCGGCCAACCAATCCAGTGGAACCGCGTCAACAACCTCGCCGACTTCGTCTATTTCGACCACAGCATCCACGTGCAGAAAGGGGTGGGTTGTTCCACCTGTCATGGCTCCGTCGACCAGATGGCGTTGACCTACAAGGCGCAGAGCTTCCAGATGAGCTTCTGCCTGGACTGTCATCAGAACCCGTCCCACTACCTCCGGCCGCAGGATCAGGTCTTCAACATGGCCTGGCAGCCGCCAGACAACCAGGATGAGCTGGGCCGCCAACTGGTCCAGCAGTACCACGTGCAGACGCGGATCAGCTGCTCGACGTGTCACCGATGAGCGACGACGAGTCCGTGGACATCCGGACCAGGCGCCAGGCGTTGTTCAGCGACGCCCTCGCTCAGCACGCCGACCTGGTGAGTCGACGGCGTTTTCTGGAGCTGATGGGTGCCTCGGTGGCCCTGGCTGGCTTGAGCGGCGCGTGCGCTCCACCCCGCGAGCAGATCGTTCCGTACGTGCGACCGCCAGAAGAAGTCGTGCCCGGCAAGCCGTTGTTTTTTGCCAGCGCGCACGTCCTCGGCGGCTACGCCCAGGGCGTGCTCGTGGAGAGCCACGAGGGTCGGCCGACCAAGATCGAGGGCAATCCGCAGCATCCGGACAGCCTGGGCAGCACCGACGCATTCGGCCAGGCGTCGGTCCTCAACCTGTACGACCCGAATCGCTCGCAGGCCATCACCTTCAACGGCAACATCAGCACGTGGGCCGATTTCCTGCGCCAGTTGCACACGTCGCTTGCCGCGCGCGTCGCCAGCGGCGGCCAGGGTCTGCGGTTCCTGAGCGAGACGGTCACCTCGCCGAGCCTGGCCGCGCAGATGAGCCAGATCCTGCAGACCTACCCGCGGGCGCGCTGGCACCGCTGGGAGCCGCTGGCGCGCGACAACAGCCTGGCTGGAGCCCAGCTCGCGTTCGGGCAAGCGGTCGAGACGCGCTATCACCTCGACGCCGCCGATGTCGTCCTCAGCCTGGATGCGGACCTCTTTGCATGGGCGCCGGGGCATGTGCGCTATATGCACGACTTCGCCGCGCGCCGACGGCCCGAGCAGCGCAGCCTCAGTCGTGTCTACGCCGTCGAGAGCGCGCCTTCGCTGCTCGGCGCCGCCGCTGATCACCGCCTGCCAATCGCCTCACGAGCCATCGAGCCGTTCGCGTTCGCCCTGACTGCCGCGCTCGGGATCGACGTGGGAGCGCCGCAAGCGCAGGCACCGACTGGCGTTCCCCCTGGTTGGCTGGAGTCCGTTGCCGCGGATCTGCGTGGCCACGGTCACACGGCACTGGTAGTCGCGGGAGACAGTCAACCCCCGACAGTGCACGCGCTGGCCCACTCGATCAACGCTGCGCTTGGCAGTGTCGGCACCACTGTCGACTACAGCGCGCCGGTGACAGTCGACCCGCTCGATAACACCGCTTCACTGCGCCAGCTGACCGATGACATGAACGGCGGTCAGGTCAGTCTGTTGCTGATCCTGAGCGGCAATCCGGCCTACACCGCACCAGCGGACATTCCGTTCGCCGACGCGCTGCCACGGGTGGCGCTGCGCGTCCACCTGGGCCTGTTCGACGACGAGACCGCGCAGTTGTGCCAGTGGCATCTGCCAGAAGCCCATGCGCTCGAGACGTGGACAGATGCGCGTGCCTTTGACGGGACGGCCAGCATCGTTCAGCCGCTGATCGCACCGCTCTATGACGGACACTCGGTGCACGAGGTGCTGGCGCCATTCACCGACCAGCCAGACGCCGCAAGCCATGCCGTGGTCCGGGGATACTGGCAGGCGCAGCACAACGCCTCTGATTTTGACGACTTCTGGCGAACCAGTCTGCACGATGGCCTTGTCGGCGGGTCGGCGCTGCCGGCCAGCGATGTAACCGTCCGCCCTGGTTGGGCCGCCGACACCATCCCAACCCCGGCACCGGTGGCCGGTGATCTGGAGCTGGTGTTTCGTCCCGATCCGGCAGTGCTCGACGGTCGCTTCACCAACAACGGCTGGCTGCTGGAAATCCCTCGGCCGCTGACGAAACTGAGCTGGGACAATGTCGCGCTGTTCAGTCCGGCCACTGCCCAGCGTCTGGGCCTGGCCAGCAAAGACGTGGTCGAGCTGCGCTCGGGTGGGCGCTCGCTGCGCGCACCGGTCTGGGTCCTGCCTGGCATGGCTGAAGACTCTGTGAGCGTGACCCTGGGCTACGGTCGAGCGCGCGGGGCAGGCGCCGGCAACGGCGTCGGCTTCAACGCGTATGCGCTGCGCACCTCAGCAGACCCGTGGTTTGTGGGTGGACTCCAGGTGATCGGTACCGGCGAGACCGCCGCGCTGGCGAGCACCCAGGGCCACTACTCCATGGAAGGACGCGAATTGGTGCTGAGCGTCACTCCCGAGCAGCTCCAGACGGCAACTGCCGGTGGAGTACCCGCGGTGGGTCAGCAGCAGCGGCGCGAGACGCTCTATCCGGCCTACAAGTACCCGGACAATGCCTGGGGGATGGTCATCGACACCAGCTCGTGCGTCGGCTGCAACGCGTGTATCGTCGCCTGCCAGGCTGAGAACAACATCCCGGTCGTTGGCAAGGCAGAGGTTGCCCGCGGTCGAGAGATGCAGTGGCTGCGCGTGGACACCTACTTCGAGGGCAGCGACAGCAATCCGACCGTCGTGCAGCAGCTCGTGCCGTGCATGCATTGCGAGAACGCGCCGTGTGAGCTCGTGTGCCCCGTTGGGGCCACGGTCCACAGCTCCGAAGGCCTCAATGACATGGTCTACAACCGCTGTGTCGGTACCCGCTACTGTTCGAACAACTGTCCGTACAAGGTGCGTCACTTCAACTTCTTCGAGTACAGCGACTTCCAGACGCCCAGCCTTAAGCTCCAGCGCAATCCGGATGTGACCGTGCGCAGTCGGGGGGTGATGGAAAAGTGCAGCTATTGCGTGCAGCGCATCAACGCCGCGCGCATTCAAGCGCAGACGGAAAACCGACCAATTCGCGATGGCGAGGTGTTGACGGCTTGCCAGGCAGCTTGTCCGACGAATGCCATCGTCTTTGGCAACCTGAACGATCCCACTAGTGCTGTTACCCGACAGCGGAGCCTGTCGCGCAACTTTACGTTGCTGGCGGAGCTCAATACCCGGCCGCGCACCACGTATCTGGCCAGGGTGGCCAATCCCAATCCCACCCTCGGTACACTCCCGTGAATCCGTATGGACGCCCCGCTATGGGCAACCAGCGGCAGCCGGATGAGGAAGTAGCGGGTGGCCTGTCCCCCCGGGTGACGCGGGCCGCACGTCGTATGGCGGCGCTCCGTTGCCGCGGCTCAGTGACACCCGAAGTGGTTTCGAGTGCGTCACTCGTGGCGATCGGCTGTCCGGACGTGAGCACTCGGCCCCCCGATGTGTAGCATGGTTGCGTCCGACCGCGCGGAGCAGCCGGAGCCGTTTCTGGAGCACGGCTTCCCGCCGCTGCTTGGGCGGGACAACTCGTACGGGTCCATCACCGACCGCGTGGACAGCCTCGTTCTCACGCAGAAGACGCGTTGGTGGTGGTGGACCGGCCTGCTGACAGGCCTGTTGCTCGTCGGCCTGCTCCTGCTAACGATGGGCATCCTGCTCTTTGTCGGCGTCGGCGTGTGGGGCATCATGATCCCGGTCGCCTGGGGCTACGCCATCACCAGCTTCGTCTGGTGGATCGGCATCGGTCACGCTGGCACGCTGATCTCGGCCATCCTGTTTCTGCTGAAGCAGCACTGGCGGACCTCGATCAATCGCTTTGCCGAGGCGATGACCATCTTCGCCGTCGTTCAGGCCGGGCTGTACCCGATCTTCCACCTGGGCCGGCCGTGGTTCTTCTACTGGCTCATTCCGTACCCGGCCACGATGGGCGTCTGGCCGCAGTTCCGCAGCCCGCTGATCTGGGACTTCTTCGCCGTCAGCACCTACTTCACCGTGTCGCTGATCTTCTGGTACCTGGGCATGATCCCGGATCTGGCCAGCATTCGCGACCGTGCCACCAGCCGTCTGAAGCAGGTCATCTATGGCATGCTGGCCGTGGGCTGGCGAGGCTCGGCTCGCCACTGGCAGCGCTACGAGCAGACCTACTATCTGTTCGCCGCACTGGCCACGCCGCTGGTGGTTTCGGTACACAGCGTGGTCAGCTCCGACTTCGCCATCGCCATCGTGCCCGGCTGGCACGAGACGATCTTCCCGCCCTACTTCGTTGCGGGGGCGTTGTTCTCGGGATTCGCCATGGTGCTCACAATCGCCATCCCGCTGCGGGTGGCCTATCAGCTCCAGGACTTCGTGACCGACCGCCACCTGGACATCATGGCCAGGTTCACGTTAGCCACCGGATTAGCCGTTGATTACTCGTACCTGGTCGAGCACTTCATGGGCTGGTACAGCGGCAACCAGTTCGAGCAGTTCTTACTGAGCGATCGCGCCTTCGGCCCGTACGGCATCTTCTACTGGCTGGTCCTGGCCTGCAACGTCGGCGTCACCCAGTTGCTGTGGTTCAAGCGGATCCGTACCGCACCGTTGCTGCTCTTCGTCGTCTCGATCCTGATCAATGTCGGCATGTGGACCGAGCGCTTCATGATCGTCGTCGGCAGTCTAGCCCACGACTACCTGCCCGCGGCTTGGGGCATCTTCACGCCCACCGTATGGGACTGGGCATTCTTGCTGGGCACCATGGGCCTCTTCGCCTCGCTCATGTTCCTGTTCGTTCGCCTGCTGCCGGTGATCCCGGCGTTCGAGATGCGCCGCTTGTTTCGCGAGCTGTGGCTCGGGAGGCGGGGCTAGCGGTGGCCATCGTCGAGCGCGCGGTCCAGGCCGAGGCGATGTTGGAACCTGCCCGGCTGCACGGACTGCTGGCCGAGTTCGACACGGCTGAGGAGTTGGTGCGCGCAACTCGGCGCGCCCGCTCAGTGGGGTACCGCCACATGGATGCGTATTCGCCGTTTCCGGTGGAGGGACTCAGCGACGCGCTCGACTTTCACAGCCGGGCCCTGCCATTGATCTGTCTGTTCGGCGGACTCGCCGGGCTGCTGACTGCGATTGGCATGCAGTACGGCATCCACGTGGTGCTGCTGCCCCTCAACGTTGGCGGACGTCCACTGGATAGCTGGCCGTCGTTCATCCCGGTGATGTTCGAGCTCACGGTGTTGTTCGCCGCGTTGTCGATGCTGGTTGGCTTGCTCGTCCTGAACGGGCTGCCGCAGCCGTACCACCCGGTGTTCAACGTCGCAGCCTTTGCGCGGGCCAGTCGCGACCGGTTTTTCCTGTGCATCGAGGCGTCTGATCCGTCCTTCGATCCTGCTGCGACGCGGCGCCTCCTGGAAGAGCTCGCCGCGCGCGAGGTGCGCGATGTCCTGGAGTAAGGCGCACCGGCTCTTTTGCTCGGGCTCCGCGGCGTTCGTCGGGTTTGCCTTATTGGGCATTGGTTGTGCGCAGCAGATGGCCGTCCAACCCAGCTACCGGCCCTACCGCCCGACTGATTTCTTCGCCGATGGGACCTCTGCCAGGCCGCTGCCGGCGGACACCGTCGCACGCGGCCATCTGCGCGACGACACTCTGCTGTTCACGGGCAAAGACGCCGGCGGCCAGGACTCCACTGAGTTTCCGATGCCCGTCACGCGAGATGTGCTGGAGCGGGGGCGGCAGCGCTTCGAGATCGATTGCGCGCCATGCCACGGCCTGACCGGCGAAGGCGACGGCATGATTGTGCAGCGCGGCTTCACGCCGCCCCCTTCTTACCACTCCGACCGGCTGCGCCAGGCCCCGGTTGGCCACTTCTTCGACGTGATCACCAACGGCACCGGCTCCATGCCGGGCTACGCCGACCAGGTGACCGTCCCCGATCGCTGGGCCATCGCCGCGTACATCCGCGCCCTCCAGCTAAGCCAGAATGCGCCATTGAGCGACGTCCCCGCGGACGCCCTCAGCCAACTGCAGGCACAGCCATGAGCCAGCTATGTCCCCCCCGTGGACGGGCGTCACGCGAGGGACGCGACGAACCCGCCGGTGCCAATGCCCGCCTCGCGCCGCGGACGTGCATCACTTGGAGGTGCGCCCTGACACCGCTGGTGCCAAGGCCCGGCTCTCAACGCGGACGTGCGGCACTTGGAGATGTGCGACGACCGCCTACGTGGGCAAGGGTCACCTGTGGGCGGCGAGGGCGTGGCCGTGATTGACGCGGAGCGCCAGCCAGTGGCGGAGCGGCGACCAGTGGCGGCGAGGGCGTGGCCGTGATTGACGCGGAGCGGCGACCTGTGGCGGAGCGGCAACCGGTCGCGGTGCGGCGTTTGGTCGCGCCAGCTTTGATTGTCGGCGTAACGGCGTTGGGGTTTGCCGCCGCTGGAGGTACGGCGGGTAACGCCGCGGGCTTTTTTCGCGCGTACCTCTTTGGGTACACCGTCTGGATCGGGCTGGGACTCGGGTCGCTTGGCGTGGTGCTGATCCAGTTCCTGACTGGCGGCAACTGGGGCCTGGTCACGCGGCGGATCTTTGAAGCCGCGGCGGCTACTTTGCCTGTGATGGCGATTCTGTTTTTGCCCCTGCTGTTTGGGCTGAACACGCTGTACGTCTGGGCACAACCAAACGCGGTCGCAACCGACGCGATCCTGCAGCACACGGCACCGTACCTCAACGTGCCGTTCTTCATCGTCAGAACGGTCTTCTACCTGGGGATCTGGATTGGCCTCGTATTCCTGCTCCGCCGCTGGTCGACCGCCCAGGACCGCACCGCGGAATCCGAGGCACTGCACCGCCTGCAGCGCTTCAGCATCGTGGCGATCCTGGTGCTGGCACTGACGGTGACGTTCGCCGCCATCGACTGGCTGATGTCGCTGGACGCTGACTGGTACTCGACAATGTATCCACCCATGGTGGGAGCCGGCGACCTGCTCCTGGCGCTGGCCTTCGGCATCATCGTGGTCACCCTGGTAGCCCCGGATTCGCCGATTGGCACCACCCTCACGCCGCGCATCTTCAACGATCTGGGCAGTCTGCTGCTGGCGTTTCTGATGCTGTGGGCATATATGTCGTACTTCCAGTACCTGCTGATCTGGGCCGGCAATCTCAGTGATGAGATCCCCTGGTACCTGCGCCGCGTCGAAGGTGGCTGGCTGCCGGTAGCGCTGGTACTCGCCGGTCTTGGCTTCGGCGTGCCATTCTGGTTCCTCTTGTTCCGGCCGATAAAACGCAACCGCCGGACACTCAGACTGGTCGCCGCCCTGATCGTGGTCATGCACCTGCTCAACGTGTACTGGCTCGTCATCCCGCCGTTTGAGCCCGGCGGCCCAGTTTTCGACTGGCTACCGGTGGCCGCCGTGGTCGGCCTGGGCGGACTGTGGTTGGCCGTCTTCAGCTGGGAGCTGGGCGCCCGACCGCTCCTGCCGCCGAACGATCCACGACTTCCCAGAGTGCTGGAGGCTGCGCGTGAGGCGGCCTGAGCCGGAGCCATCCAGACTGCTTCTCCGAGTCGTGACCGGGCTGGTGGTGTTGGCCGCGATACTCCGTCGCCGCCCAGTCGGCAGATTGCCGCATGGTGTGGACCCTGAAGATATCGCCGATGGCTACGAACACAGCGACATCAGCCCTGCTGTGGTGCTCGTCGGCGCGGCCGGACTGGGGGTCATCCTGGCCGTCGTGCTGGTCGTCATTACCAGTTTCGAAACCGCGGTAACGGGCATACAGCCGAGCCTCAGCCGCCCCACGGACTTGATCGAGGGCTTGCAGGCGGCTCCTGCGCCGACGCCGCCGCAGCCGCGCCTCGAGGCGGAGTCCGGCCAGGACTACGCCACGTACCTCGCGGCCGAGCAGCGGAAGCTCACCAGCTACCACTGGGTCGATCGTCAGGCCGGCATTGCGGCCATTCCCGTTGAGCGAGCCATTGATCTGCTCGCGCAACAGGGCCTACCCACGCGCACTGCGCCAACGCTCGGAGCCCACGACGACGGCGCCCATTCGCCATCGAGTTCCAGCTCCGGTCGGGTCGAGGAGGCCTACCCGTGAATGGCTGGCACCTGGCGGCAGCGCTCGCGCTCTTCGTGTTCGGCGCAACGGGAGTTGCAGAGGCACACGAGCTCACGCCACAGCAGCTTGGCAGTATCACGTTCGACCAGCGCCCTGGTCAGCGGGTGCCGCCCGACATCCGCTTCACCGACGAGAACGGACAGGCGGTCATACTGGCCGACTATTTCGGACAGCAGCCGCTGATCCTGACGCTGAATTACTTTCATTGCCAGAACCTGTGCCCGCTCGAGCTGGACGGGCTGATGAACGGGTTGAATGGTGTCTCGTTCAGCCTAGGCCAGGACTTTGGCCTGGTCAGCGTGAGCATCGATCCCCGCGAGGGACCATCCGAAGCCACGGCGATCAAACTGCGCGAGCTGCGTGGCTACGATCATCCGCAGAACGCGTCCAACTGGCACGTGTTGACCGGCGCCCAAGCGGACATCGACCGGCTGGCGCAGTCGGTCGGCTTCAACTATAGCTACGATCCCGACGCGGACGAATACGCCCATCCGCTAGGCGTGGTCGTGCTCACCCCGGACGGCCATATCAGCCGCTATCTGTATGGCCTTGACTACTCGGCAAACGATCTGCGCCTGGCGCTAGTGGATGCTTCGGCGGCGAAAATCGGCACGCTGCTCGACCAGGTGGCACTGGTCTGCTACCACTACGATCCGCTGACCGGACGCTACACCCCGCTGGCGCTGAACCTGGTCCGTGGCGGGGGCGCGTTCGGCGTCCTGGCCACGATCGGATTTCTCGGCTGGCTGTGGCGCGCCGACGTGCGCCGCAAGACCGGGCCGCCCGGAGTCGAGGCCTGAGCGATGTCCGGCTTGCCGATCGCCCCACCCCAGGCTTCGACAACCGCTGGCCAGGTCGACGCACTCGTCCTGTTCATGGTCGTCTTCAGTCTGGTCATCGCGCTCAGCATCTGTGTCAGCATCGTCGTGTTCTGCGTGAAGTACCGTCGCCGGCCGGGCAACGACATCGGGCAACCAGCGAAGCGTACCGCGCCGCTCGAAATCGCCTGGTCTGTCATTCCGTTGCTGGTGTCGATGATTCCGTTCGTCTGGGGGGCCAGGATCTATCTTGATGAGGCCCAACCACCGGCCGATGCGCTCGAGATCTATGTCGTCGCCAGGCAGTGGATGTGGAAAGCGGAGCAGCCCGGTGGCCAGGCCGAGATCGATGCGGTCCACGTGCCGGTTGGCCGTGCGGTCAAGCTCACAATGACGTCGCAGGACGTGATTCACAGTTTGTATGTGCCCGCGTTTCGGGTTAAAGCAGATGTCTTACCAGGGCGCTACACGACCGTCTGGTTCCAGGCCAGCCAGCCTGGCGAGTTCCGGCTGTTCTGCAGTCAGTACTGCGGCACTGACCACGCGGCGATGATCGGACAGGTGGTCGCGCTGTTGCCGGGCGACTATGCCGCCTGGCTGACCAGCGGAGCCGGTAATTCACCGGCCGCTCAAGGCCGGCAGTTGTTCCTGCAACACGGCTGTGTGGATTGCCACGAGACTGGCCGCGCGCCGAATCTGCAGGGCGTCTTCGGCCAGCCGGTGCTGCTGTCGGACGGTTCGACAACGCTGGTGGACGAAAACTACATCCGCGAGTCGATCCTGACGCCGGCAGCGAAGATCGTCAACGGCTATCAGCCGATCATGCCGACCTTCGCCGGCCAGTTGTCGGAGGACGAGTTGGTCCAGTTGATCGTCTACATCAAGTCGATTGGCGCCTCACCGGGTGCTGGTCCACCTGCGCCACCGGTGCCGCAAGCCGTCCCAGGTCCAAGCCCGTCACCCGCTGCGTCTGGAGGTACTGGCCGATGAGTACGATCGCGCTGCCCAGTCGAAGCCGGACATACTTGAACACCGATTACGCCATCCGTTCGTGGTTTCTGACCACCGATCACAAGCGCATCGCGATCCTGTACCTGGTCAGCATTACCTTGATGTTCCTCGTCGGCGGTGTGGCGGCGACGCTGATGCGCCTCGAGTTGCTCACACCCGACGGATCTCTGGTGGACTCCGAGACCTACAACAAACTGTTCACGATGCACGGCGTGGTGATGGTGTGGTTCTTTCTCATCCCGTCCATTCCCAACGTGCTCGGCAATTTCCTGGTCCCATTGATGATCGGCGCTCGCGACCTGGCCTTCCCGCGTCTGAATCTGATGAGCTGGTACATCTACATCGTCGGGGCGGCCTTTACGCTGTGCGCCCTGATCGACGGCGGTGTCGACACTGGCTGGACCTTCTATACACCCTTCAGCACGTCGGCCTCGACGACCAACGTGGTGACGGTAGTGGTCGGCATCTTCATTCTCGGGTTCTCCTCCATCCTGACCGGCATGAACTTCATCGTCACCATCCACCGCCTGCGCGCGCCTGGTCTGACGTGGTTCCGGCTGCCGTTATTCCTGTGGTCGACGTACGCCACCAGCGTCATTCTGGTTCTGGCGACGCCGGTGCTGGCGGTAACCCTGCTGCTAGTCGCAATCGAGCGCATCGCACGCATCGGCTTTTTCGATCCGACGCTGGGCGGCGATCCGCTCCTGTTTCACAACCTGTTCTGGTTCTACTCGCATCCGGCCGTGTACATCATGATCCTGCCTGGCATGGGTGTCGTCAGCGAATTGATCGCGGCGTTCGCTCGAAAACCGGTCTTCGGCTACAAGACCGTCGCCCTCGCAAGCGTTGCCATCGCCGTGCTCGGTTTTCTGGGCTGGGGCCACCACATGTTCGTGGCCGGTATCTCTGCCCACGCCGCTCTGATGTTTTCAGTGCTGAGCTATCTCGTAGCCATCCCGTCGGCGATCAAAGTCTTCAACTGGACGGCCACGCTGTACAGGGGCGCGATCACGCTCAGCACACCCTTGCTGTATGCGCTCGGCTTCATTGGCCTGTTCACCATCGGCGGACTGACCGGCCTGTTTCTGGCGTCGCTCGGTGTGGATGTGCAGGTCCACGACACCTACTTTGTCGTAGCTCACTTCCACTACATCATGGTCGGCGGCATGGTCACCGCGTTCATGGGTGGTTTGCACTACTGGTGGCCGAAGATGACCGGCCGCATGTACTCGGAAACCTGGGGAAGGATCGCCGCGATCGTGATCTTCTTCGGCTTCAACCTGACATTCTTCCCCCTCTACATCCTCGGGTATCTCGGGATGCCACGGCGCTACCACATCTATCCGCCCGACTTTCAGATGCTGAATGTCATGTCGACGGCGGGAGCGTCCATCCTGGCGGTGGGCTATTTCCTGCCGCTGGTGTACTTGCTCGCCTCCCTGCGATCCGGCAAGCTGGCTGGCGACAATCCATGGGATGTCACCGGACTGGAGTGGCAGACAACTTCTCCGCCGCCCAAGCTGAATTTCACGGATACGCCCGTCGTGAGCGGGCCGCCTTACGACTTCGTCGGTCGAGCCGCGCGGTCGTGATCGCCCAGGGTGCGGCGCGCGAGAGTGGCGCGCTGGGCGAACAGTTCGGGACCTTCGAGCAACAACACCAGGCCGAAACGCTCGGGATGTGGATCTTTCTGGCCACGGAGGTCATGCTATTCGGCGGGCTGTTTACGGCCTATACGGTGTACCGCACCTTCTATCCGGCCGGCTTCGCCGAAGGCAGTCGCCACATGGATGTGCTCTACGGGTCGGTCAACACAGCCGTACTGATTATCAGCAGTCTGATGATGTCGCTGGCAGTCCGCGCCGCGCAGCTCGGGCACCAACGTGCGCTGACGCGGTATCTGCTGGGCACCGCGCTGCTGGGGGTGCTGTTCCTGGCGGTGAAGGGCCTGGAGTATCAAAAGCACTTTGCCGAAGGAATGGTTCCAGGCCTGGTGTGGCAGTACGGGGGACCGTTACCCAACCAGGTCGAGCTGTTCTTCTTTGCCTACTTTGTGATGACTGGCCTGCACAGCGTGCATCTGGGCATCGGCATTGTGGCTGTTCTTGTCTTCGCCGCACGGGCGCGGTTTGGCACCTTCCTGGTGCAGCGTTCCGCGCCGGTAGAGATGCTTGGACTGTACTGGCACTTCGTAGACGTCGTGTGGATCTTCCTTCTGCCATTGCTCTACCTGTTCGGGCTCAGTTCTTGATGCCTGACAGAGTCGTTCCGGTTCGTACCTGCTTCATCGTTTGTGCCGTTCTTCTTGTGCTCGCGGGCGGGAGCGTCGCTGTCGCGCAGGTTGACCTGCGCGGCTGGAACACGCTGATCGCGCTCCTCATCGCTGCGATGCAGGCGGTCTTGATCGGCCAGTTCTTGATGCACCTGCGCTGGAGTCCGCCCGTGATCCGCCTGGTTGCCATGGCGGGGATCATCTGGTTAGCGATCCTGCTGGCCGGCACACTCGACGACATTCTCACCCGCGGCTGGCTACCGGTCCCGGGCAAATAAGCCCGCCGCGGCCGTCACACCAGCGCGTCGGGCCACAGCTCGGCCAGGAGCCGGGCAAACTCGGGTTCGCTGAGGAGTGTGCCGAGCAGGCGCAGGTGGTGTCCCAGAATGATGGCTGCGAGATCACGCTGCGCGTTCTCCGGCTGGCCAGCGAATGCGGCCGCGAGGCCGACGAGGCTGCCGTCGGCGGCGGCTCCGATTGGCTCGAAAAACGGGTCCTCCACCTTGGCCAGGGTCAAAGCCAGCGTGCTCAGCGCGTACGCCTCACCCGGGTTCAGTTGCTGCGCCAGGCGGCTGACCAGCATGCGGCTGGCCGCTTGCAAGAGCTCCGGCTCTTCGAGAACAGCCGGGTTGGCGCGCCGGGCTGCGGCAAGGCACGCCGCGGCCAGCCGTAAGATACGCCCTGGCACCTGTGTCCGCATGGCTCCGCTGAGCCAGCTTGGCACCTGCTGCGCAAGCCGGTGTTGACCAACATCACATCGGCTCGGCGCCGAAGTCGCGCGCCAGGCGCTCGGGCTCGCACACGAACAGACGTGCCCCAGAACGAAGCAGGTATCCGTCGAACTCCAGGCCGCGCAGGGCGCGGGTCACCGTCTCGCGGCGCGCACCAACAGCGTGCGCAAAGGCTTCGTGCGTCCAGCCGCTCGGCACACTCCAGCTGCCAACCAGAGTCTCACTGCCTTCGACGTGCATGAGCTCCAACATCACACTCGCCAGGCGAGCGCGCACGCTGGGCGCGTGTGCTCGGTGCAGCAGCTGCTCGACCCGCATCAGCCGCGTCGCGGTTTGCGCCAGGACCTGGCAGCCAAGAGGCGGGTGGGCGTCGAGCAGTTGCAGGAGCTGGATTCGCGGCACTCTCCAGATTGACGCCGGCGTGATTGCCTCTGCCTGCAGGCCAGGCCCCACAGGCGCTGCCACAACCGGTAGCTCGAGGCATCCGCTCTCGATCCGATCGATAATCATCCGTCGACCACCGGGCCCTTCGACCAACAGCCGCACTTGCCCATCCTTGAGGACGGTCACACCGTCGACCGACGGGCTAAGGGGTATACGCTCGCCCGGCGCGTAGCTCAGCGACGGCATGGGCGCCAGGACCCCGGCGAAATCGAGGGCGCATGTATTGCCCGGCGCGTAGGTCAGCGACGGCATGGGCGCCAGGACCGCGGCGAAATCGAGGGCGGATGTATTGCCCGGTGCTGACTGAACCGCTGGGGCCGGCGTCTCGCGCGTACGCTGGAATGGCTCGCGCGGCGTCGACGCTGACGGTGACGGCGCCACACCTGCTCGACCCAGCCGACTGAGCGTTTCGGGACGGGCGCCAACTAAATCGGACAGTAAGCGTTGAGTTAACCGCGGAGGCTCCCCGAGTTGGGCGGTCAGGAGGCCGCGGATGTCATCCACGCGATTGGGCACCGTCTTGAGGGCCACATCGCCAAGTAGGGTCATGCCCTGCACCAACCGTTGACCGAGGGCACCGACTACGAGGCCGAGGAGGTCAGGATTGGTCGGTAAGGATTGCAGCAGCGTGGCCGATGGCAGTGACCAGACGTCTACCGGGCCGAGTGCGTGCGCGAACTCGTGATACGTTGCCCGTCCAAGAAGGGGGCTGATGCCTACCAGCTGACCTGTACCGAGAACGGCCGTGGTCGTTTCACGGCCGTCGCTACTCAGGACACAGACCCGCACCTGACCTCGTCGGATGAGGTACACCTGCGTGGCGGGCTCGCCGGCGCGGAGCAACAAGCGGCCCGCGGTAACGTGTCGCGGCGTCGCCAGCGGCATGCCACGCCAGGTGAGCCGGCTGATCGTGCTGTCCACCGCTGGCTGGCGCATCGGTCGAGGGCGGCTGCAAATGCAAAATCCGCGCCGCGCGATGGAGTCCGCCAACGTTAGCGCTGAGCTGGATTTGGCGTATGTGGCCGCTTGCCGAGATCATGCCAATCGCGTTCTTCGACCTCAACCCCGTAGTGGCGCGCCGCTTTCTTGATGTTGGCGAAGGCGACATCCCTTTCGGCGTCTGAGACCCCCTCAACCTGATCGAACCGAGCGAGCGCGTTGTGAACGTGGTTCGCGTCCGTCAGCGGCTCTTTGCGCTCCTTGGGGAAAGCATAGACGCTGTCGGGCAGGGACTTGCGATCCTCTGTGTCGAGCTCGCCGTGGCGCGTGTGTGGGGTCCAAGTGGTTTTGGGCGACATGCGTTCACTCCTTTCGCGAAGGGCTCTGGCAGATCGTGTGCCACAGACGCCTGCCACGTCGCACGGAAGCCGATCGACATCGCGGTTCTGGCGTTGCGAAAGCGCGTGTCTCCTTTCCGACCGCGGGCACGACCGCACAACCAACCGAACCGCCACCAACGACGCCGTTGCCAACCGGGCGGGCCACCGCGAGCCCATCCCGCACCTCGCTATCGGCGATCCGCACCCCTCAAAAACGACTTCGATTGAGTACGAGCGACACTCAAGGAGATCGTCGATCTGGGACGGATCAGCCGGCGCCCCCTCGCGACCGATCCTGGCATGCCGCCTGCGAAAGACAGGTGGCCCAAAAAGGAGGACGACGAGCCCATGGCAGAGACGGCGGCCGACATCCTGGTGGGAGTATTGCGCGCGTGGGACGTGCAGCTCATCTTCGGCCTGCCAGGCGACGGCATTAACGGCCTCATGGAGGCACTCCGCAGGCGCAAGAATGAGATCCGCTTCGTTCAGGTGCGCCACGAGGAAGCGGCGGCGTTCATGGCCTGTGCGTACGCCAAGTTTACCGGCAAACTCGGCGTGTGCCTGGCCACGTCGGGGCCCGGTGGTCTGCATCTGCTGAACGGACTGTATGACGCCAAGATGGACGGCGCACCGGTCCTGGCGATCACCGGCCACCACTACCACGACCTGATCGACACCCACTCCCAGCAAGACGTGGATCTCACGCGCGTGTTCGAAGACGTGGCCGTCTACAACACGCGCATCATGAGCAAGGCGCACGTCGAGAACGTGGCCGAGCTGGCCTGCCGATCCGCTCTGGCGTATCACGGCGTCGCCCACATCTGCTTTCCGGCCGACCTGCAGGATCAGACCGACGGGGAGATGTCGCCGCGGGTGAAGAAGGCCCCGCACCACTCCTCGAACATATATGCCCGAAGTGCCGGGCTGCCGGACGAAGCCGACCTGCGGCGCGCGGCAGACATCCTCAACGCGGGTGAGAAAACCGCGATCCTGGTGGGCCAGGGTGCACTTGGCGCGGGCAACGAGCTCGAGCAGATCGCCGATTTGCTTGGCGCACCGATCATCAAAGCCCTGCTGGGCAAAGCGGTTGTGCCGGACGACAGCCCGTACACGACCGGCGGTATCGGTCTGCTCGGGACGCTGCCGTCCCAGGAAGCCATGGAGCGCTGCGACACGCTCCTGATCGTCGGCTCCTCGTTTCCGTACGTCGAGTTCTATCCAAAGCCCGGTCACGCCCGAGCGGTGCAGATTGACCTCGACCCACAGCGTATCGGACTCCGCTTCGCGGTCGACGTCGGGCTTGTCGGAGATAGCTCCCGGTCGCTGGCGGCCCTGCGCCCGCTGCTGCAGCGGAATGAGGATCGTGGCTTCCTCGAGCAGGCGCAGGAGGGGATGCGCGCGTGGTGGAAGGACATGCAGGAGCAGGGCTCGCAGACGAGTCTGCCGATGAAACCCCAGGTGGTCGCCTGGGAGCTCGGCAAGCGGCTTCGAGACGACGCGATCGTCGTGTCCGATAGCGGCACCAACACGACCTGGTGGGCGCGCCACATACCTGCCCGCCGTGGTCAGCTGCACGGTGTCTCCGGCACGCTGGCGAGCATGGCGTGTGGCCTTCCGTATGCGATTGCAGCGCAACTGGCTTACCCCGAACGCCAGGTCGTGGCGTTCGTCGGCGACGGGGGCTACTCGATGCTGATGGCCGAACTCGCCACAGCCGTCAAGTACCGGTTGCCGATCAAGATCGTGATCGTGAAGAACAATTACCTCGGCCAGATTAAGTGGGAGCAGATGGCCTTCCTCGGCAACCCGGAGTACGGGGTCGACTTGCAGCCCATCGACTTTGCCCTGAACGCCGAGTCGTTCGGCGCCCGCGGGTTCCGCATCGAGAACCCGGCCGATTGTGGGCGCGTTCTCGACGATGCCCTGGCAACACCCGGCCCGGTGGTGGTCGAAGCAATCGTCGATCCCAATGAGCCGCCGCTGCCGCCCAAGATCACCCGCGAACAGGCCGTGCACTTCGCCGAGGCGCTGGCCCGAGGCGAGCCGAATGGGCTGGATGTCATCAAGACCGCCCTGGGTACGCGGATCCGGGAGCTCGTGTAATCGAGAATGTCGCAGTCCGCTCAGCTCGAGATGCGTCTACAGGCGTTTCACTGGGAAATCTGGCTGCTCCGGCTGCTGCTAGCCGGCGTACTGGCCTTTCAGGTGGCCACCGCCAACGCGGCTGGAGCGATCGTCGCCGGCGAAGGCGTCGTCGTCTCACTCCTGCCGATCCTGATCGAACGGCTGAGCCACACGCGCTGTCCACGCGCACTGGAGTTTGCCTATGTCGCCGGCATGACGCTCCAGTTCGCGTCCGAGTCCACCAAGCTCTTCGAGGTCTTTTACTACTGGGACAAGCTCGTGCATCCCACCCTCATTGCGTTGACGGCGATGATCGCCAGCTGGCTGCTGCTGGGTTACCGCGACGAGTTCGGACTCCGCATGACGACCCATTTTGCAGCGGCGTTCGGGTGGTTGGTCGGCGCGAGTATCGGGGCGTTCTGGGAGTTTGTCGAATTCTTCAGTGACTGGTTCGGCAACACCGATCTGCAGAAGTCCAACGGCGACACGATGACTGACATGCTGTCGAACGACATCGGCGCCTTTGTGGCCACGCTGATCGGCTGTTGGCTGTACTGTCACATCCTTGGCCGCCAGCAGCGCGGCGAGATGGGCCAGCTCGCGCACTGGCTGAGCGGCGGACCAGCTCGCCTGCTCGACCGTCACGGGCGGTTGGTTGGCAGTGCGCTGGCCTGCCTGTTGGCAGTCCTGCTGGCGGCTACCCAGTGGGTCGACCGCGGAACCCCGGCCCTGGCCGCCGATCTTCCACCCGGTCTGAGCCACGACTGGTCACTTGCAACACCGTCTGCGGACACGCGGGTCCTGGTCGGCACCTGGCAGCCCGGAGGCCAGGCGGGGATGTGCCGCGTGGATTTGGAAAACAGCGAAGTGCCCAAGCCGGGGAGCGAGAAGATGGGCCTACTCGAACTCGCCTCGGGCAGCGTGTACGGTGGTGGCGCCCCGGCGTTTACGGTCGCGACGCACTACTTCGAACAGCGGCCAGCGAAAAGCCAGGGGACACAGATGGATGCTGGCATTGCCTTCGGTATCCGCGGCGACAGCGACTTTTACGTCCTGGAGCAGAGCGCTCTCCATGACATCCTCCGCTTGGACCGGTACGTACACGGCAGACGACGCGACGTGCGCGAGAAGCTTGCCCGGACCCACGGCAATGAGTGGCACGTACTTCAGGCGCGCGTCGGCGGTGACCGGGTCTCAGCCATGCTCGATGGCCAGGAGATTTTCGCGGTGTCCGGCCTGCCCGAAACGGCCGGTGGCATCGGCCTGTGGGCACGGACCTCGGCGGCGACGTGCTTCGACGCGGTCCAGGTGCACGAAGGTGACGCGGCATTCAACTCGCCGGTGCCGGATCGATGACGATGCGCGAAGGTGACGCGGCGTTCAACTCGCCGGTGCCGGATCGATGACGATGCCCGACAGGGACGTCCACCACCGCGGTCGGACTCCAGTTTCGCCTGGTACGCGGGCGACCGTGCGCCCCGTTCGCCGTGCTGTCAGCGACCTGGCGCCGAAGGCCCCAGGCCATCCGGCCCGCGTCCCACGTGTCATCGCGCTCGCATGGGTGGTGCTGGCCGTGGCGCTGGCCGTGGCGCTCCTCGGCGTATCGGACGCCCTGAACCTGTACGACCGCATCCTGTACTGGGGGAAATTCGTCCACGCCACCGAAGGCTTTCTGGTGGCAAGTGTGGCCGCCTACCTGCTCATTGCCTACCGCGACCGCGAGCAACCTGGCGCGCCCACACAGGTCGTGGCACTGATGAGCATGCTGGTTGGCATCACGTTTGGTGCATTCTGGGAGTTTCTGGCGTTCGTGCTCGACTGGATTCGCCACTCCGACCTGCAGACATCGAATACGGACACGATGACAGACATGCTGTCGAATGACCTCGCGGCCGTGCTCGGAGCTCTCCTGGCGCTGCACGCATACTGTCACTGGACGCGGCCAGCGGTCCAACGCGAGGTCAGCGACCTGGCGGCCTGGCTGTTCAACCCCATTGGGCGGCTGTTGGATGCGCACGGCAAGCTCTTGACGGCGTTCGTGCTACTGGCGATCGTGATGTACATCGCGGCGCTGTGGTACGCGGAGCGCGCATTGCCGTTGGTGGCGCCTCAGTGATGCAGACGGTGTAACGCCGCAACGGCCTCTGCCCGCGGGCGGAGTCTGGCTGGAGTGGCACCTTCTGGCACACCCCTTGCACTGGAATCCAGCGGCCCGCCGGACCGCGGAATCAGTGAAAGGAGATCCCAATCATGCACAGCAACGTGAACTCCGCAACCATCGCCCGCGTGCAGGAAGGCATGCGAGTTGTGGATGCAACGGGTGAAGACATTGGCAAGGTGGCGTATGTCAAGATGGGCGACCCGGACGCCGTGACCACGCAGGGAAATGAGCGCACGACGACTGGACTGACCGAGCGATTCGCGGAGGTCGTCGCGCCCGACGGCGAGCCTGACATGCCGGAGCCGCTGCGCACCAATTTGCTGCGCACCGGCTTCATCAAGATTAAGGGTCACGGCTTGTTTTCCAAAGACCACTACGTTTCGAGTGAGCGAATCCGCGACGTCTCAGGTGACGACGTCCGCCTGGACGTGGCCAAAGATAGTCTGGAAAAGGATGTCTAGACATGAACGTCACAATTGTGCTGGCGGTCGTCGTCATCGTCGTGGTGTTGGGAGCCGTCGGCTTCTGGATCATGTCGCGGCGCCGCAGAACCGCCGAGTTGCGCGAGCAATTCGGACCTGAGTACGAGCGGACCGTCGAACGCTACGGCGACGGAGCGCGCGCCGAAAAAGAGCTTGCCGATCGCGCCGGTCGCGTCGAGCAACTGCACATTCGCCAGCTGCCGCCGGAGCAGAGTGGCCGCTACGCAGAACAGTGGCGCGCTACCCAGAGCCGCTTTGTCGACGATCCGGAAACGGCAGTCGGTGAGGCCGACGCGCTGGTCGCCGAGGTGATGCAAGCCCGCGGTTACCCGATGGCTGATTTCGAACAACGTGCAGCGGACATCTCGGTCGATCATCCGAGCGAGGTCGAGAACTTCCGGGCCGCCCATGCCCTCGCGGTTCAGGCCAGCCGCGGCGAGGCGTCCACCGAAGATCTACGCCAGGCGATGGTCCACTTCCGAGCGCTCTTCGACAACTTGATCGACACTCGCGAAACATCACACGTGGAGGCACGACGATGACAATCCCGAACGAAACAACCACTCGGAGTGAGGACGAAATGACCACCCGGAGTGGGCCGTTGAGCACGGCCGATGTTGCAGCCGCCGCCGAACAACGTCGCTCCGACCGCACTGACGCTGCATTCGATGCGGACGTGCATGCAGCTGTGGAGCGTAAGCCGGCGGATCGGGCGGAGTCCGACCACCAGCGTACGCCGCTTTTTGCAGCCAACGAGGCCGAACAATTGCACCGCAACTGGAGCGACATCCAGGCTGGCTTCGTTGACGAGCCACGCCGAGCCGTCGAGCAAGCCGATGGACTGGTTGCCGACGTGATGCAGCGTTTGGCTACGGCCTTCGCCAACGAGCGCCAAGCGCTCGAGCAGCAGTGGGATCGCGGCGGAGACACCGACACAGAAGCGCTCCGCCAGGCCCTCCAGCGCTATCGCTCGTTCTTCGATCGCCTGCTTGCGCTGTAACCCCAAACGCGCACGGACAGGTTGCCTGTAGAGACGGGGCCAGCGGGCCCCGTCTTTTGTTGTCACGAATTCATGCTGCCTCAGGACGGCCGACCTGGCGCGTCCCGATGCGCGCGACGGATGCGCTCGGCAACGGCCCAGGTGCCGCAGGCACCGACGATCCAGACCACCGTCGCCAGCCAGAGCGCCAACCAGGCGGGGGCGGCGGTCCCCAGCGCCCAGATAGTTCCGGCAAACATGAGTAGACCAGTGCTGCCGAACATCGAGCCGTAGGCGTCTGCGCCCGCCGGTGTGGTGTTGCGGGCGTGCTCGGCGAGCAGTGTGAGACTCGCCGGCAGAATGGCCGGAAATGCCAGGAACAGCCCACCTACCACCGGCCCGAAGCGCGTCGCGATCAAACCCGCGGCCACCGTGACCAGGCCACCAAAGACGAAGCGCACGATGAAGTCGCGTGGCTTCGTCTGCCGCAGCCGGTCGAGTGAGACGGTAACTCCGATAGGCCAGCGCCGATGCATGTGCGCGCCCTCCCAATCGATCTGGTGCCGATTCACCGCAGCAGCATGGCCCACAGCCCAAAAGCAACGACCGCCCACAGGCCGAGCGCCGCGCTGGCGACCTGGAGCGTCCGGGCGCGGCGCCTCAGGAGCAACCTGCTGACGAGCAAGCCATAGGCAGCCAGCCCGACCGCACCAGCGATCATCGACCGCGCCTCGACTGATGCGTACTCGCCACCGTGGCTGATAAATACCAGCGCCAGAGTCACGAGCGCCACCGAGGGAGCCGCGCCGAACACGCCGGCAAAGGATTTCGGCCGCACAACGTCGCCCAAGACGGCGAACACCGAAACCAGCAGCCCGCCCAGGAAGAAACGGATGACCAACTCCCCTGACATGCAGATCGTCCACTCGGAAAAGCAAAAGATGTGCCGCCACACACAACTCGAGCGTGTCTCGGAGCAGTGAGGTTTTGCAGAGCACCGTCGTTGTCGGATGCCGCTGCGACGTGCCGAATCCAGAGTTCATGGTGGCACGCGATTTGCTTCTCAGCCTCAAACGCCAATTCAAGAGGACCTCGGTCGCGTGCACCCGCGCCACGGTAATGTCACCGACCGGCCGAATCATCGCGACTACTCTAGCGGCCGCGCCAAACGAATCACAGCTCCGTTCTCACCTGGCAGGCCTCTCGCGCGGCAGCCCACCGTCATACGCCTTTGCCCCGCGGCGGGTACGAGGTGGCACGTAGTTTGCCAATCGGGGCCGTTCGTAGGAGGTGCGCATGCCAAACTTGCCGAAGACTGATGGCGTGTTCCAGGGAGCGCGCGAGGAGATCGGCGGATTCAGAAAGTTCATTCTGCGCGGCAACGTCGTAGATCTGGCGATTGGGGTGGTCATCGGCGCCGCCTTTGGCAACGTCGTCCAGGCGCTCGTCAAGGACATCATCCAGCCGCTTATTGGCACCTTCGGCGGCCCCAATGCTTCAGGCTTGACGTTCACCGTTGGTCGCGTGACGTTCCCGGTAGGTGACCTGATCAACGCCGTGATCTCGTTTCTGTTGATCGCATTGGTCGTCTACTTTCTGGTGGTCCTGCCGGTCAACAAGCTGATGGACCGCTACAAGCCGCAGCCACAACCGGCGCAAACCAAAGACTGTCCAGAATGCACAACCAAAATCCCCGCGGCGGCGCGGCGCTGTCCCCAATGCTCAGCCCAGCTGCTGCCGCCATCCGAGGGTGTGGCCGACGCGATGCGACAGGTGGCGGCTCCATCTGGCGCCGACATTGCCGACCACGCCGCAAAGGTGCTGGCCGATCGTCTGCAGGCTCGCAACGGCGGCTAATCAAGCCCACAGTGGGACCACGAATCCACCACTCCCTGACGAGACTCGCGCGCGCGTGAGGAGCGCTATTGCGGACGAACGACGATGTGGACGGTGCGCAGCACGTTGCAGCCGAGCCACACGACGTACTGCTTGCGCTCGGCCTGCGCGAGGATGGTGCTCAGCCGCGGCTGCTCGCGCCCGTCTAGCCGGAGATCGCCCAGAAGCGAGAGCTGCCCGAAGTAGTCGGCGTAGCTGAACGGCGGCACGCACCCGCGAGTGTGCCGCGCCGCGCCGGCGCCGACGATCGGCGCACCCTGGCTGCGCCAGCTACATGGTCGCGTGTACGATGCGCCGTGCTTCAGCTGCGACCGAACTGCGAATGCTGCAACCGAGACCTGCCGCCGGAAAGCGCCGAGGCGCTGATTTGCTCCTTTGAATGCACGTTCTGCCAGCGGTGTGTCTCAGAGGTTCTCGGTAGCCGATGTCCCAACTGCGGTGGCGAGTTGGTGCGCCGCCCCATCCGGCCGGCAGACATGCTCGCCCGCGCGCCGGCCTCGACAGAGCGCGTCTACAACCCACGCGGCTGCGCACCGGGCCGAGCGGGTTGAACGGACTTGAGTACGTCGAGGTCTGACGCCGCCAGCCGACAAACTCGACCTTGTGGGTTTGGCGGAGCCACGAATCGCCACCCAGCGCGACCTTCACGGCTCATCGAGACCGCGGGAGTTCACCAGACGAATGGCACCAACCGGAAGCGGCGTCGCCCGAAAAGCGGCTCCAGTTGGTTCGCGTACGGCACCGCGCTCCAGGCCCATCTGGAGCACACACTGGTAGCTGACGGACCGCCTGATCCGGGTGCAGTCCGCCACCTTCAAGCACAGTACGGAGTGACGCCTCAGGAGCATTCACTGGTCTTTGCGGACCTCCTGGGCCGCTCGGAACGGACGGCCAAGGTCGTGGAGGCGGTGGTCGAACGCATGCGCTCGATCAACGCGACGCTCGCGGCACTCGAACCGCACCCGACGCCGACCACGGAGTTCCTGTGTGATTTGTTGCGAGGCTATCGCCAGCGCGCCATTGAACGTGCGGCGACAGTGCTGCCGGCGGCGGTTGAGGAAGCTGTCTTCAACGAGCGCAAATCGGAGCCCGGCTCCGCGGTGCCGCTCGCCGCGGCTGAAGCGCGTCTGCGCTGGCACCTCTCCGACAGCGACCCGTACGTTCGGGCCGCCGCCGTCGCTGCCTTGCGTGAGCGGGGCCGGGCCGATGCTGGCTTACTGCACGAGATGGCACGGGATGAGCACGATCAGCGCTTCAACAGCGGCCTGAGTGCGACGCAGCGGGAGGATCTGGTCGCGTTTCTGCGCACGCTGTAGAGTCCCGGCGAGCGTCAACATACGACCATGAAACAGATCGGATTCCTGTCGTTCGGGCATTGGAGTGACTCGTACGGCTCGCACGTACGCTCGGCAGCCGACTCGCTGCTACAGTCGATCGAGCTCGCCGTTGCCGCCGAGGAGCTAGGCGCCGACGGCGCGTACTTTCGCGTTCACCATTTTGCACGCCAACTCGGTTCGCCGTTCCCGCTGCTTGCGGCGATTGGCGCGCGGACGCGGAGGATCGAGATCGGGACGGCCGTGATCGATATGCGCTACGAGAATCCGCTATACATGGCGGAGGACGCGGGCGCGGCAGATCTGATTGCGAGCGGTAGGCTTCAGCTGGGGATCAGCCGCGGCTCGCCGGAGCAAGTGATCGATGGCTGGCGTCAGTTCGGATACACGACGGCTGACGGCGAAAGCGATGGCGACATGGCGCGTCGTCACACCCGGGTATTCCTGGAAGTCCTGAGCGGCGAGGGCTTCGCGCAGCCCAACCCGCGGCCAATGTTTCCCAATCCGCCCGGGCTCCTGCGGGTCGAGCCATATTCGGAAGGCCTGCGTGACCGGGTCTGGTGGGGTTCCAGCTCGAACGCGACAGCACGATGGGCCGCACAACTCGGCATGAACCTTCAGAGTTCGACGCTCAAGGATGATGAGAGCGGGGAGCCGCTGCACATCCAGCAGCGCAAACAAATTGAGGCGTATCGCGAGGCGTGGCAGGACGCCGGCCATCGTCGAACGCCACGCACGTCGGTGAGTCGAAGCATCTTCCCACTCGTCGACGACCGCGACCGCGCCTACTTTGGGCGCGACGCACGCGATCACGATCAAATTGGGTTCATCGGAGCCAACACGCGCGCGATCTTCGGCCGCTCGTACGTCGGTGAACCCGACGCGCTTGCGAAAGAACTCGCGGCTGACGAGGCGATCGCCGCGGCAGATACGTTGCTCCTCACGGTGCCGAACACGCTGGGTGTGGACTACAACGCACACGTCATTGAAAGCGTTTTGAAATTCGTCGCGCCGGAGCTGCGATGGCGGTAATCCTCGACGCCAGCGTATGCGGCGACTGCTCGGGTTGAACCCGCCGAGCGGACCTGCCGGCACGCTGAACACCGATCAGCATCCGCGGCGGACTGAGCTTTTGTCGACTGAATTTCGCCAGCGGCGTACGGTGCCCAGGTCGGGAAAGGGGTTCCGCGGATGAGTCGGCTGCGCGTCTGGATCGAGCGGGTGGTGGCGCTGGTGGCACTTGGCGTGCTGGTCTTGCCGGTGACGGCATCGGCGCAGTCATCACCGATCGTGCGACCGACCAACCAGGAGTTGAAGGACGCCACATCCGGTGGCAAAGACTGGCTAACGTCCGGCGGAGCTGGCAACAACCAGCGCTACTCCACGCTGACGCAGATGGACACCACCAACGTCCAGAACCTCCAGGGCGCCTGGCTGACGCGCCTCGGCTCCGGCAACGGCAGCAAGTACAAGTTCGAGGCAGACCCGGTCGTCATCGACGTGGCCGAGGATGCGAAGACCGGCCAGCAGTTGTGGAAGTTTCAGACGGGTTGGGGCATCAGTGCGCCGCCGATCAGCTACGCCATCGACGGCACCCAGTACGTGGCGGTGGTCTCAGGCGGCAATCGGGGTGGGGTCACCACCCTGGACGGCGATGCCGTGTGGGGATTTTCGCTCAATGGCACCGTTGGCCAGGTCCCCGCGCCGCGCGCACCCGACACCAAGGTCACGCTGGGCGGGGCCCAGCGCCGGATTGGCGACACCTTGCCAGGCACCGGCACGGCCGCCGACACGACGTTTGACGGCACCATCGACACCGCGGAGTATTCGTTCAATCCGGTACGCGTCGTGATTCCGGTGGGCACGACGCTCACCTGGCAGAACAATGGGGCCGTCATCCACACCGCCACCGACCAGAAGGGCGCCTGGAATACGGGCGACATCAAAGGCGGCGAGTCGGCCTCGGTCACCTTCGATCAGCCAGGCACGTATCTCTACACCTGCACGCCACACCCGTCGATGATCGGCGAAATCACCGTCCAGTAGGCCAACGTGCAGCATGGCACGTGTTAATGCGATCAGTGCGGTCGCAACGTCCCATCGGCTGCGATAGGTCGCCCAGGTACACCGGGACCGAGCCGACGTCACCCGAGCTTATGTTAAGTGATGAGTTCCGTTCGTTCGAGGCCCCGTCCGCGGCGCCCGTCCCGTGATCGGCCGGTCCCGGCGATCGGGCCTGGTATTTAGGGAACTCAGCACTAAGCAAGGCTCTGCGAGGGGCTGAGAAGCGCTGGGATCCGGAACAGCGTCCAATCAGCGGTGAGCCGTGGAGCGGTCCGCTGCCGCTGGCCACGAGAACCGGTCGGCGGAGTCGGCCAGCGCCGCCGGTAACTCAGCACGCGTGGCGTAGAACCGGCCCGCTCCCGATCGGGCGCAATGACGCAGCGGTTACTCGGGTGTCATACGACGGCTGCCCGGTGCGGGAGTGTCCAGTTGGGCCGGGGGAAATGACACGTGTACCCGTTGGGGTACCGCTCCAGGTAATCCTGATGCTCGGGCTCAGCTTGCCAGAAAGGTCCAGCGGGCGTGACTTCGGTGACCACTTTGCCGGGCCACAGGCCTGAGGCATTGACATCGGCGATCGTATCGTCGGCGACTCGCCTCTGTTCGTCGCTGGTATAGAAGATCGCCGAGCGATAGCTCATCCCAACGTCATTGCCCTGTCGGTTTCGCGTCGTCGGGTCGTGGATCTGGAAGAAGAATTCCAGCAGTTCCCGGTAGGAGGTCTGGCGTGGGTCGAAGATGATCTCGATCGCTTCGGCGTGGGTGCCGTGGTTTCGATATGTCGCGTTCGGAATGTCGCCGCCGGTGTAGCCGACCCGCGTGGAGATCACGCCGGGGCGTTTTCGGATGAGATCCTGCATCCCCCAGAAACAGCCTCCAGCGAGGATCGCTTGTTCAGAATTCGGAGTCATCATGATGGCATCTCTCGCACTCTAGTCTATTCGAACTGCCTGCCAGAGGTTGCAAATACGCGCCTGTTTTAGAGGTGCAGGATATCGGCATACACGAGTCGCTCCTGCGGTACGCCGTAGGACTCGCGCTGGAAGGTCTCGAACTCCTCAATCAGCAGTCTGAACGGCCGCGCCCCGCGCGCTGCCGGGAGCGTGAGCTGCGCCGTCCACAGCGTGTCGGGTGCGCCGAAGACCCGTGGCACCATACTGGTGACCCCGAGCGGTACCCAGGCGGCGTCCGCCCCACCCCCAAGCGGTTGCGTTTGCAGCGTGACCCGCATTGACGCCACGCCGGGCCCGCGGTAGGTCAGGCCGCTGATCGCCAGTTGCAGCGAGGTCGCATCCATCGGATCGAATGTGATACTTGCGGAGCGGTCCGGCAAGAGCTGCGCAAAATCGGCGAGTACGACGCGCGACAGGTGCGCATCTGACACCGAGTCCGGTTGATAGCGCACGAGGGCCAGGCGTACGAACGGCACATACGCGTCGCCCGGGTCCATGACGATATCGCAGTACCACAGGTTGCGGTCCAGGTCGTAAGCCACGCTGTGGCCGGCCACGGACACGGGTACCACGGGCCGATTCGACAGCTCGTCCAGGCTTAACTCCGTGCCAATTCGAACCGCGTTCAGGAAGTGCTGTGGCAGCGGAACGGCCTGTGATGGAGGTGGCGCCGCGTTCCAGATGGGATCCTTGCCCCATTGCGTCACGAGCGTCCTGAGAAACTCGGGCACCTCGAACCCCGAAAAGTCGGCGTGCGGGGGCGGCGAACATTCCCACAGGACTGCGCCGAGCAGCTCGCCTTCGCCGGAGGAGAACCAGGGTCGCTCGAGGTAGACACGCAAGCCGCCGCCAGACCGCTTGCTGACGGTCCACGTGCCTTCCACGCTCGGCTGCCACCCGAACGTCGGAATCACGTACAGCGGCTTTGGTGCCGCGGGCCGCGCCGAATTGAGGATGTTGATGCTGACCGGCGGTGAGACACGGGTGACGTTTTCGACGTGCGCGGTCAGGGCGTCCGGGAAATATTCGCGGAAACGCGTTGTCGCCACGGCGGTGTACTCGACCATGCGGTGTTTGGTGTCATGAAACTCGTGCACGTCGTCGACGACCGCCACGACATCGCCGGCATCGAGGGGTACCTCGAATGCCCTGGCGGCGCCATCGAGGATCACCGGTTGAGCGGTGGTCGTGTCTGAAAGATTGTCGACTGGCTCGTGCCACGTCCCCTGCACATCGAGTTTGGTCGTGCTCTTGCCGCTGATCGGGAATTCATCGGTCAGGTTCGCCAGCGTCTGGCCGAGCTCTCGGGTGGCGGTCAGGTGCTCAAAGCGCGGCTCGAGTAACGGCTGCTGAACCGCGTGGACCAGCGTGAGAAAACGTGGTGGCGTGAGCATCCAGTGGCCCCCGTCCAGGGCAAGTTGCCGCAGCTCGCTCAGATCGCCCGGCTTCAGCGCATCAATCAGTGCCCAGAGTTTGAGCGTTGAGAGCATGCTGGGGGGGTGGCTGGTGGCATCGTCGGTGACGTAGCAGCTCAGGGCCAGCGTGACGACGTCAGCCTTGGGCAGGTGCACCCGCAGCACGCGTTCGGTGTCGCTCTCGGTGAACGTGGGCGCAGCGGAGCCTTCGTCGAGCATCAGCCGAAACGGCAGCGTGTCGGGCCACGTCCCAGCAAATGAGGTTTTCCACACCGACCCGGCGGGTGTCCCTGGTAAACCGTCGAAGGCTGCGCCTGGCGCGAATGGATCCGGCAGGTACGGCAGGCGAAGCTGTGCTTCGGGGTGAGCGACGGGTTGGTCGGGATGGGCCGGGTCGTTGTTGAAGGCGCCGTCGCGGTTCACCAGTAACGGGTAGACCGACTTATCCGGCGGGCCGGCTACAGTGTCGAACATGCCGTGTGTCTCCGCCATGCTCTGCGACGTCTTGGGGGGCGCGATGTGGCGTTCGGAAACGCCGGCAATGTGGGTGTTGAAGTTGCTGCGGATGACGATGCGGTCGCCGGATTCACCCGGTGTCGTCAGCGGATCCAGTTTAGCGCGCAGCACGACCGCCGGCGCCGCAACCGGTTCATATCGCAGGTAGGGGATCGGTTGGGCGGGCAGACTGTAGCTGTCCGCGACGACCGCATCCGGGGCGAGGCTGTTGCCGGCCAGGTCCACCGCGCGGGCCCGAAACTGATACGCAGTCCCGAAACGCAGGCGGGGTAGCGAGCCTTTCTGGACGCTGAAGGCCGTCTCCATATGGATCTGGGTGGTGGCTGGATTGGCGACGGGTTGGGGCGTCGAGTCCGAACCGATCGTCTTGCCGAGGCGCGGCGCAGACAGGCTCCAACCGGCCCAGCGGAAAAGTGATTCGGGTAGCCGGAGATCGGTGCTGCTACCGTCGGCCGACTGGCTGGTGGCCACGGTGACGAACCCCTCATCGGCGAAGGTCCGCGTCGAGGGCCCATTCAGGAAGGTGTACGTCCCATCGCGCAAACACAGCGAGTGCCAGTTGCCGCTCGACGAGTCCCAGACGTCGATACGATAGCCGCGCGTCACCTCTTCGGCGTGCAAGACGACGCCCGAATTTTGAGGGCTGGTGGAGATCGCGGCGTTGTTGGCCTGGGCGCCCTGAAATACGCCCACCAGGCGCAGCGCGCGGTCGACCCGCGCCGCCGAGAACCCGGCCGAGCGCAGGGATGGCAGGCCAAAGGTTTGGGCGGAACCAAGCGACTGCTGCGCATCCCCGAATGACAGCCGGGCCAGGTTGAAGGCAAAGTCGAGCGCCTTGTTGGCTGCCCCATCGACGTCGAGTTCGACCACGTCGTATTGATCGGCGCCATTGAGCAGCAGCATGCCGTCGGCGACATCCGAATTCGCGTCCGGGGCGGGCAGGAAGGATCTCGCCGCCCGGTCGAACCGGTACGCCGTCCACGGAAGCATGGGCGGCGGGCCTGGCAAGTCGGGCACGACACGCACGTTCGACAGGGCCGGAATGGACCGTGCGGAGACTTCGAGGTCGACGACCAGGCCGAGCGCGCGCAGGAGTTTCGGGTACTGCCCCATGGCCGCAACCGCGTTGTGAAAGTCCACCTCGGTCGGTTGTTGCGCCGGGAGTTTTTGCCGATGCCCGTCGCCGTCGACATCGACCCGCGACAGAAACTGATGCATCAATCGGACTTGCAGGAAATCGGTCAGGGGTTGCCCGAAATCCGCGGGTATGGCCTTCAAGTCTGCCAGCAGGGTGTCGAGTCGCTTCTCCAGCCCGGCCTGCTCATCGGAGTACAGCGCGATCTGGTTGAAGTTGGCGATCGCCGGTCCACCCCGCTGGTCGAAGCCAAGCTGGGCGAGGCTCGGCTTCTGACGGGGTGAGTGAACGGCCACTGCCTGGTAGGCATTCGTCAGGAAGTTGAACACCTTGCGGGTGGGATACGAACGCACCGCCAGGTTGGAGCGGTCGTCAAAGGCGTACGATTTGACGCCTGTCGTCTGATCGAACAGGGCCTGCCAGGCGGCCGCATCCAGGGCCGGATTACCGGGCTCGGTGACTCGGGTTGCGGTAAACGCCGGCCCGCCCTGGAACTCCACCCGGAAGCGGAGTCCGGCGACCGTCGACGGCCAGTCCAGGAAGTCCGGAAACTGAACGAGTGTCCCGTCGACGCCATTGTCGGTGACCAGGCGCGGTGACACCAGAACCGAGAGGCGTAGTCGGTTGCCGGTGGGCGTCATCCCGTTCGGCAGCGCCGTCCACATGATGTTCTGGATACTCATGGCGATCTTCCTTTTACGCGGCGAACGCATCGCAGTAGTCGTCCCAGACCTGTTGCGTATCAATCAGATCCTGGAATGACACTGTCGGATCGGCAAACTGTCGACGCAAAGACGCCGACACGGACGCGCTGAAGAACAGCACGTGGACCTCGATGGTCACCGTGGCTTCGCCCGCGATCTCGCACTCCGGACCGAAGAAGTAGGTGAATCCGAGGTAAAACTCGACCGAAGCGCTGATCAGGCCAAGGACGTCCAGACTCCCGCCGGCGCGCAGATAGCCCGTCAACTGCGAGGCTTTGTGGACGAAGTCCAGCTTCAGATACACGCCGGCCATGATGTGCACATTTCCGCTGGCCACCACGACGTCGATCGACACATTGGCGCCGACTTCGATCGACGCTTCGAGCATTTCCACGCCGTCAGGACCGACTTCGAGGCCAAAGAAGCCGCCGCCGCCGAGCAACGACACCGTGATCAGAAACGGATGCTCGCGTTCGCAGAAGGCAAAGCGGAAGCGGAGCGGCGTCGATGCGACGAAAGGTAAGACGAGAGCAGCGCTCAGCCGGATGTTCTCCAGGCTGAAGACGCCAACGCCGATACTCGGAATAGGCAGGGAGTAGCCGGCGGTAATGCCCTCACTGGTGATGTCCAGGCTGGGCGGATCCTGGAACCCGTTAGATGGGATGAACTTGCGCAACGTGTTCAGGAAGCTGAGATCACCCAGGAACATGAGCGGTCCGGTGTCGGATGAGTCCGGCATCTCCACCGTCACGTTCATTTTCTGGCCGGCCGGCGCGTCGAAGGCGAACTTGCTGATGGTGATCCCCACCACATTGGCCAGCGACAGCGTGAAGTCGTTCAGTTCACCGTGAATGGTGATCTCCGGCGGCGCCCCGCTCAACTTCGTCAGGATGGTCGCCTTGAGGCTGAGTGCCGTGGCGGCGTTCCCGTTGAAACCCAGTGTGACGAAGCCGCCGTCGAAGCCCTTGGCGTGCGGGTTGAACTCCAGCGTCGTTTGAATTCCGTCCGGTAGACGCTGCGTTTGCAGGATGGGCGCGCTGGCTTCGCCACCTGCCAACGCGTCGATCAGTTCGGCCAGCGGAATGCAACCGAACAACTTCGCATCTGGATCGTTGAAAATGTCGGCGGGTTGATAGTTGCCGTTGGCGACATTGTCCGGAGTCGTGCCGCTCACGGTGCCGAACTTGCGCGACAGGCCCGACACAGTCAGATTTGGCGTGGCGACGCCCCCCGACTGGTTGCCCTGGAACTGGACCGGTAGCGTGCCGCCGGTCTTCCGGGCGAACACCTCGCCCGGTCCAAGACCGGCGGCAAGGTACGGCGGGTAGTACTCGATCGAGATGGCGCCCGATCCGCCGCTCACCTGCTGTATCGCCGGAACGATGACATCGGCGCCGTCCATGCTCGGATAGAAATTCGGCTCGGCAGCGAGCGGCGGCGCAGCGCTGAAGGTAATGTCGGTCGTGTGCAGCGTGGTATCGCCGGGCGTGCCGCTAGGCGCATAGGCGATTTTCTGTCCGTGCATCCGCGGCGTTCGCACGGTTGACACGTTGTACTGGTCGTGCGCAAACGAATAGTCGCCGCCGCGCTCGACAAAATACAACGGCTCGGCAAACTCGGACGTCTGGCCGTCGGCGTCTGTGCCGATGAGATGGAACTGGAAAAACTGGCCGCCGACCATTGGGAAGAAGGAGTAGTGCCCGCCGCCATCGGTCGCGGGGACCAGGTTCGGCGTCACGAGCGTCGTGATGCGCACCCGCTGAAATGGAATCGCGCGTTGCTGGGCGAGGCTGAGCGCGGCGTAGTCTTTTTCCGGCTCGCGGACCAGGATGAAGAATCGCTGCCGCAGGAATGCAGTCGTTGGACCGCCGTTGATCGCCTGAAGTTTTCGCTCGGTCACTTTGATCAGGGAGGCGCGATGGCCGAAGGGCAACAGAAAACCCGCGGTCACCACGCGGACATAGTTGTCGCGGGCCATAGCCGCGCGGTGCTGCCACTGCTCCGCGCTGAAAAGCTGGCGGCCGGCCCGTGGCAACGGATCGGGCCAGGTGCCAAACAGGTCCATCCAGGCGCCGAGAGAAGTCAGAAACAGTTTCTCGGCGGGGATCGACTGGGGCCAATAATTCCGGATGGTTGCATCCGATGACAGCCGCACGATCTGGTCGCGGTCGTTCCGGTCCAGGGACATGCGGAATGGATTGCGCGGATCGACCGGGTGCGCGGGGTCGTAATGTGGAGGAAACAGCCCGGGCGTGTAGTCAGGCGACCAGATCGCCCGGATTCGCCGCTCAGCCGATTCATTGGGCACAGGGTTCCCGCGGCTGTCGTGGTCCCGCACCGCCAACCGCGTGTGCCACAACTCGGTACGCGTATCGAGGGTGACGGCGCTCGCCGAATGTGCCCATGCGGCGTTCGGACCGGGTGACAGAACCAGGTGCCACGGCGCTTCGATCGCCGTTTCCGTGGGCACCGGCTCTCGGATCGTGGGGGGCGGGATGATCTGTTCCGTATCCGACAACTGCGCGACCGGTGCGACGCTGGGCTCCAGCTTGACCCAGTCCAGCAGGCTGTCAAGCGAATACAAGAGCGCATTGACTCCGGCTGGAAACTGGAACGCGAGCCGACTGGGCCCGGCGGCGAGGGTCCGCGCAGGTAACGGGAACGACGGACTACCCGGTACTTCGTCGGTCGTCGTGCCGCTCGGCGTGTGACCGGGTGGATCGGTGTACGCCTCGAGGTACGCCTGCTCGGCGATGTTCTGGGGCGCATCGAACACGACGACCAGATACGCGGGCAAGCTCGTGTCTTTGCACACGAGCTGCGGCGCGATGCCACCCCCCGCTTCGAGCGCCAGGTTGTAGAAGCGGAATTCGAGCGACAGCAGATCCTCGCGCCGGACGATTGACACGCTGAAGTCAGGCAGTGACAGGTGCCGCCGGCCAGGCGCCCCGGGCCCAGCGACGACGCCCCAGCCAGGCGTGGCACCCGGTGCGCTGACAAACGGCAGCCGCGCACCGGAGGTGATTGGCAGGGGCTGCGCAGCCAGCTCCTCGCCTCCGTGCCCGCTCAACGGGGCCGCCGCCGAGAGCAGCGCGGGCTCGCAGCGGAACGCCGTGACCACGCCGTTCAGAGCGTCGGACTCGAATGGCGGCGGACCATTCGGATCCCCCAGCAGCATGACGCAGCCGTCCGCGGCGCACAGCGTTGGGGGCGGGGCGACTCGGGCGGTCAGAAACGTCTGATCTCCCTTGGAGTGATCTGCCGTCACGTCGAAGGCAATGGCGTACGTGGGATACGCCAGGGCCAGGGTGAACGGGGCCCCATCCAGGGTGGTAATGACGCCGGCGACGCCGAGAGACAGGCCGTCCGTGCGCGATGAAGTCGCGACCAGCTCGCGGGCAACGTCGCCGGCGGCGCCTTCGCCGGCTTCGATCTCGATCGCGTCGAACAGCCCCGCGGGCGCGGTGAGCCTCCCGATCGGCAGGCTGGTGCCCTGGAGTGTCAGGTCCCACGTGGGTGCGCTGGCAAACAGCGTCAGTCGCGTGCGGCGGGTCTTGGGCAGGGCACTGATCGTCGGTTCGCCAGGAAACAGCAGCTTCAGGTCGAAGGTGTCGGAGGCGAGGTCGCCGCCCAGGCCAGTGAGCGTGGCCAGTCCGGCCGCGCCCATTTGCATGAACCAGTTGGGAAAGAACCGGGCGTGCGCGTCACCGGCAATAGCCAGTTTCGAGGTGACGCCCAATGGGCACACGTCGCCGCCCACGTGGACCGTCGACTCCATCACCTGGTCTCCGGCCAGCCACCGTTCGATGATCACCTGGCCGTGAAAACCCCCCAGGGTGAATTGCAGATCCATGGGCGTGCCGATCGGCAGCGTCGAACCCAATACGCACACGAAATCCGCGGACAGGTCCGTGCCAGGAAAACGCGCGCCCGTCAGGGTGATGCGCGTCCCACCGTGCGCAATGGACCTGACGGTGAGCGTGGGCGCGCCGGCAAAACGTCGGACGTCGATCAGCCAGCCCAGCGATCCATTGAGCGTGAAACCGATGGAGCCAGGCCGGCGCACCACGCCGAGTGTGCCCGGTCGCGGTATCGGTGGCGGAAAGCGGACGCCACCGAGGGACGGTTTGACAGCCTCCAGGACGCCTGTACCGCCTGATAGGCCTCGCAAAGCTGCCAGATTCAGCCGGCTCGCCATGATCGCTCCTCCGAAGGGGCTGGTTGCCTCGCCCAGGTCGCCGGGAACCCGGCAGTATTGCGCACATCCGCGGACCTGTAAAGGTAAACCGCCTGCGGACCGTGGACCGCGTGGTCATCGGCTTAGCCGGCGATGTCGTCCACCCAGTCCTGGCGCTCGGGACCGCCAGGTTTCCCGCAATCTGCCATCGGTGTGTGTTGAGGCGCTTTGCCCGTTTCCGTTGAACCCCGGGGCCACTATGCTCAGCTGATGGAAGCCGGCCCCGCGGTGATGCCGGGAGATGCGCCTGAGGCCCATGGCTGGCGCTGGGCCGTCGCCTTTTTCGTGGTGACCTATATCGTCACCGCGCTGCTGTGGCTGCCGATCCTGGGGTCTGGAGAATCGGTCGCTGCGGCGCTTTCTGGCCGGCTGCTGCTTCTTTTGCTCCTGGCGTCGATCACACCTTCCCTGATCGCGTTCGTTATCGCAGGCATCGAAGGCGGTCCCGCGCGCATGCGCCAGCTGCTGGGCCAGTTGGGGCGCTGGCGCTTCGGCATCGGCTGGTACGCGATCGCCATGCTGCTCGAGCCGCTCGTCTGGGTGGTGTCACTGGGCCTGGCGATGTTGTTTGGCGGCCGAGGGCCCGAGGTCCGACTCGATTTCCTGATTCCCATCGCGGCCATTGGTGAGGAGTTCGGCTGGCGCGGATACGCCCTTCCCCGGCTGCAGAGTCGGATCGGTGCCTTACCCGCGAGCCTGCTTATCGGCGTCGTCTGGGCCACATGGCACCTGCCCTACTTCGCTGACCCCAGCATGCATCCTCTGCCGTTCTGGATCGACTTCGGCGTGTTCGTCGCGATGCTCACGTCGCAGAGTGTTCTCGCGACATGGATCTACAACAGCACCGGTGGCAGCCTTCTGGCATCGGTGCTCTACCACCACAGTGTTCACATGGCGAGCCTCGTGCCAGTGATCCCCGGCGTCCTGGGCGCGGTGTGCATGGCGATCATCAGCGTTGCCGCCGCCGCCGCGGCGGTTGCAGCCAGCGGAGCCTCACTCGTTGGCCTCCGCCGCAGCCAGCCGGTCAACTCCTGACGCTGCCCACCGCGACCTCCAACCATATCGGCTGCCAGTCGGTCTGCTCGTGGAAGCGGCGCAGTTGGGCGAACCCGGACAGCGTGCCCATCCAGCCGGCGTACGGTGGCCGCGAGGTCGTGAAGCCACTCTGCACAAAGGTGAGCCGCGTCTTGCCATTGGAATTCTCGAGCTCCCAGGTGGCGACGCCGTTGTCGCCCCAGTCGACCGACATCCTGCGGCCAGGCTCCAGCGCGACGATCCTGGCGGCAAAGACTCCTGGCGACACAGACTCGAGGCCGCCCATGGCAAAGCGCCCACCCACCCACGGCTCGATGCCGATCGGATAGCCGAACCACCGGCTGGCCTGGTCGGAGTCGATCAGCGACTCGTACACCTTTTCCAGCGACGCGTCGATGAGGAACTGCGCCCGCATCTCGGCCGAGGTGAAGTCACACCGGGCGGTGAGTTCGCGGCCCTCCAGGTGGTCGGCCAGATTGGCCAGGGTGAGTGCCCAGAAGGTGTAGAGGACGCCGCGGATGGTGGTCTCCGCCAGCGCCTCCTGCATGTCGAAGTGGGTTTGCGAGAGGGTCAGGATGGTCGAATCCGGGCGTTCCGGCTGGAGGTGAATCTCCACGGTGGTGTCCTCGCCGTCCAGCCGCCAGTTGAAACGCAGCGTGTGGTCGTCGACGTAAAGCACGCGCTGATGGGGCGCCTCACCCTCGGGCGTGAAGCGACCCCAGAATGCAAAGGTCTGCGGCAGGTCAACCTCGGCGTGCTCGGCCAGCCAGACCCGCAACGCAGCGGCGTCGGTCAGCGCATGGCGGACGGCCTGCATCGAAGCAGCCAGACGGACACGCAGGATCATCGGTTCAGTCACGGGGTTCTCTCCTGTCCTTTTGGATAACAGGCCACGGCGAGCCTGAAGGCATCACCCTCGGGGCCGCCGTAGCGGGTGAAAAGGTCCTGCAGCACGCTCTGCAGGTCGTTCAGGAACTTCTGACGGTGCTGCGGCAGGACGCGGATCTCGCCCGAGACGCCCACCGAGGGTAGCTCGGGCGCGGTCCGGTCGAGCGCGGCGATGTCGGCCTGGACGTCCTCCATGAGGTCCAGCAGATAGCCCAGGCTGAGCTCGTCCTGGACCTTGCGCGAGCCGATGCGCCCAACCAGGCGCGGCGAGACCCAGTACGAGCGGGCGCTGGCCTGATAGATACCCTCGTGGATGCCGCGCACCTTGCGCTCCGAGACCTGGTCCACCAGGCCCACGTCGACCAGGCGTTTGACGTGGTAGTAGACCCGCTGCGGCGTCTGGCCGAGCCGCGCGGCGACCGCGGTGCACGTGCGCGGCTCGGCCAGCTGGCGCAACACCTCGATAGGCTGCGGCTTGAGCAACGCCTCAGCCTGATCGATCTGCTCCAGGAACAGGACGTCTCTCATTGCCAAAGATACTTTGTACGTAAAGCGACTTTTTGTCAATAGCCCGATCAGGGCTGTAGTGCGTCGCCCCCGCGGACCTTTCCGCGCCAGCCCCGCGCACCAGAACGTGCAACCGCCAGGTTGACGCGCGCGCCGCGACGGGCTATCGTACTTTCAACCAATGAGTTGAAACTGAGGAGGATGACCGCCGACACGCTGTCCCGCGTCTTCGCCGCCTTCGCGGACCCCACCCGCCGCGACATCGTGGCCCGCCTCGCGGAGGGCGACGCCACCGTGAGCCAGCTCGCCGAGCCCTACCGGATGACGCTCCAGGCCGTCTACAAGCACCTGCGCGTGCTCGAGGACGCCGGGCTCGTCAGCCGACCGCGCGGCCCGCAGCCGCGCTCGGTGCGCCTGGAGGCTCAGGCTTTCGACCTGTTGGGCGCCTGGATCGAGCGCCACCGAAGCCGCATGGAGCAGCGCTACCGACGCCTCGACGCCGTCCTGGCGGAGATGAAAGGAGAAGACGACCATTAACCGGATCACCGAGACGCTCATCGAAGCCGACCCCAAGCTGCCAGTCATCCGACTGACGCGGGACTTCGCGGCGACCCCCGAGCAGCTGTTCCGGGCCCACACCGATCCCGCGTTGTTCGCCCGATGGGTAGGTCCCGACGTCATGACCACGCGGATCGAGCACTGGGAGGCGCGTACCGGCGGCAGCTGGCGGTACGTCGCCGTGCACGACGGCACAGAGTACGGCTTCCACGGCTCCTTCCACGAGGTCCGGCCCGGCCGAATCGTGCAGACCTTCACCTTCGAGGGCAACCCCGACGGAGTCGCGCTGGAGACGCTGTGGTTCGAGGAGCTGCGCGACGGCCATGCGCGGCTGCGAACGCAATCGCTGGTCGACAGTTTCGAAGGTCGCGAGGCGATGCTGCGCAGCGGTATGGAGGTCGGCCTCGACGAGGGCTACGCCAAATTGGACAGGATGCTCATCGATGGCGCTGTCTGATCGCCCGGCCGAGCGACATCGGCAGGTTGCAGGGCTGTTCACCGAGCGGGTCCGCGGTGCCCGGTACTGGGACGCACCGTCGCCGGTCAGCGACTGGGCCGCGCGCGACGTCGTGCGACATCTGATCGAATGGTTTCCCGGGTTCCTTGCCGCCGGTGCCGGCATCGAACTGCCGCGCGGACCGTCGGTGGACGAGAACCCGGTCGCCGCGTGGCAGGTCCACTGCGACGGCGTGCAGGCGGTGTTGGACGATCCCGAGACGGCGCACCGGTGGTTCAGCGAGTCGCACGTCGGCAGTCATCCGCTGGACGTCGCGATCGACCAGTTCTACACCGCTG